>DAOTWC010000065.1:0-92147 GCA_034435995.1 Anaerolineae bacterium | reverse complement strand
TCCATCCCCAGCAGGATTTTGCGCACCGGCACTTCCAGCTTCTTGCCGCTCAACGTGTACGGCACCTGCTCGATCTGCACGATCTCATCCGGCACGTGGCGCGGCGACACCTGTTCGCGCAGCGCCTGCCGGATGCGCCCCTGCAGGCTGTCGTCCAGCGCGGCCCCGTCGCGCAGGGCCACAAACAGGATCAGGCGCGACTCACGCCCCAGCAGCTCCAAGTCAATCGCCAGGCTGTCCAGCACCTCCGGCAGCGCTTCGACAGCGCGGTACAATTCGCTTGTGCCGATGCGCACGCCCTGCCGGTTGATCGTCGAGTCAGACCGGCCGTAGATCACGCAGCCGCCGCGCTGGTTGAACTTGATCCAATCGCCATGCCGCCAAACGCCGGGGTACACGTCAAAGTACGCGCTGCGGTAGCGCGCCATGTCCGGGTCGTTCCAGAAGTAGAGCGGCATAGACGGCATCGGCGCAGTGATGACCAGCTCTCCGACTTCGTCTACCACCGGCTGGCCCCGCTCGTTGAACGCCTGCACGTGCGCGCCCAGCGCTGCGCCTTGAATCTCGCCGGCGTAAATCGGCTTGACGCGCACGCCGCCAACGAACGCCGTGCACACGTCCGTGCCGCCGCTCAGCGACTCCAGCGCCAGCGTCTGGTTGACGTTCTCGTAGACCCAGGCGAATCCCTCAGCGGTCAGCGGCGAGCCGGTCGAGCCGAGCGCGCGAATCCGGCTCAGGTCAAAGCGCTGGTTGGGGCGAAGGCCGGCCTTCATGCAGGCGCTGATAAACGCCGCCGACGTGCCAAAGTAGGTCATGCCGCTGGCCTCGGCCAGCGCGAACAGCGCGTTCATGTTAGGGTAAGCTGGGCTGCCATCGTACAGGATAATCGTCGCGCCGGCCAGCAGCGCGCCCACCAGGTAATTCCACATCATCCAGCCGGTGCTGGTGTACCAGAAGAAGCGATCGCCCGGCCGCAGGTCGTTGTGCAGCACGGCCATTTTAAGGTGCTCCAGCACGATGCCGCCGTGCCCGTGCACGATCGGCTTGGGCAGGCCGGTTGTGCCGGACGAGTACAGCACCCACAGCGGATGGTCGAACGGGACTTGTTCGAACGTCAGCTCGGCTGTGGGAGCAGCGGCGAGAACGTCGTCCCACCACACGGCATCGGTCAGCCCGTCAGCATCCGAGCGATCGTCGCCTACAATCACAGTGCGCGCCAGCGTAGGCAGCCCGGCCTGCAGCGCCGCGATTGTCTCGCGCCGGTCGAAGCGCTGGCCGCCGTAGGTGTAGCCCGCCGCCGCGACCAGCACTTTCGGCTCAATCTGCGCGAAGCGATCCAGCACGCTGCGCGCGCCGAACTCCGGCGCACAGCTCGACCACACCGCGCCTAGACTGGCCGCCGCAAGAAGCGCGACGATCGCCGCCGGCGCGTTGGGCAAATACCCCACCACTCGGTCGCCGGGCTGCACATCCCAGGCGCGCAGCGCCGCCGCCAGCCGCGCAGTTCGGTCGTATATCTCGCGCCAGCTCAGTTCGACCAGTGGGCCGCCCTCGCGCTGATACAGCAGCGGCGGGCGCGCGTCGGTCATGCGGGTGAAAATGTTCTCGGCGTAGTTCAGGCGCGCGCCGGGAAACCATCGCGCGCCGGGCATAGCGCGGGCCGCCAGCGGCGCGGTCCAGGCTGCGCTGTGCCGCACATTGAAATAGGCAAAGAGGCTGGCCCAAAAATCGTCGAGCCGTTCCACCGACCAGCGCCACAGGTCGTCATAGCCGGCGAAGTGCAGGCCGCGCGTCTGCGCCAGCCAGTGCCGGTAGCGCGTCAGGTTAGCGCTCTCGATTACGTCAGGCGTTGGCGTCCACAGCAGCGCCCCTTCAGTAAGAACAGTCGTCATCGCTCACAAGCCCTCTTTTTTCAACCATTATATATTGGGAGAGCTGGCGATTCGATTTCCCTATTCTTTCGCCTGGCGGCGCTTAAGGCTGCCGCGCGCTGTCCACTGCGGCGCGGAACTCGCGCGCTCGGGCTGTGAGGCTGGAGAAGTCGCCCGCGTCGAGCAGCGCCTGGCTGACCAGCTCGCTGCCCACGCCCACGGCGATCGCGCCTGCCCGGATGAAATCAGCCGCGTTGTCCAGTGTCACGCCGCCGGTGGGCAGCAGCCTGACCTGTGGCAGCGGCGCTCTCACCGCCCTGATGAACCTCGGCCCGAGGTTGTCGGCGGGGAACACCTTGACCACATCAGCGCCGGCTTCCCAGGCGGTGAGAATTTCGGTCGGCGTGTAGGCCCCGGCCACTACCGGCACGCTGTAGCGCCGGCACAGCGCGATTGTCTGAAGGTTTACGGTGGGGGTGACGATGAACTGCGCGCCGGCCAAAATGCAGGCCCGCGCTGTTTCCGGGTCGAGCACCGTCCCTGCGCCGAACACAACAGCGCCGCCGCTGCGCGCCCGCACCTGTTCGATCACGCCCAGCGCGCCGGGTGTCGTCATCGTCACCTCAATGGCGGTGATGCCGCCCGCTTGGACAGCGTCGGCGGCGGCCAGCAGCGCCCCCGGCCGGCTGACGCGCAGGATCGCCACCACGCCCACGCGCTCGATATGGTTCACTACGTCGTGCATTGCTGCTGCTCCACTGTGCTGCCCAGCTAACCGACTCGGCGATCATAAGTAGCCGCGCGCGCGGCACGCCTCAACCAGACGGGCATATTGGTCGTCATAGTGCGCCTGAGCGGCTGGGTCAGGGTCAACAACCGACGCGATCCGCACCATAGCGCGGGCCGCCTGTGCCACATCGTCGTAGAGCGTGCCGGCAGCGGCCAGCAGCGCCGCCCCAAACGCCGACTCCGGCTGCTCCGGCCGGGCGAGCTGGCGGCCCAGCGCGTCGGCGCGGATTTGATTCCACACCGCGCTGCGGCTGCCCCCGCCGGTGACGTAGAGCCGCTCGCCGGCAGGCGCGCCCAGCTCAGCCAGCACGTCGTAGCACAGCCGCTCAACCAGCGCCACCCCCTCTAGACAGGCGCGGTAGAGGTCGGTGTCGTTCTCCGGCTGGCCGATCACGAAGCCCTCAGCGTCTGGCGCGACAAACGGGAAACGCTCGCCGCGGCGGGCCAGCGGGTACATCACCAGACGCGATGGGCCGCGCGCAGCCGCCTGCTGATCCAGCAGCGCCATAGACTGGCCAGCCGCCAGCGCGCGCAGCCGCTCGCCGCCCACGCTGCTGGCCGCGCCCGGCAGCCACCAGCCCAGCGGGTGCAGATGGCAGTAGACGCGGCCCAGCGGATCGCGCACGAGAGTCTCGCTGATGCCCTTCAGCACCAGCGTCGTCCCCAGCGTGCTGTTCCACTCGCCCGGCCGGGCAGCGCCAGAAGCCAGCAGCGCAGCGCTGGCGTCGGTCATGCCGGCCCGCACAACCGTGCCCAGCGCCAGGCCGGTTGCTTCAGCGGCGGAAGCAGACACGCTCCCGATGACCGCGCCCGGCGCGACTATGCGCGGCAGCCGCTCAAGCGGAATGCCGGTTTGCGCGATAAACGCCGGCCAGCGCTGCTCGAGCAGGTCGTAGCCGGTCTTGAGCGCGGTCGAGTAATCCGAGACGTCGTAGACGCCGGTGAGGCAGCCGACGAGGTAGTCTCCGGCGTGCGCCCACAGCGCCACCTGGGCAAAGCGGGCGGGGTCGTGCTGCGCCACCCACAGGATTTTGCACAGCCCGAACGACGGCTGGAACGACCGCCCCAGCCGCGCGTTGAAGTCCGCCGCCAGCGCGTTGAGCTGCTCAGCCTGCGCGACAGCGCGGCTGTCGTTGTACATCAGAGCAGGGCCGAGCGGGCGGCGATCCGCGCCCAGCGGCACGAGCGTGCCTGACGTAGACGTCACCGCCAGCGCGCGCACCGCCTGCGGGCTGACGCCCACGCTGCCGGCCTGCGCCAGCGCCGCGCGGATGGCGGCCTGGGCGGCTGGCCACCACTGGCTGACATCTTGCTCGTGATAGCTGGGGCCGGCAGGCGGCAGGTCAACATCTGGCGCAAAACCCTGGCCGGCCTCAGCGGCGACCACGCCGCGACTGTCGCAGATCACGACGCGCACGCCGCCGCTGCCCAGGTCAATGCCCATCACGTACATGGTCTGCGCGCTCCCCTGGTGTTTCGGCTAAGTGTGGAGCCAAGGCCGGGCAGGCGCGGACGAAGCGCTGCACGGTTTGCCGCAGCCCGTTCTCGGTGTAGCCCTCAAAGCGCAGCGTCAGCTCCGGCGCGGTAATCGAGGCGCGCGCCAGGCCCCAGCCATCGGCAAACTGCGCGCGCACGCCGTCCAGCGTGATGATCTCGCCCTCGCCAGCCAGCCGGCTGCGCAGCGTTTCCAGCACGTCCTCGATCTCCGCCGTATCCATGCGAATGCGGATGTCCGGCGTGATGTGATAGCGCGGGATAGCGTCCACCGCCGCTGAAAGCGGGCGATCCAGCGCGCGCACGATGCGGGCCATCACCAACGAGGCGTACATGCCGTCGTCCGTGCCCCATTCCCGAAAGGCGAAGTGCCCGGTCAGCTCGCCGGCCAGCAGCGCTTCGCGCAGCACGAACGACCGCTTGATGTAGGCGTGGCCGGTCTTCTCCATGATGGGCGTGCCGCCCAGGGCGCGCACCTCGCGCGGGACGATATCGGAACACTTGATGTCATGGATCACGACGCCGGGCTGGCGGCGGAGCACATCGCGGATGAACAGGACAAAGGCCGCGTCGCTGCCCAGCGGCCGCCCCAGCTCGTCGGTGAAGCCGGCCCGGTCGCCGTCGCCGTCGTAGGCGATGCCTAGTGCCGCCCCAGTCTCCACCACGCGCCGCCCCAGCGGAATCAGGCTGGCAGCGCGCGACGAATCCGGGCTGCGGTTGGGGAAGTGGCCGTCTGGCTCAGAGAACAGCGCGTCTACCTGTGCGCCTGCGCCGCGGAACAAGCTGGCCGCGAAGGGGCCGCACACGCCGTTGCCGGCGTCCACCACCACGCGCAGCCCGTCCAGGCGCGGCGCGCTGGCCCGCAGGCGCGCCAGGTAAATGTTCAGGAAGTCGGCTGGCTCAAGGCTGCCGCTGCCGCTGCCGCTGGCGCCCTGCGCCACCAGCGCCCACAGCTCGCGGAACTCCGCTTCGGTGTTTGGGGTTGGGCCAAGCTGCACTTTGAAGCCGTTGTCGCCTGGCGGATTGTGCGACGCGGTCACCTGCACGCCGCTGGCGTAATAGTGCTTGCACGCCAGGAAAAACGCCGGCGTCGGCACAGTGCCCAGGTCGAGCACATGGCAGCCTGCGCCGAGCAGGCCGTCCAGCAGCGCCGCCTTCAGCGCCGGCGTGGACAGCCGGTGATCGCCGCCCACCACCACGCGCTTCTCCAAGCCGGCGCGCTCCAGCCAGCAGGCAACAGCTCGGCCCAGACGGCGGCCGTCCTCTGGCTGCACTTCGGTTCCTACTGCCCCCCGGATGTCCACTGGACTGTAGGCGCGGCTGAGGACGAACTGGCCGGCGGCGTCGAGCGGCATTGCAGCGTGACTCCTTGCGTGCGGTTTGGGCGTTTCTCCAAACATACCGCGCCGGCGGCCCCCGCGCCACGTTATTGTTGACATCAATTGTATTTTGTGGTAAGTTATGAAAAATATGTTATCGTTAACACAGATTATATGAGCACAATAGAGGATGTTGCTAAACGGGCCGGCGTGTCGGCCATGACGGTGTCGCGCGTTATCAACAACTCCGGCTATATCAGCCAGGAAACGCGCCAGCGTGTGGAGCAGGCGATCGCCGAGTTGGGCTACGTACCCAACGCGCTGGCGCGCGGCCTGCGCTTCAAGCAGACCAAAACCCTGGCGCTGGTCCTCACCGACATCACCAACCCCTTCTTTACCACCCTGGCGCGCGGCGTTGAGGACACAGCCAGCGAACAGGGCTTCAGCGTGATATTCTGCAACACCGACGAATCCGAGGAAAAAGAGGCCAGCTACCTCAACGTGCTGGTGCAGAAACAGGTGGACGGCGTGCTGCTCGTTCCGGCGCAGTCCGCGCCAGAGTCCGTCACATTCCTGCGCGAGCGCGGCGTGCGCTTCGTGGTGCTCGATCGGCGCATCCCTGGCACAGACGCTGACACCGTCCGCGGCGACTCCGAACAGGGCGCTTACGCCCTGGTGCGCCACCTGCTTGAGCTGGGCCACCGGCGTATTGCCGCGCTCAGCGGCCCGGAGGCGGTCTCGACCGCGGCTGACCGGGTAGCGGGCTATCAGCGTGCGCTGGCCGAATCCGGCCTGACGCCTGAGCCGGCCTTGGTGCGCTACGGCAGCTTCACACAGCAGAGCGGCTACACGATGGCTCGGGCAGCGCTGGCGCTGCGCCAGCCGCCCACGGCTCTATTCACCGGCAACAACTTCATCGCAATCGGCGCGCTGCGCGCCCTGCGCGAGGCCAGGCTGCGCGTGCCGGACGATCTCTCGCTGGTGACGTTCGACGACCTGCCCGCCGCAGCAGTCATTGACCCATTCCTGACGGTGGCCGCCCAGCCTGCCTATGAGATGGGCCGCCGCGCGACTGCCCTGCTGCTCGAACGCCTGGCCGAGGGCGGCCCGCCGGCCCCCCAGGAAATCGTTCTGCCCCCCGAGCTGATTGTGCGCCAATCCAGCGGGCCGCCGCCTGCAGCCGCCTAGCGCCGCTCATCCAACGAACTGCGTGTGCACATCGGCACGCACAGGGCTATACTTGGGCACGGGGACGTAATCCTCGCAGCCCAGACAGAAAGGACAATAAAATGCTGCGCACACACCTTATCCACCCAGGCATTCTCGGTGCGCTGGGCGGTATGGGACACGGCAGCCTGGTGTTGATCGCCGACGGCAACTTCCCGTTCGGCACACACACCAACCCCACGGCTGCGCGCGTGTTCCTCAACCTGCGGCCTGGGCTGGTCAGCGTAACCGACGTGCTGGAGCCGCTGGCAGCCGCCATTCCCGTCGAGGCGGCGCACGTCATGCAGCCGTATGACGGCAGCGAGCCGCCTGTGTGGGCAGAGTTCCGCGCGCTGCTGCCCGGCGTGGCGCTGCAGCCGGTGGAGCGCTTCGCCTTCTACGATCTGGCCCGCCGGCCCGAAGTGGGACTGGTGATCGCCACCGGAGAGGCCCGCGTGTGGGCCAATCTCATGCTCACGATTGGTGTGGTGACATAGGCGGCGGCCTGCCCGCGATCCATTTGACACCGGTCGTGACTTGTGTTATGTTAACCATAACATACACGGCGTTATTTGGCGATTAAAGTAAAAGCGAACTGTTAACGAATAACTTTCTTATCGGCGCAGAGGGTGGCAATGAGCGATTATATCGTAGTCATGGAAGGGATAGAGAAGTCCTTTCCGGGCGTCCACGCGCTCTCGCAGTGCCGCTTTGACCTGCGCGCCGGGGAAGTGCACGCCCTAGTGGGCGAAAACGGAGCCGGCAAATCCACGCTGATGAAAGTGCTGGCCGGCGTGTACACCAAAGACGCCGGCGTGATCACCGTCAAGGGGCGCGAGGTCGAAATCCCCAACCCGCGCGCGGCCCAGCTCCTGGGCATCAACATGATCCACCAGGAACTCAACCTGATGCCCGACTTAACGGTGGCGCAGAACATCTTCATTGGCCGCGAGCCGCGCGCCCGCCTGCGCTTCGTGCTGGACGACAAGCAGATCAACAAGCAGACCGAAGAGCTGCTGGAAACGTTGCACCTGAAGCTGAGTCCGCGCACCAAAGTGGCCGATCTCACAGTGGCCAAGCAGCAGATGGTCGAGATCGCTAAGGCGCTGTCGCAGAACGCCGACGTGCTCATCATGGACGAGCCGACCGCAGCGCTGACCGAAGCCGAAATTGATGAGCTGTTCGTCATCATCCGCCGGCTGCGCGACAGCGGCGTAGGCATCGTCTACATCAGCCACCGGCTGGAAGAGCTGAAGCAGATATCGGATCGCATCACCGTCATGCGCGACGGGCACTACATAGACACCGTGCCCACGCCGCAGGCCAAGATCGAGCAGATTATCAGCATGATGGTGGGGCGCACCATCTTCGAGAGCGCGCCTGAGGTGCCAGAAGCGCCCAGCCGCGAACCAGTGCTGGAGGTGCGCGGCCTCAACCGCGGGCGCGTGATCAAAGACGTCAGCTTCACGCTCTACCGCGGCGAGATACTGGGTTTCGCCGGCCTGATGGGCGCAGGCCGCACCGAAGTGGCGCGCGCCATCTTCGGCGCAGACCCGATCGACTCCGGCGAGATTTACGTGAAAGGCAGGCGCGTTACCATCAAAAGCCCCAGCGACGCCGTGCGCTACGGCATCGGCTACTTATCGGAAGACCGCAAACGCTACGGCCTGACGCTGGGCATGGACGTAGAAGCCAACGTCGTGCTGGCCGCCTTCCGCAAGTTTCTCAATCGGCTTGGCCTGGTGAAAAGCGCCGAGACCCGCGCCACTGCCGCCCACTTCGTCAGAGCGCTCTCTATCAAGACGCCCAGCCTGCAGCAAAAAGTGCGCAACCTCAGCGGTGGCAACCAGCAGAAGGTCGTAATCGCCAAGTGGCTGACGGCCGACACCGACATCCTCATCTTTGACGAGCCAACGCGCGGCATTGACGTGGGCGCGAAGAGCGAAATCTACCGCCTGCTCAACGACCTGGCGCAGCAGGGCAAATCCATCATCATGATTTCGTCGGAGCTGCCCGAAATACTGCGCATGAGCCACCGGATTATCGTTATGTGCGAGGGGCGTATCACTGGCGAACTGAGCAGCGCAGAGGCTACCCAGGAAAAGATCATGACCTACGCCACCCAGCGCGGCGGCATCATGCAGAGCGACACCCTCTTCCAGACGGCCACAGAACTTGGGAATGCTTAGCTATGGACGTTTCCGTTACCCCCACCCCAGCCGCCGGCGCGCGCTACCGCTCGCTCATCCGGTCCGATGCGACCCAGCGCGTGCTGGCCTTTGCCGCGCTGATCGTGCTGATTGTCGTGTTCTCGCTCGCGTCGCCCAACTTCCTCCAATTTAACAACATCATCGGCATTCTGCTGGCAACAGCCGTCAACGGCGTGCTGGCGCTGGGCGTGACCTACGTCATCATCACCGGCGGCATTGACCTTTCCATCGGCACAGTAATGACGTTCTCAGCGGTAATGACCGGCGTGTTTATTACTTTCTGGCAGCTGCCTCTGCCCGTCGGCGTGCTGGGAGGCATTTTGACCGGCGCGCTGGCCGGCTTTGTCAACGGCGTGGTCATCGCGCGGATGCGGATTCCGCCGTTCATCGCCACGCTGGGCATGATGTACATCGCCAAGGGCCTGTCGCTTGTGATCTCCGGCCTGAAGCCCATCTACTTCAACGAAACGCCAGAGTTCCGCCAGATCGCGATGGGATCGGTGAGCGGCTCGATCATCCCCGGCCTGGACATTCCCAACGCCGTGTTCATCCTGTTCGGGGCCGCGATTGTCGCCAGCTTCATCCTGGGCCGCACCGTGCTGGGCCGCTACACCTTCGCGCTGGGCAGCAATGAGGAAGCCACGCGCCTCTCTGGCGTGAACACACGCTTCTGGAAAATCGCCGTGTACACGCTGTGCGGCATCTTCGCCGGCCTGGGCGGCGTGCTGATGGCGGCCCGCCTGAATTCGGCGCAGCCCGCGCTCGGCCAGGGCTACGAGCTGGACGCAATCGCGGCGGTGGTGATCGGCGGCACGTCGCTGCGCGGCGGCGAGGGAACGATCATGGGCACGATTATCGGCGCGTTTGTCATGAGCGTGCTGGTCAACGGGCTGCGTATGCTTGCCGTGCCGCAGGAGTGGCAGACGGTCGTGACCGGCGCGATCGTGATCCTGGCGGTTTACTTGGACATCATCCGCCGCCGCGTCAACTGATGGACACACAGCGCCGCGGCGGCGCGTCGCTCGAAAGCGGGTGCGAGAGGAGGTGATGCTGAAGACGTGCCAAGCGGTTTCATAAACAACATTGGAACGATTGCTCGCATTTGGTTCGAATCAACTTGAGGAGGCACGAAAAGATGAAAACTATCCGTCTGTTGAGCCTGCTGCTGGCCCTGCTGCTGGCAGTCCTGCTCTCCGGCGCCGTGTTCAGCCAGGAAGCGACCCCGGAGCCGGAAGAAGAAATGGAAGAGGATGTCCCGTACTGCACCGAGGAAATTGCTGCCGAGATGCGGGAGCTGGACATCTACATCCCGGTGATTTCCAAAGGCTTCCAGCACCAGTTCTGGCAGGCTGTTAAGCTGGGCGCCGAGATGGCCGCCGAAGACTGCGGCGTGACCGTCACCTTCGAAGGCCCGGAGACCGAGGCGATGGTGGACAAGCAGCTTGAAATGCTGCAGACCGCCCTCGACAAAGGCCCGGACGCGCTGGTGTTTGCCGCGCTGGACAGCATCGCCGCCATCCCGCTGCTGGAGCGCGCTCAGGCTGAGGGCATTCCGGTGATCGCCTTTGACTCCGGCGTGGACAGCGACATCCCGCTGGCAACAGCCGCCACCGACAACGTGGCCGCTGCCGCGCTGGCCGCCGACATGATGGCCGAGCTAATCGGCGGCGAGGGGAAAGTTGCGGTGATCGCCCACGACCAGACCAGCCGCACCGGCATTGACCGCGTAGCCGGCTTCACCGAGCGCATCGCCGAAGCCTACCCGGACATCACCGTCGTAGACGTGCAGTATGGCGGCGGCGACCACCTGCGCTCGACAGACATCGCCAAGGCCATCATCCTGGCCAACCCCGATCTGAAGGGCTTTTTCGGCGCTAACGAGGGTTCGATCATCGGCGTGCTGAACGCAGTGATTGAGCTGAACATGCAGGGCAAGCTGGTGGTGATCGGCTATGACTCCGGCGCGCAGCAGGTTCAGGCTATCCGTGACGGCATCATTGCTGGCTCGATCACGCAGAACCCCATCGGTATCGGCTACAAGGCTGTCGAGGCGGCTGTCAAGGCGCTGCGCGGCGAGGAGCTGGACCCGGTCATTGACACCGGCTTCTTCTGGTACGACGCCACCAACGTGGACGACGAGGAAATCGCCGCCGTCCTCTACGACTGAGTTCTGCCGGACTGCGACAGAGATGGGGCTGCCTGGCATGCCGGGCAGCCCCGTTTGCTTGCCCCGCGCTAAATCGTAACGCTGGGCCGGTACTCGCCGAACACGCCGCGCAGCGTGTGGCAGATTTCGCCCAGTGTGACATCGTTCTCGACACACTCGATGAACAGCGGCATCAGGTTGTCGCTGCCGCGCGCCGCCGTCTCCAAGCGGCCGCGCAGCTCGGCCACGCGGGCGCTGTCGCGTCGGGCGCGCAGCTCGGCCAGGCGGGCACGCTGCGCGGCCTCGATAGCCGGGTCAACGCGCAGGATGTCCGGCTCGTGCGTTTCATCAGCGGTAAAGCGGTTGACGCCCACGATGATCTGCTCGCCGCTCTCAACCGCCTGCTGATAGGCGTAAGCAGCGTCCTGAATCTCCAGGTTGATGAAACCGGCCTCAATGGCAGCCAGCGCGCCGCCCATCTCGTCAATGCGCTGGATGTAATCGGCGGCCTGCTCAGCGATCTGCCGCGTGAGCGCCTCAATCATGTAGCTGCCCGCCAGCGGGTCCACGCTGTCAGCTGCGCCGGTCTCATAGGCGATGATCTGCTGCGTGCGCAGCGCTAGCTGCACCGCGCTCTCAGTCGGCAGCGCCAGCGCCTCGTCCATGCTGTTGGTGTGCAGCGACTGCGTGCCGCCCAACACCGCCGCCAGCGCCTGCAGCGCCACGCGCACCACGTTGTTCTGCGGCTGCTGCGCTGTGAGCGTGCTGCCGCCGGTCTGCGTGTGGAAGCGCAGCGCCAAGCTGCGCGGGTCCTGCGCGCCGAAGCGCTCGCGCATGATGCGCGCCCACAGCTTGCGCGCCGCGCGGAACTTGGCGATTTCCTCTAGGAAGTTGTTGTGCGCGTTGAAGAAAAACGAAAGCTGCGGCGCGAACTCGTCCACCGACAGCCCAGCGCTGAGCGCCGCTTCCACGTACGCGATGCCGTTCGCCAGCGTGAACGCCACCTCCTGCACGGCAGTGCTGCCCGCCTCGCGGATGTGATAGCCGCTGATGCTGATCGTGTTCCAGTGCGGCACATGCGCCTTGCAGTAGGCGAACAGGTCGGTAATCAGGCGCATGGACGGGCGCGGCGGGAAGATATACGTGCCGCGCGCGATGTACTCCTTGAGGATGTCGTTCTGCACCGTGCCGCGCAGCTTATCGGCGCTCACGCCCTGACGCTTGCCAACGGCGATGTACATCGCCAGCAGCACCGCCGCCGGCGCGTTGATCGTCATGCTGGTGGAGACTTTGTCCAGCGGAATCTGGTCGAACAGCATCTCCATGTCGCGCAGACTGCTGATGCTCACGCCCACCTTGCCTACCTCGCCCTCGGCCATCGGGTCGTCGGCGTCGTAGCCGATCTGCGTCGGCAGGTCAAAGGCCACCGACAGACCGCTCTGGCCCTGTTCGAGCAGGAAGCGGTAGCGCGCGTTAGACTCTTCCGCTGTGCCAAAGCCGGCGTACTGGCGCATCGTCCACAGGCGGCTGCGGTACATAGTAGGCTGCACGCCGCGCGTGAAGGGGTATTCGCCGGGGAACCCCAAGTCAGCGAGATAGTCTATCGGCGCGTCGTCCGGCGTGTACAGGCGCTCGACTGGCAGCGACGATGTGGTGAACTGCTGGCGGCGCTCCGGCGCTTTCTTCAGCGCCGGTTCCACTTTCTCCTGCTCCCAGCGGCGCTTGGCTTCCGCGATGCTGTCGGTCACTCTGGTATCTGTCATGTGTCCGTATCCATTCGGGCGAAAATCTGTGCAACGGTGATATCGAAGCCGGGGAGGATGTCGCCAGCGGTCAGGCGTTGATCACCTGTAAGGGTCGTCTGCGCGATCCGGTTGGCATAATACACCGGCCCAAACACGTTCAGACTCAAGGGCACACGCTCCCTATCAATCAGCTCAAACGGCCCCTCAGCGTCATACAGGCGCACAAAGTCAGCTGCGCTCATGCCGACTTCAGTGTTGAAAGCCATTCAATCACTCCTTCCCCGGCGCGGCCAGGGCCGCTTCCGGCACGCTGATCCCGGCGAAATTGGCGAACGTCAAATCAGTGAACGCCAGCCCTAGGTTGTGCCGCGCGTGGTCAAACAGCTTGGCGTAGCTGTGTGGGTAGCGGCGAGCAGCAGACAGGCCCAGGCGAGCGACTGCTTGTTCGATGGCATCCACCTCGCCCTCGATCTCGACAAAGCTGCCGAGGGGCAGCTCGTCCAGCGCAACCTCAACCTCGTCCAGTGTGTACGTCGTGCGGTACTTCTCGTAGGCCATGCTCGGCGTGTAGCCCAGCTTTGCCAGGATCGTCTGCGTGGTGTCGAAATCGCTCACCTCAACCTCGGCCTCGAAGCGCGTAAGGGCGTCGTTCTCCAGCGCTGCGCCCTGATCTTTGTACGTCAGGCGCACACGCGTGTCCTGGCGCAGCCGCAGCACTTGGCCACTGGCGGCCAGACGGCCGTCGGCCGTGTCGTAGCGCACGTTGCGCTCAAGCACGCGCGGCGCGACCAGCCGCGCTCCGGCGGCCCGCAGGCGCTGTTCAACCGCCGTCAGATCAGGCACGTACAGTTTGACCTCAGTTTCGGTGTAGCTGTTTTGGCTCATGCCGCACCTACAGACTCCTGACCGGAAGATAGCAGGCCTCAGACGACCTCGCGCAGGGCTTCGGGCAGGTGCTCGCGCACAGCCGCGACCAGCGCCGCATGCTGGCCAGCGGCCGTTTGCGGCGCAACAATCACCGAGTGAACGAACGTGCCCGCGGCGCGCTCCAGCAGCCACAAGTCCACGCCGTGCAGCGGCAGCCCTGGCTGGTCGCGCAGTCGGTCGAAACCGGCCCGCTGCCAGGCCAGCAGCAGCGCCGTCAGGCGATCTAGGGTTAGCGCATAGCGAACTGGTTGCAGATAGCGCAGCCCTTCATAGCGCACCTCCAGCGCCACACCCGCGCTGTCGCGGGTGATCGTTGCTACCGAGTCCAGGGCGCGCTGGTCGTCATGGTGCACCGTCACCCGGCAGACAGCGCACACGCCCGGCGCGCGTGCCAGCCGGCGCACTGGCGGCAGCTCGAGCGCCTCGGCGATGTCGCGCAGCAGCGCGGCGTGGCGTTCCGTGTGTTCGAACACAGCCGGTCACCGCGCCACGTCGAGCACGACCTTGCCGAACACCTCGAAATCTTCTAGTCGGCGCTGCGCTTCGCGGTGCTCGGCCAGCGGCAGGCGCGCGCCGATCACAGGACGCAGCCGGCCAGCGAACACCAAGTTCATCACGCGGATGTAGTCCTGCTGCGGCCCCATGGTGCTGCCGATAATGCTCACCTGTCGGGCGAAAACCTGGCGCAGGTCAAGGTTCACAAACGGCCCGCTGGTGTTGCCCACAACAAGAATTCGCCCGCCAATGCGCGCGCAGCGAATGCTGCTGGTAAATGTGTCCTGGCCGACGTTGTCCACCACGACATCCACACCCTGCTTATCGGTCAGCCGGTAGACCTCGCGCGACCATTCCGGCGTTTCCTGCCGGTTGATAGTCACGTCAGCGCCGATCTCTTGGGCGCGCGCGCATTTCTCGGCGCTGCTGCCAACAACGCAGACTGTCGCGCCGGCCAGCTTGGCGATCTGGATGCTGGCCGTGTTAACGCCGCCGCCTGCGCCCACCACCAGCACGGTCTCGCCGGGGCGCAGCCCGCCCCGCGTGATGAGCGAGTGCCATGCTGTCAGATAAACCAAGCCAGCGGCAGCAGCGGTGGCGAAATCCACGTGATCGGGCACTCTAATCAGGTTGCGCGCCGGCACAACAGCGTACTCGCTGGCCAAGCCGGGCGCGTGCTCGCCCAAGATGCTGATGCGCGCCTGGTTCTCCATGCCCGTCAGCAGCGACGGGCTGTCTGGCGGCACGATCGTCGGGTTGACCGCCACACGGTCGCCGGGCGCATAGGACGTCACGCCGGGGCCGACCGCGTCCACTACGCCCGCGCCGTCAGCGCAGGTGACGTGCGGCAGCTTGAGTTCAAGACCAGGCCAGCCTGCCCGCACCCACAGGTCGAGCCGGTTGAGCGCGGCAGCGTGCACTTTGATGCGCACCTCGCCTGGCCCTGGCTCTGGCACAGGCAGGTCGTCGGCCACGCCGACAACGTCCAGCCCGCCGTGCCCGGTGATCACTGCTGCTTTCATGAATCAGCTTCCTTTTCGGCTTCAAACGTCACTTTTTTCATAAACCTTGAGCAGCACCGACGCACAAGCCGATAGATCGGCTGGGGCCACTGCTGCCTGTGCCAGCGCCGTTATTCACGCCCCTGCTAGCGCAGCCCTAGTTCGCTGCGGGCAATCACCAGGCGCTGAATCTCGCTCGTGCCCTCGTAGATGCGCGTGATGCGCGCGTCGCGGTAGTAGCGCTCGACCGGCATCTCCTTGCTGTAGCCCATGCCGCCGTGAATCTGCACGGCCTCGTCGGTGACAAACATGGCCGTTTCGCTGGCGAACAGCTTGGCCATGCTGGCCTCTACAGTGTAGCGGCCGCCGGTGCGCTTGCTGCGCTCCTTAGCAGCGACAGCGTTGTAAATCAGCAGGCGGCTGGCCTCAATGCGCGTCTTCATGTCGGCGATCTTCTGCTGGATCATCTGCTGCTGGCCGATTGGCCCGCCGAACGCCTGGCGCGTGCGCGCATACTCGACCGCCGCCTCGTAAGCCGCCTCAGCGATGCCCAGCGCCTGCGCCGCGATGCCGATGCGTCCAGCGTCGAGCACGGTCATGGCGATCTTGAACCCCTCTCCTGGCTGTCCCAGCACGTTCTCGACCGGGCACTCGTAGCTGTCGAACACCAGCTCGCTGGTGGCGCTGGCGCGGATGCCCAGCTTCGGCTCTTTTTTACCGCGGATGAAGCCGGGCCGGTCAGTCTCGATCAAAAACGCGGTGATCCCTTTGTGGCCCTTCTCCGGCGCGGTCATAGTAAACAGCACCACGTAATCGGCCACTGGGCCGCTGGTGACCCAGCTCTTGCGCCCGTTGATAACGTAATGCGTGCCAGCGGCGTTGAGGACAGCTCGGCTGGCCATCGTGCCCGCGTCGCTGCCGGACATCGGCTCGGTGAGGCTGTACGCGCCGATCTTCTCGCCGCTGGCCACAGGCGTAACGAATTTGCGCTTCTGTTCTTCCGTGCCGAACTTCATGATGCCGTGGCAGTAGAGCGAGTTGTTCACGCTCAGGATAGTGCTGTGGCTGGCGTCGGCCTTGGCGATCTCGATCATGGTCAGGACATATGCCAGCGTGTCCATGCCTGCGCCGCCGTATTCCTCCGGCACTTCAATGCCCATCAGCCCCATTGCGCCCATCTGGCGCACGGTCTCCAGCGGAAATTCGCCGCTCTCGTCGTACTCGGCGGCAATCGGCGCGATCTCCTTGCGGGCGAAGTCGCGCACAGCCTTGCGCAGCGCTTCGTGTTCCTCGGTGATAACGGGGAGCAGCAGCTCGCCCAGATCAGCGGGTGCAACCATCGTCAGCAAGCCTCCAGTAAGGACTAAGTGCCAGGCCTGATACCGCCGCAGCATGTTTACCGATTATAGCATCCAGCCCGCTATAATCACCCCTTGAGTCATGCATGCGCAGTTACGACACGAAAGGAAACTGGATGCCCGCCGTACACATTGACCACTTGGCCGTCGTTGTCGAGGACTTGGACGCGGCGCTCAGGTTCTGGCGCGACGCGCTGGGGCTGGCCCTCGACCGTATTGAGGACATACCGACCGAAGCCGTACAGGCCGCGTTCCTAACCATAGGCGGGGCGCACGTCGAGCTGCTGAAACCGACAAGCGACGACAGCGGCATTGCCCGTTACCTGGCCAAGCACGGCGGGGGGATGCATCACCTGTGCCTAGGCGTGGAGGATATCGAGGCGGCGCTGGCGCAGATCGCCGCGCAGGGTTTCGAATTGATTAACGAGACGCCGCGCACGCGCGCTGACGGCACGCGCTACGCCTTCGTCCACCCCAAGAGCACGGGCGGTGTGATGATCGAACTGTATCAGAAGCCTTAAACAGCCGGCTTCAGCGGGAAGGTGGCGATGAACGTCGTGCCGCCGTCAGGCGAGGTGGTGAAGTCCACGCGCCCGCCCAGATAGCGCTCGCTCAGCAGTTTCATGCTGTAAGTGCCCAGACCGCGGCCCTCGCCCTTGGTCGAAAACGAGCGCTGGAACACCTGAAGCTGCACGCTGCGCGGCATAAAACTGGGGTTGTGCACGCTGAACGCGACCCAGCCCCCGGCCTGAGCGCACGACAGCGTTACGGTCTCGCCCTCCTGGCAGGCCTCCAGCGCGTTCTTGATCATGTTGCCCACCACACGGCCTAACAGCGTTGGGTCAGTTCTAAAAACAACGGCCTGCGCGTCCGGCAGCAAAACTATGCGCCGCCCCTGCGCGACCGGGTGATGCGAGTAGTTGTGCGCCAGCTCCTGCAGCAGCGTCAGGGCGTTCACATCTTGGCAGTGAACAACGAGGTCCTGCGCCTCGGCGGCGGCCAATTCACGCTGGGCGCTGATCTCGTCAATCAGGCGATTGGCGTAGTGGGCAAAGTGCGCGCGCACTAGGTTTAGCTCGTCGGGGGCTGCGCCGTCCATTATGTCCACAAAGCCCTTGAGGATGCCCGCCGTGTTGAGGATATCGTGGAAAAAGATGCGCTCCAGCGCCCGCCGGCGCTTCTCGTGGCTGATGTCCTCAATCACGAACAAGACGAAGCGCTCTTCAGCAACTACCAGCGGCCTGGCCTGCACGCGCAGGTCGAGCGCGCTTCCGTTTGACTGCGTGATGCGGCACTCCTGCACCGCGCGCCGGCCGGTCAAAGCGGACAGGATGGTATAAACTGCGCCGCACGTGCGGCAAAACTCAGATGTGCCGCAGCCGCCAGGGCCTGCATCGGCGTGGGCGCAGTCCATGATCTCACCTGGGCGGCGGCCCAGCACCTGCTCACCGCGCGCTTCATCCAGCAGGTCGTACAGCGCTTGGTTGGCGTAGACGATCTGGCGATACTGGTTCAGGGCCAGCACAATGTTCGGAACTGCGCTCAGCACCGCGTCGAGCAGCGTGTTGTGGCTGAACAACTGGGCCTGCCGCTCGATTTCGCTGTTAGCTGTCCGCTCACAGGGGGCGAAGTAGGTCAGATGGGTGGGCATTATGTATCGTCCTTCCAGCAGCGCGTGCCATGATTCGATAAGCGAACGAATGCGCCCAGGCATAAGCTTGTCTGATGGTTAAGCCTATGCGTAATTATGCGTCAGCTTTGGCGAAATAAAGCTTTAGATCGGCCGCGCGCAGCAGTTCCTGCGCGCTAGCGGCTGCTGCTGCTGCTGCGCACCTGTTCGACTTTCGCGGCATGGCCCATCAGCGGATCGCGCAGGATGGCGCGCTTGTGCTCGACGCTGCGGATGAGCACAGGCGCGGTCAGCAGCAGCGCCGCCAACGTCAGCGGCAGCACAGCCCGCCGCTGCCAGCCGCGCGGCACGACATCATCCCAGGCGCGGGTCAGCCACAAGCCGGCTGTGACAGTCAGTGGGGGCAAAAACAGCAGCAGGAAGCGCGGGTCGTAGCTGGCGAACAGCCACCAGGCGGCGAAATAGGGCGCGGTCCATAGAAGCAGCAGGCCGTGTGCGGCCGCGTCCGGCGCGCGCCGCAGCAGCGCAGCCGCCGAGGCCAGCGCGCCTGCTGTGGCCAGCAAACCGGTGACGGCGTAGCGATCGGGGAAGAGAACAAGCACCAGCAGGTTTTCGAGCGTGCGGGCCGCCTGCTCTGTCCAAACAGTGGGCGCGATCAGCACGCCAGCGCCGAGCAGGCTGCGCGCATACCACGGCCCGGCCACCAGCAGCAGCGCCAGGGCCGCCAGCGCGACCTGACGCAGCCCGATGCGCTGGCGCAGCCAGCCCAAGACCAGCCACAGACCCAGCCCCAGCGCGCCCACCAGGGCCGCGTTCTTCGTCCAGGCAGCCAGCCCCATCGTCAAGCCGGCCAGCACAGCGTCCGCTGCCGCGTTGTCGCGCCACAGCCGCCAGGCAAAGACAGCCCCCAGCGTGTGGAAAAACGCCATCGGCAGGTCAACGTAGCCGGCGGAGGCCCACGCGCCGAACACGGGCGTGACAGCCAGCAGCAGCGCGCCCAGCCAGCCAGCGGCCGGTCTGTCAAGCGCACAACCCAGCGCCAGCGCTGCCGGCAGACAGCCCAGGCTAAGCAGCGCCGGAAACAGACGCGCCAGGTACTCGTTGTGCCAACCGGACAGCATGTAGCTGTAGGTGTACGTCAGCGGGATCAGCACCGGGTACGTTTCGTACAGTGCTGAGCCAGCGACGAACGGCGCGATCGCCCGATGATCGTACATCCAGACGGCGAAGTGGTTGTAAATGCCCAGCGCGTCGTCGCGCGAGAACGGCCAGTAGACGGCATTGAACAGAACAGCGGCGCTCACCAGCGCGCACACGACCAGCGCGGTCGCGGCCAGCGCCCCTCGCGGGCGAGCCGGACGCGGCAGCGGCAGCTTTGCCCGCCGCCACAGCAGCCAACCTGGCAGGGCAAGCGCCAGGTACGAAGCGGTGACCGCTGCCGGATCAAACGCCAAGCCCAACGCGGCCTGCCACAGCATGATCTGCGTGAGCGCGCCCACGCTGAACGCCAGCGTCAGGCACAGCACCAGCGCAGGGTTGCCCTGCCGCGGCGTCTTGGCCAGCGTCCAGGCGGCCCAGGGATAGGCCGCGCCCAGCAGCAGCGGCGCGATAAGCCAGGCCAGAAGGGTTTGCATAGAGCGCTGTTCCACTAGTCGCGCGGGAGCAGTATAGCACATCGCGGCCGCGTCCGGAATTTGCTGCTGAGGGAAGAAAAGCCGCGGCAGTGCGGCGGACGACCGCGAGTCGGCGCTGCGCGGGCGCTCTGCCAACGCAGCGCATCGCCCAGGTCTTTTGTCTCAGCTGCTCGACCCAGCCCGCGCCCCGCGCAGATCAGGCGCTGCGCTGGCACGGTCGGGCATACTCGCAATCCGTTTCCGCCGCAGCCGCAGCGAATTGCTGACGACAAATACGCTGCTGAAGGCCATCGCGGCAGCGGCCAGCATCGGCTGCAGCAGCCCCAGCATCGCTGCCGGGATGAGCATCGTGTTGTAGAAGAACGCCCAGAACAGATTCTGGTAAATCGTCCGCATCGTCGCCTGGCTTAGGCCGACAGCCCGCGCCACGCCGCGCAGATCACCGCTGACCAGCGTTACATCGCTGGCTTCCATGGCGATGTCTGTGCCCGTCCCGATGGCGATGCCCACGTCGGCCTGCGCCAGCGCCGGCGCGTCATTGACCCCATCACCCACCATCGCCACGCGCTTGCCCTCAGCCTGCAGCGCGCGCACGGCCGCCGTTTTCTGATCGGGCAGCACGTCGGCCAGCACACGGGTGATGCCTACCTCGGCGGCAATGGCCTGCGCTGTACGCGCGTTGTCGCCTGTGATCATCACCACTTCGATTCCCAGCGCCTGCAGCGCCCGGATCGCTTCCGGTGAGCTGTCTTTGATCGTGTCCGCGATGCCGACGACACCGGCTGCCTGGCCATCCACCCGCACAACTGACACTGTGCGCCCGCGCTCCTGCAGCGCCACAATCCGGCTGGCGATTTCCTCGCCGCTGCCGTTGTTGAGCGCCTCGCCCAAGACGTAGCGCGGGCTGCCCACGACCACCTCATGGCCGCCTACTGCGGCGCGGATGCCCCTGCCGGCATCTGCCGTGAAGCCTTCCGGCTGCGCCAGCGCCAGCCCTCTCTCCTGCGCCGCGCGCACGATCGCCGCGCCCAAAGGGTGCTCGCTGCCGCGCTCAGCGCTGGCTGCCAGCCGCAGCAGCACGTCGGCGCTGAACCCGTCGAGCGGAATTACGTCGGTAACCGACGGCTCGCCGCGCGTGATTGTGCCGGTCTTATCCAGCGCCACCACCTGCACGCGGTGGGCCATCTCCAGCGCCTCGCCGCTCTTGAACAGCACGCCCATCTCAGCCCCGCGCCCCGTGCCGACCATGACAGCGGTTGGCGTCGCCAGGCCCAGCGCACACGGGCAGGCGATGACCAGCACCGCTACCGCGTTGACCATCGCGGCGGTGAAGCCCACCTGGCCGATAACCAGCCAGCCCAGGAACGTGAGCGCCGCCAGCGCCAGCACAATCGGCACGAACACGCCTGAGACGCGGTCAGCTACGCGCTGAATAGGCGCCTTCGATCCCTGCGCCTGCTCCACCAGGCGGATAATCTGCGCCAGCGCGGTCTGCGCGCCCACTTTCTGCGCCTCGATCACCAGCCGCCCCTGTTTGTTGATCGTCGCGCCGATGACCGGGCTGCCCACCTCTTTGTTCACCGGCAGGCTTTCGCCGGTCAGCATGGACTCGTCCACGCTGGAACGACCTTCGATCACCACGCCGTCCACCGGGATGCGCTCTCCAGGACGCACGACCAGCAGGTCGCCGGCCAGCACATCGTCCACCGCCACTTCGACTTCCTGGCCGTCGCGCAGCAGCGTAGCTGTTTTCGGGGCCAGCCCCATCAGCTTCTTGATCGCTTCGCTGGCGCGGCCCTTAGCGCGCGCCTCTAGCAGCTTGCCCAGCGTGATGAGCGTCAGGATCACTGCGGCTGTCTCAAAGTAGACGTGATCGCCAATGACACCCGACAGGCCGGTCACGATGCCGATCAAGACAGCGACGCTGTAGAGGTAAGCCGCCATCGTGCCCAGCGCAATCAGCGTGTCCATGTTGGCCGTGCGGCTGCGCGCTGCCTTGATCGCGCCTACTACGTACTGCCGTCCTAAAATGATCTGTACGGGCGTCGCCAGCAGACCGAACACGAACGGCCAGCCGATCCACAGCAGCCAATTCAGCGCCGGGATAGTCCCCCGCATCGCGCCGCTCATGGCGTGGCCAGCCATCGGCTGGCTGGCCATGTACAAGTCGCGGCCCATGCTTAGCGCGAACAGCGGCAGCGTGAACAGCGCGCCGATCAGCACCAGCCGACGCTGTCGGGCGATCTCTGCCTCGCGCGCGGCGCGTTCAGCGTCCTCAGGTTCGTTGGTGGCGCTCAGGTCGAGCACGCCGTAGCCAGCGTCCTGCACCGCCCGCACCAGATCGGCCCGGCGCACCACGCCCGGCAGATAAGTGACAGTGGCGCGCTCGGTTGCCAGGTTGACGTTTACGCCCAGCACGCCCGGCTGTCTGCTGATGGCGCGCTCTACGCTGCGCACACAGCTGGCGCACGTCATGCCGGTGATCGGCAGCTCGACTGCGGCCTGCGCCACGCCATAGCCCGCTGCGTCAACGCGCTCGATAAGCTGACGCACGTCCACCAGCGCCGGGTCAAACATGACGTGGGCGCGCTCTGTGGCGAAGTTTACGCTGGCCTCGGCCACTCCTTCGGTTCGGCTGAGCGCGCGCTCTACATTGCGGACGCAGGCCGAGCAGGTCATGCCTGTAACAGGCAGGTCAATCTCGCGGGTTGTCGTCATCTGCTGAACCCCGTTTCTCTCTATCTATGTCTGCGCTTCGTGCTATGTCTGCGCTTCGTGCGCCCGATAGCCGGCGCGCGCAATAGCAGCGACAATCTCGGCTTCGCTGACGCGGGTGGCGTCGTACTCGACATCCACAACCTGGCGGGCGTAATGGGTTGCGACCTTCTCCACGCCGGGCAAGCTCTCCAGCGCGTCGTCAATCGTCATGGCGCAGCCGACACAGTGCATTCCCTGGATAGCAAAGCGCTTACGCGTATGCGTCATGTCTGGCTCCGCTCCACAATCCTGATCAGGCCATTGTGCATGCCCATGCCGCAGGTGAAGTGCAGGCTGCCCGGCGGCTGCGCAGGCAGGTCAACAACGGTTTCGCCCGTTATGGGCAGCGCCTCCCACACGCCCGCATCGGGCACGTTAAAGATCAAAGTGCAGCTGTAAGTGTTATCAGTGATGAGCCGCAGCCGCAGCGGGATGCCGCTCTCTGCGCTCAGGCCCTCCGGCAGATAGGCCGTGTTGGTTACGTTGATTGTTAGCTCTTGCACGCCGTTGACCAGCCGGGCAGTGACTGTTTCCGATGTTCCGCTGCCCAGAACCGATGCCAGCATGCGTTCCAGGGCCAGCGGCGACCCAGCCAGGTTCAGGCCCGTGTTAATTGCCAGCAGGCCCAGCGCCAGGATGAGGGCTGCCGCCGCCCGTGTAAGGACCCGCTCAAAGCGCCCACGGGCCTGCGTGGCCGCCAGGCCAAGCAGCACGAAAACAGGCATTGTGCCTAGCACAAACGCGACCATAATCGCTGCGCCCAGACTGGCGCTGCCGGCACTGATCGCCAGCATCATCATGGCCTGAGTAGCGCCACACGGAATCAGCGTCGTCAGCAGGCCCAGCAGCACCGGCGTAAAGGCCTCTTGTACGCGCGACTGCTTGCGCACCATGCGAGTGAGGGCGCGCGGCGGCTGGATCACAAGATAGCGCAGGGCCGGGTGCGCGTCGAGCAGGTTGAGCGCCACCACCACCATATACAGCCCTGCCCCGATCTGCATGGCCGCCTGCACTCCCGGCGTGATCTGCGCCGCTGCGCCCAGCGACCCCAACAGCCAGCCCAGCGCCGCGTGCGCGATCAGCTTGGCCCCCAGGAAGTACAGCACCGGCCAGGCGCTGCGGGTAATCTGCACCTTGCCGGTGGCCTGTTGAGGCGGGCCGTCAACAGGCCGCGCCAGTGCCGACGCCAGCAAACCGCCCTGAATGGCCAGGCAGGACAGGCCACCGACCGTAAGCCCGGTAAAGAAAACCACCCATAAGTCCACCATCGCTGTGTCCCCTTACCCGCCAATCTCGACGATGAGCTGTTCCATCAGTTCGATCTCCGCCGTTTGCGCGCTGATAATGTCCTCAGCCAGCGCGCGCAGGTCGTTATGTTCAGCGTAGCGCAGGATGCGCCGCGACATGTGCAGTGCGTCGTCGTGATGGTCAATCATCGCCTCCAGCCAGGCCACTTCGTAAGCGTGGCCCTCCAGCCGATTAAGGCCGGCCATCATGCCCATCATCATGGGCGGATCCTTGATCTCCTGCGCTGCGCCGTGACCGCCGTGCATACCGTGCCCCATGCTGCCTATTGCAGCCATGTCATCCATCATTTCTAACATTTCCGTCATGGACATCGGCGTGTAGGTGATGCCATACCACTCCAGCAACCAGCCCTGCATCAGGCTGATCTCGGCACTTTGGGCGTCAATCACATCCTGGCAGAGAGTCAGCACAGCGGGCGTGCTGGCTCGTTCGAGGCAGTGTTGTGCCATATCCAGCGCCATCTGATGATGGTCAATCATTCCTTGCAAAAAGCGCACCTCAGCGCGCCCGGCACGGCCCTCCACCACGCCATCTGCTGCTACGAGACTGATGGGCAGCAAAACTGCCAGAGCTGCCACCAACAATGCAAACGCTCTAGTCAGCACGGTTTATCTCCTCCAGGTCCCTTGTAAATGTAAAAAACGGCACATCAGTGGTTGAGCAGGTCGAAGATGCGGGCAATGTCGCGGCTGGCCTTTTCTGGGTTCTCGGCCATTTCAAAGCGCGCCGTGTTCACCAGGTAGCACTCCACAAGGTGCGTGATGAGGCTGGTCATGCCCTTTTCGATTGCGCGGGCGCGAATCACGCGCTCCTCGCACGTGCCTTCGTCCGCCGCGATCATGCGCTCCAGGCCGGCAAGCTGGCCTTGTATGCGGCGGATGCGGTTGAGCGTCTGCCGGTTATAGTCACAGCGCTCGCCGTGGTGTGTTTGGCGGAGATCAGGGTGATCCATCGCTCGCGAGGCCCTCGTATATATACCCTTATGGGTATATTCTAGCATACCTACTGGGGTATACGCCAGACAAACTGCCCCGATTGGCATGATGTTCGTCATTCGCTTGTGCGCCGTGCTATACTGCCGTCCATGTTACCATTGCTGCCGCTTTCCGTCTGGCCGGCGCGTTTTGTCCGTTGGGGTGTCCTGGCGTCGTTTGCGCTGGCTGGCGTGTGGCTGCGCCTGCCACTTGCCCCGCCGCTGCTGCCGCCGCTGTATGTGTCGCGCTTCGTGATTCTGCTGCCAGTGCTGTGGACAGTCGTCTGGTGGCTGGCAGCCGGCTCGCCGGGAATGCGCGAGCTGCGCGGCGATCCGCACCGCCGGCTGTGGGCGCTGGCGCTGCTGCTGCTGGCGCTGTGGGCTTTTGCCTCGCAGTCGTGGGCCTTCCAGCGCGAGCCGCATCCGGAAGTAGGCGCGACCGCCGCGCTGCAGCTCGGCCTGGCCGCGCTGTTCGCGCTGGCTTGCGCCTGCGCCGGGCCGCCTCACCGTCACATTCTGGCCGCCTTGGCTAGCGCGCTGGCCGCGCACGCGCTGATTGCCGGCGCGCAGGTCGCCAATCAGGGCTGGCTGGGGCTGACGGCGCTGGGCGAGTTTCGCGTCACGCCGGAGTCGCCTGGCGTGAGCGTGGTGCAGGCGGGCGATGCGCGCTGGCTGCGCCCCTACGGCCTGATGCCGCACCCGAACATGCTCGCTGGCGCACTGCTGCTGGGCACACTGGCCGCCGCGGCGCTGGCCCTTAGTTCCAGCCGCTGGCGGCACTGGTTCGGAACTGCGTTAACAGCAGCCGGTCTGTACGCGCTGCTGCTGACGTTTTCGCGCGCTGCGTGGCTTGGGCTGGCCGCGGGTGTGCTGGCGCTGGCGGCGGGACTCTGGCGCGCGGGCGCGCTGCGGCGGGTGCTGCCCCTGGCGCTGAGCCTGCTGGCTGCGGGAACGCTGTTCACTGCGCTCTACTGGCCGTTTGTGCTGGCGCGCGCCGGGACGGGGGGCGAGACGACCGAACAGCGCTCTATCGCCGACCGCGTGGTGTACACGCAGTTCGCGCTGCAAGCCATCAGCGAGTTCCCGCTGGGGGGCGTTGGCATCGGCAACTTCCCTTGGCGCGCCAGCTACTATCTGATGTTTGTCGGCTTTGATCTGCGCGGCGATAACGTCCACAACGTGTATCTCTCAGCCTGGGCGGAACTGGGCACAGTTGGCCTAGGGCTGCTCATCGTGGCGCTGGTCGCCGGAGCCTGGGCGGCTGTGCGAGCGCTGCAGGCACAGCCTACCGTTGAGCGGGCGGCGCTGCTGGCGGGGTTCGCCGCGCTGAGCGTGGTCGGCCTGTTCGATCACTATCCCTGGACCATACTCCACTTCCAGGCGGCCTGGTGGGGGCTGCTGGCGCTGGCTGGCGCGCCAAGTGTCACACTGGAGGCATCGAAACAATGAGCCGCTCTCAATCTGAAGAGCGGCTCGCGGTAGCCGTTATGTGGTTGCTGCAGCGACGCTCGGCGTCAGTCGAGGCAGATTTCCTCTTCCGGATCGTCCTGGTGGTGATCGTCGCCGTTGTGCGGGTCATCGCCGTTGTGCGGGTCATCGCCGCCCTGATCACCGCTGTCGTCATCTAAACACCAGTTGTAGTCTGGCGCGAATTCGACCAGGATTTTCCCGTACTTGGCGGGCACATCCTCAGCCGCCATATCGCCCTGTTCCACCCGGATCAGATACCAGCCAGCGTGCCACATGTCTTCGGTGTCGCACTTGCCGGCGAGCGTGCCGCCGTCGAAGCAGGCGTTGGCATCGGGGTCGAGGGGTTTCTTCTTGCCGTTGTCACCGGCCAGCGCGGCCTGCGCCGCCAGCAGGATGATGACGAGCACTGCGATGAGCGTGCTGATTCGGATTGAACGTTTCATGACTTTCCTCCTTAATGATGTTGATATTAGCGCGATGCGCTTCAAATGACTTCGTATTACACTCTAGGTCAGAGGAACTGTGATGTCTATAGGAGATGAGTCACAAGCGTAATTAGCCTAGGCTAAACCAGCAGGTGTGTCACGCTTGGCTTTCCCAGGTGCGCAGCCCCTGCCGGCTGAGGTAGGTGGGAATGTGCTGGAAGCGCGGGTCCTCAGCGGTGATCGCGCGGATCATAGCGCGCTTCATGTGCGAGGTATCGTTGCATAGCAGCGTGAGCGAGCCGCCCTCGCCGCCCGCGCCGTTGACCTTCCAGCCCAGCGCGCCGTAGGCCTGCGCAATTTCGACCACGCGGCGCGTGTCTGCGCTGACAAGGTCCGGGTGCAGATCGGCTTGGGCGTTGGTGTTGTCAATCATGGCCTGGCCCAAGGCCGCGAAGTCGCCGGCGTACAGGGCATCGCGCGAGCGCGGCGCAGTCTGGCGCAGCGCTTCGATCTGCCGGCAGTTCGGCCCAGCGTTCTCCAGCCCTTCAATCACCATCCGGTGCACCTGCGAGGAGTTGTGGCTGTTGCCCAGGTAGATGAGCACCAAGCGCCGTTCCAGCTCCCACCAGATAGCGTTGGGAACTTGGATTTGTGAGACCGAGGCGCGCGGGTAGTCATACATGTCAATGTAATTGATGCCGCCGTAAGCCGAGCAGAGCTGATCCTGAATGCCGCACTGCAGGCCGAGCATCTCGGTCTCGATGCGCTGCGCGGCGTAGGCGACTTCGTGCGGCGTCAGGCGGCCGGGCGTCAGGCAGTCGAGCGCGCCGATCAGCGCCACCGCCACCGCCGCTGACGTGCCCGTTGACGCCCCAGCAGGGGCTTCCGAGAAGATCGTCACCTGCATCGCAATATCGTCCGGCACACCCATATAGGCGATGGCGGCCTCGATCAGCGGGTGGCGGTCATAGCCGCCCGTGCCCGGGGTGATGGTGTAGCGCTCGCCGTAGTTCTCCGCAAAAATCGTAACGCGCTGGGCCTGTCCTTCGTAGGGGTACACCTCAATCTGCACTTCGGCGTAGGGGTACACGCCGATGTTGAAAATCTTGCCGTGCTCGGCAAACCAGGTGTCGGTCCAGCCGCCGTTGTCGCACACGCGGATTGGCGCGACACTGTTGATGATGCGGGTGGTCTTGTCGCCAGTTCTGCTCATCTGGTATCCGCCTTAGCTTTGGCCAACAGTATAGCAGAAGCCTGGTTGTGTGGGGTAACGCCGGCAAACGCAGGGCCTCAAGCACAGCAAAGCCCGCCCCGGCCCGCAGCAGGCGGCGCGGACGTCACGCCGGGCAGCGCGCGCTGGCCGGAGCAGGAGCGCTCAGCTTAGCGAGCTGATGAGCGCCTCCACGCTGACGGCCGGAAGAGTCATGACCTTGACGCTGCCGCGCGACGCCAGCTCTGCCGAGACGCGCATGACGGTCTGGTTGTCGGCTGCCTCAACAATGTTGACAAAATCGTATGGCCCCAGCGTCGCGTACTGGGCGACCACTTTGACGCCCATCGCCTCCAGCTCAGCGTTGACCTGAATGATGCGGCCGGGGTTGTTCTTGATGGTCTTGGCGCCTTCGTCTGTAAGGTTGCTCAGAAGAATATAAGTGGCCATTTTTACCTCCAAAACAAACTTTATCGTCTCGTTCATTATACGCCGGTTCTGCTATATGCGATCAACAGCGCGGCAGATGGGGCAATCGCATATCAAATCTTAATGGAGGCAAAAGGGGTTTTGAAAGTTCAAAGCAGTTCATCTTGCACATTGATCCACAATTCGGTGAACGCTTACACACCTGTTTGACCCTTTGTGATATTCGCGCTAGATCAATATGCGTTTGCCCTGACAGCGCGGTAGCCTGCTTGACGCGCAGCCGTTCAGGCGTTATAATACTTTGAAAGCGTTTACAAAAAATCGCGCTGGTTATGAAAACACTGTTTCGGCCTTTTGTTTTTTTCTCACTGCCCGAATGCCTGCCCCATGGCTGAGCCGAAGCCGCGCCCGGTGACTATTAAGGACGTGGCGCAGGCGGCAGGCGTGTCGTATGCTACTGTCTCGCGCGTGATCAACGGCTATCAGCACGTGCGGCCAGATAAGCGCCAGCGCGTGCTGGAAGCGACCGAGCGCCTGGGCTACACCGTCAACGTGCAGGCGCGCAGCCTGGCCGGCGGGCGCTCGCACGTGATCGGCCTGCTGGTGCACGACCTGCGCAACGCCTACACAGCCCACGTTATCGAAGGCATTGACGAGGTGCTGGTTGACGCCCAATATGAGCTGATCCTCCACACCACCCACCGCCGCCACACCAAAGAGGCCGCTTACGTCAGCACGCTCACCAGCGGTCTGATTGACGGCCTAATCCTGCTGCTTCCGCTGGAGTCGAGCGGCTACCTAGCCCAACTGCGCGAGCGCCGCTTTCCCTACGTCGTCATCACAGACCACGAACACTTCGACGAACACAGCCCGGTGGTAGGCACTAACAACTGGCAGGGCGCATACCAGGCGACCCGCTACCTGCTGGAGCTGGGCCACCGGCGCGTCGGTTTTCTGGCGGGCCTAGCCGAGTTCACCAGCGCGCACGAGCGGCTGAATGCTTTCAAAGCCGCCCACACCGATTACGGTGTTCCGTTCGACCCCGACTGCGTCCGCCCCGCCAACTTCAATCAGAAGGACGGCTACGAAGCGGCTGGCGCGCTGCTCGACCTGCCTGAGCGTCCCACAGCCATCTTCGCCACCAACGACCTGTCGGCCTTTGGCGCGTACGACGCGGCCCGTGAGCGCGGGCTGCGCATCCCTGACGACGTCTCGATCGTAGGGTTTGACGACGTCGCCCAGGCCGCCTACATGCACCCGCCGCTGACCACCGTCCGCCAGCCAATGACGGCAATGGGACGGCTGGCCGCCGAGCTGCTGCTGGAGCGCGTTTCGGCGCCGGACAGCCCGGCACAGCGCAGAGTGCTGCCGGTGGAGCTGGTGGTTCGCGCTTCGTGCGCGCCGCCGGCTTCCTCATCATAACCAGGCAAGGCATTGTTCAGGAAAGGAGTGCAAGCCCGGCCCACGACCCAACAGCAGCGCCCGTCCCCCATTGTTTGTAATGATTTTTGTAATGACCAATCCACAGCAAAAGGAGACTCGTCATGCGTAAACTGTTGTTCCTCATGTTGACTGCTACCTTGCTCCTGAGCGTCGGCGCGCTGGCTACCGCTCAGGACGTGAAGATTACCTTCTGGCACATCCAGAACACCGGCACTGGCCCCGAGATGATCCAGCAGGCCGTTGACCGCTACATGGCGGACAACCCCGGTGTAACGGTCGAAGTCGTCCCTATGCAGAACGACCCGTATAAGACGCGCATCCGCACCGCCATGGGCGCGGGCGACCCGCCCTGTGTGTTCCCGTCCTGGGGCGGCGGCCCGCTGTTCGAGTATGTTCAGGCCGGGCAGGCCATTGACCTGACCGACTACATGGAGGCCGACAACTATCTTGAGCGCTTCGTGCCGGCCTCGCTCTCCAACGTCACGTTTGACGGCAGGATTTACGGCGTGCCGGTAGAGAACACGGCCATTGCCATTTTCTACTACAACAAGGCCATCTTCGACCGGTTCGGCCTCACCCCGCCCGAGACCTGGAGCGAGCTGCTGGAGCTGGCGCAGACCCTTATTGACAACGGCGTCGTGCCCTTCTCGCTGGCCAACAAGACCAAGTGGACCAGCTCCATGTACTACATGTATCTGGTGGACCGGCTGGGCGGGCCAGAAGTGTTCGCCTCCGCCGCCAACCGCACCGGCGGCTCGTTCGAGGACCCAGTGTTCATCCAGGCCGGAGAGATGGTGCAGGAACTGGTGAACATGGGCGCGTTCATCGAGGGCTTCAACGGCCTTGACTACGATACCGGCCAGAGCCGCATGCCCATGTACGCTGACCAGGCGGCCATGGAGCTGATGGGCACTTGGCAGATCGCCACCTACCTGGCCGAGAACCCCGAGTTCTACAACGAAAAGTTGGGCTTCTTCCCCTTCCCCGCTGTCGAAGGCGGCAAGGGCAGCCCCACCAACGTGGTCGGCACGGTGGGCGACAACTTCTACCACATCTCCGCTGCCTGCCCCTACCCCGACGAAGCCTTCGAGATGATCCAGTACCTGATTGACGACGAGTCGGTGGCATTCCGCGTGGAAACCGGCCGCATCCCGCCGGTGGTGGGCGTAGCCGACATGCTCACCGACCCCATTCTGAAGGAAGTCATCCGGCTGGTGGAAGAGGCTGAGAGCGTGCAGCTGTGGTACGACCAGTACCTGCCCCCCGAGCTGGGCGAGGTCCACAAGGACGCCATGCAGGCCCTGTTTGGACTGGAGATCACGCCTGAGGAAGCTGCCCGGCGTCACGAGGAAGCGGCTGTAAAGTTCTTCGGCAAGTAAAATCCCTAACGCAACCCGCCGGGGGCAGACGACCAGCGCCTGCCCCCGGCGCACATCTGACCGAGGACAGTAGCCATGCAAACCGCCCTCACTGACCAGAGCGCCGTCGTTCAGGTGCGCCGGCGGCGGCTTCCCGGCTGGAACGAATACACGCCAACCATCATCCTGTTCCTGCTGCCGTCATTCGTGCTGATGGCGGTCTTTGTCGTGTGGCCGATTCTCTCGTCGTTCGAAATCAGCCTGTACAAGTGGAACGGCATTGACCCGGTGCGCACGCCCATCGGCCTTGACAACTGGACGCGCCTGTTGGGCGACAGCATCTTCTGGCGCGCCTTCGGCAACAACCTGATCGTCGTCGTGCTTTCGATCGCCATTCAGATGCCGCTGGCGATGCTGCTGGCAATTATGCTTGAGCGCGCCGGGCGGCGTTTCATCTTTCGTGTTTTCAAAACAATTTACTTTTTCCCGATGCTGATGTCATCTGTCGCCATCGGCATCCTGTTTAAGTACATTTATGACCCGTCGTTTGGCATCGTCAACCAGGTGCTGCGCGACCTGGGCCTGCCCGGCAGAAGCTGGCTGGGCGATCCATCGCTGGCGCTGTTCTCCGTCATCATGGTGATCTGCTGGCAGTACACCCCCTTCTACATGATCCTGTTCCTGGCCGCGCTTAACGGCATCGTGGAGGACATGCGCGACGCAGCCCGCATTGACGGGGCCACTGACTTTCAGTACTACACCTACATCGCTATTCCGCTGGTGCGTGGCACAGTGCGCACAGGCATCATCCTGTCGCTGATCGGCTCGTTGAAGTACTTCGACCTGATCTGGGTGATGACCGAGGGCGGCCCCAATAACGCCTCCGAGCTGATGGCGACCTACATGTACAAGAAAGCGTTCCCCTCGTTCGAGATGGGCTACGGCAGCGCTGTGGCGTCCGCCCTGTTCATTATCGTGATGGTCATCGCGCTGACAACGTTCTTCTTCACCCGCCGCTTCGAGACGGAGGTGTAGCCGTGGCCCAGACCCTGCGTCGTCTGCCCGGCCAGATAGTCGCGCTGCTGTTCGCGCTGGTCTGGCTGTTCATCACCGGCACGCCGTTCTACTTCATGGCGCTCACCGGCTTCAAGGGGCGCTTCGAGCTGTTCAGCGGCGGCTCGGTGTTCGCCTTTCCGACCAACCCGTCGCTCGACAACTATCGGGAGGTGCTGGTGCGCGGCACCTTCTTCCGCTACTTGGGCAACAGCCTGCTGATCGTGGCCGTGTCCGTCGTCCTCATCCTGGCGCTGAGCGCCATGGCATCCTACGTGTTCGCGCGCATCCCGTTCCGCCTCAGCCGCGTGCTGTTCGGCCTGATTATTGCCGGCCTGGTGATCCCGCTGCACGTTACGCTCATCCCGGTGTACTTGCTCACGCGCCAGCTCGGCATCTACGACTCGCTGTGGGCGCTACTGGGGCCGTATGTCGCCTTTAACCTGCCGCTGTCCATCTTTATCCTGACCGAGTTCATGCGGGCTATCCCGCGCGAGTTGGAAGAAGCGGCGCGGATTGACGGCAGCGGGCCAATGCACACGTTCTTCCGCGTCATCCTGCCGCTGTCAACCCCAGGGCTGGCCACGCTGGCCATCTACAACGCCGTCATCCTGTGGAACGAGTTCGTGTTCGCCTTCGTGCTGATCACGTCGCCGCAGAACCGGCCGCTGCCGCTGGCCATCTGGGAGTACCAAGGCGAGTACTCGATGAACATCCCAGCCATCATGGCGGTGCTGACGCTGTCGGCGCTGCCGCTGATCGCCGTCTACATCGTCGGGCAGGAGCGCGTCGTCAAGGGAATCATGGCCGGTGCGCTGAAGTAACCGGCCAGCACAACCACACAAGGAGCGTGAAACTATGTCCGTCTATCAGGACGCGGCGCGCCCGACCGAGGAGCGCGTTGCCGATCTGCTGGGGCAGATGACGCTGGACGAGAAGCTGGCCCAGTTGGGCAGCTTCTGGGTCTACGAGGTGCTTGACGGCATTGCGTTCTCGCCCGTCAAGGCGCAGCGCCTGCTGGCCCACGGCATCGGCCACGTGACGCGCCTAGGCGGGGCCAGCAATGTCAAGCCGGCCCAGGCTGCCGCACTGGCCAACACCATCCAGAAGTATCTGCAGGACGCCACCCGCCTCAAGATACCTGCGATCATCCACGAGGAATGCTGCGCTGGCTACATGGCCTTCGGCGCGACGGTGTTCCCCCAGGCCATCGGCGTGGCCAGCGCCTGGGATCCGGAGCTGGTTGAGGAGATGACGGCTGTCATCCGCCGCCAGATGCGCGCGGCCGGCGCCCATCACGCGCTGGCCCCCGTGATTGACGTCACGCGCGACGCGCGCTGGGGGCGCGTCGAGGAGACGTTCGGCGAAGACCCGTACCTGGTGGCGCGCCTGGGCGCGGCCTACATCAAAGGGCTGCAAGGGCCGAACCTTAAGACGGGCATCGTGGCGACTGCCAAACACTTCGTTGGCTACGGCATGTCTGAGGGCGGCATGAACTGGGCCCCGGCGCACATTCCGCCGCGCGAGCTGCGCGAGGTCTACCTGTACACCTTTGAGGCCGCTATAAAGGAAGCCGGCCTGGCCTCGGTCATGAACGCCTACCATGAGCTGGACGGCGTGCCGTGCGGCGCGTCTGCCGAGCTGCTGACCGACATCCTGCGCGGCGAATGGGGCTTCGATGGCACAGTTGTCTCCGATTATTTCGCGATCAAAATGCTGCAAGAGTACCACCGGCTGGCTGCCGACAAAGCCGAAGCCGCCCGCCTGGCACTGGAAGCCGGCATTGACATCGAGCTGCCCAGCACCGACTGCTACGGCGCGCCGCTGCGCGCTGCCGTTCAGGAGGGCCATATCCGCGAGGCGCTGGTGGACCGCGCCGTCAGCCGTGTCCTGGCGCAGAAGTTCGCCCTCGGCTTGTTCGAGAACCCGTTCGTGGACGCTGGCGCGGTGCAGTTCGACACACCCACCGACCGCGGCTTGGCCCGCCGCATCGCGCAGAAGTCCATCGTGCTGTTGAAGAACGCCGGCGACACACTGCCGCTAGGGCCGGACGTGAAAAAGATCGCTGTTATTGGCCCGAACGCGGACAGCACTCGCCATTTGTTTGGCGACTATTCCTACCCCGCCCACCTGGAAACACTGCTCGAGTTGAAGGAGAACAACACCTTCGGCATGCCCGTGCCAGACGAGGTCGTGCTGGAGCAGGAAGTCGTGCCGGTGATCAGCATCCTGGAGGCCATCCGCCGCCGGGCTGAGCCATCCGCGCAGGTGCTCTACGCCCCCGGCTGCGGCGTTTTAGACGAGTCGCGCGCGGGGTTCGCCGCGGCAGTTGAAGCGGCGCGTCAGGCTGATGTGGCCGTGCTGGTGATGGGCGACAAGTCCGGCCTGGTGGACGGCTGCACGTCCGGCGAGGCGCGCGACCGGGCCTCGCTTGACCTGCCCGGCGTTCAGGCTGAGCTGGTACGCGCAGTCTACGACACCGGCACGCCGGTGGTGCTCGTGCTGGTGTGCGGGCGGCCGGTCACGCTCGGCTGGATGGCGCAGCACATCCCTGCTGTCCTCGTCGCCTGGTTCCCAGGCGAAGAAGGCGGCAGCGCCGTAGCCGATGTTCTGTTCGGCGCTGTAAACCCCGGGGGCAAGCTGCCGATCAGCTTTCCCCAGACAGTGGGGCAGATACCGGTCTACTACGGGCACAAGCCCTCCGGCGGCCGCTCACACTGGAAAGGCGACTACGTCGAGACCAGCGCCAAGCCGCTTTATCCGTTTGGCTACGGCCTGAGCTACACGCGCTTCGAATACACCAACCTGCGCGTCGCGCCGCAGCAGGTCCGCGCTGGCGCCACCGTCACTGTCCAAGCGGAAATCGCCAACACGGGAGCGCGAGCCGGCGACGAAGTGGTGCAGCTCTACGTCAACGTGAAGCGCGCCAGCGTCACACGGCCGGTCAAAGAACTCAAGGGCTTTGCGCGGCTGACGCTTGAGCCAGGCGAGACACGCACAGTGACGTTCGAGCTGGCGGTCAATCAGCTTGCTTACCTGGATCGCGCGATGCGGCGCGTGATCGAACCTGGCCCGGTGGAGGTGATGGTTGCTGCATCGGCTGACGACGTGCGCCTGTCCGGCAGCTTCGAGATCGTTGGAGAGGCTGTCCCGGTTGAGCCGGCGTTTTTCAGCCGCGTGAGCGTGCGCTGACCCGCCTCGGCCCGCAGCAGGCGGCGCAGACGTCACGCCAGGCAGCGCGCGCTTAAGTCGCAGCGACGGGACGCCGATGTTTGGCATCCCGTTTCCTTTTGGGGACTGGTAAATTTTGCGGACACATGCGGGTTTTTCTACGCTTAGAATCGCCGTCTGTATCCATGATCTTCACCAGTCCCTCCTTTTGCGCGAAGTTCCAGGCAAGCCAACAGGCGCAGCAGCGCCTGTGCAGCCCACACGCCGGCATTGAGGCTGCCAGCCAACATTGTGATATTCGTCACAACAGCGACATGATCTTTGTCATCGCCGCGCCGGCCTGACTGCTCTACACTGCGAATAAACAATGTATTCGCATGTCCGAATAGATCAACGGACGGTGACATGATCCCCCCTGAAGAGCTGGAGCTGTTTCACCTCTACATCTGCCAGTCCATGGCAGAACCCAAGCGCATCGAAATCCTGTACGCCCTGGACGACGAGCCGCGCTATGTCACCGCCCTAGCCGAAGCGCTGAACACGCCCCAGTCCACCATCTCGCGCCACCTGAGCCATCTGCGCCAGCGCGGGCTGGTCGTCAGCGAGCGCAGCGGCACGCAGGTGGTCTACCGCGTGGCCGATCCGCGCATCATCCAGGCGCTGGACCTGATGCGCGCGGTCCTGCAGGACGCGCTGCGCCAGCGCAGCAGCGTCTACGACTAGCGCCAAATGTTCGCCAATCGCATGCATTGAGACAGGTCTCCTATGCGCAGCTTCCGTTACATCTGGTTGGTTGGGTTGGGTGTTACTTTTCTCGTCATCGCTGTGCCGATTGCCCTGGCGACTTTGCCGGGGCCGGAACTGGCCAGAGACCCCTGGGCTTCGCTGCCGGCTTACCCGCAGCACACCGACCACAGCGCGCTCATCCCCGACTCCGAGCTGATGACCGGCCCGGACGTCACCCGCGTCTGCCTGAGCTGTCACGCTGAGGCCGGCGAGCAGATGCTGCGCTCAGTTCATTTTCTCTGGCGGGGCGAGCCTGTGCTGCTGCCAGGCCGCGCCGAGCCGGTGTCTATCGGCAAGGCGAACTTGCTCAACAACTTCTGTCTGGGCATTCGCAGTAACCAAGCAACCTGCAATGCCTGCCACGCCGGCTACGGCTGGGACGGCCCAGACTACGACTTTACCGAGGTAACAAACGTTGACTGCCTCGTGTGCCACGACCAGAGCGGTCAGTACATTAAGGCGAAGTACGGACTGCCCGCCGAGGGCGTTGACCTGCTGGCGGCGGCGCGCAGCGTAGGGCTGCCCACCCGCACAAACTGCGGCAGCTGTCACTTCAACGGCGGCGGCGGCGCGGGCGTCAAACACGGCGAGCTTGACCCCAGCCTGTACTTCCCCAGCGCTAACGTAGATGTGCACATGGGCCGCCACAACTTCCAGTGCATCACCTGTCACCGCGCTGAGGATCACTTCATCGCCGGGCGTTCTTCCGGCGTGAGCGTGGACAGCGCCAACCGCGTCGCCTGCACCGACTGCCACGACGAACAGCCGCACAGCGACACGCGCATCAACAATCACACACAGGCGGTTGCCTGCCAGACGTGCCATGTGCCGGCCGGCGCGCTGCGCGAGCCAACCAAAGTCGTATGGGACTGGTCAACTGCCGGTCAGGACATTGAGGAGGACAAGCACACCTACCTTAGGATCAAGGGCAGCTTCGTCTACGACACCCAGATCATTCCCAGCTACGTCTGGTTCAACGGCACAATGGATCGCTACCTGTTCGGCGACCCGATTGACCCCAACCAAGTCACCGAGATAAACCGGCCGTTGGGCGACATCACAGACCCAACGGCGCGCATCTGGCCGTTCAAAATCCACCGCGCTGTCCAGCCGTATGACGCGCGCTATCTCTACCTGCTGCAGCCGACGACCAGCGGCGAAGGCGGCTACTGGACGACCCTCGACTGGGAGTCAGCGCTGGCGCTGGGCGCGCAGGCCACCGGCCTGGCGTTCAGCGGCGAGTACGGCTTTGCCGACACAATCATGTACTGGCAGCAGACGCACATGGTGCAGCCTAAAGCGAATGCCCTGCAGTGCGCCGATTGTCACGGCGAGGGCACACGCATGGACTGGCAGGCGCTGGGCTACCTCGGCGACCCGATCATCTGGGGCGGGCGGGCGCGCTGGCGCTGAGCACTTTGGAGACAACAACGATGCCGCAGCACGCAAAACGCAGCCTCGGCCTGCTGGTCACCGCAGGCATCTACCTGATGGCAGCAGCGCTGGCGGTAGTGGCCAGCGGCGACAGCCCGCCAACGCCCACCCCGGCGGCCCGCACCAGCTCGCCCATGCACCCGGCCTTCCCTCTGTTGGACGCCAGCGGCGAGCAGGTGCAAATCAGCGGTCAGCCGCTCTCGACCATGACGACCTGCGGCGGCTGCCACGACACCGCTTTCATCGCCGCCAACAGCTTCCACGCCGACGTCGGCCTGAGCGACTTCTACGGCCCTGAAGCGGCTGGTGCGCACCCCTGGGACCTCGGCCCCGGTTACTTCGGGCGCTGGAACCCCATCACTTACCGCCTGCTGACGCCTGCCGACGCGCCCCGGCTTGACCTGTTTACCGCCGAGTGGATCGCCACGCTCGGCACACGTCACGTCGGCGGCGGCCCAGCCCAGCTCTCGCGCGCTGGCAGGCCGCTGCCAGAGTCCGACACGCCGGAAGATGCGCAGGTTGTCGGCCCAGACGGCACGCTCCAGGCCTGGAACTGGGCAGCGTCCGGCACGGTGGAGATGAACTGCCTGCTGTGCCACATGCAGTCGCCCAACAACGCCGCGCGCGTCGCCGCCCTGCAAGCTGGCGATTTCGCTTGGGCAAACACCGCCACGCTGATCGGCACAGGGCTGGTTGAGACAGACAGTGACGGCGCTTACCGCTGGAACGCCGCGGCTTTCGACGAAACAGGCGCCGTTCAGCCGGCTGTGATCGGCGTGCAGGACCCGCACAGCGAGAACTGCGGCCTGTGTCACGGCGCAGTACACACCGACCCCCAGACGCCGCTGACTGCGGCGGCCTTCGCCGACGCCTGGAGCACGCTCACCACTGGTCAGATCGTCAGCCCGCAGCGCATCAGCGCCAGCGGCCTCAACGTCGCCGGCAAGAGCGCGCTCGATCGCAGCTTCGACATCCACGCCGAGCGCGTGCTCAACTGTGTAGACTGCCACTATTCGCTGAACAATCCGGTTTTCTTCCAGGCCAGCGCCGCCCTCGACCATCTCAGCTTCGACCCGCGCCGCCTAGACTTCGGTGAGTACCTGCACCGCCCGCTGCACCAGTTCGCCAAGGGACAGAGCGCCAGCAGCGGCAGCGCCGCTGCGCTGGATAACACGCTGCGCCGCTGCGAGGGCTGTCACCAAGCCGTGCCGGCGCACGCCGCCTGGCTGCCCTACGCCGAGCGCCACATGAGCGCCATGACCTGCGAAACCTGCCACATCCCCCAAGTTTACGGCCCGGCGCTGGCCCTGGTGGACTGGACAATGCTGCGCGCTGACGGCACGCCGCAGCAAGCCTTCCGCAGCACCGAGGACGGGGCTGCGCCCCGCCCGGACTCGCTGCTGCTGGGCTATGAGCCGGTGCTGCTGCCGCGCCAGAACGCCGCCGGCGAGGTAGCCATCGCGCCGTACAACCTCGTCACAGCCTGGTACTGGGTGGCGGGCGACCCGCCGCAGCCCGTGCCGCTGCGCGATCTGCAGGCCGCGCTGCTCGCGCCCGATGGCAGCGGCCACGCGCCAGAGATCATTGCTGCGCTCGACGGCGACGGCAGCGGCGCGCTCGACACCGCCGAGCTGCGCTTGGACACGCCGGAGAAGATCGCGGCGGTGGCGGCGCGGCTGGAGGCCCGCGGCCTGGCTCAGCCGCAGATTGCCGGCGAAATTCAGCCTTACGGCGTTCATCACGGCGTCACCAGCGGCCGCTGGGCGATCAAGGACTGCCAGGCCTGCCACGCCGACGAATCGCGCATGCGCGCGCCGCTGCTGCTGGCTGACTACACGCCCGGCAGCGTGCTGCCCAGCTTCATTGGCGGCGGCGTCGTTGGCGGGCAGGTGCAGATGGTTGACGGCGCGCTCTATTTCGCGCCAGCTACAGATCAACCGCCTGCTCAGCTTTACCTGTTCGGCCACGACCGCGTGGCCTGGATAGATACACTTGGGATGCTTGTGTTCCTGGGTGTGCTGCTGGGCGTCTTTGTGCATGGCGGCCTGCGCGTGCTGGCAAGCCGCCGCGCGGCGCGGCAGGCCCCGCCAGCCCTGCGCCGGGTGTACATGTACAGCGTGTACGAGCGCTTCTGGCACTGGCTGCAAACAGCGGTCATCCTGGGGCTGCTCTTCAGCGGGTTAGTCATTCACCGGCCGCAGCAGTTCAGCCTGTTCAGCTTCGCCTGGATGGTGACGGTGCACAACATCCTGGCGGCTATCCTGGTGGTGAACGCGGCGCTCTCGCTCTTCTACCACCTGGCCAGCGGCGAGATCCGCCAGTATATCCCGCGCCCGATCGGTTTCTTTGACCAAGCCATCGTGCAGGCCAAGTACTACCTGAGCGGTATCTTCCGCGGCGAACCACACCCGTTCGAAAAAGCGCCGGAGCGCAAGCTGAACCCGCTGCAGCAGCTCACCTACTTCGGCATCCTGAACGTGCTGCTGCCGCTGCAGATCATCAGCGGCGCGCTGATGTGGGGCAAGCAGCAGTGGCCAGAGGTGGCGCAGAGCCTGGGCGGACTGCCCTTCCTGGCTCCCCTTCACACGCTGGTCGCGTGGCTCTTCGCCGCTTTCGTCGTGATGCACGTCTACTTGACAACAACCGGCCCCACGCCGCTGGCTAACATCCGCGCGATGATGCTGGGCTGGGAAGATGTGGAACACCATGAAACAGGAACATCGTTGAGCGCTCAGGAGGAGGGAGCCTGATGAGCACATATAACGCAGCAGAGGAACAAATCGCGCTGGCAGCGCCGCCCCGGCTGCGCGCCGCGCAGGAGGCTAGGCCGTTCATCCACCCCTACGCCGCCGGCATCCTGCTGGGGCTGGTGCTGTTCCTGAGCTTTTTCCTGACCGGCAACGGGCTGGGCGCTTCAGGCGGCATGAACCGCATCATCGTCTTCTTTGAGGACCAGCTCGTGCCCTGGCACGTTGACCAGTCCGCCTACTTGGCCAGCATGGCCGGCGGCAGCCGCAACCCGCTGGACAACTGGGTGGTGTTTGTCACCATCGGCACGCTGCTAGGGGGGTTCGCCAGCGGCTGGCTGAACGGCCGCTTCAAGATCGAGACCATCCGCGGGCCAAACACACCGGTGCGGCTGCGCTGGGTGCTGGCGTTCATAGGCGGCGCGGCCATGGGCTTCGGCGCGCGGCTGGCGCGCGGCTGCACCTCTGGGCAGGCGCTCAGCGGCGGCGCAGTGCTCTCGGTCGGCTCGTGGGCCTTTATGTTCGCTGTCTTCGCAGGGGCTTACGCGCTGGCTTACTTCCTGCGCAAGGTGTGGAACTAAGAGCCGCTAGACAAAGGAGACAAAGGAGAAGCAGTCATGACGCCCTTCCCGCTCAATCTCGAGGCGCTCATCGGCCAGTGGCCCGCCTACCTGGTCTATCTGGGCATCGGGTTGGCCTTCGGCTACGTGCTCGAACAGGCCGGTTTCGGCATCTCCACTAAGCTGGCGGCCCAGTTCTACTTCAAGGAGATGACGGTGCTCAAAGTGATGTTCACCGGCATCGTCGTCGCCATGCTTTTTGTCTTTCTGACGGCAGGCCTGGGCCTGCTCGATTACAACCTGATCTGGGTTAACCCCACGTACCTGTGGCCGGGCATTGTCGGCGGCTTGATTATGGGCGTGGGGTTCATCATCGGCGGTTTCTGCCCTGGCACGTCGTTGGTTTCGCTGGCCACCGGCAAGATTGACGGCCTGTTCTTCGCGCTGGGCACGTTTTTCGGCATCTTTCTCTTCGGCGAAACAGTGCCGCTGTTCGAGGACTTTTTCCACTCGTCATATCTGGGCCGCTTCACGCTGATGGAGCTGTTCAACACCAGCACGGGCGTTATCGTGCTGGGCGTCACGCTGATGGCGCTGGCGGCCTTCGCCTTCGCTGAGTTCGGCGAGCGCATTATCGGCCGGATGCCGGCCAGCGCCTTCCCGCGCTGGCGCTTCGCGGCGGCAGGCGGGGCGCTGGGGCTGGCTGCCCTAGTGGCGGTCGTTGGCCAGCCAACCACCGAAACGCGCTGGCGCTGGCTAGAGCCAGCGCTGCAGCCCAAACTGGACGCGCGCGTTTACCAAATCGAACCGCTTGAGCTGCTGGAGCTGATGCACGACCACGCCGTCAACCTGGTGCTGCTCGATGTGCGCAGCGAGGCCGATTACAACCGCTTTCATCTGCTGGACGCGCGCCATCTGCCGCTGGCCGATGTGGGGTCGGCAGTGGACGCCCTGCTGGCCGAGCCGGCCAACACCGTCTACGTGGTGATGAGCAACGATGAAACCGCCGCCACTGCCGCCTGGAAGACGCTGGCCGCCGAGAGTGTGCCCAACATCTACATTCTCAGCGGCGGCGTTAACGGCTGGCTGGCGTACTTCGGCGGAGAGGATGTCGCGGCGAGCGCCCTCTCGGCCGGCGCGGCGGACGACACGCTGCGCTACACGTTTGCCGCAGCGCTGGGGGCGCGCCACCCCGCAGCCGACCCGAACCGCGATCTCTACGCCGGCCGCGAGTACGACAAGAAAGTGCAGCCGGTGGCGGTGCGCGGCGCCAAAAGCGGCGGCTGCGGCTGATGCGGACTGCCTTCTTAATACCCCCACGGGGTATAATGGCAGCGCAGTGTAGGATGCAGAAACCTGCGGGAGGCCGTTTCGTGGAAAGTAAGACATTTAAAGTGCCGAACATCGGCTGCAGCGGTTGCGTGAACACGATCGCAGCGGAGCTGACCGCCCTAGCCGGCGTAAAGCAGGTGGAAGGCAGTGCAGATACCAAGCTGATCACAGTGACGTGGGACAGCCCGGCCACCTGGGAACAGATCGTCAGCGCCCTTACCCAGATCGAGTACGCGCCTGAAGCGTAGCGCGCCTGCGCCCGTCTGACAGCGCCCCGCCCCGGCCCAACGCCGGGGTTTGTGTTTCTGCGTTTGGTCGGCCACCATTTGGCGCAGGGCCGCCGAATGCAGGTTATAATGCGGTTAAACAGACTTACGGGAGAGCGCCTGTGTTTGATCGTAAAGCGTTAGATAACCTGGCTGCCGCCGTCGCCCGCTGGACGCGCGAGACGCTGGAGCCAACGCTGCGCCGCCGCCGCGAAAACCGCGACGTGTTCGTCACAACGTCTGGCGTGCCGGTGCAGCGCGTTTACACCCCGCTGGACATCGCCGATATGGATTACGAGCGCGACCTGGGTCTGCCCGGGGAGTACCCGTTCACGCGCAGCGTGCACGCCACCGGCCATCGGGGCAAGCTGTGGACGATGCGTATGTTCGCCGGTTTCGGCACAGCAGAAGAGACCAACGCCCGCTACAAGTACCTGCTGGAGCAGGGCAATATGGGCCTGTCGGTTGCCTTCGACCTGCCTACGCTGATGGGCTACGACACCGATGCGCCCCAGGCGCTGGGCGAGTTCGGCAAGTGCGGCGTCGCTGTCAGCTCGCTGCAGGATATGGAAATTCTGTTCGACGGCATCCCGCTGGGCGAGGTCAGCACCAGCATGACCATCAACAGCCCGGCAGCGGCCATCTGGGCGTTCTACATCGCCGCCGCTGAGAAGCAGGGCGTGCCGATGGCGCGGCTGCGCGGCACGCTGCAGAACGACATCCTTAAGGAGTACATCGCGCAGAAGGAGTACATTTTCCCGCCCGCGCCGTCCATGCGCTTGGTGATAGACACCATCGAGTTCGGCGCGCAGCACATGCCGGAGTGGAACACGATCAGCATCAGCGGCTATCACATTCGCGAGGCGGGCAGCACGGCTGTGCAGGAGCTGGCCTTCACGCTGGCGAACGGCCTGGAGTACGTGCGCTGGGCGCTGCGCCGCGGCCTTGACATTGACGACTTCGCCCCGCGCCTGAGTTTCTTCTTCAACGTCCACAACGACTTCTTCGAGGAGATCGCCAAGCTGCGCGCCGCCCGCCGCATCTGGGCGCGCGAGATGCGCCACACATTCGGCGCGAAGAACCCGCGTTCCTGGCTGATGCGCTTCCACACGCAGACGGCCGGCGTCAGCCTTACCGCCCAGCAGCCGGAGATCAACGCCGTGCGCGTGGCAATCCAGGCGCTGGCGGCGGTCATTGGCGGCACGCAGTCGCTCCACACTAACAGCCTGGACGAGGCGCTGGCGCTGCCCAGCGAGCAGGCCGTGACGATCGCCCTGCGCACACAGCAGATCATCGCCGAGGAGAGCGGCGTCGCTAACACAGTTGACCCGCTGGGCGGCAGCTACTTTGTCGAGGCCCTGACCAACCAGACCGAGGCCGCTGTCTACGACTACTTCCGCCAGATTGACGAGCTGGGCGGCGTGCTGCCGGCTGTCGAGGCCGGCTTTTGCCAGCAGGAGATCAGCGACGCCAGCTACCGCTATCAGCTTGAGGTGGACACCCACCAGCGGATTATCGTGGGCGTCAACGGCTACACCAGCGATGAGCCGGTGCGCATACCCATCTTGCAGATGGACCCCCACGGCTATGACCGGCAGGTGGCACGCCTGGAACGGCTGCGCGCTGAACGCGATGCCGAGCGCGTGAGCCAGGCGCTGGATGCGCTGCGCCGCGCCTGCCAGGGCCGCGACAACGTCATGCCCTACCTGATCAACGCGGCTAAAGCCTATGCCACGCTGGGCGAAATCACTGACGTCATGCGCGAGGTGTTCGGCGTTTACGAGGAACCGGCGTTTGTATGATGGCCCTGTAGCGTCTCATCAGGAAACGATGATCCCAGATGAGCGACCCTTCAGTTCTCTTCGATGTGCTAACCCCACTGGGGTTTCGGGTTCGCTGCCATGAGGCATACTGGAATGGCAAGATCATAAACAGCCATCCAATAATGGCTGGCCGTGTTGAAGATGTAAAACACACGCTTTCCGACCCGGATGAGGTGCGGTTGAGCCAAACCGACAGCGAAGTATATTTGTTTTATGCAGCCGCCGATAAACGACTGGTATGTGCAGTCACCCGCTCATCTGGCGAGGATGGGTTTCTGATTACCGCTTATCCAGCCGACAAGATGAAAAAAGGGCAAACGGTATGGAAAAGATAAGCATTCACTTCGACCCCAGCGATAACTCGCTGATTATCTGGTTCGATAAGCCGCAGACAATGGCCTATCTGACACCAATAGAGGACGAAACCCCCGGTGATTTTCACCTCATCAAGAATGAGGCCGGACAGGTGATTGGCATCGAGTGCATGTTCTATAACCTGGCCCCAGGATCACTGCCAGTAGAACTGGAAACCGCACCGATCATGTTTACACGCTAGTTTCTTCACATGTATGAAGGCCCGTACACCATGTCTATCCGCTGGGAATACCTCACTACCGTTGTCGAGGCGAACGCCGCCAAGCGCGAGGCGCGCTCGTTCCTCAAGGCGCGCTTCCCGGGCCGCCGCCGCATTCCCCGCTTCGCCCCCGAAAGCCTGATGCTGGCGCTCGACAAGTACGGCCAGGAAGGCTGGGAGCTGGTTCACATGGAGCCAGTGGCGCGCGTGGGCAGCAAGGGCGATATCCTGTTTCCCGCCAGCGGCGCGCCGCGCTGGAGCCGCGCCTACTTCTGCGTGTTCAAGCGCCCGCAGCGCGAACAGCGCCCCGCCGCCCCGCCCGAGACGAACGCCCGCCAGCCGACAGCCGCTGCGCCCCCGGCCCCGCCTGCCCTCAAGAATGAGCGCTGAGGCCCGCGCCGCGCTCGTCACAGGCGCATCGAGCGGCATTGGCCGGGCGGCAGCGCTGGCCTTCGCGGCGCGCGGCGTGAATGTGTGCGGGCTGGCTCGCCGCGCCGACCGGCTGGATGCCTTGGCGGGCGAGATCGCCGCCCTGCCCGCGCCGCGCGGCGCGTTCCTGCCCGTGGCTGGCGACGTGACCGACGCCAGCGCGCTGTACGACGCTGTGGCGCAGGTCATGGCCCATTACGGTCGGCTGGACATTCTCGTCGCCAACGCCGGCGTCGGCCAGCGCGGCGCTGTCGCTGATGCCGACTGGCGCGACCTGGAAACCGTGCTGCGCACGAACATTGACGGCGTGCTGCACAGCGTTCGTGCCGCTGTGCCGGCCATGCGGCAGACCGGCGGCGGCCATATCGTGATCGTGTCGTCGGTGGCGTTTAACCTGGTGTCGCCCTACGCCGCCGCCTACGCCGCCAGCAAGGCGTTCGTCAGCAGTCTGGCGCGCTCGCTGCGGCTGGAGCTGGCCGCCGACGGCATCCATGTAACCGACATTTTGGCCGGGCGCACCGCCACCGAGTTCAACGAGCGGCGGTTGGGCAACGGACGGCGCACTGGCCAGGGCGTCCCCACCATGCCTGCCGAGCGCGTGGCCGCGGCGATCGTGCGCGCGGTGGAGCGGCCCGGCGGGACAGTCGTCGTGCGGCCGTTCGACCGGCTGGTGGTGTGGGCCAATGTGATCGCGCCGGGCATCATGGGGCGGCTGGCCCGCCGCCAGTACCGTTGAACGGCCAGAGTAAAATGCGAGTATTAACAAGTGGTGCCAACCGCACAAAGGAGAAACCGCATGTCTAACGCCGCCAGCGCCGGCAGCCGTATCCCGCTGGAAGAACTGGTCAGCCTGCCGAGCTTCTACTTCCCCGCTGTCTCATATGACCGCCGGAAGATCGCCTTTTACTGGGATAAGACCGGCGCGATGGAACTGTACGTCATGGACGCCCAGTCCGGCGCTGAGCCGCGCCAGGTCAGCCACGGCGAAGTGCCGCGCGCGCTGCGCACTGGTTTCTGCTGGACCCGCGACGACCGTAAGATCGTCTTTGCCAAGGACAAGGGCGGCGACGAGCAGCATAACCTGTGGCTGATTGACGTCGAGACCGGCCAGGCCGAGCAGCTCACCGATAACCCCGACGCGCAGGAGTACCCGCTTGAAGTGGGGCCGGACAACCGCACGCTGCTGGTCCTCACCGACCTCGTCGGCCAGCTCAACCTGTACGCCTTCGATCTCGAAACGCGCCAATACACCCGCCTTACCGACTACGCCAACCCGGTGGTTGGCGCCAAATGGAGTCCGGACGGGCGGCAGATCGTCTACGCCACCAGCGAGAGCAGCGACCTCAAGAACATAGATGTCTACCTAATGAACGCCGACGGCAGCGACAAGCGCCGTATCATCAGCCTGAAGGACGGCTCAAAGGACTACTTCGAGGACTGGAGCAGCGACGGGCGCTACATCAGCGTGGCAACAGATTTCTTCGGCGGCGAGCGCGTCGGCGTCTACGACACGGCCAGCGGCGCGCTGCGCTGGCTGTCGCCTGAAGACAAAACCTTTTACCCCGGCAAGTTCTCGCCGGACAGCGCCCGCCTGCTGGCGGCGCACAACGAGCACGCCGCCATCAACACAGTGGTCTACAATGTGGAGACTGGCCAGCAGGAGCCGGTCGAGCTGCCGCCCGGCATGAGCTACAACGCCGATTGGCTGGACAACGACCGCTTGATGGTCAACATCGTGACCGACGTTTCCCGCCCCGAACTGCGCGAGTACCGCCTGGGCGACGGCGCCAGCGGCACGCTGCTGCCGGCTGTCTACGGCAGCATTGACCCGGCCTGGTTCACGCCGCTGGAGTACGTGTCGTACCAATCCGCCGACGGCCTGACGATCTACGCCAACCTCTACCGCCCGCGCCACCTGGAGCCGGGCCGCAAGTACCCGGCGATGGTCGAGATTCACGGCGGCCCCACCGCGCAGTTCTTCCGCGGCTTCGACCCCTACGCCCAGTTCTTGGCCGACAACGGCTACATCGTCATCCAGCCCAACCCGCGCGGCAGCACAGGCTACGGCGTCGCGTTCCGCGACATGGCGCTGATGGACTGGGGCGGCAAAGACCTGGACGACATCGAGGGCGCGGCGCTCTATCTCAAGAGCCTGCCCGAAGTGGACCCGGAGCGCATCGGCGTGTGGGGCGGCAGCTACGGCGGCTACATGACGTTTATGGCCGTCACCAAGAAGCCGCACCTGTGGAAAGCGGCCATGGCCTGGGTGGGCATCACCGACCTAAAAAAGCTTTACGACTCCAGCATGGAACACTTCAAGTACTACCTCCGCCAGCAGATGGGCGATCCTGAGACCAACGCCGACCTGTGGGCTGACCGCAGCGCCATCAACTTCGCCCATCAGATGACGGCCCACCTGCTGATCGTGCACGGCGTCACCGACCCGCGCTGTCCGATTGAGCAGGCGCGCATCTTCCGCGACCGCCTGCTGGAGCTGGGCAAGGTGGAAGGCCGCGATTTCGAATATGTCGAGCTGGACGAGGAAGGACACGGCTCTACCGACATTGCGCAGAAAACGCGCATGGCGCGCACCGTGCTCGATTACTTCCAGCGCCGTTTGTAGAATACACCTCACCCCCTAAACCCTTCTCCACCATGGAAAGGAGGAGCTGCGCCCAGCGCGATGGGGGTGAGGTTGGCTGACGACAGAGGACGCGCACAATGGCCGCCAAGCTGAACACGATGCGCCTGCTCGAACAGCACAACATCCCATATGAGGCCATCACCTACGGCGACGCGGACACCTTCCACAGCGCCGAAGAAGTGGCAGAGATGCTGGGCGTGCCGCCGCACATCGTCTACAAGACGCTGGTTGTGGAGCCGGCTGGCGGCAAACCGGCGCTGGCGCTTGTCGCCTCAGATCGCAGCCTGGACCTGAAAAAGCTGGCGGCAGCGATGGGCGTCAAGAAGGTGAGCATGGCCGCCCACAAAGACGCCGAACGCCTGACCGGGCTGAGAGCCGGCGGCATCAGCCCCCTGGCGCTCACCCACAAGGGCTGGGCTGTTTACCTTGATCAACCGGCCACCGAACTAGAACACATTCTCATCAGCGCCGGGCAGCGCGGCACACAGGTGCGCGTGCCCACCGCCGCGCTTATGACACTGCTGCGCGCCCGCGTCGCCGAGATCAGCGCCCCGCCGGATGAGTGACGACGCTGTGGGAGGCCCACCGTGGAAGCTGGCCGCAACCCCAACCGCACCGCTGACCTGTTCGCGCTGACAACCGACGGTTACATCATGGCCGAGGACATTGTCTGTCAGTACGAATACGTGGCAGCACAGCGCTGTCCAGAGACCGGCGCGCCGCTGCGCGTCGTGGCGCAGATTAACCGCGCCTATCAAGGGCTGAACGAGCTGGTCGCCGTCTCCGAGGCAACCGGCAGGGCTTACAGCTTCATCTTCGACATCAGCAACGACGTATACCAGACGTGGTGGCAGCAAACGCTGGGTGATCTCTATGTGCGCCCCTTCGACGGCCCGCCGCGCGTTGCCAACCGGCGGCGCCGCCATGTTCACCACCCGCCCAGCGGCTGACCCAGCGCTGCCCTGCTCCGCTCCGGTTAATCGGGCCGGTCGAACACATAGATATCCTGCGGGTCGCGCACGACAGTGAGCAGCTCTTTGAACAGCTCGTCGCAGTGCTCGGTCGTATGGTTTGGGAATTCCAACTTCGCCCACCCCCCCTGCGCCTCGACAACAATGCTGAAGCGGTCGTCTCCGGCAAAGCTGGTGAAAATGTTGTGCAGCCGGCGCAGCCGGCGCCGGTCTATGTCGTCGTCGCCGCTGCGGCGCAGGTAGACATAGACCCAGTGGCGCGCGCGGGCTGGGTTGCCCGTGGGCGGCGCGTCTGCCGCCAGCGGCACGAGCTGCGGCTCAACTGCTGGAACAGGCACAGCCGCCGCGCCCTGAGTGGCCGGCGCGACGTGCGCCTGCGGGGCCGGTTCAGGCTCAGGCTGAGGCAGCGCGGCCTCGCCTGTCTCCTCGTCGAAGTAATCGTCAGGCAGGGGCGGCAGGGTTTCGTCGTCCTCGGCCCACAGCGCCTGCGCTGGCTCCAGCCAGGGCGACGGGTCGAACGGCGGCGGGCTGTAGTCCACCGGCGCAACTGCGTCGAACTTCTGCGTCAGGCTGTCCGCAATGATCTGAGGCTCGCCGCGCGAGGTATCCCACTTGCCAGTCACTTTGACGATCTCGCCCTCTACCACCAGGTCCTGGCACTTGGCCCACGTGCGCGGAAACAGCACGACGTCCACCGTGCCCGCCGTCTCGTGCCAGTCCTCCAGGTGGATCACGCCCATCGCTTCGTTGCTGCGCGTGTAAAGGCGGCGCACACTCACGATCTCGCCAGCTACCACCACAGGCCGGTCATTCATCAACTCAGACTCTTTAAGCTGGCGGATGTCGGCGGTGTTAGCGACGCGCAGCGCGTCGCGGTAGCGGTCGGCAGGGCGGCCGGTCACGTAAAGGCCCAGCAGCTCCTTCTCCCAGTTGAGCAGCTCGCGCCGCGTGATGTCCGGCGCGTCAGGGATATGCAGCCCATCCTCAACGAGCGCCGTCCCCGCGCCGAACATGTTCATCTGGCCCACCTCGCGGTCCTTGTGGTAGCTGGCGCTGTAGTTGAGCAGCCGGTCCAGCGCGGCCAGCAGCGCCGCCCGCTTGCCGAAGCTGTCGAACGCGCCTACGCGCACCAGGCTTTCCAGCGCGCGCTTGCCCACCAGGCGCAAGTCCACCCGGCGGCAGAAGTCCTCTAAGCTGGCGAACGGCCCGCCGGCGTCGCGGGCCGCCAAAACGGCCTGCAGCGGCCCTACGCCAGCGTTCTTGACCGCCGCCAGCCCAAAGCGGATGCCGCGCCGCCCGCCGTTAACCGGCTGGATGTCGAAATCAAGCTGGCTGCGGTTCACGTCTGGCGGCAGGATGGGAATCTCCAGGCGGCGGCATTCCTCCAGGAACACGGCGATTTTGGCCGTGTCGTCGCGCTGCACGGTGAGCAGCGCGGTCATGTACTCCTCAGGGTAGTGCGCCTTGAGGAAGGCCGTCTGCACCGTGATGACGGCGTAGTCCGCGGCATGGCTTTTGTTAAACCCGTAGTTGGCAAACAGCGCTATGTCGTCGAAGATGCGCTCCGCTGTTGCCGCGTCAATGCCGTTTTGCGGGCCGCGCTCCATGAAGATCGCCTTGTGCGTGAGCAGGTCCTTCTCTTTTTTCTTAGAGACCGCGCGGCGCATCAGATCGGCTTCGCCCAGCTCATAGCCGAAAAGCTGCCCGGCAATCTGCATGATCTGCTCCTGGTAGACGATGATGCCGTAGGTCTCGGCCAGAATCGGCTCCAGTTTCTCGTGGTGATAGTGCGGCGGTTCGTCGCCGTGCAAGCGGGCGTTGTAGGTCGGAATGTAGTCCATCGGGCCGGGCCGGTACAGCGAAATGCCCGCGACGATGTTCTCGAAGCGCTGCGGGCGCATGCCGCGCAGCATCTGCTGCATGCCGCCGCTTTCCATCTGGAACACGCCCACCGTCTCGCCGCGCCCCAACATGGCAAACGCCGCGTCGAGCATGGCTCGTTTTTCAGGGTCATCCGCCACCTGTTCGTGCCGGTAGGGGATGTTGTCCATCGTGTACCGGATGCCGCGGTGTTTGGCGATCAGATCGCACGCCTTGCGCAGAATAGTCAGCGTGGACAGGCCCAGGAAGTCGATCTTGAGCAGGCCGATTGACTCGCAGGTCTCCATCGGGAACTGCGTCACCGCTTTGATCGAGCCGGTCTCGTCCTCGCCGCGCGTCGGGCGGTGCAGCGGGATGTACTCAACCAGCGGGCGGTCAGCAACGATGACGCCGGCGGCGTGGGTCGAAGCGTGCCGGCTCACGCCTTGCAGCGCTCTGGCGGTGTCAATGACCTGCTTGATCTGGGGCTTTTCGTGGTAGAGGCGTTTCAGGTCCTGGTTTTCTTCTACGTAGGTCATCAGCGGCTTGGGCTTCGGCTCGGTAGGAATAAGAGCCGCCGCCTGGTTGACATCGGCCAGCGGCACGTTGAGCACGCGGCCCACGTCGCGCACGGCGGCCTTCGCGCCCAGCGTCCCAAACGTGATAATGGCCGCCACCTTGTCCTCGCCGTATTTGCGCGCCGTGTAGTCAATCATCTCGGCACGCCGGTCGTCAGGGTAATCCAGGTCAATGTCGGGCATGCTCACACGGCCAGGGTTGAGGAAGCGCTCGAACAGCAGGTTGTTCTGGATCGGGTCAATGTTGGTGATGCCCAGGCAGTAGGCAGCCAGGCTGCCCGCGCCAGAGCCGCGCACGTTCCACCAGATATCGGCGTGGCGAGCGTACTCGCACAGGTCCCACACGATCAGGAAGTACGTATCGAAGCCCATGCTGTGGATAATGTCCAGCTCACGGTTGAGGCGGCCAGTGAGCGCGGGATCGCGGGGCGCATCCGCGCCAAAGCGCCACACCAGGCCTTTCTCGCACAAGTAGCGCAGGTACGATGCGGCGGTGAAGCCGGCCGGCACGGGAAAAACCGGCAGGTGATAGCCCTTCGTGCTCAGGTCAACCTCGCACATCTCGGCAATCAGGCACGTGTTCTTCAGGGGTGCGCCGTCCAGCACGCTGCCGAAATCGCGCCACATCTCCGCCTGCGACTTAAGGTGATAGCTGGCATCGGACATGCGCAGGCGGTTGACGTCGCTCTTGAGCGCGCCGGTCTGGATGCACAGCAGCGTGTCGTGCGGGTCGTAGTCCTCGGCCATCACGTAGTGCACATCGTTGGTCGCCACCAGCGGCACGTTGGCATAGGCCCGGTTCTCTATCAGCCAGGCGTTAACCGCCTGCAGGTCGGCGATGTTGTGATGCTGCAGCTCTAGGAAGAAATGATCTTTGCCGAAGACTTCCTGATACCAGCCGATCAGCTCGCGCGCCTCCTCGTCGCGCCCTGCCATCACCGCGCTGGGGATCTGCGCCGCCAGGCAGCCGCTGGTGGCGATCAGCCCGTCGGCGTGCGCCGCCAGAAAATCGCGGTCAATGCGCGGGTTGTAGTAATAGCCCTCAAGCTGCGCGGCCGAGGCGATCTTGAGCAGGTTCTGGTAGCCGGTCTGGTTGCGCGCCAGCAGCAGCAGGTGATACGGCTTGCGGTCCTCGCGCGGGTCGCGGTCGGCCATGCCGCGCCGCGCTAGATAGGCCTCGACGCCGATAATCGGCTTAATGCCCGCGTCCTGGCAGGCGCGGAAGAAATCTATCACGCCGAACATCGTGCCGTGGTCGGTGATCGCCAGCGCATTCATGCCCAGTTGCTGGGCGCGCTTCACCAAGCTGTCAATGCGGCTGAGGCCGTCCAGCAGCGAGAACTCGGTGTGAACGTGAAGGTGCACGAAATCGTTCGATGTCATGGCAGGCGCAGTTCAGTCGGCGGGTTGAACACCGGGCATTATACCACCGCGCCGCCGCCGCAATCGCCGCCCAACAGTACTGTTTCTCTACAGCGATTGTTAAACCTATACGTGCGCGGCGGCGCATTTGGCATTAGACTGTAGACGGACAACCGACAACCGTAGACTACAGCCATGCCTGAACTGCCAGAAGTCGAAACCGTTGTGCGCGGCCTGCGCGCGCCGCTGCTGGGGCGCACTGTGCGCGCGATGTGGCACGACTGGCCAGGGACAATCCACAGCCCAGACCCGACTCACTTCGCCGCCCGCATCGCCGGCCAGACGTTCCGCGCGGTTGAGCGCCGCGCCAAGTACATCGTCTGCGCGCTCGACTGCGACCTGCTGGTCATCCACCTCAAGATGACCGGCCGACTGTACGTCGCGCCCAGCGACGCCGTCCACGACGCTGACCGCTGGCTGCACTTCCGCCTCGATCTCGACAACGGCTGCCAGCTCCGCTTCTCCGATGCGCGCAAATTCGGCAAGGTCTACCTGACCGACTCGCTGGCGCGCATCGCACCCAGGCTGGGGCCGGAACCGCTGGCTGACGACTTTACCGCCGCCGCCCTGCAGGCGCGGCTGGCCGGCCGGGGCCGGGCGATCAAGGCGCTGCTGCTGGAGCAGTCGGTCATCGCTGGGGTGGGCAACATCTACGCTGATGAAGCGCTGTTCCGGGCTGGGATTCATCCGCTGCGCGCGGCTGACAGCCTGACCGCGGCTGAAATCGAACGGCTGCACAGCGCCCTGCAGGGCGCGCTGCGCGCCGGCATTGACAGCGAAGGCGCCAGCGTCAACTGGTATCGCAAGCCCGACGGCGCGCCGGGCGAGGCGCACCATCACTTTTTCGTCTATGGGCGGGCGGGTGAGCCGTGCATCCGGTGCGGCCAGCCCATCCACAAGATACGGGTTGCGCAGCGCGGCACGCACTTTTGCCCGGCCTGCCAGCCCGCGACAGCCGGCTGAGCGCAGCGAGGAGAAGAAGGCGCATGGGCAGCACATTTTCCGATTTCCTGAGCCAGATACCATCAGTTATCTTCGTGCCGTTCTGCGCCTCAGCCCTGCTGCTGGTGATCGTGCTGACGCTTATCGTACGCGCCCGCGGCCAGCGCAGCCGGAACGCAGCGCCTGCGGCCTCCCCTCTGCTGCTCAAGCGCAAGCGCAGCGCAGCGCCAGGAACGGACTCCGACCTGCCCGACCTGGATATGCTGGCGGACATCACCACGCTGGCCAGCCCGCTCCCGCCTGAGCCAGCCCCAGCAGCCGCGCCACTGCGCCCGGCGCAGGCCGGTGTGCAGCCGCTGACGCTGAGCGATGGGGGCGTTGTCCAGGCGGTTGAGGTGCTGCGCGTGCTGCGCGACATCACCGGCGGGGGGCTGGTGGTGCAGCTGGGCGACCGGGCGTACCGCACGCTCGCCCAGGACGACGCTTTCCGCGCCGATTTCCTAAAGATCATGCGCGAGCTGTCGCCGCTGGTGCGCGGCGCAGCGCCGCCCACTGCTAGCGCGCCCCCGCCCGAAGCGGCCTCCGCAGCCGCGCGGGACGCCGCTCAACCGCCCGACGAAGCCGCCGAGACCGAAACGCCCTCGCTGAGCGACCTGCTGGCTGCGCGCCCGCCCAAGCGCGCGTTCACGCCGCCACCGATCAGCGACGGCGAGCTGCCCGGCGATCTACCGCGCTTTCGCCTAGATGATGCGCCCACGCCGCCGCCCAAAGGCGGGCTGTTCCGCCGCCAGAAGCGCGAAGCGCCGCCGCCTGTGCCCGAACTCGACATTGCCGGCGCGATCGAAGCTTATGTGCAGCACCGCCTTCAGTTGACGCCAGAGCTGGCTGGTCGCAGCGTGCACATCCACCCGTCGCCAGATGGCAGCGTCGTGATCGAAGCCGACGGCGTGTTCTACGACGCTGTGGACGCTGTTGAGGACGACGAGGTGCGCCAGTTTCTAACGCTGGCGATTGCAGAGTGGCAGAGCCGCCTGAAGTAAAACAGCGGCGGCTTAGACGTAAGGCTCGTCCAATGGGCGCAGCGCCGGCTGGCCGTTTTCGTCCAGCGCCAGCCGCCCAGCGCGGCGGTGCGGATCGTGGACGAACACCAGCAGCGCGTCGTGCGCCAGCGCCCAGCGCTGCCAGATGCGCTTGGTCTCCAGCGTGATCAGCGGCTCCACGTCGTAGGCCGTCATCCAGCCCAGGCGCTCGAAGTGGACGGCGTAGGACGCCATGTCGCACACAAACAGCGCGCACTGCCCCTCGCTCTCGATCACCACGCTCATGTGGCCGGGCGTGTGCCCCGGCGTGACCACGCCGCGCACCCCCGGCGCTAGGTCGGTGTCGCCGTCCAGCAGGCGCATCTGCCCGCTCTCGACCAACGGCTGAAAATTGGCGGCGATGTAGGTAGCGCGCGTGCGCTCGTTGGGGCGCAGCGCGTCCTCGTATTCGCGGCGCTGCGTCACGTATTCGGCGTTAGGATACGCCGGCACGACGCCGCCCGCGCCGTCGAAAGCCGTGTTGCCGCCGCAGTGATCGCCGTGCAGGTGGGTGTCAATCACCAGGTGGATGTCAGCGGGCGTCAGGCCTAAGCGCGCCAGCGCCCCGCGGATGCCGCCGCCTGGCCGTTCCAGCTTCAGATACGACACCATCTTCTCCGGCAGCTTGTCGCCCTGGCCGGTGTCCACCAGCACATTCAAGCCCCCAGTCTGCACCAGCAGCACCGTCGAGACCATCGGGATCAGATGGTCGGCGTCGGGCGTGGCGTAGCGCGACCACAGCGCGCGCGGCACTAACCCAAACACGCCGCCGGGGTCTATGTGATAGCTGCTCTCGCAGATCAGATGCAGGCGGATGCCACCAATTTCAATCATGAGAAACTCGTCAGGTTGCAGAACACAAGTTACCAGCGGACTACACCAATCGAGGCGCTGGCGCAAGACGCGGGCGGCGCGCACGCCCGCGCTAGCCGCGCTCCGCCAACAGCCAGCTCCAGTAACGCCAGGCTGCCACCAACGCCAGCGTAAGGCCCAACGCCGGCAGGGCAGTGTACAGCAGCAGCGCTCCGGAGTCGCCGTGAACGGCGGCGGGGTCAGCGCCGCGGACTGCGTCCAGCGCGCGGGCAGCCAGGCCAGCCGCCACCAGCACCGCCGCGACCATGAAGCCGATATAGTGCGGCGCTGCCCGCGTCATGCGGCCCATGCGGCGGCTGATGAGCGTCAGCACAACCAGCATAGTTAGCACGCCCAACGGGCCCAACAGCGCGAACAGGCTGATCAACGCAGTCTGCCCCGCCGCGCCAGCATTGTCCAGCCCAGCAGCAGGCTGAGCGCCAGCAGCACAGCTCCGCCAGCGCCCAGCAGCAGGTCAGCGGCAGTATCGCCGGTTACCTGGTTGAGGCTGGCATAGCGCACCGCCGCCAGGCCGTAGAGCAGCAGCGGCACAGTGTACAGACGGTAGTAGGTGCGCTCGCCAGAGAACCGCTGGTAAAAACGCGCGATCAGCAGCATGAACATCAGCAGCGCGGCCAGCGGAAACCACGCGTAAAGCGTAAGGACCTGATTCGGCGTGACGGCGCTCACAGCCGGCTGTCCATTCAGCGCATGGCGCGGATCACGTGGTAAATCGCTTTTACGCGGAACTGCCGGTCGCTGCAAGCCGTCACAAAGCGACCCACCAGATCGCGCACCTGGCGGTCGTTGGTGAGCGCGTACACGTACACGCCCGACACCCGATTCTGCTGGAGCACGCCGGCGCGCACCAGCGCTTTCAGTTCGGCGTCAATCGTGCGCGCGTCGCGGCCGATATAGCGCGCGATGTTCTCGGCGGTGTCGGTGGCGTGCGGGTTGTCGTGAAAGAAACGCACCAGGTCCCATTTAATAAACGAGTTCACCCGCGACTGGATAAACTCCAGCAGCGCCGGGTCCATGTCGTCCATGATCTTTGAGGCTGTGTCCATGTGCGTCATGCGTGTGTCGTTCCTGCTTCAAAGCGCGCGTGGGCCGCGCCCCGCACGGCGTAACACCGGCTAACTGACCTGCTGGCGATCCTGGCGCATGTGGCAGTGCTTGTACTTCTTGCCGCTGCCACACCAGCACGGGTCGTTGCGCCCTAGCCGCTCTTTGGCCGTCTTGCGGACCGGTTCAGGTTTGGAGGAGACCGCCGCGCTGCCGGCGCTGGCCGTCATCTGTGGGCGATAGGCCTGCATACGCCGAGGCTGCGCTGGGGCGACGTTCACCTGTACGCGAAAAATGTCGCGCGCCGCCTGCCGCCGGATCTCTTCCTGCAGGCCCTGCCACATCTCGAAGGCGGTGCGCTTGTACTCCACCAGCGGATCGCGCTGGGCAATCGCCATCAGGCCGATGCCTTCGCGCAGCACATCGAGGTCAGTCAGGTGCCGCCGCCAGTACTGGTCAATTGCGTTGAGCATGACAAGCCGCTCGGCGCGCGGCATGATTTCCGGCCCCAGTTCGGCCGTTTTGCGCTCGTAGGCCTCGCGCACGGCAGCGATCAGCATCTCCTCGAGCTGCTCAAACGTCTTGCCCGCCATCGTCTCCGGCGTGATGCTGGGCGGAACCGGGAACACGGTGAACAACTGGCGGTAAACCGTGTCCAGATCCCAGGTGTCGGGGTCTTCATCCGGGATCAGTTCGTCGAGCTTGTCTACCACCGCTTCTTCGATGATCTTCAGGTACTGTTCGCGCAGGCTGTCGCTGGTCAGCACCTCGCGGCGCTGCTTGTAGACCACTTCGCGCTGCTTGTTCACCACGTCGTCGTATTCGAGCACGCGCTTGCGGATGTCGAAGTTGTGGCCTTCCACGCGCACCTGCGCCTGCGCAATTGAGCGGCTGATGATGCCGTGCTGGATTGGCTCGTCCGGCGGGATGTTGGCCCAGTTCATGAAGCCCTTGACGCGGTCGCCGCCGAAGCGCCGCATCAGGTCGTCCTCTAGGCTCAGGTAAAAGCGCGATTCGCCTGGGTCGCCCTGGCGGCCGGAACGCCCGCGCAGCTGGTTGTCAATGCGCCGCGCCTCGTGGCGCTCCGTGCCCAGCACGAACAGCCCGCCCGCCTCGATCACGCGCTGGCGATCCTGGGCAACCTCACGCTGCACCTCGGCCAGCGTCTCGGCCCACTGCTCCGGCGTCACCTGCGTGATCTCGACCCCCTGGCGGCGCAGGCGTTCGCGTGCCAGGCCCTCCGGATTGCCGCCCAGCAGAATGTCCACGCCGCGGCCAGCCATATTGGTAGCAATCGTCACCGCGCCAGGGCGGCCCGCCTGCGCGATGATCATCGCCTCGCGTTCGTGCTGCTTGGCGTTTAGCACCTGATGCTCCACACCGGCGCGCTTGAGCAGCTTGCTCAGGCGCTCCGAAGTCTCGATGGCAACCGTGCCTACCAGCACTGGCTGGCCGCGCTCCTGCCGCGCCTTGATCTCCTGCACCACCGCGTTGAATTTGGCCTCTTCAGTGGCGTAGATCAGGTCGTCGTGGTCCACGCGTATCACCGGCAGGTTGGTGGGGATGGCCACCACCTCCAGGCCGTAGATTTTCTCAAATTCCTCCGCCTCGGTCATGGCCGTGCCGGTCATGCCAGCCAGCTTCTTGTACATGCGGAAGAAATTCTGGAAGGTAATCGTGGCCATCGTCAGGTTTTCGCGGCGGATTTCGACGCCTTCCTTGGCCTCGATCGCCTGGTGCAGGCCTTCGGAGAAGCGCCGCCCGTACATCAGGCGGCCAGTGAACTCGTCCACGATGATCACCTGGCCGTCCTGAACGACGTAGTCCTTGTCAATCTGATACAGCGCGTGCGCCCGCAGGCAGTTGTCGAGATACGGGATCATCTCGGCCACTTCGGGGCGGGCGGGGTCGTACAGCGTCTCGACGCCCAGTATCCGCTCGACTTTCTCCACGCCAGCCTCAGTGAGATAGGCCACGCGATCTTTGATATCTACGACGTAGTCGCCGTCCGGCTCGTCGTTTTCCACGCTTTCCGGGCTGCTCGGCTTCAGGCGGCGGACGATCTGCGCGAAGGTGCGGTAGTGCTCGGCGGGCGGGTCGGACGGGCCAGAGATGATCAGCGGCGTGCGCGCCTCGTCAATGAGGATGTTGTCCACCTCGTCCACGATGGCGTAAAACAGCTCGCGCTGCACCACCTCGCTGATGTCCAGCACCATGTTGTCGCGCAGGTAATCGAAGCCGAACTCGTTGTTCGTGCCGTAGAGGATGTCGGCCTGGTACGCCTCGCGCCGCGTGATGGGCCGCAGGTGCTGGTAGCGGTCGTCGTCGCTGTTGTAATTGGGGTCGAAGATGTATGAACCGGTGTCCGGGTTGCCGGCGTTATTCTGAATGACCGCGCTGGTCAGCCCCAACAGGTGGTAGATCGGCCCCATCGTCTGCAAGCCGACCTTGCTCAGGTAGTCGTTGGGGGTGACCAGGTGCGCGCCGCGCCCCAGCAGGCCGTTAAGGTACAGCGGCAGCGTGGCGACCAGCGTCTTGCCCTCGCCCGTTTTCATCTCCGCGATGCGGCCCTGGTGCAGTACCATGCCGCCTATCAACTGCACGTCGTAATGGCGCAGGCCGATAGTGCGCACCGCTGCCTCGCGCACCAGCGCGAACGCCTCCGGCAGCAGGTCGTCGAGTTTCGCCCCATCGGCGATGCGCTGCTTGAATTCATCGGTCTTGGCGCGCATCTGCGCGTTGGTGAGGGCCTTCATTGCGGGTTCGAGGGCGTTGATCTGTTCAACAGTGGCCCGATACTGGTTGAGCGCGCGCTCTACCGGGTCACCAACCACAGCCTTGACGATGTTCTTAAACATACAGCCTCGAAATCCTGCCCGCGGGAACGGGCTAACGTCAACCGAGCGCAGATTATACCAGACCGGCATGAGGTGTAAATGAACGGAACTGCCAGAAAACGGCGCGCTGCCAGCGCCCAGGGCCTGTGACACAGGAACAGCAGGCGGTCTAGCGGCCCATGAACTCCAGGTTCGCCAGGGGCACAACCACTGTTTCGCCGGAAGCGAGCGAGACGCGCGCGCAGGGCACGCGCAGACCGTTGGCCAGGGGCTGCGGCGCGGGCGGCAGCTCCACGATTTCGCCGTGCCAGCCGGCGTGCGGTTCGCGCGTCAGGCGCACTGTCATGCCAGGGCTGAGGGCGCGGTCAACATCGGGCGCAGGCGGGCGGCCGCCGCTCTTAGGCGGAAGGTTAATGATCACCTCAGGCGCGCGCACCGTGTCCCAGCGGCCGGGCTGGTGAGCGTCTAGCACGGCCGGTCGTCCCGCGAAACCCTCCAGCAGGCTGGCAGCCTGCGGCCCCATGCGCATATTACCGAACCCTTCAGTCAGCATGACGGCAGCGCTCATGGCAAGCGCCTGCGGCAGCAGCGCCGCGTCCAGGCTGGGGGCAATCACGCCGCCTACCTGCTGCACGGCTACCACGTTCAGCGAAGCCGCGGTCAGCGGATGTCGGGTGACAACCACTGCCCGGCTGTACTCGCGCTGGATCGAGTCGTCGTAGATCGCCTCCAAGCCGCCGGGTGGTTCTGCGCGCAGCGCGCCAATGGCGCGGCGGCCATTGCCCCACACGCCCTGAACCAGCGCGCCAAACGCCTCGATCGTCGCGCCGCGGTTGGGTGTGACGGCGGTCACTGTACCCACCAGGCCAGACTGCAGTTCTACCGTTTCTGGTCGAGTCTGGATGATAATGCGCCCGCGCCCAATGTAGGCGATCACGCCTCCAACAGGAGCCAGCACACGCCGCCCGCGTCCGTCCGCTTGGCCGGCCAGCGGCTGGCCCGGGTCTACTGTCTCGCCCAGCTCAACCAGCATGCGGTCAATTAGGTCGCTTTCACGCCGCAGGCCCAGAGCTGCGGCGGCCTCTACATACACATAACGGGCGGGCAGGCTGCCGCGCGCGATTACGTCGGTCAGATTGACGGTCTGCCCCCGGCGCACCTCCACTGTTCCGACCGCGTCTTCGGGCAGCAGGCGCTCACGGCGAACAGTCGTCCACGCCATCATGTGCCGCTGGTCAGGATAGTACATTGCGCAGGTCTTCCATTTCGCTGTCGCTGCTGTCGTTTTCGGCTTTGGCCGCCGCTGCTTTCCTGCGGCGGGCGTTGGAAGGCGGATTCTTCGGCGGGCGCGGCTTGTCGGCGGCAGGTTTTTCGCGCTCGGCGCGCTCTGGTTTCAGCCAGCGCGGGTCTATTTCTTGAAGCGGCGCGCCGGCTGCCTGGGCGATCCACTGCGGCATCTGCGCGGCGCGGCCCGCCGGCGTGTTGGCCAGCGGCAGCGGCCGGCCGCGCGCATCGAACACCAGGCCTGCCCTGCCCCCTATTAGCTGCAGTCGCAGCCGCCCGCGCCCGTTCACCGCTGCGCCGCGCGCCAGAACACGGATGTCAACCTGGGCGCTTTCCCCCTCCGCCAGCGGGCAGAGCCACAGGTGACCGCCGGCCACTTGTTCCTCAACCACACTGCCGTTCTCGTAAGTGACATTCACGCGCAGGGCGGGCCGGCCAGCGCGCGGCTGGCCGGTCAGGCTGACACAGGTCCCTAGGCGCTCTAGGCCGCCGCTGTCGAGCGTCTGCACCACCGCCTCCGGCTGCACGCGGGCCAGCGCCCCTAGCGCTGGCGCCAGCCCATGCGGATCGGCGAACAGCGCCGTTACTCCCGCTGGCTGGAGCGCGTCCAGCAGCAGCAGAGCGCTCAGGCCGGGGCTGCCGGTGCGGGTGAGCGCCGCGCCGCTGCCGATCACAGTGCGGTAATCTGGCGGCGCGCCGCCGTTCCGCGCCACTGGCCGGGATGTCTCCAGCAGGGCAGCCAGTGCCGCCCGCAGCAGCGCGTGTTCCAGATACAAATCGCGCAGGGTTTCAGGCACGGTGGCCGGCCGAATCGTCTTGTTGCGCGTGTAGTTCTCCAGCTCGCCTGGCTGAACCGAAAACGGCAGCCAGCGCGCCACGCTAGCGCTCCCCAGCGTCTCCAGCAGGCTGTACGCGCTGTGGCCCAGGCCGAGATCGGTGCGGATGACAGTGGACGCCGCGCCGCGCCGGTAGGCCGCCAGCGTGCTCACGGCGCTGCCTACGTCCACCAGCAGAACCGAATCGCCCGACGTCTGGCCCAAATACTCGACGAGTGTCTCATATCCCAGTGCCGTCGGCAGCACGCCGCTGGCGCTGGCGCGGCCCACGCTGTCAAAGCCGCTGCCGCGGTTGCCCACGTAGCGGTCGAAGGCCTGGCCCAGCCGCTGCCGCACGCTGTCCAGGTCTTCCTGCTCCAGCGCAGGGCGCACATTGGACGCGATAAACAGCGTCGTCTGGCCGTCGAACGCGGCGCGCACCTGCGGCACGAGGGCGCTGTTGCCGGCATACAGCACCACCGGGCGGCGTGGGCGTTCAGTGAGGGCCACCGCCTGCTCGATCACGTGCACCAGCGCCAGCAGCGGCTCGCGCGCGCCGCCCTCTGTGCCGCCAGCGATCAGCACCAGGTCGGGCCGGCTGAGGATCACCGCGTTGAGCATGTCTTCCTCGCTGCGCCGGTCATCTAGGCTGAGCGTTTCCACCACCTCAATATACGCGCCGGCCGTGGCGCGCAGGGCGCTGCTCACGCTGATATCCGGCACCAGCCCGACGATCAGCGCGCGCAGCGGGCGGCCGGTGCTGGCCGTTGCGACAAAATAGGCCACGCCGGCGTAATCGGGCTGCTCCGGCGTGATCACATCGCCCTCGTCGGTTGTCAAGCGGCGGCCGGTGGCGCGGCTGATGTCGGCAGCGGCGCGGGCCAGGCCCACCCGCACGTCGTTGAACGGGAAGTTATCCGTGGTGCGCGCGTCGGCGCGGGCCACCAGGCGATACGCGCCGTCCACCAGGTCGAGCAGCACCAGCCGCGTGTGAGTGTTGCCAAAATCCGCCGCCAGGATCGCGCCGTAGTGCTGTGCTGCCATGCCGCTATCCCCCGCTGATCCGCCCTAGGATGAAGCTCACGCGCTCGCCGAAGATCGTCAAGCTGGTGAGGATAGCCGCCGCGTAGAGCGCGCCCAGCGTCACTACGATCACGCCCTGGCCCAGAAACCCCAGCGTGCGGCTGAACGGGCCGCGCGTCACAATCCCGCCCGGCCGCCGCCGGGCTAAGTACTGAAAGTAGACCAGCGTGCAAACCACGCCAAGCACGACCAGCCCGCCGTTGACCAGATTGGCGCTCACGCCGCTGCCGGTAGCGGCCGCCAGCGGAATCAGCGTGCCCGTGACCGCGCCGACCAGCGCCACCGCCGTGCCAACGCCCACCACGAAAGCCAGCGCCAGATTGCCGACGCGCCCCAGGCGCACGCTGCCCTTGAGCAGCAGCAGCGCGCCCAGCGCCAGCGGCAGCGCCCCGACGACCAGTCCAGGCAGACCAGCGCCCTCGGCCAGCGCAGTGCCGTTCAGCCAGGGCCAGATTACGCTCTCCCACGTAATCACCGTGACAAAACCGGCTGCCAGCCCGACGAACAGGTACACCGCCAGCCGGTACAGGACGTTATCGCCCAGGATGTAGCTGAAGACCATCAACGTGAGGACGAACCCCACCCACAGGCCAATCTGCTCCACCTCAGCGTCTCCTTCGTAAGATGCCGCGCGCTGTGTTGAGAACAGCGCCCAGCAGAATGACCAGCACGATGACCAGCAGGCCCAGGTTCATGCCATACCAGCGCTCCTCAGCATAAGGGACAGCCGGCGCGGGCGGCGGCGCATCCTGGCGCAGCAAACTGCCGATATCGGCGTCGGCCATCACCACCACGATCTCATCGGGCGCGCGCGAGCTGCCTTGTGGGGCGTTGATCTGGAGCAGCGGGGCTGAAATCCAACCCTCGCGCCCGTCGGCCAAGCGCACCTGAATCCAGCCGGCGTCTCCGCTGCGGCCGATCACCTCAACCTGCGCGCCCGGCGGCAGCGACCCGATTGGCTGGAAGCCGGTTCCCGGCCCGGAGCGCACGTTCACGCCCTGGCTGGCCACCACCACCGCCGTCACCTGGGGCGGCTGCGGCGTCGCCGTAGCAGGCGGTGTCGTGGCCGTTGCCAGCGCGGTTGCTGTAGGCGTGACGGTGCTAGTGGGCGCTGGTGTGTCGTTGGGCGGCGCAGTGGCCGTCGGCGGCGGCGTGTTAGTCGCTGGCGGCGGTGTAGCCGTGGCGGCAGGCGTATCGGTAGGGGCCGGCGTCGGCGTGGCGGGGACGCCCTCGCCCGGCCGCAGGCGCAGCAGGCTGGATGACACCCAGCCTTCGACGCCGCTCGCCAGGCGAATCTGCGACCACAGGCCGTCGCCGCTCTGCGCCAGCACCAGCACCTCCGCACCTGGCTCAGCGGTGGTGATCACGGCAAACTCTGTCCCTGGCCCCTGGCGCACGTTGACCGACTGCGTCGAGAAAATGACCGCAGAGGGCAGCGCGGGGGTTGGCGTGAAGGTTGGGGCGGCTGTCGGAGTAAAGATTGGCTCTGGAGTCGGTTCTTCGGTGGCCTCCGGCGCGCTGACCTCCGGCTCTTCGGTTAGTTCCAGTTCCGGTGCGGGCAGGCGCACGTCAGGCGAGGCCAGCAGCGACGCATACGTGACGGCGTCAGGAAAACCCACCAGCAGGCCAGCGAACGCCGGGCCGACATACGGCTCGAGCAGCGGCGCGGCGCTGAAACCCGTTGCCACCAGCAGGGGGGCAGCAGTCAGAGGCGCAACCTGCTCCGCCCAACCGCGCACGTCCTCGGCGCGCTCGCCCACCAGCGCCACCGCTGCAAAATCGGCCAGTGTGACATCGGCCAGGCCAGTCAGCTGACCGCGCAGATCGGTGGCCACCAGCGCGGCTGCGTTCTGCGCCAGGGCGCGCAGGCCCACCACCGCAGCAGGCAGGTAGCGGACAACGTAGTAATCGTCATTGGGCCGCAGCGGCGTGCTGCGCCCCAGCTCCACCAGAAACGGCGAGTCCGCGCAGCCCAAGTCGCGCAGGATGCCGTCGGTGCGCAGCACACCAACCGGATTGGTGCCCACCACCACTGGGCGCGCCCGCCGCAGCAGGATATGGCGCAGCAGCACGCCCGTCAGGCTGTCCAGCTCGCCAGCGGCGGTCGGCCCATACTCGACACCTACCAGCACCAGGTCGCCTGGGCGCAGGCTGTTCAGCGTGTCGAACACAACGCGCGCGCCGCTGCCCGCCGCGAACTCGGCCGGCGGCAGCTCGCCAATGCGCAGCGGCGGCACAAAGAACGGCAGAATCACCGCTGCCGCCACCAACAGCGCGATCAGCAGACGGGCTGGCTTCAGGCGCGCGCGGCGGCCTGCAGCCGCAGGGGCTGGCGCTTCAACCGCCTGCTCTGCCGGCGCGCCCTCGTACACCGCCTCGAACAAATCGTCCTCGTCCTCTAGAAAACCGGTCTCGACAGGCGCGAGGGCTTCCTCAGGTTCGGCCGCTTCAGCGCCAGCCAGCGCGCGCAGCAGATCGGCCCGGCGGCGCTGGTCCGGCGTGAGCAGCAGCCCAGCGGCCAGGCTGGGAGCAGCCGGGGCAGTTGGGGCCGCTGGCAGCACTTCTTCCACGCCGGGCAGCAGTTCGGCCAGCGGGCCGGGGTCTGCGGCGGGCTGCTGCGCCAGCACCGCCTCGCCGCGCGCCCGCAGCTTGCGCAGGCGATCCGGAAGCTCGGCCAGCGGCCGGTCCTCGCGCTGGCGCACCAGCGCGGCGGCGGACACGCCGCCCACGGTCGCGCCCATCTCAGTCAGCCAGTCGGGCGCTTCAGACGGCAGCCGCGGCTCGTCCGGCGGCGGCAGGTCAGGAAAGTCTTCCAGGTCGGGTTCGTCCAGCAGGGCGTCGAAATCAAGATCGTCGTCCGCGCTGGCCCCGGCCGGCAGAATCACCTCGCCCGCGCCAAGTCCGGCCAGCAGGCTGTCTATATCGTCGCTGGCGGCCGGCGCGGCGGTTCCCGCCTCGTCTATGAAACCCAGATCAGCCAAGTCAGGCTCTGGCAGGTCTGCGCCGGACGCGCCTTCCAGGTCCTCCAGCCAGCCCGGTGCGGCGGCTGGGGCGTCCTGGGCGAACCATTCGGGCAGATCGCCAGTGTCGAAGAACCCCTCGTCAAGACCGGCGCTCTCCAACTCAGCCGGCGGCTGGAGCGGCGCTGGCTCGGCTGGCAGGCGGGCCTCGCCGGTGAACCAGTCGGGCGCAGCGCTAGTGTCCAGTTCGTCCAGACCAAGAAACCAGTCTGGCAGGTCGCCGCTTTCGACGACTGCCGGGTCGAGAGCGAGCGGTTCAGCCTCGCCTAAGCCGAACTCTGGCAGGTGCTCCTCAATATCCGGCACGCGCTCGGCTTCAGCTTGCTGGGCCAGCCATTGGTCAAACGTTATATCGGACTCAACAGTGTCACGCAGCAGCTCCCCAGTCTTGAGCCATTCCTGTGAGAGCGCGCCGGTGTCGTCCAGCAGCGGGACCTCGGTTGGGGGCACTGCCTGAGCCGGCTCTTCCTCATCGAGCAGCCAGTCCGGCAGGCCGGCGTCCGGCGGTTCCGCTACCACCGATGGTTCCCACACCACTTCCGGTTCATCGGGCACGGCGCCAGCCGGGAAAGCTTCAGCCGCGCCGACGTCCTCATCGTCCTCCAGCCAGCTCGGCAGGCTGACGTGCGGCCGGGGCGAAACCTGCGTCCCAGCTTCCGGCTCAGACTCAGACGGCACGGGCGGCTCGACGCGCCCTGCGAGCAGATCGTCCTCGGTGCCGCGCAGCCAGGCGAGGTCGTCATCCCCTGGTTTCTCTTCATTAGGGTCATCTTCGGGCGTATAGCGGCGCATCCAGGGAAGCTGGCCGGTGAGGCCAGAGCCAGACGCGAGGCCAGCGGGCGGCTCGGCGTCGGCCTCGCCGCCGCGCCAGGCCAAATCGCCAGTGAACCCCAGGCGGTCGCCCAGCAGGTCTGGTTGATTGTCGTCGGGCTGATCCCAGCCAGGCGGCGTGTCGTCTTGTTCAGGCCAGTCGTCCTGCGAGTCGTCGCCGCTGCCGCGCAGCCAGGAGAAATCGTCGGTGTTCTTGTCGTCGCTCATAAGGCCTCATTCCCGATAGGAACGATCCTGCCCGATCAGCACGCGCACGCCGGCAACCAGCGTGGCCAGGGCAATGCCCAACAGGATGCCGCGCGCACCGGCGCTCACCGGCACAGCGAGCAACCAGCTTCGCGCCTCGGCCAGCGGGGCCAGCTCAGGCAGGGGCAGCGCCCCCGCCAGCGCGATCAGCAGCGCGAGCGTGAAAAGCAGCGCCCAGCCAGAAAAGCGCTGACTGCGGGTGGCGCGCACGGCGCCGTACACCAGCGCAAACAGCAGCAAACCGGCCAGCGCCGATTCAACAGACACCTGCACATCCTCGAGCAGCAGGCGGGTGAGCGGCGGATCGCCAGTCAGAACGCCAGCGCGCTCCAACACCGTCGCGGCGAGCACGGCCACGGCGGCAGCCAACAGCACTGTGCTGTACACCCAGCCGCGGGCGCGCTGGCGCACGCGGCGCAGGTGCACCAGCAGCAGGTTCACAACCCCGATCAGCACGGTCACCGCCGCGGTGATAACGACAAGCTGCAGAAACAGGCCAGCCAGGTCGCGCACGCGCAGCCCGTCCACAAATGCGCTGAGGAAACCGAGTCCCTCCCCCACCAGCAGGCCGGCCAGGGTAATCAGGCCGAAGCCGATGGCAATGACCGCCGCCAAGACACGGGTGATGCGCGCCACAGCTTACCCCCCTCCTGCCGCCGCCAGCACGGCCGACACCACCAGCGCCGCGATCAGCAGCCAGCGCAGAACGTCCTGCGCCACCAGCGCGCCAACTTGAGCCGCGTCCGTGCTCAGGTAAGCGCCGCCGGCGAACAGCTCTTCGGCGATCAGCGGCTGGTCGGAAAACGCATAGGCGACGGCCTGGCCCTCTGGCTGGTCGCTGGCGGCGATCAGCGGCTGGTCGCGGCGGTGCGCCGCTTCCCCGATCAGCGCCAGCTCTGGCCCGAAACTGCCCACCAGCAGGTTTGCGCTCACGTTGTCGTCGCCCATGGCCGCTGTCAGGCCGGCGGCGAAAGCCAGCGAACGCGGCCCGGCAGGATACCAGCGCACGGCGCCCGGCCGGTAGCGCTCCAGCAGGCCGCGCGCCTGATACGCCCGGCGCAGCGTATCGTGCCCCAGGGGAATGGCTGTTGTGTCGCTGACGGTAAAGAGCGGCGGCACGGCGCTTATCGCGCTGCGCTGCGCCACCTGGTACAGCAGTTCTGTTCCAGCAAGCGCCAGCAGTGTGCTGTTCCCGCCCAGGCCAGCGCTCCCCAGCGACAGGTGCAGCGGACGGTTGGCTTCGATGGCAGCGCCGACCAGGTCCGGCAGCGCTTCGTAAGCCGGAATCGGCCGCAGGGCAAAGGCCTGCTGCCGCCGCCGCTGCACCTGAGCAGCCACGACCAGCGCCACCAGCGCCACCAGTATCAGAACAATGCCGACGAATTGGGTTGTGGTGTCCACAGCGCCCCCCGTGCCGCGCGCGCGGTCCTAAGCCTCGCCTTCGCCGTCCAGCCGGCGGCGCAGCTGTTCGACGCCGTGCGGCTCTTCCAGCGCGCTCGCCAGATGCGCAGCGGCCCCGCCCAGCCCAAACGCTTCCAGGGCTGGCTGCGCCGCCCACAGCACCTGAGCGCCCAACGGCCCCAGCGGCTCTAGCACATCCAGCGCTACCCGCAGCGGGCCGTCCAGCCCGCGCGCCCGCGCCTGTTCGATCCAGCGGCTGTTCTCGTCCATAGAAATTAGCGCAGGGGACACCCCGCTTCAGCCCCCCGATAGGGGCCTATCGGCCCAGTGGGGGCCTATTGGGGGGTGGGGAATGCGCTCTGCCTCCTTTCGTATCTGTGGTATGATTTGAACTGTTTAGGAGACGACAGCCCGTGATCCGCACGTACAAGTACCGACTGTACCCCACCAACGCCCAGAAACGTCAGCTTGACTGCCTGCTGTGGCAGGGGCGCACGCTCTACAACGCCGCGCTGGAGCAGCGGATCACGACGTATCAGGAAACCGGCAAGAGCCTCAAGTACGTTGACCAGTGGCCGCACTTCCGCGACTTGCGGAACGCCAACCCCGATACACTGGGCCAACTGAACGCCACCAGCGTGCAGCAGATGCTGCGCCGTTTGGACAAAGCGTTCACCGCCTTCTTTCGCCGCTTGAAGCAGGGCGAAAAGCCGGGCTTTCCGCGCTTCAAAGGCCGTCACCGCTTCAACAGCCTGGAGTACCGCTACGGTGACGGCTGCAAGCTGCGCTTCGATGAAACAGGCCTGTCTGCGAAGGCAGGCCGGGCGCTGTTCTACGTCCAAAATGTGGGCGAGATTAAGGTCAAGTACCACCGCCCGCTGCCCCCAAACGCAGCAGTCAAGCACGTCATCCTCAAGCGCAGCGGCCGCAAGTGGTATGTCTGCCTGCAAGTTGAGTGTGAAGCGCCGCCGCCTCATAGAGGCCTTTGGCCCGAACCGCACACCGGCGCGCCTCATAGAGGCCCTCGGCCTGTTGGGGTTGACGTGGGCTTGCTGCGCCTGCTGACGCTCTCCGACGGCACACTGATTGACAACCCGCGCTGGCTGCGCGGGTCGCTGGCCGCCCTGCGTGTGGCGCAGCGCCGCCTGAGCCGCCGAACGAAGGGCAGCAACCGTCGCCGCAAGGCCGCGCAGCAGGTGGCCCGCCTGCACGAGCACATCGCCAACCAGCGCTGCGACTTCTGGCACAAGCTCACCCGCTGGCTGGTGGACACCTACAGTCTGGTGGCAATCGAAAACCTGACGCTGGACTTCATGACGCACAATCCGCGCCTGTCCCTGAGCGCCCACGACGCCGGGCTGGGACTGTTCCGCGAGTTGCTGATGTACAAGGCTGAAAGCGCCGGTACGGAAGTGGTCGCTGTGAACCCGCAGCACACGTCGCAGGCCTGCTCGGATTGTGGCGCGGTTGTGGCGAAGTCTTTGGCGGAACGGATACACGATTGTCCTCACTGTCACTTACGGATAGACCGGGACGAGAACGCCGCCCGGAACATCCTTGCGTTAGCATTGGCGTTCAAGTCAGCCCGGACGGGGCTGTCAGGCGTTAACGTGGCCGGTTGCGGCGTGCGTAGCCTGAGAAGCTCCCCGCTTTAGTGGGGAGAGTCGTCACAACCGCCAGTATAGCACAGGCGCGGGATGCGCGAAAACAAAGCTTGTAAGGTACATTTGTCTCAGTCGGCGCGCAAAGGCAGTCTGAGCGCTCTGGAAAAAACAGGGACAGCTGGCGCGCCAACCGTCCCTGGTGTCCGCCGCGCATGGCTCTCCGCGCCACACATTACGCCCAAGTGATCAGGCCTGGCTGGAACGACGACGGCAGCAGGTCATGGTGCGGCACGACACGCACAGAGATGCCGCGTTCGCCGCTGGTATGGTACACCAGGCGCGCGACGAAGCGGTAGACGCCGTCATCCTCGCCTACTGGGTGCATGTCCACCGCACCGGCCTCGCTGCTCAGGCCCATCTCGCGCTGGGTGTTGAGCTGGCCATAGTAGAGCTGCACGCGCACGTCCTCCGGCTTGAGCTGCCCCAGCGCCACTTTTGCCTCAACTTCCAGCGTGTCGCCCACTTTCACCTGTTCCGCGCCTACCTTCACGGCCCGCACCTGCACGTCTTTCCAGGCGCGACGCAGGTTGCTGTGCCAGCGGGCATAGGCCCGCCCTTCCTGCAGATCGTCGGCGATCATCTCCTGCACGCGGCTGAACAGCGGCATGTAATATCGTTCGGTGTACTGCTGCACCATGCGGTGTGTGTTAAAGTATGGCGCCAGCGTCTGCATGGAGTTCTTCACTTTGTCAATCCAGCCGCGCGGCAGGCCGTCGCGCCCGCGCGTGTAGAACAGCGGCACGATATCCTGCTCCAGGATGTTGTAAAGCGCTTCGCTCTCAACATAGTCCTGATGCTCCGCCTCCGATTCGGGGTATTCTTCGCCGCTGCCAATGGCCCAGCCCACTGATGGGTCATACCCCTCAGCCCACCAGCCGTCGAGGATGCTGCAGTTCAGGCCAGCGTTGTAGATCACCTTCATGCCGCTGGTGCCGCTGGCCTCTTTCGGGCGGCGCGGCGTGTTCAGCCACACGTCCACGCCCTGCACCAGATAGCGCGCCATGTTCATGTCGTAGTTCTCCAGGAACACGATGCTGTGGCGCAGGTCGGGGTCGCGGGCGTAGTTGATGATCTGGCGGATGAACTCCTTGCCAGCTGTGTCGTGGGGATGGGCTTTGCCGGCGAAGATGAACTGCACCGGCGCAGCTGGGTTGGTGATGATGCGCTTGAGGCGCTCCAGGTTGCGGAAAATGAGCGTGGCGCGTTTGTAGGTGGCAAACCGCCGGGCAAAGCCGATAGTGAGCGCGTCCGGGTTGAGGCACTCGGCCGCCGCTTCAATGTCGCTGCGCGGCGCGCCTCGGTTCTCCAGCTGCATACGCAGCCGCGCGCGCGCAAACGCCACCAAGCGCTCGCGCCGGCGCTCGTGTGTGCGCCACAGCTCAGCGTCAGGAATCTCGGCGACGCCGCGCCACACCTCGGCGTCAGCCTCGTGCAGGCGCCACTGCGGCCCCAGGTAGCGGTCCAGCAGCGATCCCATCTCCTGGCTGATCCAGCTCTCGATGTGGATGCCGTTCGTCACCGAGCCAATCGGAATTTCGTGTTCAGGAACGCGCGGGTACACCCACTGCCACATCCTGCGCGACACAACGCCGTGCAGCTGCGCGACGCCGTTGGCAGCCGCCGACAGGTTGAGCGCCAGCACGGCCATCGAGAACAACTCGTAATCGCCCATGTTCTCGCGCCCTAGGTCCAGAAACTCGTTGCGCGTCAGGCCCATGCTCTGATAGTACTCGGTGAAGTGTTCGTCTATCAGGTCGAAACCAAAGCGCTCCAGCCCTGCGGGGACAGGCGTGTGCGTGGTGAACAGGATGCCAGCCCGAGCGATCTCGCGCGCCTCAGCGAACGTCAGGTTTTTTTCGACCATCAGCTGGCGGATGCGCTCCAGCGCTAGAAAGGCCGAGTGCCCTTCGTTGATGTGCACGACATCGGGCCGCAGGCCCAGCGCATCCAAGGCGCGAATGCCGCCCACGCCCAACAGCAGCTCCTGGCGGATGCGCGTGCGGCGGTCGCCGCCGTACAAGCGATCGGTCAGGTTGCGGTCGTCGCTGCGCGCGTTGTCGGTGATGTTGGTGTCCAGCAGGAACAGCGGCACGCGCCCCACCTGCACCCGCCAGATAACCGCGTACAGGTCGCGGCCGGGCAGCGGCACGCTGATCTTGATGGGCGCGCCGCTGGCGTCGCGCTGGAGCGTGACGGGCAGGTTGGCGTAGTCGTTAATCGGGTAGGACTCCTGCTGGTAGCCGTCAGCGTTCAGGTACTGGTGGAAGTACCCTTCTTGGTAGAGCAGCCCCACCCCTACCAGCGGCACGCCCAGATCGCTGGCGCTTTTGAGGTGGTCGCCGCTGAGCACCCCCAAGCCTCCGGAGTAGTTCTGCAGGCACTCTGTGAGGCCAAACTCCATCGAGAAATAGGCGATGCGCGGCCGGTCGCTCTCGCCGTAGACATCGCTGTACCAGCTCGATTTAGCGGCCATGTAGGCGTCAAAAGCCTCGCACACCCGGTTGTAATGCGCCATGAAGGCGGCGTCGTCACAAGCCGCCTGCAGGCGATCCTGGCTCACCAGGCCCAGCATCCACACCGGATTGCGCCCGGTGGCTTTCCACAAGTCGTTGTCCAGCCGGCGGAACAGAGCGATGCTCTCCTGATCCCAGGCCCAGCGCAGGTTAAACGCCAGCTCTTTCAGGCGCTCCAGTTTTGGTGGCAGGTTTGGGACGACGTTGACAGTGGCAACGGGTCTAATCATGGACGATTGCTCTCCTGACGCGCTCTCTTCTGCGCGGGCTTCGCTCGCACAACGCGCACTAGAATAGCGTGCCTTGCCAGCCCTTGCCAGCGTAGAACGCCGGGGTGCCCTTAGGGCGCATTGACGCGCCTGCAGCGCTCCGCTACAATATCGCTCATGAACGTCCGCAAAATTGACCCGAACAGGACACGATGAAGTACCATATCTGGACACTAGGCTGCCAGATGAACACGGCGGACTCGCAGCGGCTGGCCTCAGAGCTGGAGCGCCTGGGACACCGGGCTGCCCTCGACCCCGACAGCGCCGATATTCTGGTGGTGAACACCTGCGTGGTGCGCCAGAGCGCTGAAGAAAAGGGCCTGGGCCGCCTATACGCGCTGGAACGGGTCAAGCGGCAGCACCCGCACAAGATTGTGGGCGTGATGGGCTGTATGGTGGGCGTGCGCGACCCGCTGCGCCTGCGCCAGAAGCTGCCGTTCGTGGACGTGTTCATGCCGCCGTCCGAGCCAGAGCCGATGGTCGCCTTCCTGCGCGATCGCGCAGCCGAAGCCGAGGCTGTGTCTGAAGAAGCCCAGGCCCGCCAAAGGCGCGACGCTATCCAGGACGGCGATCTCGTCCTGCCGGCGCACGAGCAAGGCAGCCTGGTCAGCGCCCACGTGCCGGTAGTCTACGGCTGCTCGCACGCCTGCAGCTTCTGCATCATCCCGTTCCGGCGCGGCGTCGAGCGCAGCCGCAGCGTGGGCGAGATTGTGGCCCACGTGCGCAGCCTGGCGCTGCAGGGGGTCAAAGAGATCACGCTGCTGGGCCAGATCGTGGATCGCTACGGCAAGGACATTCCCGACGGCCCCGATCTGGCCGACCTGCTGCGCATTGTGCACGATGTGGCCGAGGAAACTGGCCTGCAGCGCATCCGCTTTCTTACCAGTCACCCCAACTGGATGACCGATAAGCTGCTGGACACAGTGGCCGAGCTGCCGCGCGTGATGCCGCACATCGAAGTGCCGGTGCAGGCCGGCGACGACGAGGTGCTGGCGCGCATGAAGCGCGGCTACACGGTGGATCAGTACCGGCGGTTGATCGCCAACATCCGGGCACGCATTCCGGATGTCGCCATCAACACCGACATTATCGTCGGCTTCCCCGGCGAGACCGACCAGCAGTTCCAGCGCACGTACGACCTGCTGGCTGAACTCCGACTCGATAAAGCACATCTGGCGCGCTACAGCCCGCGCCCCCACACGCTTAGCGCGCGCACCATGCCCGACGACGTGCCAGACGACGAGAAACGACGCCGCCACCAAGCGCTGGAAGACCTGCAGGCCGAGATCGTGGCGCAGATCAACCAGCGCTACCTGGGTGCGTCCGTCCCTGTGCTGGTTGAGGACCGCCACAAGGGCCGCTGGCGCGGGCGCACGCCGCAAAACAAGCTGGTCTTTTTCGACGACAGCGCCGACTGGCGCGGCCAGATAGTCGAGGTTGAAATCACCTGGACCGGCCCCTGGAGTATGCAGGGACGCCTGCCAGTGGTTGAACGCGCCGCGCCGCTGGTGATCCTGCCGACCTCCTGATGCGGCAGCCAACGGGCCGCGAACCTTGCCCCACAATTGTCTTGTCAACTGGGAGAACAAGGGGTTTTGGCGTATACTTATAAAAGCGCCTGGAGGGGGAAACCTCCCGTGCAGTGTGCGGTGCTAACACGTCGAAAACACGGTTGGCTTTACTCTACCAATTGGAGGACCAGGTACGATGCCACCTGAGAAGAGCGGATATTACTATCCCAACAAATTTGCCCTGATTACCATTGAAGCCATGGAAGAGATCATGGGCAAAAATGGGCTGAGCGCGATTCTGCACCTGGCCGGGTTGGATCACCTCATTGACAATTATCCGCCCGACAACCTCGAAAAAGGCTTCGATTTCGCCGATTTTACGGCGTTGAATGTCGCCCTGGAAGAAATGTACGGGCCGCGCGGCGGCCGCGGGCTGGCGCTGCGCGCCGGGCGCGCCACCTTCGCCCAGGGCCTGAAAACCTTCGGCGCGCTGGCCGGCGTAGGCGATCTGGCATTCAAGGTGCTGCCGCTGAGCGCCAAGCTCAAGGTCGGCGTGCCAGCTATGGCCAACATCTTTTCCCAGTTTTCCGATCAGATTTCGAACGTCTACGAAGAGGGAACCGACCGCATCGTCTACACGCTGGAGCGCTGCCCGATGTGCTGGAACCGCAAGGCCGACCGGCCGGTGTGTTTCGTGGGCCAGGGCCTGCTTCAGGAAGGGCTGCGCTGGGTGTCCGGCGGGCACGAGTTCAAGGTGGACATGGTGACATGTATTGCCCGCAACGACGACATGGGCCGCTATGTCATCTACAAAGAGCCTATCGGCTGAATGAAAACCTCACGCCAAGCCAGCAAGCCAGCCCTGTGCCGACCAGTGCAGCCAGGGCTGATTTTGTAAGCGTGCTCAGGCGCGCAGATGGCCTGAACACGGCTCTTTCTGTCTTCAGTTCGGCAAATGAAACCTGCTTACCTGCCACTGCGCCGGGCGGCGCGCAGGGCGCTGTTCGGGCATATTGAAATCTGGTACAGCCGTCAGGGCGGCATTCGGCGCTGGGCTGTCTCAGCCCCGCCCAGTACGAGCAGCCTGCCCACCTCTGACATTTTTTCTGTCTGTCAAATCGGGTTAGGGTCACTTTTGGGGAGGCTCTCCAAACATGGAGTACAAAACACTGGGGCGCACCGGTCTCAAAGTCAGCCGGCTGTGCCTGGGCACGATGACGTTCGGCTGGTCGGCGGATGAAGCTGTCTCGCACGCCATTATGGACGCCGCCTTTGCCGCCGGCATCAACTTTCTTGACACTGCCGACATCTACTCGCGCTGGGTCCCTGGCAACCCCGGCGGCGTCTCTGAGGAGATAATTGGCCGCTGGCTAAAGACCAAGCCGCGCCACCAGGTGATCATTGCCACCAAAGTGCGCGGGCGCATGTGGGACGGCCCCACCGGCGAGGGCCTCAGCCGCCACCACATCATGCAGGCAGTGGAGGACAGCCTGCGCCGCCTGCAGACCGATTATATTGATCTGTACCAGACCCACTGGCCGGACGACGACACGCCGCTTGAAGAGACGCTGTCAGCGCTGGACACGCTGGTGCGCGCTGGCAAAGTGCGCTACATCGGGGCCAGCAACTACCCAGCCTGGCTGCTGACCAAGGCGCTGTGGGTCAGCGATGTGCACCGGCTGGCGCGCTATGACTGCCTGCAGCCACATTACAGCATGTTCAACCGCGCCGAGTTTGAGCGCGAGCTGGCAGCGCTGTGCCGCGACCAGGGCATCGGCGTGATCCCCTACAGCCCGCTGGCGGCGGGTTTCCTCACTGGCAAATACACCCGCGAGAACCGCCAGCCGGACTCGACGCGAACCGACGGCGGCCTAATTCAGCGCCTCGTCAGCGACGACAAAGCCTTTGTCGTATTAGACGAGGCGCGGCGTATCGCTGACGCTCACGGCGTCCCGATGGCGCATGTAGCGCTGGCCTGGCAGCTCGCCCAGGATGTCATCACGTCGCCCATCATCGGCGCGCGAACGGTGAGCCAACTGCAGGAGCTGGTAGGCGCTGTTGATCTAAAGCTGTCCGCTGAGGAAATCGCGGCGCTGAACCGGGTCAGCGAGGGATACTAAAAACACCTCACTGCGCCTCGTCATCGCCTGGTCTCACCCCCGCCCCGCTGACGCGGGACTCTTCATCGCCGCGCGAAGATAGAGCCGGGGAGTAAGGCCTGCGCCGCCGATACCAGGCGACAGCCAGCGGCACGAACGACAGCGCGCCGATCACCAGGTAGATCGGGATAAGCAGGCTGCGATCCTCAGCCAAGCCAGCCCCTACCGCCACGAACAGAAACGTGGGCACGAATCCCGCCGTGGCCGAGATCAGCACGTACTGCCGAGTCGTGATTGTCTTGCCAAAACCGGCGGCGTAGCTGATGAAATCGTACACCGAGAAAAGAAACAGGCGGGCGTAGAGCAGCGCCGGCCAGCCGCCAAGCTGGGCGTAGAAGCGGTCTACGCGCGCCATGCCTTCCGCGCCAACGAACCGCTGCACGGCCGGCCGGCCCAGCCGCCGCGCGATGGTGAAGCTGACCGTCCCGCCGATCACTTCGCCCAGCAGCGAGTAGAACGTGCCCGCCCACAGGCCAAACAGCACGCCCGACGACAGTTGAATCGGCCCCGCGCTGAGCGGCGCGAAAATATACGTGGCCGCTTTGAGCGCAATGTAGGCCAGCGGCGCCAGCGGCCCGGTCTGCATCACAGCGTCCTGAATGCGCTCGACGCCGACCGCTTCCACAGCCAACAAGATCAACAGGGTAGCGGCGACAAACGCCGCGATGCCCAGCAGCGCCGCCCGCAGCGAAAAGCGTTCGCTGTCTGCCTGCATGGTTAAGTCGCGGCGCTACTCATCGAACAGCTCGCCCACGCTGCGCCCGGCGTGCGCCCGCAGGATCACCTCGGCCAGCAGCGGCGCGACCGAGAGCACCGTCATGTTGGGCAGCAGCCGCTCCTTTTTCACCGGCAGCGTGTTGGTCATGATGATCTCTTTGAAGTTGAGCTTCTCCAGGCGCTCGAAGGCCTCTGGCGTCATCAGCGGGTGTGTGAAGGCGAAGTAAATATCGCGCGCGCCCGCCGCGCGCAGCGCCTCCACCGACTGCGCCACGCTGCCAGCCGTGAGCACCTCATCGTCCACAATCAGCACGTTCCTGTCGTGCACTGTCCCGATGATCGAGAGCGCCTCCGGCCGTTCGGCGTTGTCCACCCGCCGCTTCTCGATGATGGCGTGCGGCGCGCCCAACCGCTCGGCCCAGTTGCGGCCCTTCTTGGCAAAACCTAAATCGGCAGAGACCACCACCAGGTCCGGGATGTTCTTCTCCAGGATGTAATCGCTCAACAGGTAGAAGGCCGACAGCGCGTCGCCAGGAATGTTGAAGAACCCCTGAATCTGCCCGGCATGCAGGTCAATCGTGATGTAGCGGTCGGCCCCGGCAGCCTCGATCAGATTGGCGACCAGCCGCGCCGCAATGCCCACGCGCGGCTGGTCCTTCTTATCGGACCGGCTGTAGGTGTAATACGGGATAATGACGTTGATACGCGCCGCCGAGTCGCGTTTGAGCGTGTCTATCATGATGAGCATTTCCATGAAGTTGTCGTGCACCGGCGACCCCATGGTCTGCACCAGATACACGTCTTGGCCGCGCACGCTCTCATTCAGGCGGATAAAAATGTTTTCGTTGGAGAACACCTTCAGCGTGTAGTCGCCCAGCTTGATGCCCAGGTAGTCGGCAATCTCTTTGCCCAGCTCTTGCGACGCCGACCCGGCAAACAGCACAATGTGGCCGAACTGCCCAGGGCTGGAAGCCAGCAGGATGTGCGACCCAGCCTTACGAACGTATTTCGTCCCCGGTATTTTTTCGTCTGCCTGTTGGTTGCTTCGATTCATCGCCGCTTCCCTTAGCGCCCCCACCCCAGGCGCGCGTGCACTCCACTCCCCTCAGCCAACGATCAGCGGCCCGGCAGGGCCGCCAGCAGGCGCTGAACCGCGCCCTGCGGGTCCAGCTCACGGGCCTGCACCTGTTCAGCCAGCGCGGCCAGGGCCGCCGGCGGCAGGGCCGCCAGCGCCTCTGCCAGCAGCGTATCACGCAGGCGGTCGGTCAGCTCGATGGCGATCTGTTCGCGCTCGCGGCGGGCCAGCGCTTCACCGCCAGCCAGGTACGCGCGGTGGGCGTCCAGCGCCGCGAGCAGCTCGCCGATCCCCTGGTCTTCAGTGGCCACCGTTTGCACTACGGGCGGAATCCACAGGGCCGCGTTCTCCTCACCGTTAACCGGCGCAGCGGCCGGCATTAACCGCCCGTGATGCGAGATCATCTGGCTGCGCGCGGCCGGGTGGCCCAGCTCAAGCATCGCCTTGAGGGCGCGCACAGTGTTAACTGCGCCAGGCCGGTCGGCCTTGTTGACCACCAGCACGTCGGCGATTTCCAGCATGCCGGCCTTGATCGCCTGAACGTCGTCCCCCAGGCCGGGAGCTTCCACCACCAGCGTTGTGTGGGCCGCGCGGGCAATCTCCACCTCGCTCTGCCCCGCGCCCACCGTTTCCACCAGCACCAAGTCGAACCCAGCGGCGTCCAGCAGACGCACGGCGTCGCGGGCAGCCCGCGCCAGCCCGCCCAGGCTGCCGCGCGTGGCCATGCTGCGGATGAACACGCCGCCGTCGCCCGCCAGATCGCGCATGCGAATGCGGTCGCCCAAGATCGCCCCGCCGGTGAATGGGCTGGTCGGGTCAACTGCTAGGATGCCCACCGTCTGCCCGCGCGCCCGGCAGGCCTTGGCCAGCGCGTTCACCAGCGAGCTTTTGCCTGTGCCCGGCGCGCCGGTTACGCCCACGACATAGGCGCGGCCCGTGTGAGCAAACAAAACCGCGAGGGCCTGCTCCACACCCTCGCGCTCGTTTTCCACATGGCTGAGGAGCCGCGCCAGCGCGCGGCGGTCGCCTGCGATCAGCCGCTGCGCCAGTTCGATCATGCCATCTCACCGCCGGCGCGCGCTTCAACCAGGCTGCGGATATGCGCGGCGATGTCCTCGGTGCTGGCCCCCGGCCCGAAGATCGCGCTCACGCCCAGCGCCATCAGCGGCGCGTGGTCGTCGTCTGGGATAATGCCGCCCACCACCAGCGGCACATCCTCCAACCCGTTCTGGTTCAGCATCTGGCGCACGCGAGGCACCAGCGCCATATGCGCCCCGCTGAGGATGCTGAGGCCCACCACGTCAACATCTTCCTGCAGCGCAGCTTCGGCGATCATCTCTGGCGTCTGGCGCAGACCAGTGTAGATAACCTCCATGCCGGCGTCGCGCAGCGCGCGCGCAATCACCTTTGCCCCGCGGTCGTGGCCGTCCAGGCCGGGCTTGGCAATTAACACTCGGATCGCGCGGTTGCTCATGTGTTTTCGCCCTCTTTTTAGCTGGCAGTCAGTCGGCGCAGCCGCCCTGTGTGAGACAATAATTATAACAAAAGGCAAAGGCCTGCACATCGGCGCGTGAACGCCGAAACCCAAATCAAACCGAAACTCAATCGAGCGCGTTGGTTTGCAAACTAGAGCCTGTGATACAATACGCTTATGCAGCCGGGGAAGTTCTAAGCGAAACAGCACGCCATGAACGCAGCAGTATCATCCGCCAGGACGGATCAGCGTGGGACGGCCCCGGCGGCGGCCCCTGCCGCCAACCGGGCGCTGTTGGCTGTCACAACAGCCCTGGCTGTGATCACCGCTGCCGCTGCCGTGGTCTATCTGGCCTTGGCGCTGGGCTGGCGCGAGCAGCCGTTTTTGGGCGTGTTGGTCTCGCGCAATCTGGCAGTGGACGGCTCGTACTCGCTGGGCGATACCCCCTGGCCCGGCTTAAGCGCCGGCCTGCAGCGCCGCGACCACATCGTGAGCCTCAACGGGCAGATGCTGGCCGCCAGCCCGGACGCTTTCGACGAGGCGCGCCAAACCTTCAGCCAACTGCTGCGGGGCCTGGGCCACACCGATCAAGTGACAGTTGGGTTCATCCGCCAGCCCGGGGCTGGCCCCTGCCCCACTCCCCCCGGCCCGGACGGCCTGTGCAGCGTGACCTACACACTTGAGCCGTTCCCCGTAGTTGATTTCATCGGCTTCTTCCTGGCCCCGTTTCTTACGGGGCTGGTGTGCTTCGCCATCGGCGGGGTCGTGCTGTGGCTGCGCCCGAACCAGCCCACGGCCGTTTTGGTCGGGGCCAGCTGCATGCTGCTCGCGCTGGTGCTGGTCGGCTTGTTCGATCTCAACACGTCGCACGCGCTGGTGCCGCTGTGGGTGGCGGCCGCCGCCCTGCTCAGCGCCGTCCTGATCACGCTGGCGCTGGTGTTCCCCGTGCGCGCGGCCCTGCTCTACCGGCGCACCTGGCTGGCCTACGCGCCGCTGGGCGTGGGGCTGTTGGCCGCTGCTGCCCTGGTGGGGCTGGTTTTTGCCCCACCTGAAGCGGCCTTTCAGGTGGGAACGCCGGCTTTCGTCCTGGTTTTTGGCGCTATCATCGTGTTCGCCCTCAGCCTGCTCTACCACCGCCGCCGCGCTGCCAGCCTGGCCGTGCGCGACCAGAGCAGCACCGTGCTCATCGGCCTGGCGCTCTCAGCCCTGCCTGTTACAATCTGGGCCGCCAACGTCGTGTCGCAGGTGGTAGACGGCACAGCGCTGGTGCCCTTCAACGTCTCCGCCGGCACACCCTTCGCTATACTAGCTCCGCTCAGCCTGGCTTACGCCGTGCTACAGTACCGCCTGTTCGACACCGACCGCGTCATCAGCCAGGGAATCACCTACAGCCTGATGCTGCTGGCGCTGGTAGCCGGTTACTTCTTGCTGGTGTTCAGCGCCAGCCTGCTGTTCACTCAGGGCCAGATGGTGGCCAATCACCCGCTGTTTATCGGCCTGATGGTGTTCCTGGTGGCGGTGCTGTTCCTGCCGGTGCGCAACTTCCTCCAGGCCCGCATTGACCGCCTGTATTACCGCACGCGCATTAATTACCAGCGCTACGTCGAGGCCTTCATCCACGACATCGCGCGCATCCGCGACACGAACCAGGTAGCCGCCCGGCTGGGCGAAATCCTGCGCCAAACCATTCAGCCGGACTCGCTGTTCATCTACCTGGCCCGGCGCCAGGGCGGCCCATTCGAAGCCATCGGCGACCCGCGCCCGGCCACCGACATCCACTTCGCGCCCGACACCGGCATCATCACCGCGCTGGAAGAAAACAACCAGCTTATACACCTGGAGCCGGGCTGCCCCTGGCCGAACGCGGTCCGCAGCGAGAGCGCCCGCCTGCGCATTCTCAACGCCCGCCTCATCGTCGGGCTGCGGGGCAGCGGCGTTGCTACCGGCTTCGTCTGCATCGGCCCGCCGCGCGGCGGCCGCGGCGCCTATACCTACGAGCAGATACTGTTCGTGCAGAACCTCATCAGCCAGATGTCCGTCGCTGTCGAGCGCGCCCAGGTGATCGACTCGCTGGAGCGGCGCGTGGGCGAGCTAAACGTGCTGACCTACGTGAGCCAGGCCGCCAACTTCAAGGTCGAACTGGACGACCTGCTGGAACTCATCAGCACACAGGCCACCCGTCTAATCGCCGCCACCTGCTTCTACATCGCTTTCGTCGAGGAAAGCGATCTCTACTTCGCCTTCTTTCTGGAAGGCGACGAGCGCGAGCGTGAGCGTGAATGGCGCCGCTGGCCGCTGGGCAGCGACCTGTTCAGCCAGGTGGTGCGCACCGGCCAAAGCCTGCGCCTGGATAATTACGCCGCCGCGCTCGCCCAGCAGGCTGTGTCTGAGTCGTTCATCGGCCAAAGCGTGCGCGCTTGGATGGGAGTCCCGCTGGCGACCAACACACAGATGATCGGCGTGATGGCGCTGGGCAGCGACCAGCCAGGTAAGACGTACAGCGACGATGAGCTGAAATTCTTCAGCGACATCGCTTTGCTGGCCGCCACGTCAATCGAAAAGACGCGCCTGTTCGATGAAACCAACCAACGCGCCCGCCAGCTTGCCGCCCTTAACGAAGTCAGCAGCGCGCTGGCCGGCGAGCTAAACTTAGACAAGCTGTTGGAGCTGATCACGCGCAGCGCGGTAGACATTCTCAACGCTGAAGCCGGCTCGCTTCTGCTGCGCGCAGAGGACAGCCCCAGCGAGTTGGAGTTCAAAATCGCCGTGGGCGGCGCTGGCCATGACCTGGTTGGCTCGCGCTTCTCCATCCGCCGCGGCCTGGTGGGCGAAGTGGCCACCACCGGTCGCAGCGTCATCGTTAACGACGCCGCGCGCGACCCGCGCTGGGGCGGTGAACAATCTCTCAACGGCTTCCGAACCAGAAATGTGCTGGCCGTGCCGCTGACCGCCAAAGGCCAGACCATCGGCGTGCTGGAAATCCTCAACAAGCAGCAGGGCAGGCGTTTCGATGACGAGGACGCCCGCCTGCTCAGCACGTTTGCGGTGCAGGCCGCCGTCGCCATTGAGAACGTGCGCCTGTTCAACCTCACCGACGCGCAGCTCAGCGCCCGCGTTGCCGAACTTGAAACGCTCGAACAGCTTGACACGGAGCTGAACCGCACGCTTGACCTGAAACAGGTGGCGGACATCGCCATCCGCTGGGCCATGCGCATCACCGAGGCGCCAGCGGCTGCCCTGGGGCTGGTCACGTCGAATCCGCCGCGGCTGGAGATCATCGCTGCGGTTGGCTACGACGAGAACGACCGGCCGGCCGGCGCTGAAGGCTGGGTGTGGCCGCTTACCGGCGCGTTTGCCCGCGTGCTGCGCCAGCGCCGGGGCGACATGGTCAGCCGCGGCTCGTTCGACTTCGTCCCCTGCCTGCGCGGCAGCACCAGTCAGATCATCCTGCCGATGGTCGCGGGCGGCGATGTCAATGGTATGCTCATCGTCGAAACCAACCGCGACCCCCAGCTCACGCTGGTGCACCTGGCACAGCTTTACCGCCTCAGCGACCACGCCGGCATCGCGCTGGCCAACGCCCAGCTCTACGCTGAACTCACACGCGCCAACGACAGCAAGAGCGAGTTTGTCAGCTTTGTGGCCCACGAACTCAAGACGCCGATGACCTCCATCAAGGGCTACACCGACCTGCTGCTCATGGGTCGCAGCACCGGCCAGCTCGACAGCCAGCAGGAAGCCTTCCTGCGCACCATCCGCGCCAACATCGAGCGCATGAACACGCTCGTCAGCGACCTCAACGACGTGACTAAGATGGAAACCAACAACCTGCACATGGCGCTTGGGCCGGTGGACTTCAGCAGCGTTGTCACCGAAACGCTGCGCCCGCTGCAGCGCCCGATAGAGGACCGCCAGCAGACGCTTGAGATCAACGTGCCGCCAGACCTGCCGCCGCTCTACGGCGACCAAAACCGACTGATTCAGGTTCTCACCAATCTGCTCAGCAACGCCCACAAGTACACGCCGGCAGGCGGGCGCATCACGGTCACGGCTGAAATCGTGCCCAACCGCTGGAACGCCCGGGCCAAGCCAGCCGAGCAGGTATGCCATGTAATGGTGCGTGACACCGGCATCGGCATGAGTCCGGATGACGTGAGCAGATTATTCACGCCGTATTTCCGCAGCGAGAACCCGCTGGCACGCGAACAGCCCGGCACTGGCCTGGGCCTGACGATCGTGCGCGGCATTGTCGAGCGCCACAACGGGCGCATCTGGGTCGAGAGCGAGCTGGGCCAGGGCACGGTATTCCATTTCACCATCCCGTTAGCTGCCGCTGTCGAGGCCGCGCCTGTTGGCGATTGAACCAGCCAGCTATCCCCACTGGAATCAACAGAGGCGGCCTGTGCGGGCCGCCTCTTTGTGCTAGCCAGCGTCAGATGGCGCCGCTCAGTTGAGGTGCGCTTCCAGCTTGCCGGTGATGCGATCCTTCGGCTGGTAGCCAACGATGCGCTCTACCGCCTGGCCGCCCTTAAACAGGATCAGCGTCGGGATGCCCATAATCTGGTACTGCATCAGGATATCGCCGTACTGGTCGGCGTCCAGCTTGCCCACCCGCAGCCTGCCCTCATACTCGGCGGCGATCTCCTCAACAATCGGGGCGATCATCTTGCACGGCCCACACCATTCTGCCCAGAAATCCACCAGCACAGGCATTTCGGACTCAAGCACCTCAGCCTGAAAATTGTCGCCCGTAACCTCGAAAGTCAGCTTGCTCATGTTGTGTCAACGCTCCTCATTTTGTGGCTTTTGACGGGGGTTGTGCTGCGTGCTATTATAGTTACACTGCTCGTGTAAACAAGCGCCACAGCAGCCATGCAGGCTCTTGTGTGGTGTTGACCAGTTTGCCCGCCATGACTCTCGAATCAGACAGCGCTGTGCTGCCAGAACTTACCCGCCGGCAGGAAGAAATCCTGTCCCTCATCGTTCGCACATACACCCAGAATCCGGAACCGGTCAGCTCGAAATACCTGGTAGAGACCTACGCACTCAACGTGAGCAGTGCCACCATCCGCAACGAAATGGCCGTCCTGGAGGAGAAGGGCTACATTGCCGCGCCGCATACCTCGGCCGGCCGCGTCCCCACCGAGAACGGCTACCGCTACTTCGTCAAGCGCCTGCTCAACAGCGGCGATCTAACCCTTGCCGAACAGACGCGCATCGCCGAGAAGCTGGCCGCCTCGCCCTTAGCCACCGAGCAGTGGATGCGGCTGGCGGCTACCCTGCTGGCGCGCACCGCCCGCTCAGCGGCGCTGGTCACCCCGCCCATCGCCGAAACCAGCCGCTTCAAGCACCTGGAGTTGATCTCGATCCAGGGCCGGCTGGCGCTGATGGTGCTGGTGCTGCAGGGCGGCACTGTGCACCAGCAGATGCTCAACCTGGCCGAGCCAGTGCCGCAGGACACGCTCAGCGACGTGGCGCAGCGGATCAACGCCCTGTGCCCCGGCCTGATGGCCAACGAAGTGCGCATGAAAAGCGTCCAGCTCAACCTGCTGGAGCGCGAGATCGCCGAGCTAGTGGCTGATCTAATGGATCGCGCTGACCAGAACCAGGTGCGCTTCGTCTACCGCGACGGACTCAGCGACATCATCAGCGCCTTCCACGCCAGCGAGGGCGCACAGCAGGCCGTCCGCGTGTTTGAGGAACGGGCGTTCCTCAACATGATCCTGGCCGAAGCGCTCGACCCCAGCTTCAACAACGTCCAGGTCGTCATCGGTGGCGAGGGGCGCTGGGAAGAACTCAAGCACCTGACGATGGTGCTCAGCCGCTACGGCATCCCCGGCCAGGTAAGCGGCGCGGTGGGCGTGGTAGGCCCCACCCACATCAACTACGGCCGCGCCATCAGCGCCGTGCGCTATATGTCCAGCCTGATGACCGACACGCTGGTCAGCCTGTATGAAGCAGCGCCTACCCTGCCAGCCGGCAGCGACGGCCCGCCTACCAGCTCCGATCAGGCCACTCGCTGAGGTGACCGCTGCTGGCGCAGCGCGCTTTCTTATACCAACCTAACGTTCTTGGCCAGCTTGTTAACGCTATTCTATTACGCGCCCGTTAAACTGGCCGCATGAATGCACAAGACTGCTCAGTTTTAACCGTGTCCGCAGTGTAAAAAATGGTGAGTTCAGTGAACGACACACACACGACGCCTGTCGAAGAACCCACAACTGTCCCGGACAAGGCCGACGACCTGCCGGCCCCGCCCAGCCCAGCCGATATGCTCGCCCAGCTTGAGAACGAGCTGGAGGCGGCCCGCAGCAAGGCGCAGGAGTACTTCGACGGCTGGCAGCGTGAACGCGCCGACTTCATCAACTACAAAAAGCGCGTTGAGCGCGATCTGCGCGATGTGAATCAGAACGCAGCCGCCGACATGCTCAAGCTGCTGCTGCCCATCCTCGACGATTTCGAGCGCGCGGCGGCCAGCGTGCCGGAAGACCTGCGCCAGCAGCCCTGGCTGGAAGGCATGCTCGCCATCCACCGCAAGCTGCAAAAAACGCTGGAGGACCAGGGCATCACCGCTGTTGATCCGCTTGGCAAAGCTTTCGACCCCGCGCTGCACGAAGCCGTCGCCACCGACAGCGACACCGACATCCCCAGCGGCCATGTGACGGAAACGCTGCAAAAAGGCTACCTGTATGGCGACCGCGTTCTGCGCCCGGCGCTGGTTCGGGTGGCCAGGTAAGACGGCCTGTGAGCAGGCATTAATCAAGAACGCAGAGGAGACGAGAAATCATTATGGGACGCATCATTGGCATTGACCTGGGAACCACGAACTCGGTTGTCGCAGTTATGGAAGGCGGCCAACCGGTCGTCATCCCGTCGTCGGAGGGCAGCAAACTCATTCCCTCCGTTGTGGCGGTGAACCCCAAGACCAACGAGCGCCTGGTGGGGCGCATTGCCCGCAACCAGGCAGTCATCAACCCGGAGAACACCATCTTCTCCGTTAAGCGCTTTATGGGCCGCAAGTACAACGACAAGCAGGTGCAGGAAACCATCAAGCGCGTGCCCTATAAGGTGAGCGCCGCCCCCAACGGCGACGTTCGCATTGCCATGGGCGGTCGGGAATACAGCCCGCCGGAGATTTCAGCCATGATCCTGCAGAAGATCAAGGCCGACGCCGAGGCCTACTTGGGTGAGACTGTGGACCGCGCGGTCATCACCGTGCCGGCCTACTTCAACGACGCCCAGCGCAACGCGACCAAAGACGCTGGCCGTATCGCCGGCCTGGAAGTGCTGCGCATCATCAACGAACCGACTGCGTCCAGCCTGGCCTACGGCCTGGACAACCGCCAGAACGAGATCATCGCGGTGTATGACCTAGGCGGCGGCACGTTCGACATCTCCATCCTGGAGGTGGGCGACGGCGTGTTCGAAGTGCGCAGCACCAACGGCGACACCTATCTGGGCGGCGACGACTTCGACGAGGTCATCATTGATTACATCGCCGGCGAGTTCAAGAAGGACACCGGCATTGATCTGCGCGCCGACCGCCAAGCTCTGCAGCGCCTCAAGGAAGCCGCTGAGAAAGCCAAGATCGAGCTGTCGAGCACGCTCAGCGCCGAAATCAACCTGCCCTTCATCACGGCTGACGCCAGCGGCCCCAAGCACCTGAACATGACGCTCACGCGCGCCAAGCTGGAGAGCATCACCGAGCACCTCATCCGCCGGACGATCGGCCCGTGCGAGCAGGCGCTCAAGGACGCTGGACTGACTAAAGACGCTGTCAACACCGTCATCCTGGTCGGCGGCATGACCCGTATGCCGGCGGTGCAGGAGGCTGTCAAGAACTTCTTCGGCAAAGAGCCGAACCGCAGCGTCAACCCCGACGAGGTGGTGGCGTTGGGCGCGGCGATCCAGGCCGGTGTGCTGGGCGGCGACGTCAAGGACATCCTGCTGCTCGATGTGACCCCGCTGACGCTGAGCGTGGAGACGCTGGGCGGCGTGGCGACACCGATGATCGAGCGCAATACGACCATTCCCACCAAGAAGACGCAGATCTACTCCACCGCCGCCGACGGCCAAACACAGGTCGAGATTCACGTCGTCCAGGGCGAGCGCCCGATGGCGGCCGATAACAAGTCGCTGGGCCGCTTCATTCTCGACGGCATCCCGCCGGCGCCGCGCGGCGTCCCGCAGATTGAGGTCACGTTCGACATTGACGCCAACGGCATCCTCAACGTGAGCGCGCGCGACAAGGCCACTGGCCGCGAGCAGAAAATCACCATCACTGCCAGCAGCGGCCTGACGGAGGCGGAGATCCAGCGCATGGTCAAGGAAGCCGAGCAGCACGCAGCCGAGGACGCCCAGCGGCGCGAGGCGGCCGAGGCCAAGAACCAGGCCGAGAGCACGGTTTTCGCCGCCGAAAAACTGCTGCGCGACTACGGCGACAAGCTGCCAGAGGACGCCAAGGCCGAGACGCAGACCAAGATCGAAGCGGTGCGCCAGGCGGAGCAGGGCGGCAGCCTGCAGGCTATCCGCAGCGCCACCGAAGCGCTGTCGCAGCACATCCAGACGCTGGGCGCGCGCATGTACGAACAGGCTGGCCCAGCCCCGAACGCGGCCGCCGACGGCAGCCAGAAGGCTCGCACTGGCGAAGACGTAGTGGACGCCGAGTTTACCGAAGCGTAAAAACGCGAACACCGCAGCGCGTTCCTGACAAGGCGGCCTGAGATGTCACTTGCGTCTCAGGTCGCCTTTGCAAACCCACCCATAGAAATTAGCGCAGGGGACACCCGGCTTTAGCCCCCAGTGGGGGTCTATCGACCGGGTGGGGAGGGAGTGGGGAAGATAGTGGACACAAAGGTTGATTTTGAGCGTCAAAAGAGTCGCCTATGCCCGCACGATTCCGCACTCCCGGTGGGGAATGCACCTGGGACTGGTGAAGATCATGGATACAGACGGCGATTCTAAGCGTAGAAAACCCGCATGTATCCGCAAAATTTACCACTCCTAATGCACCTTGTCTCCTTTCATGTTTTGTGGTTTAATGCACTGAGTTGGCCCGGACGGGGCCGTCAGGCGTTAACGCAGACCAACGGGTCATGCGTAGCCTGAGAAGCTCCCCGCTAAAGCGGGGAGAGTCGTCACGTGAGGGGACTTGTAGTGCGCTATAATCATCGTGTGAACACTTGTGATGGAAAAGACAGCGATGGCGCGAGACTACTACGAAGTCCTGGATGTGCCGCGCACGGCCAGCAAGAACGATATTAAGCAGGCGTTCCGCCGGCTGGCGCGGCAGTACCACCCGGACGTGAGCGACCACCCAGACGCTGAGGCGCGCTTCAAGGAGATCAACGAAGCTTACGAAGTGCTGTCTGACGACGAAAAGCGCGCCCGCTATGACCGCTTTGGCCATGCTGGCGTGCAGGGCACGGGCGCCAGCGGCTTCAGCGGATTCGCCGGCTTCGACGAAATCTTCGAGGAGTTCTTCAGCAGCTTCGGCGGCACGCGGTCGTCTTCAGCCCGGCGCGGGCCGCGCCCCGGCGCTGACCGCCGCATTGACGTGACGATCAGCTTTGAAGAGTCCGTCTTTGGCGTGGACAAGGAAATCGAGATCGAACGCCTCGAAACGTGTGAGACGTGCGGCGGCATGGGCGCGGAGCCGGGCACGCAGCCAGTGCGCTGCCCGCAGTGCGGCGGCACGGGCGAGGTGCGCCAAGTGCAGCAGACGTTCCTCGGCTCAATGGTGCGCGTCGCCACCTGCCCGCGCTGCAATGGGCGCGGCGAAATTATCCAAACGGCGTGCAGCGCCTGCCGCGGCGAGGGCCGCCTGCGGCGGCGCGTCAAGCTTTCGGTGCAGATTCCAGCTGGCGTGCGTGAAGGGCTGCAGGTGCAGGTGCGCGGCGAAGGCGACGCCGGCGAAGCGGGCGCGCCGCGCGGCAATCTGTATGTGGTGATCCACGTCAGCGAGCACTCATTCTTTAAGCGCCGCAACAACGACATCATCGTGGACATCACCATCAATGTGGCGCAGGCCGCCCTGGGCGATAAGATCATCGTCCCCACTGTGGACGGCGACGTGGAGCTGACCATCCCCGCCGGCACGCAGACCGGGCGCGTGTTCCGCCTGCGCGGCAAAGGCGTGCCCCGCCTGCGCAGCGACGGCTCTAACGCGGGCCGCGGTGACCAACTGGTAGTAGTGCAGGTGGCTATCCCCACCCAGCTCACCGACGAGCAGCGGCGCTTGTTCGAGCAGCTTGCCCGCACGCTGGGCAAAGAGGTGCAGCCGCAGAGCAACGGACGCGGCTTCTTCGACCGCGTAATGGACTTCTTCGCCGGCGACCAGCAGTCGTAGCAGGCCGCTCAGTGAATTGGGTCGAAGTCTCGGTCAGCGTTGATGGCGAGGCAGCCGAGGCCGTCGCCGAGCTGATGAACCGTTACGGCCACCAAGGCGTCTGTATCGAACAAGCCGACGTGCCGCCCGGCCTGTGGGACGAGGATCAGGCCCCGCCGCCCCAGCGCCTCACGCTGCGCGCCTACTTCCCTGCCGACGACCGCGCCGAGGAAACCAAGGCTCGCCTGGAGACCGCGCTCGGCCACATGAGCCTGATGTACCCCATGCCCACGCCGGAGTATCGCCTAGTGGCTGATGAGGACTGGGCCGAAGCCTGGAAAGCGCACTATCACCCGGTGCGTATCGGGCAGCGGCTGCTCATCCAGCCGCGCTGGCTTGCGCCGCAGGCGCGCCCCGGCGATCTGGTCATCACCCTCGATCCCGGCATGGCCTTTGGCACGGGCACGCACCCCACCACCCAGCTCTGTCTCGAAGCGCTGGAGGACCTGACGCAGCCGGGCGCGAAAGCGCTCGATCTGGGCTGCGGCTCCGGCATTCTGGCGATTGCCGCTGCTCGGCTGGGGGCGGCGCACGTGCTGGCGCTCGACATTGACCCCACTGCCGTCCGCATCGCCGCCGAGAACGCCGCTGCTAACGGCGTGGCCGACCGCATCACCGCGCAGGAGGGCAGCCTGGAGAGTCTGGTCGGGTCAGCGCGGCGCTTCGATCTGGCCGCCGTCAACATTTTGGCGCGCACGATTATTGCCATGTGCGATAACCACCTGGGCGATGTGGTCCGGCCCGGCGGGCTGGCGATCTTCAGCGGCATCATCGCTGACCAAGCCGACGATGTAGAGGCTGCGCTGCGCCGAACCGGCCTCGAACCATATGCCCGCCGTCAGCAGGGTGACTGGGTACTAATCGAGGCGCGGCGGCCATCTGATTAAGCCAGAACTCAGGTCGTTTTAAGCCTCACTCCACGCCGAAGCGCTATGGTAGCGTTTATGACGTTCACCACGATCTGAACGCCGCCAGTGCTAACCCTGACTGACGACTGACAACTGTGAGCTGAAGGCTGTCCCCAATGGCACATCTGCAGGGCCGCGAGCGCGCGGTCTACGTTCGCGACATGTTCGACCGCATCGCCGGGCGCTATAACCTGATGAACCGGCTGATGACGTTCGGCCAGGATTTGAAGTGGCGGCGCTTCGTCGTGCAGCAGGCGCGCCTGCCTGCCGGCGGCCGTCTGCTCGACCTGGCGACCGGGACAGGCGACATCGCCTTCGAAGCGCTGCGGGCTGTCCCTGACCTGCAGGTGGTCGGGGCCGATTTCTCGCTGCCGATGATGCGCGTCGGCCAGGGGCTGACGGACGGCGGGCGCGTCGGCTGGCTGGGCGCGGACGCGCTCGACCTGCCCTTTCCTGACAACACGTTCGACGCCGTCACGTCCGGCTATCTCGTCCGCAACGTGATTGACATCCCGCGCACGCTGCAGGAACAACTGCGCGTGCTCAAGCCCGGCGGGCGCATCGTCATCCTCGACAGCGCGCCGCCGCCGGACAACCTGCTGCGCCCCTTCATCCTGTTCCACCTGTGCTTTGTCATCCCCACGCTGGGCCGTCTGGTCAGCGGCGACGCCGCCGCTTACGAATACCTCCCCCGTTCGACGCAGGCCTTCAAGACGCCGAACGAGCTGGCGGCCATCATGCGCGCCGCCGGCGTCGCCAACGTGCAGTACCGCACGTTCATGTTCGGCACAATGGCCGTCCATTGGGGGGAAAAGACAGCCTGAGAATGTCCGCGCTTGGCTTTATAATACGATAGACGGCTGCGCGAAGAATGCGAGTTGCACACGATGATGTCTCTGGAAGCGATTAAAGAAATAATCCCAAACCTATCGCGAGATGAGCGCAAGGAGCTGCTCAACCTGCTGCTGGATACGTTTGTCGAACCCAGCGCCCCAGTTCCAGCGGACAAAAAACGCAGCCTGCGGGAACTTCGCGGGTTGGGCAAGCACATCTGGGAAGGCATTGATGTCCAAGACTACATTAACCAGCAGCGGGACGAATGGGATCGGCCCTCATGAGGATTAACACAGCACTAGTGGGAGTAAGTCGGCTGTACATCGAAGCCGC
>DAOTWC010000064.1:0-24402 GCA_034435995.1 Anaerolineae bacterium | reverse complement strand
GCTGCAGGCAGCGGATGGCGAACAAGGCGTGGCTATGGCTGCTGCAGAACACCCTGATCTGATCCTGATGGACTTGTCGCTGCCGCGGTTGGATGGCTGGTCAGCTACTCGCCGTATTAAGGCTGACCCAGCGCTGCAGCACATCCCGATTATCGCGCTGACGGCTCATGCGATGATCGGTGATCGCCAGCGCGCCCTGGCGGCGGGCTGTGACGACTACGTGTCTAAACCGATCAACCTGAGCGAACTGGCCAGCAAGCTGGCGCACTATCTGAGTTGAAATCGGGGGCGAACCGGTCATGAAAGTGCTTGTGGCCGACGACAACGCTGCCAGCCGCCAGCTGGCCAAGGACGTTCTGATGTCAATCGGCCTCGATGTGATCCTGGCCCACGACGGCCCCAGCGCCGTCACCAGCACGCAGATGTACATGCCAGACCTGCTGGTGTTGGACATAGACATGCCCGGAATGAACGGTTTCGACGTGTGCGCTGTGCTGAAAGCCAACGACCAAACCGCTCACATCCCTGTGCTGATGCTGACTGCCCAGAGCGGCGTAGACCAGCGCGTGCGCGGGTTGGAAGCCGGCGCGGACGACTACCTGAGCAAGCCCTACAGCCCGCGCGAGCTGATCGCGCGCGTTGAAACGCGGCTGCGCGCCAAACTTGAATCCGACGAGATGCGCGAGAAGCAGCACCTCGTGCGCAGCACCTTCGAGCGGTTTGTGCACCCGTCGGTGGTGGAACAGCTCCTGCGCGACCCAACACAGGTCAAGCTGGGCGGCAAACTGCAGGAGGTGACGGTGCTGTTCGCCGACCTAGAGGGTTTCACGTCAATCTCTGAGCGGGCAGACCCGGAAGAAGTGCTGACGTTGATTAACCGTTATCATGACAGGATGGTGCGGGTCATTCAGCAGCACGGCGGCACAATTGATAAGTTCCTGGGCGACGGCGTTATGGCCTTGTTCAACACGCCGCTGCCGCTGGAAGAACACACGCGCCGCGCTGTGGAGAGCGCGCTGGCCATTCGCGCTATGCTGGCAGCCTTTCACGCCGAGCTGGAGCCGCAGCAGCGCATGAGCATCAACTTCGGGATACACAGCGGGCTGGCTGTTGTGGGCAACGTTGGAGCGACGCAGATCATGGATTTCACCGCGGTGGGGGACACCGTCAACGTCGCGGCGCGCTTGCAGGGGCTGGCGCACAGCGGCCAGATTCTGATCAGCGCGGCGGTGTACGACCAGATCAAGGCATGGGTCAACGCCAGGGAAATCGGCATGGTTCACGTGAAAAACCGGCAGGAAGCCGTGATGACCTACGAAGTGCTGGGGCTGCAGGCGTGAGCGCGGCGGTGGTGCTGGTGGGCAAACCAGCCGCGGAAAGCCTGGTGGTCCTGGAAAGCCGGCTGCGCGAGTGGGGCTTCGCGCTGCACTGCGCGCCACAGGTGAGCGCCCTGCCGGCGCTGGTGCGCCGGTCTGCCCCGACCGCCGTGCTGGCTGATCTCTCCGCAGGACTGCGTCCAGATGATGTGCGCCGTGCGCTTCCGGCAGACGAGCCGCCGATCATCGCGCTTAACCCGGCCGGTGTGCCGGGACGGATGGCCGCTGTCGCGGCAGGCTGCAGCGTGGTGTTGGATTACCCGTTGGACTGGGCCGAATTGAAAGCCTGCCTGTACACGCCGCGCGGCGCAAACGGCAGCCCGCTCACGGCGGGGCCGCTGTTTGGCCGTACGCAGATGGAGGCGAGCAGCACGGCCGGCCTGCTGGCCCACGACCTGAAAAGCCCGATCAGCCTGATTATCAGCAGCCTCGAGGTGCTGATGTCCATGTATGATTGCGGCGGGACAGCAGCGGAGGATGTCATGCGGCTGCTGCAGGGATCGCTGCACGCGGCCTATAGGCAGATGTACATGGTGAGCGACCTGATTGACCTGACGCGGCTGGAGCTGGGCAGTTTTCCCCTCGACCTGGAACCACTGGACGCCAGCGCTCTTGTGAGCGACTGCGTGGAAGCCGAGCGGCCAGCCCTGGAAGCCAAAGGCGTAGTGGTCGTGGTCGAGCTGCCGGCTGGGCCGCTGCCGGTGCGCGCCGATCGTGAACTGTTACAGCGCGCTGTGCGGGCCATCCTCGACAACACGCTGAAGTTCACAGTGCGGGGAGATACGCTTACTGTGGCCGCGCTGCGCGCTGGTGACAGCGCGAATCTGCGCTTTGCTGACAGCGGCCGGCCGATCCAGCGCGGGTTCGAGCAGGATATTATGCGGCGCGCGCCGCAGTGGGACGGGCGGCAGGGCGGCACACGCACCAGCGTCGCGATGGGCCTGCCGTTTGCGTGCGCAGTGGCCCAGGCTCACGGCGGCAGTCTCAAGGCAGCCAGCGATCTCAGTACCGGCCTGACGACATTTGATTTCGTTTTACCCCTTAGCCAGCAAAGCGAGATGTCATGACCGACTCTAGAAAGCTGAACGACGCCGAGATCGAACGCCTCATTCGCTATGTGACCGACGAGGTAAGCCAGAGCGGCGCGCCAGCCCCGGCCAGCAGCGGGCCGTACATGCGCCCAGCCAATTTCAGCCCAGGCCGCGGCCCCGGCATGTTCCAAGACCCTGACAGCGCTGTAGACGCAGCCCTGCGCGCCTTTGAACAGCTCAGCGAGATGCCGCTGGAGCGCCGCCGGCACATCGTCGAGGCCATGCGTGCTGCGGCGCGCGAGCACGCTCAGGTGCTGGCGCACTTCGCTGCCCAGGAAACTGGCATGGGCCGCGCCGAGGACAAGGTGATGAAGAACCTGCTCACGGCCAACAAGACGCCGGGGCCGGAATACCTGGATACGCAGGCCTGGAGCGGCGATCACGGCCTGACCATCACCGAATACGCGCCGTATGGCGTGTTGGCGTCCATCACGCCCTCGACCAACCCGACCAGCACGATCATCAACAACAGCATCAGCATGGTGAGCGCGGGCAACGCAGTAGTGTTCAATGCTCACCCAAGCGCAAAACAGTGCAGCGCTTACACCATCCAGGTGCTCAACGAGGCCATTATGAGCGCCGGCGGCCCGGCCAATCTGCTAACATGCGTCGTTGAGCCAACAATTGAATCCGCGCAGGCGCTGATGGTTCACAAGAAAGTCAAGCTGCTGGTGGTGACAGGTGGCGCGGGCGTCGTGCGTCAGGCGATGCAGAGCGGCAAGCGCGCTGTATGCGCCGGGCCGGGCAACCCGCCGGTCGTGGTAGATGAAACAGCGGACATCGAGCAGGCCGGGCGCGATATCGTGCGCGGCGGCAGCTTTGACAACAACCTGGTCTGCACGACCGAAAAGACCACCTTTGCAGTTGAGTCGGTCGTCAATGACCTGGTGGACGCCATGACGCGGCACGGCGCTTATGCGATCACATCGTGGCAGCTGCGCCGCCTGATGAAGTCTATCCTGGCTGAGGACCGCGGCCCTGGCACGTACTCTGTGATGAACAAAGAGTTCATCGGCCAGAACGCCAGCGTGCTGCTTAAGGAGATTGGCATCAACGTGGGCGCTGAAGTGCGGCAGATTGTGGCCGTCGTAGAGCCAGACCATCAGCTTGTGTGGTCCGAGCAGATGATGCCGATCATGCCGGTCGTGCCCATGCCGGACGTGAACAGCGCCATTGACCTGGCGGTGCAGTCCGAACACGGCTTTCGCCACACAGCCATGATGCACAGCAAGAACCTGGACAATCTGAGCCGCATGGCCCGTGAAATTGACTGCTCGATCTTCGTCAAAAACGGCCCGTGCCTGGCTGGTCTGGGGTTTGAGGGCGAAGGCTTCACGTCGTTCACGATTGCCAGCCCCACAGGCGAGGGCCTGACGACCTGCCGCAGCTTCAGCCGGCTGCGGCGCTGCACGCTGAAGGACAGCTTCCGCATCGTATGAGCGAACCCGCGCCGCGTCAGGATGGAACGGTGAGCGACGCCAGCGCTGCGCCCGCCGGCCTGGTGATCGAACCGGCGCTGGCCCTGCTGGAGTTCAGCAGCGTTGCGGCGGGTGTGCAGGCTGCCGACGCGATGGTCAAACGCGCGCCGCTGGACGTGGTGTACGCTGGGACAGTGCAGCCGGGCCGTTTTCTGGTGCTGGTGGGCGGGCCGGTGGCGGAAGTAGAGGAGGCGCTCAAAGCGGGCCTGGCCGCCGCGCCTGATGCGCTGAGCGACCACATCTTTCTGCCTGGCGTTCACCAGGATGTGGTGCGGGCGCTGGGCGGCGGGCGCAGCGCTGAACGGCTGGCCGCTGGCCATGATGCCCTGGGCATCGTCGAGACCCGCACCGTTCCAGCGGCCATTCACGCCGCTGACAAGGGCGTGAAAGGCGCTGAGGTGGCCCTGATGGAAGTTCGGCTGGCGGACGGCTTAGGTGGCAAGGGGATCGTGTTTTTCACCGGCGCGGTTTCGGATGTCGAGGCGGCGGTTGAGATCGCCGATGGCGCGCTGCAAGCTGAGCAGAAGGTGCGCCAAGTTGTCATCTCGCAGCTTCACACTGAGCTGGCTGAGGTGCTGCGCGGCTCAACGCGCTTTGGCAGGCAGCTTGATTGGACGTGGTAATGGGCACAGGTCGCTCTGGCGGTGTTTTTTTTAGTTAGCGTGCGGCGTTTATCAGTTTGAGGAGATGAGGTGTGAAACGGATTATCGGTGTTGTGCTGTTGTTTGTGGCTGCGCTGGCGCTGCCGGCTTCCGCTCAGGATACGACCGCCCCAGCAGACCTGCCGCCAGGCTGCAACACAGCGGCCCTCAGTGGAATCCTGGTTTCAGCCAGCGAGTTCGTCCAGAACGCGGACCGCGATACGGTGATTTCGGTCATCATGCAGATCGAGACGATGCTGGCGGAAACCAAAATCGCCTGCGCCGAAGACGGCATGGCAGATGACGACATGCCTGATTTCAGCGCTGTGCCGCAGTCGCGCACCGACGACGGCGGCTTCGTCCTGGGCAGCCCTGACGCGCCAGTGACGATTGTCGAATTCTCGGATTACCTGTGCGGCCACTGCCAGGCCTACGAGGGCGTCGTGCGCCAGTTCATCGAGGAATACGTGCTGACCGGGAAAGCGCGGTTTGAGTATCGCTTCTTCCCTGTGATTGACCAGCAGTGGTCGCCGCTGCTGGCGCGCATGACGGAGTGCAGCGAGCTGCTGGTCCCTGGCAGCTTCTGGAAGGCGCACACGATCATGTTCGATCTGGCCGCCGAGGGATTGAGCGGTGTGACGCCGTTCATCTTCGCCACGCGCGCCGGTCTGGATTACAACGAAATGGTGACGTGTGTGCGCACGGCCAACCAGGTGGCCACCGATGCCCAGGTGGGGCAGGCGGCTGGCATAACGGGCACGCCGGCTGTGCGCGTGCGCTTTGGCGACGGCGAAATTGAAGTGATTACGTTGAACGGCCAGGCTTATGATCGGGGTGGCGCCAGCCTGGACGTGCTGGCGCAAGTGGTTGGAGCAGCAGAGTAGAGCGCCAATGCCAACGACAGAGCAGGAACTGCGCGAGCAAATCTGTGAAATCGGCCGCCTGATGTACACCAACACGTACATTGACGGGGCCAGTGGCAACATCAGCGCACGCCTGGGGCCGGACCGCGTGCTGGCCACCCCCAGCGGGCTGGCCAAAGGCTTCATGAAGCCGGAGCAGCTCATTGTGGTGAACATGGCCGGACAGCGCGTAGACCGGCCCAACCCAGCCAACGCCGACCTGCGCCCCACGTCGGAGCTGGTTATGCATCTGGAGTGCTATAAGCAGCGGCCCGATGTGAACGGTGTGGTGCATGCGCACCCTCCAACGGCGGTTGCCATGACAGTTGCCGGCTACGACTTCCAGCAGTGCATTATTCCGGAAGCCGTGATGATCCTGGGCCTAGTGCCCACCACACCATATGCGACCCCCGCCAGTCCGGAAGACCGTGACGTGATCAGCGATCTGATCCGCGAGCACGACGCCATCATGCTGTCGCATCACGGCTCGCTGACTGTGGCGGCGACAGTGTGGGACGCTTACATGCGGCTGGAGACGCTGGAGCACACCGCCAAGATTCTGTTTATGGCAGAGCAGATGGGCGGGGCGCGCGTGATACCGCCGCACCAGGTGGAGAAGCTGGTCGAGGCGCGTCGCAAGCTGGGCCTGGAGCGCCCAGGCGACGTCGAGCGCATCCGCGCCGCCTGTGGCATTGTGCCGCGCGGACAGATGGCAGCGGCCTCACATGACGGCGATCTTGAAGCGCAGGTGCGCTCTGTTGTGCGCGAGGTGCTGCAGGAACTGACGCGCTAGGTTGTGGCGTCTGATCGGGCTTAGGGCTGCGTTGTTCGCTTTGAGCTGGCCGAACGGCGCAGCTTCAGTTGTCGAGCATGCCGTCGCGCGGGCGGAAGCTGAGGATGATAGGCGTGCCTTCGAACGGGTACTCCGCGCGTATCTGGTTCTCGAGGAAGCGCTTGTAAGAAAAGTGCACCAACCGCGTGTCGTTCACATGGAACAGGAACACGGGCGGATCAACGGCCACCTGTGCGGCGAACAGGAGCTTAAGCTGTTTGGTGCCTTTTTGCGGCGGCGGGTGTTTCTGCACGGCAGCGCGCACTAGGCGGTTGAGATCGGCGGTGGGGATGCGGAACGAGCGCGCCTGGTAGACGCGGTGCGCTGTCTCTAGCACCTGGTGAATGCGCTGGCCGGTGAGGGCGCTGATGAAAATGGCCGGCGCGCCGGGTAGGAAATTGAATTTCTCCCGCATGTCTTCCAAGTAGCGGTTCATGGTGTGAGCGTCCTTCTCAACCGCGTCCCACTTGTTGACTACCACCACCATGCTCTTATTGGCTTCGAGAATGTAGCCCGCAATGTGCTGATCCTGTTCGGTCACGCCGTCAGCGGCGTCCAGCACAAGCAGCGCGACATCTGACCGCTCGATTGCGCGCAGCGCGCGCAGCACGCTGTACTTCTCGATGCCTGGCTCGATTTTGCCGCGGCGGCGGATGCCGGCGGTGTCAATCAGCGTGACCGGCTGGCCGTGCCAGGTGATGCGCGTGTCAATCGCGTCGCGGGTCGTGCCGGCGATCGGGCTGACAATCGTGCGATCCTCACCGAGCAAGCGGTTGAGCAGGCTGCTCTTGCCCACGTTGGGCCGCCCGACAATGGCGATTTTCAGATGATCGTCGTCCTCGTTCTCCTCAGGCGACGGCTGCGCGGCCAGCGCTTCCACGATGGTGTCCAGCAGGTCGCCGACGCCCAGGTTGTGGAACGCGCTGATGGCGTGGACGCGCTCGAAGCCCAGCCCGAAGAACTCGATCACGTTTTCGGCGCGTGCGGGGTTATCGGCTTTGTTGGCAGCCACGATGATGGGCTTGCTGGCGCTGTAGCGGCGCAGCACCTGGGCGATGTGTTCGTCGGCTGCTGTGATGCCCTCGTTTGCATCCACCAGCAGCACGATGGCGTCAGCCTCCTGGGCTGCCATCAGCGCCTGGGCTTCGATTTGCGGCACGAAGTCGGCGCTGCCCTCGGCCAGCGGGGCGATGTCGCGGCTGCCTTTCGGCTGGTAAACCTCGATGCCGCCCGTGTCCACCACGTAGAAGTCCACGCCGCGCCAGTCAGACTCGCCCTGAATGCGGTCGCGGGTGGTGCCGGGCGTTTCGTCTACCACGGCCATGCGCTGCCCAACCAGCCGGTTGAACAACGTGCTTTTGCCTACATTGGGGCGGCCCACTAGGGCAACCATTGGTTTGCGCGGCACGGAGGGAAAACCTCTTGAATCTCGATTTGGTGATTGTAGCAGACCGGCCGCGAGCTGTGCAGGTTCAGCCGCCAGGCGTTTCAGGCGTAGGCTGCGCGGTGATAATAGCGTCCATCTCCTCGGGGAGCACCAGGATATCAGCGCGTGTAACCTGCCCCCGCAGCACAGCGACGACAGGCCGCACCCGGTGCATGCCGGGGCCAAGCCCGCTCAGGTTTACGACTACGTCCAGGTCTTCCGGCGTCAGCGTATCCAGCTCAACGCGCGGCCCAGTCAGGATAATCGTCACGTCTTCCGGCGCAAGGACAGCGTTAAGGGTGTCTGCCAGACCAGTTATGCGCACCGGTATGTTGTCGAACTGACGGCTGGTGGACAGCGCCGTGATGCCCACTTCTACAGTGATCAGCGAGCTGCCAACCACGAACACGTCTTCGTACGGCACGCGCACAGCGATCTCGACCTGAAAGCTCTCGGTTTTGCCGGTCAGGTCAATCTGCTCGGTAGACAGCGTGCCGGGGATGCTGTCCAGCACCTCCTGCGGGCCGCTTACGAGGACATACTGCGGGTTGTAGACGATGCCGGTGAGCGCGTAGCCATCGGGCAGCGTTTCGTCCAGGAAGTTGGGCACTACGCGCAGTTCGCGCGTGCCCGGCCGCAGCCCGATCTCGACTGTCACATCGGCAGTGTTCGGCTCGATGGTCACATTAGCAACCGGCTGGTTGGCCGCGTCTACGGGAATGAGAGGATAGCTGCCCTCCAGCGCGGCGCGCTGCTCGCTGAGGTTGAGCAGCACGGCGGCGGCTGTCACCTGCTGCACCCTGCTGAGCGGCCCGCTGACCAGGACCTGGCGCACGCTGGCAGTTGGTGTGCCGATAATCTCGAAGCCGCGCGGCGGCTCCTGCGTCACTGACACCCGCACGGGCACGAGCTGCTCGCGCAGCTCCTCCAGCGTGACCGTAATCTGGCGCGGTGACGTATCAACTGAGGCGCGCCGGGACACCTCAGGCACCAGGTTCACACGGAACGTGCCAGGGCCTTCGGCGGAGACATCCGCCACGACGCTGATGTCATCAGGGGCAAGCTGGTTGATGACGCTCTCCGGTGCGCGCACGGTGACGGTGGCTGTGTCGCGCGACTGCTCGGTGACGATCAGGTTGGGGTTATGGATCACCTGGATGCTGACCGCGCGAAAAACGCGCTCCTGTATGGGGTTGGACTGCAGCGTGGCGAACACCCAGACAAAGAAGGCCAGCGCCATGGACGCAGTAAACCACATCAGGTTGTCCCACAAGGTGCGGTTGACGGTGGGCTTGGCCTGGCGCTGAGTCATGACTGCTTCTGGGTATCGCGCCAGCGCGCCGTGAACGCCTGCCACTGGTCGCGCAGCCGGGCCAGCGGCGCGGCTGAGTCCGGTCGTGTAGTTCCATAGAGCGCGTGGAGGATGGTGCGCAGGCGCTGCGCATCAAGCCGCAGGATCAAGCGTCCCTGGTCGGCAATAGAAATGCGGCCGGTTTCTTCCGATACCACTACGCACAGCGCATCACTCACTTCGCTGATGCCCAGCGCAGCGCGGTGGCGGGTTCCCAGTTTGCGCGCTGGCAGGTTGCGACTGGCGGAGAGGGGCAGCACGCAGGCGGCCGCCGCGATGCGCCCGTCGGCGTCAATAATGGTCGCGCCGTCGTGCAGCTCGGTCTTGGGCCAGAAGATGGTCAGCAGAAGCTGCGCGCTCACGTCGCTGTTGAGCGCAATGCCAGTGTGGATGTACTCTTCCAGGCTGCTGCCGCGCTGCATCACAATGAGCGCACCATGCCGCCGTTCGGACAGGCGCTCGGCAGCCTGGCATACATCCTCAATGATCTGGGCACGTTGGCTTTCGACCGGCTGCCGGCTGCGCAGCACCCCGCGTCCCAGGCGCTCTAGCCCGCGGCGCAGCTCTGGCTGGAAGATGACCGGAATGGCCACCAGCAGCAGCGTGAGCGAGTTAGACAGCAGCCAGCCCAAGGCCGAGAGCTGGAACAGGCTGGAGAGCAGCGCCAGCACCACGACGATCAGCACGACGCCGCGCAGCAGCGCCACGCCCTGTGTGCCGCGGATGAAAAAGCTCAGGCCGAAGAACATCAGCCCGACGATTAGAATGTCAAGCAGAGCGGTGAGCGAAAAACTGTCGAGGACCCAGGCCAGGTTCACGGTGAGCGCCCCGCGCGCGCTGGCCGACGCCTAGCCGCCAAGCTGCGTGAGCAGCCGGCGATAGTCGTCCACACCTTCAGGGTTGAGGGCGATGATCTGGCGGATCGTGTTGGCCGCGTCGTCAGTTTGGCCGGCCTCAAGCTGGAGTTCGCCCAGAGCGTCGAGCTGGAGAATTGCGTCTTTCTTGCGCCCCAGCTGGCGGTAAATGGCAGCCAACCGGGAGCGCAAGTTCTGGTCAGTGGGATAAAGCGTTACCAGCTCTTCGAGCAGTTGGACGATGCGGTTCACCTGCTGTTTCTTGGCGTACACGCTGAGAAGCTGGTCAAGGCGCTTGATGGCTTCTACCTGGTTCCCCTGCCGGTAGTTGAGATCAATCAGCATACGCCGGGCGCGTTCGTCATCTGGAGCAAGCTGAACGATTTCTTCATACGTGCGCTGGGCCTTGCGGATATCCAAACGGATCTGATCAATATCGGCAATGCGGTGCTTGATGCGCACGACCTTCTCAGTAGAGGCGCTGATGCGGTTAGCCAGCCGTTCGGCGACGCCGTAGGTGCTGCGCGCCATGTCGAAATCGCCGAGCTGATTGTACGTGTCGGCCAGGTCTATATACTGGTCGAGCGCTTCATCCCACCGCTCCTCGGTTTCCAGCAGCTCGATGAGGTTAGTGCGCACGGAAACGTCGAGCGGGGCCATCTCCAGCACCTCGCTCAGAATGGAGGCAGCGCGGTCGTGCTCGCCGCGCACCATATAGCTGCGGGCGACCACGTTGTACTTGCTGATGGCTTGGCGCACGCGGCCTTCGCGCATCATGATCTCGGCCATACGGATGTGCACCGGTAGATAGAAGGGCGAGAACTCAACCGCGCGGTGCGCTTCGTCCATCGCCAGCGTGAACAGACCCTGGCGAATGAAGCGGTCAATTGCCGAGACAGAGGCAGTCAGTTCGTCGCTGCGCGAAGTTACGAGGATGTCAACCACGCCTTTTTCGCCAGCAACGCGCATGGCTTCCTGCAGTTGATGGCGTGTCTCGGCAATACGCTGTTTCCAGTCTTTGCCTTGAAGGAGGTTGATAAAGCGCTGGTTGATCTGCGCCAGAGCTTCGTCAGTGCGGCCGTCAAGTGTCATGAGAAGCTGGTCATAGACCTCGATCAGCTCCTGCACTTCGTCCACGTCAGCGGCCAGCGTCGTGTCCACAGCCTGCAGGCTCTGGATGAGAAAACGCGACGCCTGCTTGTGCCTGCCCATCTTGAAATAGCTTTGTCCCAGGCCGTGATAGGCGCCAGCGCTGAGATCGGGGACGACAACGGCCTCGCCCAGGTGCTTAACAGCCTCATCGGGACGGCCAGCCAGCAGCAGCAGCGCGCCCAGGTTGAGTTTGAGCGCCGGGTGGCGCATGTGTGGGGCGGCGCGCTCGTAGGCCTTGATAGCCTCCTCATACAAACCCTGCCGCTGGAGTTCCATCGCCTGAAGCGCGTCGCTGCCAGCGGCATCCAGGTCTCCGCTCTCGACGACGTGAGCCGCCAAGGCCGAGAGCGCCTCGGCCATGGCCTCGCCGATCGGGCCGAGCGGGTCAGCCTCGCCGATTTCCTCGCGCGTGTCGAACAGGTCAATAAAATCTACCGCGCCGTTGTCGCGCACTTGATCGGCATCGTCGCGGTTAGGCGGCATCATCTCGCCGCCGGTTTCGATCACACGCAGCGTGTTCAGCGACTGAGCGTTCTTGGGGTCCAGCTTGAGGGCGCGCTGCACAGCGCGCATGGCTTTTTCCGAGTCGGCGTTGCGCTGGAAGTTGAACGCCAGCGTCAGGTACTCGCGGATGGCCTTCTGCTTGTTGCCGATGCGCTCATAGGCCTGCGCTAGTTTAAGGTGAACCGACACCAGGCCGGGTGTGAGGCGAGTGGCCTTATCCCAATTGGCGATAGCCTTGTCAATGTCGCGCTGGCCCAGGTACATCTCGGCCACGTTAACATACTGCTGCGCCGCTTCGCGCAGGCGGCCCATGCGTTCCAGCACATCGGCGCTTTTTTCCAACGGAATCGGGTCAGTCTTGTTGATTTGATGAGCGCGCATGTAGACTTTGAGCGCGTCGTCCAGGCGGCCGGCCTTAAGCAGGGCCAGGCCCATGTGAATGTGAGCGTCGGCGTCTTCCGGGAACTCCTGCAAGGCGCGGCCGTAGGCGCTGATCGCTGCCGACCAGTTCTGGTCCCAGGCGGCGTTGTGGCCGCTGTTCATGTGCTGCTCGTAAGCGTCACGGTTTCCGGGCATAGAGGTCACACCTGCCGATGCTGTGGTGGGAGCTGCCTGTTGTTTGGCAGTATAGCATAGGATAAACGCCGGCGAAATGCAGTGAACTTAACTGTTTATGTTGCGGAATGCGAGGGGGCAGCGCGGTGTCTGTGCAGCCTAGCGTCCGACCGGCTGCATGTCGCGCCAGTTCGGTCCGGCTTGAGCGTTAGCGCGCAGCGGCGCTTTGAGAGGATAGGCGTTTTCCATCACCGAGATGGTGAGCGCGCTGGTTTCGGTCAGCTCTGCCTCTGGAACTTCCAGCACCAGCTCGTCGTGCACCTGTAGAATCATCCTAGCGTTCAACTGCTGTTCGCCTAGAGCGCGGTACAGGTCAATCATGGCACGCTTCATGATGTCGGCTGCGCTGCCCTGAATGGGCATGTTGATAGCGACGCGCTCCTCGGCCTGCACGGCTGGCTGGCTGCTGCTTTCGGTAGCCCGCTGCAGCAGCGGGAACTCGCGCCGCCGTCCAAACAGGGTAGTGATCGGCCCGCGGCGCGCCTGCGCTTTGGTGTTTTCCAAATATGCGCGCACGCGCGGCATGCGCCCGAAGTAGACCTCTATAAAATCGCGCGCTTCGCCCACTGACAGGTCGCTGTCGCGGGCCAGCCGGTATGCGCCCATACCGTAAATTAGGCCAAAATTGACGCGCTTGGCGAAACTGCGCTGCTCGTAGGTCACCTGATCCAGTGGAATGCCGTAGACTGCGGCTGCTGTGGCAGCGTGAATGTCCTGTCCCTGGCGGAAAGCTTGTAACAGCGTCGGGTCCTCGCTGAAGTGGGCCAGCACGCGCAGCTCGATCTGGCTGTAATCCACCGACAGCAGCAGGCTTCCAGGCGGCGCAACGAACGCCCGCCGCACTTCGCGGCCGATCTCGGTGCGAATGGGGATGTTCTGAAGGTTGGGGTTGCTGCTGCTCAGGCGGCCGGTGGCCGTGCCGGTCTGATTGTAGCTGGTGTGGACGCGGCCAGTGCGCGGGTTGATCAGCGCGGGCAGGGCGTCAACATAGGTGCCTTTCAGCTTCGCCAGCTCGCGGTACTCCAGGATCGGCGGGATGATGGCGTGCCGGTCGCGCAGCTCTTCCAGAGTGGAAGCGTCGGTCGTATAGCCGTGTGCTGTCTTGCGCAGGCCAGCCACAGACAGTCCAAGTTTGCCGAACAGCACATCGTTGAGCTGCTTGGGGCTGTTGATGTTGAACTCACCGTAGCCGCCGCTGAGCGAATAGACCTCCTGCTCCAAGCGGCGCATATCTTCCTCAAGCGAACGGCTGAGGCGCGCCAGGTGGTCGGTGTCGAGCAGCACGCCGGTCTGCTCCATTGCGGCCAGCACCGGCACCAACGGCATCTCCAGCTCGGTAAACAGCCGCCACAGGTCGGGGTCCGGCTGGAGCTTATCGCGCAGAAACTCGAATGCGCGGTAAGTGATGGCAGCGTCGGCGGCAGCATAAGGAGCGGCGCGCTCGATCTCCACCTGATCCATGCCGATCTGGTTCTTGCCTTTGCCGATGAGGTCAGTGATCTCGGTCATGTCCACCGGCGGCTGAAGCACGTTGGCGGCGAAATTCTTCAGGCCCAGAAACTTGCTGACTGGATCGCGCACGTACTCGGCCAGCATGGTGTCAAAAGCCACCGGCGTCACGTCCAGGCCGTAGCGCCGCAGCACGACCAGATCAAAGGCCGCGTTGTGCGCGATTTTGGCGACAGCGGGGCTGGCGAGCGGCGCACGCAGCGCCGTGATGACCTGGTCTAGGGGGAGCTGACCGGGCGCCAGCGTGCCGGTGAACAGCGCCTCCTGCGCGCGGTGGCCAACCGGAACATAGTAGCCAGTGCGGCCGTCTACAGCCAGCGCGATCCCGACAAGATCGCAGGACATCTGGTCTGTGCCGGTTGTTTCGACATCCCAGACAATATGCTGCGCGCCGTTCAGGACGCTCACCAAGCGTTCCAGCGCAGCGGGATCGCGCACGATGACCGTTTCGACATCCGGAGGGGCAGGGGGGGTGTAACTGGACTCTGGGTTAGGCGCACCGCTGGCTGACGCCGCCATCTGTTCCTCGTGCAGCCGCCGGCGAAACGAGTTGAACTCCAGCTCGCGGAACAGGTCCTCGACCACGGCGCGGTCGAAGTCGTGCGCCAAGCACGCCCGCAAATCGAGCGTGATCGGCACATCGCGCCGGATGGTGGCGAGCGCGCGGCTCAGAAAAGCAATTTCCCGGCCAGCTTCCAGCTTCTCGCGCAGCGACCCGCTGATCTCATCAAGGTGGTCGTAGAGATTCTCCAGCGTGCCGTAAGCAGCGATGAGCTGGCGCGCGCCCTTTTCACCAATTCCCTTGACGCCAGGGATGTTGTCGGAGCTGTCGCCCATTAACCCCTTTAGCTCGACCAGCTGGCGCGGCTCGACACCGTATTCCTCGCGGAAGCGCTGTTCATCGTAGAAAACGTCGGGCGCATTGCGCGCAGGCAGCTGCGCAGTGACGTAGGGTGTCAGCAGTTGGAGCAGGTCGTGATCGCCGGTGATGATGTGGGTGGCCACGCCTGCGGCCTCTGCCTGAGCCGCCGCTGTGCCGATGACGTCGTCGGCTTCGTAGCCTTCCAGCGCGAGCACGGGGATGTTGAACGCCTGCACAACCTGGTTAATGCGATCCAACTGGGAGACCAGTTCGGCAGGCATTTTGGCGCGGGTTCCTTTGTAAGCTTCCAACAGGGCGTCACGCCCGCTGAGGCCCATGTCGAAACTGACCGCCAGATACTGCGGCCGCGCCTTCTGGATGATATCCATGATGGAGCGCGTGAAGCCGTAGACCGCGTTGGTCGGCTCGCCGGCGCTGGTGGAGAACTGGCGCAGCGGCAGACCGAAAAACTGGCGGTACGCCAGCGCATGACCGTCTACAATGTAAAATGTGGGCCGGTCAGACATAACGGGCTTCCTCTGCAGGCAAGAACAAACGAGCTAATTATAGCAGCGGTCGGGTGGCCTGCGCTACCGCCGGCCCAGCAGGCGCGCCAGCACCCCGCCCAGCCACCCCAGCAGCGATCTGCCGTCGTCGCCAGCGGGGGTTTCCGGCTGGTCGGCACGCGCGCGGCGCGCCAACTCGCGCGGGGTGAGGGCAGCGTCCTCACCGGCCTCATACTGCGCCAGAGGGTCGTCGGCAGGGTCGCGCTGGATGTACTCCGCGCGCATCTGGCGCGGGGTAAGCAGCGGCGCGGCATCTTCATCAACTTGGTCAGGTGTTCCCTGCGGGGATGCTGGCGGCGGCTGCGGCGGCGCGCTGGGGATGTAGTCGGTCAGCTCGCTGGTGATTTCGTTCGTTGCGCGGCTGCGCAGGGCAGGGCGGAGCGTGTTGAAATAGCTCACGATGTCCACCTGCACATCGTCATGGCTCAGGCGTTCCAGAGCGGCGGCGGTTGTGCCGAAAGCGAAGTAGAGCGAGGGAAAGCGTCGGTCGGCCAGGATAGCGCGCAGCAGCGCCAGGCCGTCGGCGTTGAACGGCAGGAACAGCCGGTCGTCGGCCAGCCGTGTGACAAACGCTTCGATCAGGCTGCTGTCCACGTCAGCGGCTGGAACGTCCTGAAGGTCAGTCTCCGGCCAGGGGTGTTCGGCTGAGGTGGCTGCTTCCAGCGCCTCGAAATCGGTCACATCTTTGGACACATTGAGAACCGTATCGTGCTGGGCGAGGAAATACGGCAGGGCCAGGGCAAAATGGCGCGCCTGGGTGCGCCGCACGGCAATTCCCTCCAGCGTTGGGATGCTGCGCCCGGCGTGAGTGCGCGCGCTGGCGTAGTGGCGCAGCAGCAGCACGTAGCTGCCCAGCGGGAAGCAGTACAAGGCAGGCCACGCTGGCGTAAGCAGCGATGTATCCGAAACGGCGTTGAAAGCCGCGGCGATGGCGCTGACCTCGCGGTTGGTCAGGTCGCGGGGGCGGACAAACGCCGTGAAATCACGCCGCCGGCTGCGCGTAAACAGGAACGTCTCGTAGTACACGGCGCGCCCCCAGGGCTAGGCCGGGATAAGCGAGCGCATCTTTTTGTTGGCGACCGCCGTCACGGCGCGGATTTTCGGCTCCAGTGTCTGCAGTTTCTCCGCGACACGCTGCCGTTCCTCGTAAAGCTGGCCCACGGTGCGCCCGCGCAGAATCTTGTTGAGCACATTGCGATTCATGCGGGCCAGGCGCGCTTCAAGGTCCGCTTCCTGTTCTTCCAGGTAGAGGGCGGTGCGGTCGAGTTCGTTGCCGATGGCGTAGAGAAACGGATAGTGAACGTTGACTGGCTGGGGGGTGTTTTCCAGGCTCATAGTCGCCAGATCATAGCCCTGGCCGGGGCTGAGCACAGCGGCGTTGCCTTCCCCCACGATGGACACCGGAATCATGGCGGCGGGGTAGAGCCAGGGGCGCAGGCTGCTGGTGCGGGCGCGCTGTTCCTCGACGAAATCTACTACGCCGCGGAACACCTCGCGCGAGCGCTCAAACAGTGCCTGATAGTTGTTCTGTTTGAACTCGTCGGGCAGCACGTCAGCTTTGGTCAGCACCAGCGCTGTGGTGATGCCGCTGTGCACGCCCTCGCCGCGCGCGGCCTCTTTGAACTTGTAGGTGTTGAGCAGGTTGAAGATGTAGGTAGACGAGGTAAGCATCTCGGCTTCCATCGTTGGGCGGGTGGCGATCACATAGGAATCGGCCACGATGATAACCGCATTGCTCTCCTGAATATCGGCGTGAAGCTGCGCCGCTTCGTCGCTCTCGTCAGTGGGCAGGTTCACTGCGCCGCCCTGATAATCCACCCAGCGGAAATCAGTGATGTACTCGTTGTTGAACAGCAGCCTGAAGCGATCCTCGCGCCGGCCCATGGTGGGCGCAGGCCAGCGGCGCGCGATGACGAAGTCGCGCCAGGGGTTGAGGTACTTGGTCGCTGTGTTGGCGTCCTCGGCCTCAATGCGGAAGCCCTCGATGCCGGTGGCCATCAGGTAGAGCAGCGCCAGGGTGTAGGTCGTCTTGCCCTGCCCGGAGCCGCCGAAAAGCGTGATTTTGAGGGACATGACATCACCTTGCACATGCACTGGTTGAACAGGTTCAAGAGTAGCCTGTTAGCAGCAGGGCGTCAATATGCGGTGGGTTTCACTAAACCATGCGGTGGGTTTCACTAAACCGTCACATTCGGCAGGCGCGTCGGGTCGTGCGGCAGGCGCGCCAGCCGATCCAGCTCGCGGCGCGCGCCGGGCAGCGTCAGCCAGTGATAGATCATGGCCGCTGTCTGCCGGATATGCGCCGGGCGCAGGTTGGCAGGTTTGCGCAGGGCGGCGCGCAGGCTGGCCCACATCCGGCGCGACCGGTAATCCTTGTGAACGACAGTGTGAAGCTGGCGGTAAAAGGCGGTAGCGAACGGCCCCTGGTAGAGCATGGCGAGGTCGGCGCTGTCGTGCCAGTTGGCGCGTTCGCCCAGCTCGTGGCGCACGCGCTCGTAGAAGGGTGTGCCGGGCAGCGGATAACTCACGCTGATGCCGATATCGTCCGGCATAAGATCGCGCACCATCTTCAGCGTCAGTTCGATGTCGTCGCGGGTTTCACCGGGGTAGCCGAACTGCAGGAAGAACGCCACCTTGACGCCGTGCGCGTGAAGCTGGCGCGTCGCCTCGTATATCTGCTCGACGGTCGTGCCTTTGTCCATCGCATCAAGAATCTTCTGGCTGCCGCTTTCCGCGCCTACCCACACGATCTGCGCGCCAGCCCGAGCCAGCGCGGGAATAGTGCGCCCGCGCAGCAGCAGGTCTACGCGGTTGAGGCTCTTGAACGGGATGCGCAGGCCAGCGGCGTCCAGCTCGTCGGCGAAGTGCTCGATCCAGCGATCTTGAATCCCCATGATGTCGTCCATGAACCAGATGTGATCAGGGTTGAAGGCGTCCTTCAGCCAGCGCATTTCAGCGACAACGTTCTGCGGGCTGCGCACGCTGTACTTCTGGCCCCAGATGGGCTTGGCGCACCAATTGCAGTGAAATGGGCAGCCGCGCGTGGTGACGAGGTTCAGGCTGGTGTAGCCGTGGTGTGCCTGCCACAAGCTGCGGTACTTCGCATAGTCAACCATATCCCAAGCAGGGAGGGGCAAGCTGTCCAAATCGCGGATGACGGGACGGGCAGGCGTTCGGATGACCTGGCCGTTTTGATGGTAGGCAAGGCCGCGAATGGCATACAGGCCGGAGCCGTCGGGTAGGTTGTCGGCGCTGCGCGCGTCGGCGGCGTCGAGGAAGGCGACCAGCTCCGCGAGCGTTTCCTCGCCCTCCCCAATGAGGACAAAATCCGCGCCGCGCTGCAAGTAGAGTTCGGCATGGTCAGTCATGTCAGCGCCGCAGGCGATGGTCACAGAGCCGCGCGCTTTGGCATAGTCAAGCATCAGGAAGGCAGCTTCGCGCATCCGCAGCAGCGACATCTTGCTGAGGTAGTTGAAATTGTCCTCGAAGATGACGGCGTAGCGGGGCGTGTGCTGGCGCAGCGCGGAGTCCCACTCATGCGGCCCAGCGGACAGCATCGCATCAAACAGCGCAGCGCTCCAGCCGCGCGCTCGCATGTAGCTGACGGCGTAGAGCGTGCCGAGCGGGGGATAGGGCTGCATTGCGGCGTAGAGCTTGGGGTCGAAATAGAGGTAGTAGGATTGGCCAAACAGGATGTCGGTCATTGGCGGCTTGCGATTATCAGCGGTCAAGCTACAGCTTAACGCAAAGCGGGCTGCGAAGAAAGGCGGTCAGTTGAGAAAGAGACGCCGTGTAGTGGGCAGAGCATCCACAATTAGCCCTGGCTCACGCAGACAGCAGCGGTGGATTTGCCGCGCCAGATCAAGATGGACGCGCTTCTCCGCGCCGTCAAGCGCAGCCGCGACGGTCGGCACATGTGGGAACTGGGCCATGAGCGGCGGGTCGCCGATGAGCGGTACGCCGCCGCGGACGACCAGGGCAATATCGCGCCGAGCTGTCGGGAAGGCTGGCGCAGCCAGCCAGTCGGCATAACTGCCAGGCGCAAGCGAACCGGCGCGCTTGAGGCCAAGCAGCGCGGCGGGCCGCGCAGTAAAAGCGAACACATCGGGCTGATCGGCGCTGCCGCGGCAGAGCGCGCTGCGCAGCTCGGCCAGCCAGTCACCGTCAGCCGTCAGGCGCGAGTCGCTGCCGAGGATAAGCTTGTCACCCCACAGCGCTGGGTTCAACGTTTTGCCCAACAGGTAGTTATTCGTTGTGGGACACCACACCAGTGCGCGGATGCGGGGCATGGCATCAGCAATGTCGGCGGCGGTAAGGCCAACGCCGTGAACGAGAACGGTGTTACGCCCCACGCAGCCGAGCGCTTTCAGGCGCTGGTACTCGCCAGCGGCGGTGGTGTCTGTGCCTTCGGCCAGATGGATGAACCAGGGCCAACTAAGCGGCGTCCTGCGGTAGGAACGCACAATTTCGGCGTTGGTGCTGAAGTGAAGTGAGTGCGCCCAGCCATACTGCCGGAGAACGCGCACCGGAAAATCGTGGCGGTACAGGAGCTGATGCGGCGGGCCGTGGTGGACGACAGTGGTCGCGCCGCACAGCAAGTTTTTGAGGCCGCCAATGAACAGCCGATCCCGCAGCGGATACGCACGCAGCGAGTGGTACGGCTCGGCGTTTAGTCGAGCATTAACGTCCTCTCCCCACTCGTGCGCATTGGCGTAGACCTCGCGGAACTTTGTGCGCGGGTAGTGGTTGAGTTCGAGGTGGTCGTGAGCGTTGATCCAGCCGGGGTAGATCGTGTGACCCGCCAGATCAACGGTCAGCGCGCCGGGCGCGGCACGCTCAGCGATACGCTCTCCGGCTGTGTAAACATCGCGCGCGGCGGGTTCGCTGGCTGTCCACGCGCGCGCATTGACGATGCGCAGCGGCGGCTTGGCGCTCACTCCGAACTGCTGCTCAGCGTCGGCGCATATCTCCTGACGGCGTCTTCGCCCAGTTTGTCCACCAGCTTCTTGCGCAGCTTTGGCGTCTCCTCGGCCCACTTGCTGCGCAGCTGCTCTTTCGTGGCGCGGCGCCCGTCGCCTGGGTGAGCGTTGATGCCCTGAGCGACTGTCGGCGCGGTCAGGATCAGTCGTGTGACCTGCGGGCTGCCGCAGGCTGGGCAGGGCGGCGCGGGATCGTCGAAACTGTGGCGCGCTTCGAACTGACGTTCACACTGCTGACAGCGGTAATCGTACAGCGGCATTGCTACTGACTCCTGGCGCAGCGATCTTCTTTCATATCATACACCATCTGACGTGCAGCGAGGCGGGAATTTTAGGGTCGGGAACGGCGAACAGCATCAGCATATATCGCCTCAAGCTGACTGACGACTGCTGCTTCGCTAAAGCGCTCGACACAATAGGCACGGATATGCGCCGGGCTGTAGCTGTCGTAATTTGCAGCCATCTGGCGCACAGCCTGCGCCAGCGCGTCCACGTCATTCACAGGGACGAGCAATCCCGTCTCCGGCGTGACGAACGACTCCGGTCCGCCGGAACGGGTAGCGATTACCGGCCTGCCGCAGGCCATGGCCTCTGCAAGCGTGAGGCCGAATGTCTCGAAGCGGCTGGCGGAGATCACGGCGTGGCTGCGCCAGAGCGTCTCGCGCACGCGCTGGCGGCTGAGCGCGCCCAAGAACTCGACCTGACCGGCTATTGCGAGCCGCGCTGACAGGCGCTCAAGCCGGCGGCGCTGGGGGCCGTCTCCGCCGACCAGCAGGCGAGCGGGCTGGCCGCGGAACGCAGCAGCAAAGGCGCGCAGCAGCTCAGCGTGACCCTTGTTGCGCAGCAGCCGGGCGACGATAGCGAAGGTGAACGGCTGGCGCGGCGGCTCTTGGTCAGGGGGGCGGAACATTGCGGTGTCCACGATGTTGTAGATCACATTTACACGCACACCTGGTGCGTAAGACTCAAGCGCGCGCCCTAGGGCCGCGCTCACCGCCAGGACAGCGTCGCTGTGCGCCAGCGTGCGGCGGATGCGCGGGCGTTGGTCGGGCATGATCCACAGCGGCGACAGGTAGTTAAAGGCGTGTTCGGTAAGCACGACTGGCACACCGCGGGCCTGCTTGATAGCGATAGCCGTGTAACCAGCGTACAGGATGCTGTGCGCGTGAATGACATCAGGACGGCCTTGTTCGCGGCAGTAGCGGTCGAAGGCGGTCAACATCAGTTTGCCGCGCCAGGACGGCAGGGCTGATCCCTGCCAGCCCCACCAGGGCAGGCGGTAGGTCGCCAGGCCGCTGTCGTTGGTGATGTCGAGTGCCGATGCAGGTCGCCGCCAGTGGCGCGCTACTTCGCTGAGACCGTTGAGCGTCCTCAAGCGGCTGGGCGGCACAAGCAGGCCGACCCTGTGACCGGCCTTGTGCAGCGCCAGCGCCTGTTCGCGAAAGAAGCTGCCGCGTATGGGATTGCGCGGGGTTGAGTACCAAGAGGGAATAACCAGGATGTGCATGTTGGCTGGTTATGTGAAGCGCACGCCGGCAGCAGTTTCCAGCGCGTTTACGAAGCGCGGCCCAACTACCGCCAGATCGAAATCGGCCACGGCACGCGCGCGGGCACTCTGCCCCAGCTGCTCACGCCATGCTGCATCACCTATCAGCCGCCGCAGCGTGTCAGTCAGCAGGCCGATATCTTCGCTGTCGGCTACTGCGCCGCAGGCGTGCTGACGAAAGTACCAGCTCAGGAACGAGTCCGACGGCGCGTGAACCAGCACAGCGCGGCCAGCGGCCAGGTACTCACCGGTCTTGCCTGGCGCCGATGTAGCGATCATCTTTGGCAGGTCGGAGTGGAACGCCAGCGGCAGAAACAGGATGTCTGCCCGCTGCTGCACGTGGACGATTCTCTCAGGCGGCAGATAGTTGTGGAGGACGACCTCCGACCCGCTGATTCCTTCAAGCGCCAGCACCGACGGCGGGTTGTTGGTGAAGATGTGCAGTTTTACATCACTGCGCTGCAGCGCGCGGATGGCGGCTGTCAGGCGGTGGAAGGCGTCGTAGTGCGCCGTGTAGACTGCGCCGGTGTAGACAATGTTGACTGTATCCGACGGGAGAAGCGGGTCCGGCGTGTCAGCGGGCAGCGGGGGAGGAATGACACAAGGGTTGCGGATAATGGCTGCCTCGACGCCGTAATCGCGCCGGTAAATGTCGGCCATGTGTTCGTTGGTGACGAGCACGGCGGCAGCATCTTTCAGGAGCGCAGGCTCCAGCCGACGCGCCAGCGCGCCTTGACTTCCCCGCCAGCCGCCCCCGTAATAATCGAGAATATAAGCCACAAACGGTATGCCTGTTAGCTGACTGGCGCGATGCGCAGCCGGCAGGTCGTACAGCTCCCCGCTGCACCCGACGATCAAGGCACAGTTCTCGCGCTGCGCGATTTTGGCAATCTGATGACCTCGGTTCTTGATGGGCTGCTCGGCGTTTGCTACCATTGTGCTGTACGCTAGGCGCTTGCCAGCGCGATAAGCGCTGCGGAACCAACGTAAGCACGGCCGGTAGAAGCGAGCACGGGATATGCCAACCGTCGTAGACAGCGTCTGTTCAAGCGAGAAGAGGGACATGTGATGTGACTTGAGGAAGTAATACGCTGCGTCCAGCGCGTCCGGTGGTCTATCGAGCGTGGTGATGACGCAGTAGCGTTCGGAAGGAATGCAGCGTAGGAGCCTGTCCAGAATCAGCCCTAACCCCGACCTGGCGGCCTGGGGTGTGTTTGGCGCGATAGGCAGGGCGGATGACACGAAGGCGAACTTGGGACGTGTGGACATGCAGTGCGCTCAGTGCAGGGCGGCTTGGTATGCGGCGCATTATAGCAACCGGTTCACCATGCACAAGACAGTGTACAGCAAGCCCTGCTTCCAAAAAAGCAGTCCCGTTGCTATAGTTGGCCGCACTAGACTGATTGTTGCCAGCAATATAGGAAGTTACGGAGGAACACACCTGTTTTGAGAACGCCGTTCTTCTCAGTTATCATCCCCACAAAGAACCGCAGCCATCGTGTGGTCAACGCCATACGGAGTGTGCTGCGACAGACATTTACTGATTACGAGCTCATCGTGGTGGATAACGACGACACAGCCGCGACGGCTGAAGTCGTGTGCCGGTTTGATGATCCGCGTATACGCTATGTGCGTACTGGTGGCCTGTCTATGGCTGACAACTGGGAGCGGGGCCGCCTGGAAGCGCGTGGGGAGTATCTAAAGATCCTGCCTGATCGCCAGCTTATCAAAGCGTGGACGCTCGAGCGAGTCTATTCGATCGTGGAACGCGAGCAAGCGCCGGTGGTGAGCTGGCTCACAGGAGATATAGACGACAGTCAGCCCAACGATGTTTTCTTTCGACTCCTCTATAGACAGGTCACGCGAACAACGTCTGAGGTGAACAGCAAGGACCTCCTCAGGCGCTACTTGACCCAAGGACACCACAGCGTGTTCAGTGTCCTGCCGCGCGGCATTAACTCAGTGTGTTCCCGCCGTTTGGCACAGGAGATTGTCAACGGGCCGGCAGGGCGCTTATTTCACAGTGTTGCGCCAGACTTCACATCAGCTTATCTCCAGCTCGCGTACACAGAGACCATCTTGTTCCTCGACGAGGCGCTCAATATCTCGTGCAGCGGCGAGAGCAACGGACGCGAACTGCGCACGAAAAAGGGCAGTACGGGTCTGGCGTTCGTACGAGATAACGGAGAAGCGCGCTTCTATAACCTGGTTCCGGTCAAGGCAGTGCTGCAGGAAAATATGCTGCTGAACGATTACCTGAACATGCAGGCGCTCGTGCCAGAGAAGCTTGCATCCTATTGCCTGTCTATGACGGATTATTTCGTACTGGTCTACGCCGATATGCGCTTCTACGAACTGGTCGGAGTCGATACTAGAGAGGACCTGCGGGTGTGGGAAGCCGCGCTGCGGCAGCAGCCGCTCGATGTGCAGGCGGCAGTGCGGGCAGGTATCCAACCATATGTGCGCAAGTACGCAATCACGCTGGGCAATCGTGTCAGCTATGTGTGGCTGCAGCATGCCCTGCGTCTCTACAAGAAGTTCAGGGGGCCACGCTTTGCGAATGTGCTGGCAGCGCTGGAGTGGGAAGAGAAAACGTTTGGTTAAAGCGCCTGCTGACATTGAGGTATGGTGATACGATACGCGATGGTACAACATGAGAGATGTGTCTTCGAGTGATTCGCTGCGCATTGCGCTGGACATCTGCCATCCAGCGGATTT
>DAOTWC010000063.1:0-92322 GCA_034435995.1 Anaerolineae bacterium | reverse complement strand
GTGTACGTCACCGGCCTGAGCATGGGCGGCTTCGGTACGTGGTATCTGGCCGCCCGCTGCCCGCAGCGCATCGCCGCCATCGCGCCGGTGTGCGGCGGCGGCCTGCCCTGGATGGCCGACCGGCTCAAGGATGTGCCGGTGTGGGCCTTTCACGGCAGCAAAGACAGTGTCGTGCACCCGCGCGAGTCGCGCGTAATGGTGCAGGCCGTCAGGCAGGCCGGCGGCAAAGCCCGCCTGACGATCTACCAGGGCGTTGGCCACGACTCGTGGACGCAGACCTACGCCAACCCCAAACTCTACACCTGGCTGCTGCGCCATAAACGCTCTGTCTGATACAAGTCTTTGATCGGCCGTGCTGACCCTGCCCCCGCCCCGCCGACGTGGGTCTCCCCCTCTCCAAACGGAGAGGGGTTAGGGGGTGAGGTTGAACAATAATAGGGATTTACCGGACGAAGCGCTAAACGCTGGTTCAGTCTACAGGAGGGGGAGCGTTTGCTGCCCGTCGAACTGGTTCTGCTGATCGCCGCCGTGCTGGTGCTGCTCAGCGTTGCCGCCAGCAAGGCGTCGGCGCTGCTGGGCGTGCCGGCTTTCGTGCTGTTCATCGGCATCGGCATCGCCGTCTCCGAGCTGCCGCTGGGCCTCAGCTCGCTCAACGACCCGTGGGTGGCCCAATTGTTGGGCGTGCTGGCGCTGGTGCTCATTCTGTTCTCCGGCGGCCTCGACACGCGCTGGGACGACATCCGCCCAGTGGTGTGGTCCGGCTTGTCGCTGTCCACGCTGGGCGTGGCGGCCACCGCCGCGCTGGTGGGCCTTTTCGCCCACGCTGCGCTCGATTTCACGCTGGCCGAGGGTCTGCTGCTGGGCGCTATCGTCGCCTCTACCGACGCCGCCGCCGTGTTCGCCGCCATGCGCTCCAGCCGCATCAACTTGAAAGGCCGCCTGGAGCCGCTGCTGGAGATGGAATCCGGCAGCAACGACCCGATGGCCGTGTTCCTCACGATCGCCATGATTGGCGTGGTGCTGGAGCGGCCGAACGCCAGCGGCAGCGGCTTGGCGCTGTTTTTTGTCCAGCAGATGGGCCTGGGCGCGGCTGTCGGCTGGCTGATGGGGCGGGCTATGGTCTGGATCGTCAATCGGGCGCGGCTGGGCTACGAGGGCCTGTATCCGGTGCTGACAATAGCGCTGATGCTGTTCACCTACGGCCTGACGACCATCCTGGGCGGCAACGGTTTCCTGGCGGTTTACCTGGCCGGGCTGCTAATGGGCCAGGCGGAGTTCATCCACCGGCGCAGCCTCAAACGCTTTCACGACGGCTTGGCCTGGCTGGGGCAGGTGATCATGTTCCTCACGCTGGGCCTGCTGGTGCGGCCGCCGGAGCTGCTGGCGGTGGCCGATACCGCGCTGATAACGGCCGCCTTCCTCATCCTGGTGGCGCGCCCGCTCAGCGTCATGCTGGCGCTGCTGTTCAGCGGCTTTAACCTGCGCCAGCGCCTGCTCGTCGCCTGGGTGGGGCTGCGCGGCGCCGCCCCCATCATCCTGGCGACCTTTCCGCTGCTGCAAGGCGTGCCGCGCGCCGGCCTGTTCTTCAACTTGGTGTTCTTCGTCACGCTCTCCTCAGTAGTGATCCAGGGGCCGCTGATCGTGCCGATCGCCCGCCGGCTGGGCCTGCTGGAGCCGGCGCGCCCGCGCCCCCGCTCCCCGCTGGAGCTGGAGCCGACCACCGCCGTCCGCAGCGACTTGGTCGAGGTGGTTGTGCCGCCGGACTCGCCGGTGACGGGCCTGCGCGTGATGGACCTGCGCATGCCGGAGGACGCGCTGGTCGTGCTGATCGGGCGCGGCGAGGAGTTCATCGTGCCCGGCGGCAGCACTCCCATTGAGGCCAACGACACGCTGCTGGTGCTGGCCGACCGGCCAGAGCTGGAGCGGCTGCGCGCCCGCGTCGAGGGGCGCGCGGCGGATAACTGAGCGCGCTCTGCTTAATCAGTTGGCTTAATCTTAATCAAGGAGGGTCAATCCATGAAACGGCAAACAGCCACGCAGGCCGTTCACGGCCGGCGCGACACCACCTTCCGCAGCGCCAACTACCCCATCTACAACTCGACGACGTTCGCAGTGGCGCGCAGCGCCGATTACGCCAGCTTTGGCCGCGACCGCGACGTCGCCATCTACACGCGCTACAGCAACCCCACGATCCGCAACGTGGAGGAAAAGCTGGCGCGCCTGGAACAGGCCGAGGACGGCGTGCTGTTCGCCAGCGGCATGGCGGCAGTCACCACAACGCTGCTGGCGCTGCTCAGCGCGGGCGAGGCGGTGGCGGCCAGCGCCCGGCTGTACGGCGTGACTCACCGCTTCCTGCGCGATGTCGCGCCGCGCCTGGGCATTGACGTGCGCTTCCTGGACGACGACGAGCTGTACGACCTGGCGCGCTGCGCCCCGCGCGTGAAACTGGTCTACTTCGAGACACCGGTCAACCCGACCTGCGCCTGTCTCGACATCGGCGCAGTGGTGGAGGCAGCGCGCCGCGTCGGCGCGCTAACCGTGGTGGACAACACCTTCGCCTCGCCGGTCAACCAGAACCCGCTGCCGCTGGGCGTTGACCTGGTCCTGCACAGCGCCACCAAGTATCTCGGCGGCCACAGCGACCTGATGGCCGGGGCCGTCCTGGGGCCGGCCGGGTTGATTGATACTGTGCACCGGGCGATGGTGGTCTTCGGCGGGTGCAGCAACCCGTCCGAGGCAGCACTGCTCGACCGCAGCCTGAAAACGCTGGCTGTTCGCGTGGCCGCGCACAACCAGACCGCGCAGGCACTGGCCGAGTTCTTCGCTGACCAGCCGAAAGTGCGCCAGGTGCACTACCCCGGCCTGCCGTCATCGCCCGATCACGAAACCGCCAAACGGCAGATGCGCGGCTTCGGCGGGATGCTGGCGATCGAACTCGCCGACCTGGAGGCCGCCAGCCGCTTCTGCGACGCGCTGGAGATCGCCCTCAACGCCACCAGCCTGGGCGGCGTCGAAACGCTGGTGAGCATCCCAGCGCTGACCAGCCACGCCGGCCTGAGCGAAGCCGAGCTGCGCCGCGCCGGCGTCGCGCCTGGCACGGTGCGCATCTCGGCCGGCCTGGAAGATGTGAACGACCTGATCGCCGATTTCCGGCAGGCGCTGGCGCAGGTGTAGCTCAACCCGGCCGCCTCTGGCCGCCGTGTCTGCTGGTGGTGTATCATGCTCAAGCGCCTTTTTTAGGCGGCTGTAAGACGCAGCCCGTTACCGTAAAAAGCGCAGCACGCGCGCCTTTTGTGTGAGAACACAGCACGGAGTGAAGGCCAGTATGAAAGGGTTAATCCTCAGTGGGGGCAAGGGCACGCGCCTCTACCCGCTTACCTATACCCGCGCCAAACAGCTGATCCCGGTGGCCAACAAGCCCATCCTAGTGCGCGTAATCGAGGCGATCCGCGACGCCGGCGTGACCGACATCGGCATCGTTATCGGCAGCACCGGGCCAGAGATCAAAGAGGCGCTGGGCGACGGCAGCCGCTGGGACGTGAAGCTGACGTACATCCCGCAGGACAGCCCCGACGGGCTGGCGCACGCCGTCAAGATTTCGCGCGGCTTCCTGGGCGACGAGCGTTTCGTCATGTTCCTGGGCGACAACGTCATCCAGGGCGGCATTGGCCGGCTCATCAGCGATTTCGCCAGCAGCGATTGGAACAGCCAGATCGTGCTCAAAGAGGTGCAGAACCCGCAGGCCTACGGTGTGGCCAAGCTGCGCCCCGACGGCAGCATCGAGCGCCTGATCGAGAAGCCCAAAGAGCCGCCCAGCAACCTGGCGCTGGTGGGCATCTACATGTTCGACCACCACATCTTCGAGGCGGCCGAGGCCATCAAGCCCTCGGCGCGCGGCGAGCTGGAGATCACCGACGCAATCCAGTGGCTGATTGACGCCGGCTACAGCGTCTACCCGCACGTCCACACCGGCTGGTGGATTGACACCGGCAAGCCAACCGACATGCTGGAGGCCAACAGCCTGGTGCTGGACGAGCTGACACCCTATATTGCGCCCGACGCCACCATCGAGAACGCCGAGGTTGACCGGCGCGTAACGGTGGAACGCGGCGCGCGCGTTGTCAACAGCGTGGTGCGCGGCCCCACGATCATCGGCGAGAACGCCGTGATCGAGAACAGCTACGTAGGGCCGTTTTCCAGCATCGCCCACGACGTCGTTATCCGCAACTGCGAGATCGAGCGCAGCATTGTGCTGGAGCACAGCACCGTCCGCGACCTGCCCGTCCGCGTGCAGGACACGCTGATCGGCCGGCACGCCACCGTTCAGCACGCCGACGAGAAGCCGCGCGCCCTCAAGATGAATCTGGGCGATCACAGCACTGTCTGGATCGTGTAGAATCGCACGGACAGCCTGACAAGGGGAGACTGAACGAATCCACCATGAGCGACACAATTCAGTTGATTGCCGTTGACCTGGACGGCACACTGCTCAACAGCCGCCACGAGCTGACCCCGCGCACCGAGGCCGCCCTCAAAGCGGCGATGGCGCGCGGCGTGCAGGTGGTGCTGGCCACCGGCAAAACGCGCGCCTCGGCCCTCAGCGTAATCGCCCGTTTGGGCCTGACCACGCCCGGCATCTTCTCGCAGGGGCTGACGGTCTACAACGGCGACGGCACGCTGCGCCACCAGACGGCGCTTGACCCAGCGGTGGCGCGCCGCGTCATCACCTTCGCCGAGGATCGCGGCTTCACCGTCATCGCCTACGCCGGCGAGCGCCTGTTGGTGCGGGCGCGCACCCCGCAAACCGCCATCCTCACCGATTACGGCGAGCCGGAGCCGCAGGCCGTAGGGCCGCTGCAGAACATCCTGGACAGCGTGCCGGTCAACAAACTCGTCATGACGGCCAACGGCGACGTGCGCCGCGTGCGCGCCCTGCGCTGGCAGTTGGGCATGCAGCTTGACGGCGCGGCCCGCCTGATGCAGGCCAACGTCGTGCAGATGCTCGAGCTGCTGCCGCCCGGCGCGTCTAAAGGAGCGGCGCTGCGCGCCCTGCTGCGCGACCTGCGCGTAGACCCGCAGCGCGTGCTGGCTATCGGCGACGGCGAGAACGACGTCGAGATGGTGCAGTTGGCCGGCGTGGGCGTGGCCGTGGGCAACGCCGACGCGCACCTGAAGGCCGCCGCCGATCACGTGGTGGCGACCAACGACAGCGACGGCGTGGCCGAGGCAGTGGAGCGCTTCGTCCTGGCCAGCGCCGACCAGCAAACGCACGAGCCGGTGAGCGCCGGGGAAGTGGAGAGACAGTCGTGAAAAACATTCTTGTCACGGGCGGCGCGGGCTTCATCGGCAGCGCTTTTGTGCGCCACATGGTGCGCGCCTACCCCGACCTGAACATCATCGTCTACGACAAGCTGACCTACGCCGGCAACCTGGACAACCTGCTGCCAGTGCACGACGCGCCCAACTATCGCTTTGTGCGCGGCGACATCGCCGACCGCAGCGCCGTCCGCGCCGCTTACCAGGCCCACGCGGTTGACACCGTGGTTAATTTCGCCGCCGAAAGCCACGTAGATCGCAGCATCCTCTCGCCAGACGCCTTCATCCAGTCCAACACCGTCGGCGTGCACATCCTGCTCGACGAGGCGCGCCAGCACGGGATCGGCCGCTTTCTGCACGTCTCCACCGACGAGGTGTACGGCGACATCGAGCCAGGGCACTTCTCTGTCGAGGACGACAAGTTCGCGCCTAACAGCCCCTATGCCGCCAGCAAGGCCGCCGGCGAGCTGCTGGTGCGCGCCTACCACATCACGCACGGCATGGACACAGTCGTCACGCGCGGCAGCAACACCTTCGGCCCCTATCAGTACCCGGAGAAGATCATCCCCTTCTTCGTCACTGAGGCGCTGGACGACCGCCCGCTGCCCGTCTACGGCGACGGCATGCAGATCCGTGACTGGCTGTACGTGGACGATCACGCGCTGGGCGTGGTCAAGGTGCTGTTCGAGGGCAAAGCCGGCCAGGCGTACAACATCGCCGGCGAGCACCATGAGCACAACATCCACGTCACGCGCCGCATCCTGGAGCTGCTGGGCAAGCCGGAGACGCTCATCAAGCACGTGCCGGATCGCGAAGGCCACGACGTGCGCTACGCCATGAACTGCGACAAGGCGCGCGCGCTGGGCTGGCAGCGCCAGTACACCTTCGACACAGCGCTGGAGGCCACCGTCCGCTGGTATCAAGACAACGAGTGGTGGTGGCGCAAGATCAAGACAGGCGAATACTTGGAGTTCTACAAGCGCCAGTACGCCGCCCGCCTGGCCGCCGCTGGAGGCTGATCGCGGTTGAGCGCGCGCTGCATTTGCTGTATAGTAAACAGTGTGTGGCCTGCCCAAACGATTGAGGTCAGCTATGTCTTTCTTCAGTGGTCGGCGCCAGGCGGATCTGCCGCCTGAGCCAGTCGAGGAATCCGCCCCCGCGCCCCGCCCGGCCCTGCACCAGCCGCAGCCAGTCGGCTTTGACACTGTGTTGGGCGCCAACTGCGAGATGGAGGGCGTGCTGCGCAGCCGCGCCAACGTCCGGCTGGATGGCACGTTTACCGGCACGCTGGAGATCGAAGGCAACGTGCTGGTGGGCGAGACCGCCCGCATCACCGCCGATATCAACGCCAAGAACGTCTCGATTGCCGGCGCGGTGCGCGGCAACGTGAGCGGCAAGAAAGTGCAGCTGCTGCGCACTGGCCGCATCTGGGGCGACATCCACGCTACCGCGCTCACCACCGAGGAAGGCGCGTTTATTGACGGCAAAATCACCATGATGGGCCGCGAGGCCGCCATGCCAGCGCCCGCCCCCGCACCGCTGGCGGAGGCAGTGAACGACGCCCCCGCCGCCGCGGCTGAGCCGGAACCAGAGCCTGAGCCGGCCCCTGACGAGGGCGCTGCGCCCGACGAACCCGACGACACCCCGCCCCCCGCCGAAAGCTGAGCGCCCGCTGCCGGGCGAACAGCCGGACAAGGAGCGCTGCCGTGCGCCGAGTGTTGTTCGCGCTGCTGATCTTATCCGCTGGGCTGACGCTGCTGCTGCTGGTGACTGGCGGCGGCCCGCCGGTCACGGCCGCCGCCTTGCTCACCGGCGCGCTGGCTGCCGCGCTGCTGATCGCGCGCCGGCCGCTGGCGCAGCGCCGCGCCCACGTGCCCAAATCGCAGATTGCCGAGATCGAGAAGCTGTACTTCCGCGCCACCCGCGAGATGCTCACCGACTCGCCCAACATGCCCCAGGTGATCAACGACCTGCAGCGCATCATCTCGATTGACCCGCGCTACAAGAACGCCCGCTACTTCCTCAACCGCGCCCTGCTGCTGCAGGAGCGCGCGCAGGCGCTCTCGCCGCAGCAGAGCAACGGGGCGCGCCGCTCCCCCAGCCGGCTCGATTTCCTCGGCCTGCAGGAAAAGCTGATTGACCTGGACCCCGCCGTGCGCAAGGCTGTCGTCATGGAGCTGATCCCATACGGCGAGAACGCCATTGACCCGCTGATCGCGCTGCTGATGGACCCAGACGCCGACGTGCGCGTCCACGCCGCCACTGCGCTGGGCTGGGTGGGTGGCCGCGACGCGGTGCAGCCGCTGCTGGTCGCGCTGCAAGACGAAATCCCGCAGGTGCGGCGCTACGCCGCCCGCGCCCTGTGCTGGGTGGTGGACGAGACCGCTGTGGACGGCCTGATCGCTGCGCTGCGCGACGACGACACCTACGTGCGCTGCTACGCCGCCCGCGCCCTGGGCTGGAGCCAGGACCAGCGCGCCATCCGCCCGCTGGTTGAGCTGTTCCACAAGGACGCCAGCAGCGATGTGCGCGAGTACGCGCTCACCGCCCTCGACGACCTGGGCCAGCCCCGGCCCGAACCCCGCTCCGAACGGGTCACGCTGGATTGACCCCGTCACAAGCAGGTACCGCTGATATGTCTGACTCTGAAGTGATCAAAGTTCTGTTCGTCTGCACCGGCAACATCTGCCGGTCACCCATGGCCGAGGCCGTCTTTCAGGACCTGGTCAACCGCGCCGGCCTCAGCAGCCGATTTGTTATTGACTCCGCCGGCACTGGCCCCTGGCACGTGGGCGAGAAAGCCCACCCCGGCACGCTTGACATTCTCAAGCGCAACGGCATCTCTTACAAGGGCCGCGCCCGCCAGATCAGCCGCGCCGACCTGGAGAACTTCGACTACGTGCTGGCGATGGATCGCTCAAACTTGTCTGCCATCCTGCGCCTGGCGCAGGGCACGTCGGCGCAGGTGATGATGTTCCTGCATCCCGCCAACCAGGCCGGAACGGTGCAGGCCGACGCTGTGCCCGATCCGTATTACAGCGACAATTTCGACTACGTCTACAACCTGGTGCTGCGCGGCGCGCAGGCGCTGCTGGCCCATCTGCGGGCTGTCCACAACCTGTAAACCGGCCTCATTCCCACACCGGCGGGCGCTTCTGGACAAAGGCGGCGAACCCTTCCAGACCGTCCGGCAGGGCGAAGATCTCGGTTTGGAGGTCTGCCTCGCGCGCCAGGGCCGCCTCGTAAGCGGAGTCCAGGGCGGCCAGCATGGCGGCCTTGCCGCGCCGCAGCGCGTGCGGCGACTGGCGCGCCAGCCCATCCGCGAATGCCGCCACCTCGTCGGCGAAGCGCTCCGCCGGGAAAACGGCGTTGGCCAGGCCGATGCGCAGCGCCTCGTCGGCCGCCACGTCCCGCCCGGTGAACATCAGCTCCAGCGCGCGCCCCAGCCCGATCACGCGCGGCAGCAGATACGTGCCCCCGCCGTCCGGGATCAGGCCGACGCGGGCGAACAGCTCGGCGAAGCGCGCCCGATCGCTGGCCAGCCGCAGGTCGCAGGTGAGCGCGAAATCGAAACCGATGCCCGCCGCGTAGCCGTCCACAGCGGCGATCACCGGCCAGGGCGATTGGCGGATAGCCTGCAGCGCCGGGTGATAGCGCTGCGTCAGCGTGCGGCGCACGCTCTCCGGCGTGACGCCAGCCTCCATGCCCTTCTTGATGTCCGCGCCGGAGCAGAACGTGCCGCCCGCGCCGGTCAGCACGATGCAGCGCGTGCCGTCGTCGGCGCACGCCTCAACCGCCTGGCGCAGCGCGGCGGCCACTTCGTCGTCGAGCGCGTTGCGCACCTCTGGCCGGTTGATGGTGAGGGTGGTTACGCGCCCTTGCTTGGCGATCAGCAGCGATTCGGTCATGGCTTGGTCCTTTCTTTGTCGGCCGGGCGGCTGGCCGCGCGCGGCGCGGCGGCCTTGCCCTCGCGGCGCGGCGGCGTAAACTGGGCTTTCAGCGTCTTTTGCAGCTCCGAGAGCAGAATTTCGCTGTTGGCGTAGTCGCCCTGCAGCGGGATGAAGAAGCCGGCCCCGGCCGCCAGCGCCACGATCGCCAGGATGGCATTGCCGCTGATCATGGCCAGCACGGCCACCAGCGCCAGCGCCCCGAACACGACCGCCTGCCCCTCGCGCGAAGCGCCGCCGGGCACTGTCCCCTCAACCACCGTCACGCCGTCCTTGCGTTCGGCGCGCCCCTGCAGCGTGGTGCGGCGGCGCAGCCGCCAGCGCACCTCAGTCGTAACGCTGAGGGCAAAGCGGCCGTTCTTCTCCACCCAGCCGTCAAGCTGGGGACGGCCGCGGCCAGCCGGCGTGTGCAGGCGGGCGTTGATGGCGCTCATCGCCTGGGCCACGGTTTTGTCAGTGTACATCACAAAGCGCACACCAGCACCTCACAGCAGCGGCACGCTGATGCCGCCATCCACCACGAACACCTGCCCAGTGGCGAAAGCCGACGCGGGCGCGGCCAGATACAGCGCGATCCCGGCGATGTCGTCCGGCTCGCCAAAGCGGCGCTGCGGTGTGCGGTTGAGAATCTGCTCGGCCAGCGCCTCGTTAGTCCACAGCGCGCTGGCGAAGCGCGTCTTGATCAGGCCTGGCGCGATGGCGTTCACCTGGATGTTGTCCGCCGCCAGCTCCAGCGCCAGCGTCTGCGTCAGGCTGATGAGCGCCGCTTTGGTCATGCTGTAGATGCCCTGCATGCGGCCGGGGCGCAGGCCGTTCACCGAGGCGATGTTGATGATCTTGCCGCCGCCGCCCTGGCGCATCAGCGGCACGACCGCCTGGCACAGCCACACCGGCCCCATCAGGTTAACCTCAATCGTTTTCTGCCACAGGCTGTCCTCGGCCTCCAGCAGCGTGCCGAAATGCGGGTTGGTGGCGGCGTTGTTGACCAGGATATCCACCCGGCCATAGGCCTCGGCTGCTGCCGCTGCCAGCGCCTTCAACGCCTCTTTGCTGCCGCTGTGCGCCGCCAGCGCCAGCGCCTCGCCGCCGGCGGCCTGGATGCCCGCCGCCACGGCGTCCAGCCCGTCCTGCTTGCGGCTGCTGATGACCACTTTGGCCCCCGCCTGGGCGAAGCGCTCGGCGATCGCCTGGCCGATGCCGCGCGACGCGCCAGTGACAATCGCCACTTTACCGGCAATGTCGAATAGCTCGCTCATCCTCTGTTCCTCTGTTTGCGCCGCGTGTGCCCGTCATTATACTGCACATCGCGCGCTGAAACCGCTGCGCCGGGGTACAATGTGTGCGTAGTACCTTGGTATCGAAAACCGCCTGCGCTGCGCACCGTTAACGCGGGCCATGCCGAATCTTGCTAAACTGAAATAGAGGTGTTGACCGATGGCTAAACGCACGTTCTGGATCGCGCTGGTTGCTGCGCTGATCGCCGCCTGCCGCGCGACTGGACAGACCATCACCCAGGAATTCGCCGCGCCGCTGCCCGACGCCGACCCGGCGCCCGTGGTGCTGGAAATCGCAACTGGCACGCTGCTGCTGGAGCCAGTTGACTCCAGCGGCATCACCGGCACAGTGACGACCAACGTGGATGACTGGGCAGTGACTGTCTCCACCGACGCGCGCGGCGCGCTGCGCGTTACCCAAGGGCGCGCCCGCAACCAGGTCATACCCAACGCCCGCAACCAATGGGATGTTAAGCTGAGCCGGGAAAAACCGGTTGACCTGACAATTACCGCTGGCGACGCCGGCGGCACGCTCAACCTGACTGGATTGGCGCTGCCCCAGCTCACCATCAACGGCGGCACAGGCAGCTTTACGCTCAACTACGGCGCGCCTGCGCCCATCACGGGCGGGGCCGCTGTCGTCAACCTCGCCGGCGGCGACCTGACCGTCACCGGCGTGCTCAACAGCGGCGCAGCGCGCATCGAGTCCACCGCCACCAGCGGCGTCCAAACTTTCGAGTTCACCGGCCAGCGCCTGGCCGAGAACCTGCGCGTGAACATCACCACCACAGCGGCGTCTGTGATCCTGCGCATCCCGGCCGGCCTGCCCACCCGCGTCGTCTTCAACACCACCACCGGCACCGTTCGCGACATGCCGGGCAGCTACACCAACATCGGCCAGAGGACTTTCGAGAACGCCGCCTACGCCGACGACAGCCAGCCGCGCCTGCTGATCGCGGTGCAGACCGTCACCGGCGGGCTGCGCGTATTTGAGTTAGGAGGCCTGTGAACACGCTGTACGACATCTCGCGCACCGTCGCGCCCAGCCTGCACGTCTGGCCGGGCGACATACCGTTCACTTACCAGCATATGATGCGCCTGTCAGACGGCGCGTCGGTCAACCTGACCACGCTCACGCTCAGCGCGCACGCTGGCACGCATGCCGACGCCTACTACCACTTCGCTGACGATGCGGCCCACCCCGCCGGCATGCCGCTGGCGGCCTATATCGGCCCAGCGCGCGTGGTCACTGTGACGCTGCGCGACGGCCCGCTGCGCCCGCAGCACTTCCCGCCCGGCAGCCTGAACGGCGTCGAACGGCTGTTGATCCACAGCCACGTCAGCGACCTGGACGACAGCGCCTGGCCAGACGCTTACCCGTATCTCAGCGTGGAGCTGGTGGAGCGCCTGGCAGCCGGCGGCGCGCGCCTGATCGGGCTGGACTCGCCCTCGGTGGACGCTTTCAACAGCGCCGACCTGCCGTGCCACCAGGCGCTGCTGCGCCACGGCATCGTCAACCTGGAAGGCCTGCTGCTGCGCGGCGTGCCTGACGGCGACTACGACCTGGCGGCGCTGCCGCTCAAGCTGGATGGGGTGTGCGGCTCGCCGGTGCGCGCAGTGCTGCGCCCGCTGGCGTAGATCAAGAGGGAGAGAGGCCCATGCAAGGCTCGGCGATGGTGTTCTTCGCGCTGCTGGCGCTCATCCTGCTGCTGACTTACCTGGCTGTTCGGCGCGAGTGGTTTGCGCCAGCAGCGACAGCCGCTGTCAGCGTGATCGCCAGCGTGATCGCCATGACGCTGGTGTCGCTGGCGCAGGGCAACAGCGTGCTGCAAGCGGTGATTGTGGGCATTGTGGTTGGGGCAGTGTTCAGCGGGGCCACGTTGGGCATCGCCTGGCACTTCCACAGCGCCGAGCTGCGCGCCCGCCGCCCCAACGACATCTATCCCGACGACGCGCCCTGAACGCCCAGTGTCACGGCCCCGGCGACACCTCCACCACCGTCAGCGCATAGCGGCCCGCGCCGGCGAAGCGCCCCGCCTCCAGCGTGTACAAGCCGGTCTGCGGCAGCGTCACCCGCGCTAACTGCGCGCTGATGCCCAGCGCCGGGTCGTCGGCGTCGTCGTTCTCGGCCAGCAGCGCGCCGTCCGGCCCCAGCAGCCGCAGCCGCGGGTCGAGCGTGCCGCTGGCCGGGCGCATGGTAATCGTCAGCGCCTGGCCGGCCCGCCCTTCAAAGCGCCAGCGCTCGGCCGGAAAAGCCGCGCTCAGGTCGCCCTCAAGGGCGGCCCGCCCGCTTTCCAGCGCGAAGTCTTGAGTCAGGCTGACGCCCACGGTGTACGTTCCTGTGCCTTCCACCCGCTCCACGACGATGATGTACTCGCCGTCGGCCTCCAGCGGTTGGTCAGCGATCTGCGCGCCGAAGTAGAGCAGCGCGTCCAGCGCCGGGTTCTCCGGATCAAAGCCGGTGTAGGCGGCAAAAGCCAGCTCGCGGCCCGCTGGCGTCAGCAGGCGCACCGCTGGCCAAAGCTGGCCGGTCTCGCTGGCGTCAGCGGCGAACACGCTGATGCGCTGGCCGGCCGCCCCGCGGTAAGTCCAGGCCTGCTGGCGCGTGAAGTCGTCCAGCGCGCCGCGCGCGGCCAGCCCCGGGGTTAGCGCTGTTGCGCCCACGCGGCCCGGCGCAATGGCTGCGCTGAAGGCTGTCACCGCCCCGAACGCGCCGTCGCTGTCGGCGACGTACAGCACGCCAGCCGGCCCGGCAGCCAGCCCGGCCGGGCGCACGATCTCGCCGGGAAACGGAAACGCCGGCACGATGCGGCCTGGCTGGGCCAGCGGCCTGCCGCTTGCGTCCAGCACGAACACCCCCTGGTCGGGCGTGGCCAGCGCAAACCAACCCTCCGGCGTCGCGGCGAAACCGGTCAGCACCGGCGGCACTGCGCCAAGCTGGGCGCGGGCCGCGCCGCGCGCGCTTAGGTCCAGCACCTCGCCGTACTGCGTCAGCGCCAGCGGCGCGCCGTCAGGGCCGGCGGCCAGCAGCGGCTGCTCGAACACGCTTTCCGGCAGGCGCACCTCATCAGCAGCGCCGCCGCGCAGCGCCCACACGCTCACGCCGGACTGCCCGGCGCTGGTGGCGTAAAGCGCGCCGTCCGGCGTGACAGCGATGCTGCGCGGCGCGCCAGCGGCGAACAGGCCGTCGCCCAGCGGCGCGCCCCACGCGCCGTTTGGCAGCAGCGGCACGATGCAGGCGCAGGCCGTGTCCGCCACGTAGACCGTGCCGTCCGGCGCGGCGGCCAGCGCTGCCGGCGCGGTGATGGCCGGGTTGGGCGTCACCGCCTCGACCGCGCCGGTCTGCGCGTCAAGGCGCACCAGGCCCAGGTCGCGCTCGTAGGTGTAGAGCGCGTCGTCCGGCCCGTAGGCCAGGCCGATCAGGTTAAGGAAAGCGTCCGGGCCGTCGGCCAGCGTGCGCTGCGTGTGCCAGGCCACACCGTATACCGGCGGTGCGTCGAAGGCCACTGCGCCCAGGGCGATGCTGTCCGCCACGCGGTTAAAAACGGCGCGCAGCAGGCTTCGCTGCTCGGCGCTGGCGCGCCCGGTGATGATCAACAGTCGGCCGTCGGCCAGCAGGCCGGCCCGCCCCAAACCGTAAAGCGCGCCGTCCGCGCTGAAGCCCTCAGCGGCAACGGCGTCGTCTGCGCCGGCCAGCAGCGCCGGCAGCGGGTCGCCATCGGCAGCGATGCCCTGGCCGGCCAGCGCAGCTAACAGCAGCGCCGCTAGGTCGCCGCCGGTGTCGGCTGGGCGGGCCAGCTCAAGCGCCGGAATGTCTGGCGGGCGCGCGGCCGGCAGCGCAGCCAGCGACTGGGCGATGTGCAGCGCCGGCGCGCCGGCGCGCTCGGCCGTGAACGGCGCTTCCCAGGCGGATGGATAGACCAGCGAGAGATCGCCGTCCTCCCAGGCATAGGGCAGGTAGTCCGTCCCCTGCGCGGCAGCCAAGCCGCCTGCCAGCAGCAGCGCCGCCAGCAGCAGCGCCGCCAGCGCGGCGGCGCGCAGTCGCTTCAGCATAGCTCAATCCTCCACACGCTCACTTACGCGGCAGCACAGCGATCACCGGCAGGCCCAGCGCCTCGACGTCCTCGCGGCGGCGCAGCATAGGGTCGAGATAGTGCGCCAGGAAGGCCAACCCCACGCCGGCCAGCAGCCCCAGCGCCACGCGGATGACCGGCCCGAAGCGGTCGGCCAGCGGCGGCGGCGCAGGCGCGATGCCCGGCTCGCCGAAAACGGTCACGGCGGCAGGCGCGCTGCCCACCTGCGGGAAGTAGTCCGCTGTGCGCGTTTTGAGCACCTGCACAGCGGCGGCGGCGGCGGCGCGCAGGCCGTCGGCATCCGGGTAGGTGAGGAACAGCTGGCCCACGCTGCGCGCGTTGTCAGCGGCGATGCCCAACCGCCCAACATCAAAGCGCCCGCCGGCCAGCCGCGCCAGCTCCTGGCGGAAACCGTCGGTCACGGCCCAGGCCGCCAGCGCGTTGACCGTGTACTCCGACGCCAGCCAGATGTCCTGAAAATCGCCGTCGCGCGGCGGCAGCGCCTCCGGCACTTGGGCGGCGCTGAAGTGGATCACGGTCGTGAAGCCGCCGCTGACAGCCTCCGGGGACAGCGCTGCCGGCAGCGCCACCGCCGCCGCTGCCGCCGTCGGAATCAGCACCAGCCACCAGTAACGCAGCAGCACGCGCCCGATCAGCCTCAGTTCCATCGTCTCATATCTCCATCACACTCGCGCCGGGTCCCGCCAGGCGAACGGACGGCGCTGCCGGAAAGCGTCCCACGCCTGCTCCACGAACGCCGTGATCTGCCGGTTGAACACGGCCGCGTCGAAGCGCTCGGCGTGCGCCCGCAGGCGCGCCGGGCTGTAGCGGCTGGCGTCGAGATCGGCCATGGCCGCCATCAGCGCCTCGACCGTGGGCGCGTGGAAGTGCTCGCCGGTCACACCGGGAATGACTGTGTCCAACGCGCCGCCGCCGCCGTAGGCGATCACCGGCCGGCCAGCCGCCTGCGCCTGCACCGGCGCGATGCCGAAGTCCTCTAGGCCGGGGAAGATGAACGCTCGGCAGCGCGCCATCAGGTCCGGCAGGGCGTCGTCCGGCACGTAGCCCAGGAACTCGACCGTCGGCCCAGCCAGCGCCTGCAGGCGCTCCAGGTCGCGCCCGCGCCCGGCGATCTTCAGCGGCGCACCCAGGCGCGTCGCCGCCTGCACCGCTAAATCAATGCGCTTGTACGGGATTAAGCGCGAGACGACTAGGAAATAGTCCTCAACGACAGCGGACGGCTGGAAGCGCCCGGTGTCCACCGGCGGGTAAATGATAACCGAGTCGCGCTGGTAATACTGCCGGATGCGCCGCTGAATCTCGGTCGAGATGGCGATGAAGTGCGTCACGCGCTGCGCGGCGGCGTAGTCCCAGCGGCGCAGGGCGCGCGCCAGCGGGCGCAGCGCGATCTCTGCCGCCTTGCCCAACCCCTCGCGCGCAATGTAGGCGTCGAGCTGCCACACGTAGCGGGTGGGCGCGAGGCAGTAGCACACGTGCAGCGTCTCGCCGCCGAAGCGCACGCCGTGACAGAAGCCGCTCTTGTTGCTCAAAATGACGTCGTACGCTGATAAATCGAGGCTGCCCCACGCCAGCGGGTACAGCGGCAGGTAGGGCTGGTGGCGCGTGTGGATGCCCGGCATGCGATCCAACCACAGCGGGCGAATGTCCCAGGCGCGGCAGGCGTCCGGCATTAGGTCGGGCGCGTAGATGCTGGTGTAGACGGGGCTGTGCGGATACAGGCGCACCAGCGCGGCCAGCACGTCCTCAGCGCCGCCCACCTGGTTAAGCCAGTCATGCACCAGGGCCAGCTTCATGCGGGTTCGCGCAGGCAGCGCGCCACTGGCGCGTAGGACAGGCGGTGTTCTGGGCACGGGCCGTGCGCCTGCAGCGCGGCCTGGTGCTCGGCCGTGCCGTAGCCTTTGTGGCGGGCGAAACCGTAAACAGGGTACTGCGTGTCGAGCTGGCGCAGGTAGTCGTCGCGCCACACTTTGGCCAGCACGCTGGCGGCGGCGATGCTCAGCGCGCGCTGGTCGCCGCCGACCAAGCTCACCTGCGGGATGTGGCGCAGCTCTGGCAGCAGCAGCGCGTCCACGAAGAGGCAGTCCGGCTCGATGCCGCCGCTGCGGGCGGCGTCCAGGGCGCGCAGCATGGCCAGCTTGACCGCCGTCACGATGCCCCGCTCGTCAATCTCGCGGCTTGTGGCGCAGCCCACGCCCCAGGCCAGTGCCGCTGTCTGGATGGCCCCAGCTAGCGCGGCCCGCTGGCGCGGCGTCATCTGCTTGCTGTCGCGCACGCCTTTCAGCGCGGCCAGCCGCGCCGGCGCGTCCAGCGGCAGGCAGACAGCGGCGGCGGCTACCGGCCCGGCCCACGGGCCGCGCCCGGCTTCGTCTAAACCGAAGACGCGCGCCATGCCTAACTGAGCGTATTCGCGCTCATGCCTCAAGCTGGCGGTTCGGCTCGCTTTTCTTGGCATACACCCCTCCCTGCCAGTTGCGCCGCAGCTGCCAGATTTCGACCAGCAGGTGCAGCGAGTCGCCCACCAGCCGCATCCGGCTGTCCGGGTCGAAATACCAGGTGATCGGCACTTGTTTGATGCGGTAGCCGCGCTTCTTGGCGATGAACAGCAGCTCGATGTCAAAGCCGATGCCGGTCATCTGCTGCACGCCGAACAAGTCCTCGGCTGCTGCGCGGGTGAACATCTTGAAGCCGCACTGGGTGTCCTCGAAGCCGCGCACCGCCGTCAGCTTGATGATTAAGTTGTTGATGCGCCCGATCAGGTGGCGGTATTCCGGCTCGCCCACGCGCTGCGCGCCCGGCCCCTCGCGGCTGGCGATGATCACATCGTAGCCATCGCTGTGCGGCGGCAGGAACTTGACCACGTCCTCGATGCGCATCGAGAGGTCAGCGTCGCAGATGAAGCGGTACGCGCCGCGCGCCGCCAGCATCCCCACCTTGACCGCCAGCCCTTTGCCGCGCACCTCGGCCTGGATCACGCGCACGTAAGGGCACTGGCGCGCGAAGTCCTCCGCCACCTCAACAGTGCGGTCGGTGCTGCCGTTCTCCACGACGATTACCTCGGCCTCGTAGTCCTGCGTCTGCAGGAAAGCGTCAATCTGGCGCAGCGTGGGCGGCAGGCGCGCTTCCTCGTTGTGCGCAGGGATAACGATAGACAATAGAGGCTGTTGGGACGATTGCACGTGCGTTTCTCCAGAGCTGCGCCGGCGGTCAGCGCCGCGGCGGCCACAAGATTGCCTCCAGGTACGCGATCGGCACGGCCCGCATCCGCTGCACCTGCCGCCGCGCCCGCAGCATGCGCGGCGCGCCCAGCAAGCCGGCCAGCATCCCGCGCAGGCGGGCGCGCGCCGCCGCGCCGCGCCAGGCCCGCAGGGCATCCCAGGCCAGCCGCGCCTGCGCTCGCAGCACCAACAGGCCATATTTGCGCCACAGCGCCGCCGGGTAATCCTTGACCAGGATGTAGATCAGGTTGCGCCCGTCGTAATAGCTGGCGGTGACGCCGCCGCCGGTGGCGGCCAGGTGATGGTACACGACGGCGGCGGGCGTGTAAAGACAACGCCAGCCGGCCAACTGCGCTCGCCAGCCCAGGTCTACGTCCTCGCCGGAAAAGAAGAAGGCGTCGTCCAGCAGGCCGATCTGATCGAGCATGGCGCGCCGGTAGACCGCTGCGCCGCCGCACGCGCTGAACACGTGCTCCTCGCGGTCGTACTGGCCCTCGTCGCGCTCCCACACGCCCCGGTTGCCGGCGCGCCCGTCCACTGTGAAATAGTCGCCGGTTGTGTGGATGTGGTCGCGCCGGTCGAACAGCAGCATCTTGCTCGCCACTGATCCGGCTTCCGGGTGGCGCGCAAAAGCGTCCACCACCGCCGCCGCCCAGCCGGGATCGGCCTCGGTGTCGTTGTTCAGCAGCGCGATGAACGCGCCGCGCGCCGCCTGGATGCCGGCGTTGCACGCGCCAGTAAAGCCGCGGTTGGCCGGCAGCTCCACCAGGCGCACGCCCGGATAGCGCGCGCGCAGCAGCGCCTGCGAGCCGTCGCTGGAGGCGTTGTCGGCCACGATCACCTCGATGTTGGGGTAAGTCTGCGCCGCCAGCGCGTCTAGGCAGGTGGGCAGGAAGCGCGCCCCGTTCCAGTTGGGAATGACAACCGATAGCAGGGGGGGCGGGCCGCTGGCCATGCCTGTGTCGGTCATGCGCCGTCCTGCTTGAGCAAGCCTTCGCGCGCCAGGAAGGCGTCTACTGCCTGCTGCCAGGGGCGCAGCGCGATGCCCACCTGCTGGCCGGCCAGGTTCTCCAGCCCGGCGTACAGCGGCGGGCGCGAAGGCCGCGCCCACTGTTTGATGCTGATCCGCTCGATGGGCAGATCGGCGCAGCCGGCGCGGTCGAGGACGTAGCGCGCCAGCGTCCAGCGCGAGCACGCGCCTTCGTTGACGAAGTGATAGATGCCATAGCGCCCGGTCAAAACCAGCGCGGCGATGGCGTTCGCCAGGTCGTCGTTGTACGTGGGGTTGGCGACCTCGTCGGTGACGACGCGCAGCGGTTTGCCCGCCTGGGCCGCGCTCAGGATCGCCTGCACGAAGTTCCTGCCGCCGTGCGCGAACAGCCAGGCCGTCCGCACAATGTAGTGGCGCGGGTTGACCTGCGCCAGCGCGCGCTCGCCCACCCACTTGCTGTAACCGTAGGGGTTAGGCGGGTTGGGCAGATCGTACTCGCGATAGGGCCGCCCCGCGCGGCCGTCGAACACCTCGTTGGTGCTGATGTAGAGCACCGCCGCGCCCGCCGCCGCCGCCGCCAGCGCCACGTTCTGCGTGCCGAGGCCGTTGACGGCGATCGCCCTCTCCGGCTCGCGCGCGCAGCCGTCCACGTCCGTCCAGGCGGCGGCGTGGATCACCACCTCCGGCGCAGCGTCCGCTGTCGCTGCCCGCGCCGCCGCGAAATCGGTGATGTCCAGCGCCGCGCAGTTGGGAGCAGCGACCACGTCCACGCCGGTCACGTCGTGGCCGTTGGCTGCCAGCGCGCTTATCAACCGCCCGCCCAGGCGGCCCGCTGCGCCCGTCACCAGAATTCGCATCGCTGTATCCCCCTTGATCTGCGGCCAGGCCTGATTGTACCGCGCCCGCGCCCAACCGCCCGGCCCTCAGCGCAGTATCAGCGTCACGCTGGTGTCGTCCACCCGCACTTGCTCAAGCGCGTAGCGGCTGCCGCCAGCGCTGAGCGCGAGCTGGCGCAGGGTGTCGTTGGCCGCAGACTCGACGTCGCGCAGGATGCTGCCCAGCTCGTTAGGCGGCGCGGCGTAGAGCGCGCCGCCTACGTCCACGCCCACCGCCTGAAGCTGGCGGCCGCTGCCGTCTACGCGCAGCACCACGCCTATGTTCTGCCACGCCCCCAGCTGCGGCACAAGCACATCGGCGTAGATCACCGCCCCGCCGGGCCGCAGGTCGAAGCGCGCGCCGCGCACCTGGCCGTTGCCCGCCCCGCAGATGGTCGTGCGCTGCAGGCACAGCGCCATCAGGTCGGATTCGGTGAACGTCACAGTGGCAAGCTGACCGCCGCTGGCATCGCTGCCAACTGCGATAGAATAGCTGTACTGGCCGGCGCTGAGCGTCTCGCTGCCGAAACTGCCCAGCTCGATCACGGCCTGCGCCGGCGCGCTGGCGTTGTAGACCTGAGGCACAGGCGGCACGGCGGCGCTGTCAAAGACGGCAGCGGTGCTGCCCTGGCTCTGGAAGCCGGCGACCTGCAGGGCCAGGCCTGGCAGCGCCGGCAGCAGCAGCACAGCGGCGGCTGTCGCGGCGATGCACAGCATCACCAGGCTTAAGCAGCCGCAGCCCACTGCCGGCGGTATCGCGCTGCTGCGGCGAGGTGGTCGTTCGAGGCGCATGTTTTGGCTGTCCTTGCTGACTGACACGCTCGGCCATTGTACATGAGGAGCGACCGTTTTCAACCACATGAACAACAGACGACTGATGAACGCCAGGCATACGATTGTCGCGCTCGCGCTGCTGTTCGCCGCTAACGCTGCGGCGGCGCAGGGCAGCGGCGCGGCGGGCTTGGGCGACCCCTACTACCCTAACCTGGGCAACGGCGGCTATGACGTGCAGCGCTACACGATCGAGCTGGAGGTGGACGCCAACCTGAGCGCGGTCAGCGCCGTGACCGCGATCGAGGCCGTGGCCACCGAGGACTTGAGCGTGTTCAACCTGGATTTCATCGGCTTCACGATCGAGGCGATCGCCGTGGACGGCGCGCCCGCCCGCTTCCTGCGCGCCGGCCCGGAGCTGCGCATCACGCCAGCCCGGCCGCTGCGCGCCGGCGCGCCGTTTACTGTGGCGGTGCGCTACGCGGGCGTGCCCAACAGCGACCTGACCGGCCGCGCGTTCGCCGCCGGCTGGACGCGCTACGACGCCGGCGTGTATGTCGCCAGCCAGCCAGCCGGCGCGGCCCGCTGGTTCCCGGCCAACGACCACCCGCGCGACAAGGCTGCCTACACCTTCCGCATCACCGTGCCGCAGCCGTATGTGGTGGCGGCTAACGGCCTGCTGCAAGCTGTCGTAGAGCAGGGCGAGCAGATCACGTACATCTGGCAGACCGACTATCCGATGGCCAGCTACCTGGCGACCGTCAACATCGCCGAGTTCGCCCTCGTGACGGAAGAAGGCCCTAATGGGCTGCCCATCCGCAGCTACTTCCCCGTCCGCCTGGCGGAGAAAGCGCCGCCGGTGTTCGAGCGCACCGCCGAGATGATCGCCTTCTTCAGCGAGCTGTTCGGCCCGTATCCTTTCGAGGCCTACGGCGTGGTCGTGGCCGACACGCCGCTCTTCTTTGCGCTGGAAACACAGACGCTCTCGCTGTTCGGCGCGGAGATCGTCCCCGGCGCGCTGCCGGAGATCGCCGGGCGCTGGGCCTCGGCTGAAACAGTGGTGGCCCACGAGCTGGCCCATCAGTGGTTCGGCAACAGCGTCACGCCCGACACCTGGCAGGACATCTGGCTCAACGAGGGTTTCGCCACCTACGCTGCCGCCTTGTGGACCGGCCACGCGCACGGCGCCGACGCCTTCGAGCAAACGATGCGCGGCTACTACCGCGCTGTCCAAGGGCGCGGCTTCACCCCCGGCGACCCCGGCCCGCAGCAGTTGTTCGGCCAGGGCGTGTATCTACAGGGGGCGTGGACGCTGCACGCGCTGCGCCTGCGCCTGGGCGACGACCTCTTTTTCGAGATTCTGCGGGCCTATTACGACCGCTTCCAGCACGCCAACGCCAGCACCGCCGATTTCATCGCTGTGGCCGAGGAACTCAGCGGCGCAGACCTGACCAACTTCTTCGACGCCTGGCTGTACGCCGGCGACGCACTGCCGGTCCCAGAGTGGGGTCTAGGGGTTGACGACGCGCCGAACAGCGGCTGACCGGTTAAATGCCGGTGGCGGTCTTGCCGTACTCGCCGCTGCTGTAGACGTAGACGTAGTTGGTGATCTCGCCGTCCTCGTCTGGCTCGGCCCCCAGCAGCCAGAAGTACAGCCAGCGCGCGTCGCTGATCGTCAGGTTGACGCAGCCGCGGCTCTGGCGGTAGCCGAACAGGTTGTGCCAGTACGTGCCGTGCAGGCTGATGCTGCCGTCGAAGTACATCACCCAGGGCACGCTCTGCAGCGCGTAGGCGTTTGGCGCGCCGGTGGCGCCGGACATGCCGTCGCGCTCCAGCCGCGCCCAGATTGTGAACAGCCCCTCGTTGGTTTCGCTGCGCGCCAGCCCGCTGGAGATGAGCGTGGCGAACACCGGCGTGTCGTCCTCATAGGCCACCAGCGTCTGCTCGTACAAGTCAATCGCCACCCAGCGCCCGCTGACGCCCTCAGGCCGCTCGACCGGCATGACTTTGGCCACGAAGCGCTGCTCCACCCACTGGTTGGGGCCGATCTGATACCAGCGCCAGCCCTCCTCGTCGTAGGCCACCGAGAAGATGTTCACGCGCTCGTAGCGCTGCAGCCAGCGGCCGGTAGCCTGCGAGCGCGGCCCGCCGGGGTACTCCGACACAAAAATGCGGCTCAAGTCCAACACCCAGGCGAACGGGTGCTCCAGCCCATTGGGCAGCATCACGCCGCGAAAGTACGATGCCTCGGTGTAGCGCGCGTCCTCGCGCCGCAGCCAGCGCCCGCCTTCGATCTGCAGCCAGCCGTCCACGCTCAGGTCAATGGCGCGCACAAAGTTGAAGCCCTGTGGAATCTGCCCCGTGACCGGCCCGCCAGGGGTGTCGTAGGTGTTCACCGGGTCTGGCCCCACACGCCAGAAACTGTAGCGCGACAGCGTAGCGCCATCCGGCTGGATTTCCTCCACCAGCGGGCGCGGGTAGGCCTCCATCATCGCCCGGCATTCGGCGCTCAGCTCGACGCCGCCGGTGAAGGGGGCGCACACGGTGGGGTCGAAAACCAGCTCATCAGCGGCAGCGGGCAGGGCGCCCGGCAGCGCCAGCGCGGCGGCCAACAGAACGAGGGCAGCGCGAACGGATTTGCCCATCAAACTACACTCCTATGACTCTTCGTTTTTCGCAGCGGGCGCAATCGTAGCAAGGGAGCGGCGGCTGCGCCAGAGCGTTCAACCGGCGGCTGCCCTGCGACCAGCCGCCTCTGTTCACGCCCGCTGCGCCACCAGCCCGGCCAGCACCAGCGCCGCGAACACCGCCACCAGCAGGCCGGCTGTCGGCCCCAGCTCTGTCGCCGCCACCATCGCCGTGCCGAAGCTGGCGGCGGTGGCCAGCAGGCGGGTTTGCAGCACGCGGTTGGTCGTCAGCGCCACCGCGCCGCACAGCGCCAGCAGGATCGTCAGCAGCGGAATAGCCAGCGCGCCCAAGATGGCGGTATCCGGCGGGAAGCCCTGCAGCAGCCACACACCCACCGCGCCCGCCGTCAGGAACAGCAGCGGAAAGACCACATCTGCCGCCAGCAGTTGGACGCCGTCCACCGGCAGGAACTGGCGTAGGAAGCCGTCCTCCTGGTCGGCGCGGAAGGCGTACATCAAGCCGGCGGGCGGCGCTGCCCCCACCAGCAGCAGCCAGCCGATCCACAACTGAGCGGGCAGCGCGTTGGCCACCAGCAGCACTGCCGCCTGCGTCAGCAGCGCGCCCCAGGCCAGCGTCAGCAGCAGCATGATCGGGTGGCGGATGTACGACAGCGAGGCGCGCGCCACCAGCGTCCACACGCCGTAGGCGCTGGCCGGCAGCTTTAGGAAGGCGCGGCGGCCGGCTGCGGCTGTCTGCCGCCGGATGCGCACCTGTAAATCCGGCTGACGCCAGGCCATCAGCCCCAGCGCTTTGATGCGGGCGTAGACGATGCTCTCGTCCACGGCGTAGATCATGTTGACGCGGTCGCCCAGCCAGGTCACTGCGCCGACCGCCGCGGCGGCCAGCCCCACCAGCAGCGCGCCCAGCCACCAGGGGCTTTCGCCCGCCGCGGCCAGAACCAGGCCGCGCCCCGGCCACAGCGCCGCGTCCGGCAGGAAGTGGGCTAGGGCCAGCAGCAGCGGCGGTGTCAGCCACAAGTAGCGCAGCCGCCGCAGGCGGGCGTCAATCAGGCGCAGCAGGCCCAGCGCCCAGGCCGCGCCCCAAGTGACCACCACCAGCGGCACGGCTGTCAGGCCGGCGCGCAGGCTGGCCGCGCCTGCCTCATCCGGGTTGACCGCCGCGCCCAGCGCTGCGCCCACCAGCGCCGCCACCAGTGCGGCGGGCAGGCTGCGCGTAACCGCCTGGCGCGCAAAACCCAAGATCACCAGCGACGACCGCGCCAGCGGCGCGGCGGCCACGTAGGCGATGTCGGCAAACGTCAGCTTAAGCGGGGTGCTGCTGAGCGCGTTCATCAGGGCCAGCACCTGGATCACCACCACTGCCACCGGCACGCCCTGCATCAGCCCGGCCAGCGCGTCGTTGGACAGGCTGCGGCCCAGGGTTACCGCGCTGTCGTAAGCAAAAGCCCACATGGCCACGCACCAGAAGGCAGCAATGCCCAGCAGGTACAGCACGTAGATGCGCTGCGTCAGCGCCTTCTCGCGCGGGTCATAGCCCAGCACGCGCAGCCAGTAAACGGCGTCGTCTTTGAACTGGCGCCAGCGCAGCCAGAACAGCACGCGCAGGTCATACATCGGCGGCCTGCGCCCCCGGTTTGGCCCGCCGCGCGCGCAGCGCGGCGCGCAGCAGGTCGTCCAGCGTCAGCGAGCCGTCCAGCTTGAGCGTCCGGCGCAGTCCGTCTGGCGTGCCGTCGGCGATCACCTCGCCCTGTTCCATAATAATATAGCGGTCCGGGTGGGCCTCCTGCGGGAGCTGGTGGCTGCTGAGGATGATTGTCATGCCGTCGGCGCGGTGGCGGCCCATCTCCTCCCACAGCTCATCGGCGCTGACCGGGTCGAGCGGGCCGAGCGGCTCGTCCATCAGCAGCACCGTCGGCTCGATCAGCAGCGCCATGCACAGCGCCAGCTTGTAGCGCATCCCGCGCGAGAAAGCGAAGGGGAAGGCGTCTTTGTTGGGCAGCAGGCCGTAGCGCCGCAGCAGGTCCTCGCCCTCATCCTCCCAGTCGCGCCAGCCGTTGGCCTGCGCCACAAACTGGAGGTGCTCCCAGGCGGTGAGTTCGTCGTAAAACGACGGCGTATCCGGCAGCAGCACGACGTGCTCGCGCACCAGGCGCTCGTTCTGCTTGATGGATTGGCCCACCACCCGCACGTCGCCGTCGGTGGGCTGGGTCCAACCGGCGATGCAGCGCAGCAGCGTGGACTTGCCCGCGCCGTTGCGCCCCACCAGCGCCACCATTTCGCCCGGCTGCACGTCGAAGCTGACGTTGGCCAGCGCGAACAGCGAGCCGTAGCGGTAGCTCAGGCCGGACACCTGCACGACCGGCCCGTTGTGATCTGTCATGCTGCGCTCCTGAAACGGTTGATTGACCAGGGGCTATTGTACCCGCCCGCCGCGCCGATTGTCAGGGCGCGGGGAACTTGGCAACTGGTCAATCCACCTGGGCTGCGGCCGCTGTGAGCGCCAGCCGGAAGTAAGTGGCTATCGCAGCGAATACAAACCGGGGCGCGTCCGCAGCGCGAATGCCGCCCCGCTGATCGGTGCGCTGGCGTGGGGCAAACGCGGCTGCGCGGTGCTGCTCGACAGGCAGGCCGCTGCCGACGGCTGTTTTCGGCCAGGTCATCCAGCCGTTGATCGAGCGCAAGAAGCGGCGTTAAAATGCGGGCAGTGAAGGGATACAGCCGATGACCATCCGGACGAAAACCTCAGCGGCGCAGTTTGAGGCGTTTCTCGCCCTGCCGGAAAACGCCGGCCGCCGTTTCGAACTGATCAACGGCGAGATCGCTGAGAAGACGCCGACACAGCTCCACGCCTACATCATCCACATGCTGAGCGGCTTTCTGTTCGTGTTTCTGCGCCAGCACCCGCTCGGTTGGGCGCTGATCGAAGCGCGCTACCGTTTGCCCGGCGACGACAACGACCTGATCCCCGATCTGTCGTTCGTGGCCAAGGGGCGCGGCCCGCTCGTCCGCAGCGGCGCCGCCCCGTACATGCCCGATCTCTCAGTCGAGGCGCAGTCGGAAGGGCAGAGCGAACGCTTCATGCTCGACAGCGCTGCTGTATTTGGCGAACGGGACGCGCATGGTGTGGATCATCTATTCCACGCGCCAGATCGTCGAGGTGCTGACCGCCACCGAGCGCTAGCTGCTCACCGTCGCGGACACGCTCACAGGCGGGGAAGTGCTGCCCGGTTTCAGCGTCCCTATCCGCGATCTGTTCCCAGCTGACGAGGCAGGGGTCTAGGGACTGACTTGGCGGCTCAGAACAGGTCGGTGCGGCGGTCGTCCAGCGCCGGGATGCGGCGGCGCACCTCGTCCACCAAGCCCAACTCGATCTCGGCCGTGAGCAGCATCGGGCTGCTGCCGCCCTCGATCACCACCTCGCCCCACGGGTCCACGATCATCGAGTGGCCGCCGAACACTGTGTCGCCAGTCTGGCCGGCGGCGTTGCACGCGATCATGTAACACTGGTTCTCGATGGCGCGCGCCCGCACCAGCGCCCGCCAATGCTCGATGCGCTCGGCGGGCCACTCGGCCGGCAGTATAATCAGCCGGGCGCCGTCGGCGGCGTAGCGCCGGAACAGCTCCGGGAAGCGCAGGTCGTAGCAGATTGCCAGGCCCGTCGTGCCCCAAGGCAGGTCAATCAACAGCGGGGCCGTGCCCGCCTGCAGCCAGCGGTCCTCGTCCATCAAGCGGAACAGGTGCAGCTTGCGGTAGACGCCCATCATGCGGCCGTTGGGGGCGAAGAAGGCGGCGCTGTTGGCCACCTCCAGGCCGCGCTTTTCCAGCATCGAGCCAACGATGCTGATCTTGTTCTGCTGGGCGACGGTAGTCACCTGGGCAAACAAGCCGCTGTTGAGGACGCTGGCGGTCTCCTTGCTCTGCTCAAGCGCGTAGCCGGTAGGCCACAGCTCCGGGAACACGACCAAGTGCGAGCCGCGCCGAGCGGCTTCGGCGGCCCACTCTTGCATAGTGTTGAAGTTCCGGCGGATGTCGCCCAGCGCGATGTTCATCTGCGCCAGGCTGATGTTCAGCTTTGCCACGTGTCCTGCCTTGCTTTGTGCATCTCTCTCTGCGCTGCGAGTATAGCAGATCGCGGCGGCAAAAGCCCTGATTTTAGGGTTGTTGCGGCGTTGCTTTTGAAAACAAAGATCAGTATTATTCAACGTGTACGCATACACCATAATACGCGGGCGGATGTGCCGCCTGGTTGTTTTGGGGAGAGCAGACAATGGCACAGAACCTGGTTTCACCGATTCCATTAAGCGAGCCGCGCGTCGAGCTGCGGCCCCTGCTGAAGAATGTCTACATGTGGATGACGCTGGGCCTGCTGCTGACGACCGCCGTTGCCCTCGTCACCAGCACGGTCGAGCCGCTGCGCAGCCTGGCGCTCAACCCGATCGTGCTCATCGTCGCCATCGTCGCCCAGTTGGGCCTGGTGCTGGGCCTCAGCTTTGGGCTGCGCCGCTTCTCCGCCCAGACCGCCACGATCATGTTTCTGCTCTACGCCGGCACGATGGGCTTCACCCTGTCGCTGGTGCTGCTGGCCTTCTCCACCGCCTCGATCGTGGCCGCACTGGGCACGACAGCGGTGCTGTTCGGCACGATGACGGTCGTCGGCCTGACGACGCAGATGGACCTGAGCAAGATGGGGACCTACCTGTTCATCGGGCTGATCGGCCTGCTGATCGCCATGGTGGTCAACATCTTCCTGCGCAGCAGCGGCCTAGAGTTCATCATCAGCATCGCCGGCGTCCTCATCTTCACCGGCCTGGCCGCCTACGACACGCAGAAGATCAAGCAGATGGCGACCGACCCGGCCATCGAGGCCGAAGGCCCAGAGCTGATGCACAAGCTGAGCATTATGGGCGCGCTCACGCTCTACCTGGACTTCGTCAACCTGTTCCTGTTCCTGCTGCGGCTGTTCGGCTCGCGCGAGTGACACTGACCTCATCCGCTGGCCCCCTCTCCAGCCCGGAGAGGGGGCTTGCAGCCCCTTAAAGTCATGCCATTCAACAACACCATCGCCGACTGCCTGCGCGCCGCCCGCCAGCGCCTGCAGCCGGAGTCCGACTCCGCCAGCCTAGACGCGCAGGCCCTGCTGGCCGAAACACTTGGCGTGGAACGGGCGTACCTGCTGGCGCACGGCGACGCCCCGCTGACCGACGAGCAGGCCGCCCGCTTTGCGGGCCTGGTGGCACGGCGCGCTGCCGGCGAGCCGGTGGCCTACATCTTGGGCCGCCGGGCGTTTTACGACCGCGTGTTCATCGTTACGCCCGACGTGCTCATCCCGCGCCCAGAGACCGAGCTGCTGCTGGAGCGCGCGCTGGCTTTTGTTCGAAGCCGCCCGCGCGTAACAGCCGTAGATATAGGGACAGGCAGCGGCGCGCTGGCGGTGACGCTGGCGGCGCTGTGTCCCACAGCCGACGTGCACGCAGCGGACATCAGCCCGGCGGCGCTGGCAGTGGCCCGGCGCAACGCCGCCCTGCACGCCGCGCCGGTGACGTTCCACCAGGGCGACCTGCTGGGGCCGCTGCTGGCGCAAGACCTGCGCGTGGATCTGCTTATGGCGAACCTGCCTTACATCGCCAGCGACGACCTGCCGGCGCTGGCCGTCAGCCGATACGAGCCGCGCCTGGCGCTCGACGGCGGCCCGGACGGCCTCGGCCTGATCCGGCGGCTGCTGGCGCAGGCCCCGGCGGCGCTCAACCCCGGCGCGCTCGTCCTGCTGGAGATCGGCGCTGATCAAGGGGCGGCGGCGCTGGCGCTGGCCCGCGCGGCGCTGCGCCCGGCTGACGCCGGCGTGCTGCCCGACTACGCCGGTTTGGATCGCATCGTGTGGGCGGCGCTGGCGTGAGGTGAGCGAGCGTTTGCGGCGCTGGCCAGCGTTAAGGTTCGTGCGCGCGGCGGCCCCACGCCGGAACGAAGCGCCCCGCTGGCGTATAATCTGCAGCTGACGTAAGGCCAATTGGACGATTGACACCTGCCCATGATGACCGCTGACCGCCCCCAGTTCCGCCGTTCCGCCCTGCTGTTCGCCCTGGTGGCAGCGGGCATCGTGTTCGTGCTGTGGAACATCCCGCAGCTTGAGTTCGTTCTGTACCCGTTCCGCTTGTTCGTGACGTTCGTGCACGAGGCCGGCCACAGCGTCATGGCTGTGCTCACCGGCGGCCGCGTGATCGGCTTCGAGGTGTTCAGCAACGGCACGGGCATCGCCACCACCGCCGGCGGCAACCGCCTGCTGATCCTGCCCGCCGGCTACCTAGGCGCGGCGCTGTTCGGCGCGGCGCTGTTCTACCTCACCAACACCGTGCCCTACCCGCGCAAAATCTCGCTGGCCCTGGGCACGCTGCTCATTCTGGTGTCGCTCTACCTGCGCGCCACCAACATCGCCCTGGTGGTGGGCGTGGTGAGCGGGCTGGCGCTGGTGTTCCTGGGGCTGCGCGGCGGCGCGGCCGTCAACATCCTGGTGCTGAACGTCCTGGCCCTGATGACCGGCCTCAACGCTGTGCTCGACCTGTTGTTCCTGGCGCGCAACAGCGACGCGGGCCTCAACGGCATCGCCAACGACGCGGCCGCGTTCTCGGCGCTGACGCTGGGCATTCCGGCGGTGGTGTGGGCGCTGGTGTGGGCGGCGCTGGCCGTGCTCATGCTGGCGGCGGCGGCCTGGTTCAGCATCGGCCGCCACGTGCGCGACGAAGTTAACGGCCTGCTCGAAGCCGACCGCCGCAGTTGAGCCTCCCGCGTTGGCCGCGGGATAAGGCAGTTTGCTGGCTGAGGGGCTACTGACAGTGCAGCAGGTGGCGCAGCGCGTCCTCGGCGGTGGGGAACAGGAACGAGTAGCCCAGGTCGGTGAGGCGCTGCGGCAGCACGCGCTGGCTGACGAGCACGGCGTCAGCCATCTCGCCGACGGCGGCGCGCAGCGCGCGCTCCGGCATCGAAAACAGCGACGGCGTGCCCACGCCCTCGCCGATGTGGCGCATGAGGGCCGCGTTGGTCAGCGGCTGCGGGGCCACCAGGTTGTACGGCCCACTGGCGCGCTCGCTGCGCAGCAGGAAGCGAACCGCGCGCGCCACGTCGTGGTTGTGCACCCACGGAACCCACTGGCGGCCGCTGCCGATCTGCCGGCCCAGCAGCCGCGCCCCCAGCAGCATTGGCGGGAACGCGCCGCCGCCGCGATCCAGCACAATGCCGATGCGCAGCAGACAGCGGCGCACCGCCAGGCCGGCGGTGGCCGCCTCCCACTCGACGCACAGGCGGGCGCGCCAGTCGTCGCCTGGCGGGCTTTGCTCCACGACCATGTCGTCGCCCGTGTCACCGTAGTAACCTACGGCGCTGGCCTGCAGCAGGGCGCGGGGCGGCTGCGGCGCGTTGGCTATCGCCGCAGCGACAGCGGCGCTCGCGGCCAACCGGCTGTCGCGGATGCGCTGCTTGTGCGCGTCGGTCCAAAACCAAGAGGCGGTGTTCTCGCCCGCTAAGTTGATAATGGCCGTGTCCCCGTCAATCAGGTGTCCCCAGCCGTCAGGCGTGCGCGCGTCCCAGCGCAGCAGGCGCGCGCCGGCGGGGACGGCCTTGGCCTTGGGGTTGCGGCTTAAAACAATGACTTCATGGCCGTCGCGGGCCAGCAGTTTAACAAGCGGCGTGCCGATCAAGCCAGTGCCGCCAGTGATAACGATACGCATATTGCACCTGCCCGAACACTTCCCCCGCACGGTCGCACAGCGTGTGTGACGCCGCATTACAGGGCTGCCTCACACGTATATCAATAAATTATCAAGGCTTTCAATGAGCTTTACATGGGAAAATCGTGAGTCTTTCAGGGCCGCGCAGCGCGCAGGCCCAGCAGCGCGCCAGCCTGGGCGATGGCCCGGCCCGCCGCCCCCGGCTGAATCAGGCCGCGCGCGGCGTACCAGTCGTACGTGTCGCGCAGGCTGGTGTGCATGTCTATCTGCGGCGGGCCGAAAGCGTCCCACGCCTTGCGATAGTCGAAGAAGATGCGGCGCGCGCCCAGCCGCGTCTGCTCTGGGTCTACCGGCAGCGCCGCGCCCAGCGCCCGCAGCCGCTCGACCAGCGCGGCGGCCAGCGGCAGCGCCCAGCCCGGCGCCGGCAGAAACGGGCGCGCCACCCCCGCCGTGTCCGCGATCATGGCGTACCAGTCGCTGTACGTGTAGTTGGCCGTGCCCAAGATGTAGCGCTCACCTGGCTGGCCGCTCTCAGCGGCGGCGATATGCCAGCGCGCCACGTCGCGCACGTCCGTCACCCCTATGCCGCCGCTCGTGACCGGGATCGTCCACTGCAGGCGCGCCACCTCAAGGATGAAGCGGCCAGAAATCAGGTTGAGATCGCCCGGCCCCATCACAACCACCGGGTTGACAATTACAACCTCCTGGCGGTGGGTTGCCCAGGCGTAGCGCGCGGCCTGTTCGGCCAGGTGCTTGCTGTGGCCGTAGGGGAACTGGTGGGGCAGCAGGTTGAACGGCTGGCGCTCGTCGGCGGGCTGGCCGCGCCGGCCAAAGCCCACCGCCGCCGCGCTGCTGGTGAACACGACCCGCCGCACACCGGCGGCGCGGGCGGCCCGCAGGGCGCGCCGCGTCCCCTCGACGTTGACGGCGTACAGCCGCTGGCGGTCAGCCTGCCAGTAATCGGCCACCGCCGCCGCGTGAAAGACCCAGTCGCAGCCGCCGCAAGCGGCGCGCAGCGCGTCTTCATCCAGCGCATCGCCGAGCGCCGACTCAAACGGGACGCCGTTGAGCGCCTCCAGGCGCGAGCTGGCACGGTGCAGCACGCGCACGCTGTGCCCGCGCGCCGCCAGCGCCCGCGCAATGTGCGAGCCGACAAAGCCTGTCCCGCCGGTAACCAGCGCCCGCGCCACAGCCGCCCGCCTTAGTACGGCCGCAGGTAGCTGAAAGCGGGCACGGCGTCCAGGGCGGCGCTGCTGTAGGTGAACGTCGAAATGGACGCGGTCGCCGGATAGACCTCCGGCAGGCCCAGCCGCACCAGCAGCTCGAACCGGTCGCCGGGGTCTGCGCCGTCCACCGGCACGCCGCTGGCCCACAGAATCATGAACGTGATGATGTCGCCGTGAGTCACGGCGGCCACCTCCTGGCCGGCGTGCTCAGCGCGCACACGGTTGATGAACGCCTGTGTCCGGCGCAGGATGTCAACCGGTCGCTCGTAGCCAGCCGGAATGCCCGTGTACAGGTCCCAGCCGGCGGCCTCCATCTCGGCCAGCGGGCGGCCCTGGTGCGGCGTGAGAATTTCATCTATTAACGGTTCAACGCGCACGTCGCAGCCGCCGCGCGCGGCGGCGATCAGGGCGGCCGTCTCCTGAGCGCGCTGCTGCGGGCTGCTGAACAGGGCGGCCAGGGGCCGGGCGCGCAGCGCCTCGCCAGCGGCGCGGGCCTGCTGCTGGCCGCGCGCGCTGAGGCGGAAGCCGGGCAGCCGGGCGTACAGCACGCCTGTTGGGTTGTGCACCTCACCGTGGCGCACCAGATGAATAACAGTAGGTTGAGTCATGTGTCTCCCTGTCGGCTTGCGCGCTAGCCAGCGTCGAAGGCGAAAGCCGGGTTCTTGAACGGGATCAGCGCCAGGATGACAGCGTGCTCGTAGTAGGCGGTGCGGTCAATGACGTCCTGCGTGAGCAGCCCCACTGAGCCGTTCTCCTGCTTGGAGTTGGTGCGCCCGAAGACAATATCATCCGCCAGGCCCAGCTCAGTGCCGGCGCGCACCAACTGCGCCACCGCGTCTGGCAGGGCGAAAGTGGCGGTGCGGCTGGCCCCACTGCGCTCACGCCCGCGCACAAACACCCAGGCGAAGCCCTGCAGCTGGCCCTCGATCAGCTCCACCCCGCCCTCGATGCCTACCCAGAAATCGGCCTCGGCGTTGAGCTGCGCGGCCGCCTCGGCGCGGTTGCGCGCGCCGCGGTAGGTCTCGCCGTCGCTCAACGGCTGGTCGCTCACGCCGGAGGGCGCGGCCACGCCGGTCACGCGGAAGTGTTCGTCGGGGAACATGCGCTCGAAGCCGGCGCGGGCGGCCCGGATTTTGACCGGGTTGGTTGAGGCGACGACGACTGTTTTCACGGCTGCCTCCCCTGTATGTCCAGCCTGTTTGGTCGCGGAACTATTCTACCGCACAGCGCGCCCAGCCGTCAGCGCTCAGGCGAAATCCACGCGCGCGCCGCTAAAGCGCACGCCGTGCCAGGCCAGCGCCAGCGCAATCACGCAGTCGTCATGACCGCCGGGCGGCGCGCTGTAGCGGTAGCCGCCGCTGGGCAGCCGTTCGGCGCGGTAGGCAGCCAGTTCGGCCAGCAGCGTCTCGTCGGGCAGCAGCGCCAGGTCGCCGCGCTCGATGGCCAGCGCCAGGCCTTCAATCAGCGGCCCTTTGCTAGCGGCGCTGGTATGGAAGGGGCGCACCGGCAGGCCCTCGGCCTGGAGTGCCTCGACGTTGGGCGAGCCGATGCTGTTGATCTCCGCCCACACGGCGGCGGGCCGCCAACGGGCGCACAGCGCTGCCAGCCGTCCCCGCTGCAGCGCCCACGGCAGCCCGGTGAAGCGGTCAAGCGCCACCATTTGGCGCGCGCTGGCGTCAATCACGGCGACGGCGGTGAAGTCGGCGTCGCGCCCCCAGTCCACGCCGGCGCTGTAAACCGCGCCCGGCTGCGGCGCGGCGGCGGGCGCGCTGGCCGCCGCCCGCACGCTGCGGAACACCTGGCCGGACTCGGCCATGAACTCCGCCAGGTACTCCTCGCGCCACACGCGCTCCGGCGTGGCGCGGCGGATGGCGTCCAGCTCAGCGCGCGGGATGAGCGGGTTGTCGTAAGACGTGAAGTGAAAGGCCGCCCAACCCAGCGCGCCGCTCTGCGCCAGCGCGAACAGCTCGTAGAACCAGTTGCGCCCGTTGGGGCTGCTGAGGAAGAGCGCACCGCCCTGCCGCTCCAGCAGCATCGGCCGCACGATCTGCGGCCACACGTCCGGCGTCATGAAGGCGGCTTCGTCTAACACGGCGAAATCCAGCCCCATGCCGCGCAGCAGGTCGGGCCGATGAGCGCTGCGCACGGCGATCAGGCCGCCGCCGGGCAGGTCGAGCCGGCGCTCGCGCTCGCTGGCGCGCACGCCGCTGATGCCGGCGCAGGCGGCGCGCAGGTCGCGCCACACCTGGGCCGCCATGCCGTAGGTGGGGGCCAGCCACCAGCCGCGCCCGCCGCGCACCGCCCGTTCCAGCAGCGCGATCTTGCCGATCTCGGTCTTGCCGAAGCGCCGCCCGCACGCCACCACGCGGAAGCGCGCCTCATTCCGAAGGATCGTCTCTTGCCCAGGGTGGGGCCTGATGAGTCGTACCATCGGGGTCTCCGTACTCGATGCGGATCACCTGCTCGCTGCCGGCGGGCAGGCGGTCGGCCAGCTTGAGAATCTTGTCAATGAGCTGGTTGAGGGCGGCGGCGCGCTGGCCCAGCGGCGCGTCGTCAATCGCCTCGTCCAGCGACAGCGCCAGCGCCACCGCGTCGCGGATGAGCGCCTGCTGGAGCTGCGCCAGCGCGTCTGCGCCTGCGGGAAGGGGGGCGCACACGCCGCCGGCTTTCCGCGCCCAGCCGCGCAGCGTGGACGCCGGGATGCCGGTCTCGCGGCTGGCGCGGACGAAGCTGCCGCCGCTGGCGGCCAGGCGCTCCAGCGCTGCCGCTTTCTCGGCCTCGGTGTAGTGACGTGCCATGCCTTGCGCCTCCGTGCCAGCCGCAAAAGGACATCGCTGTGGATGTCCCTGTGCGCGGTTACCTGAGCGGCACGGCCCGGACGCGCGGCGGTCTCGCCCTCCGGCTGCGCTGGCGGTCACGGCTGACGGAAACAGGGGAAAGGCTGCCGTCCGCGCCGCGCGGCGTCCACGCCGGCCTGCGCTTAGATTAGCACACTAGTTCTATTTTGAGGCGAACACATGTGCGCACGTTTGCGCGAAAATTCGCGCGGACGCGGACTAACGCGGCAAAATCAGCCAGCCGGCGGCAGCCGGTGGGTCGGGACGGGCTGCGGAGGATGGAAACTGTCGGCGCGGCGCACCGCCAGCGCGACGCCGGCCTCAGCCGCAGCGGCCTGCAGCGCCGCCAGCAGCGTGTCGCGCAGGGCGTCGGCTCCGGCCTCAACGCGCGCGTTGACCAGCAGCGTCAGCGCGCCGCCCGGCAGCGGCGGCAGCTGCCCCGCCCACGCGCCGTCATCGAGCGCCGGCACGCTGACCTTGACGCCCTGCGCGCCAGCGCGGACGAGAAACTTGAGGTGCGCCACGGCAAACCCGCCAGCGCGCGCCGCCGCCACTGCCGCGCCAATCAGCGCCGCCGCCGCCGCCCGCCCGTCTGCGCCCGGCGCATCGAGCGCCAGGTCCAGGTCGAGCCAGGCCAGCGCCGCCTCGCCCGCGCCGTAGCGCGCGTAGTCCATCTCCAGCGCCGTGTCGGGCGGCTGGGCCGCCTGTTCGAGCGCGGCCAGCCAGCCGGCCACGCTGTCAGCGTCCAGGCTGCGCTGCGGCCGAATGCGCTTGTCCGGGTAAGCCGCGCGCGCCAGCGCCAGCGTCTCGTCGAGTTCCGCCGGCGGCAGCAGGTCGGCTTTGTTGACCACCAGCAGCCCGGCCTCTTCAATCTGCTTGTCGAAGATGTAGACCACGTCGTCGGCGAACGGCAGCGCCGCCCCCAGCAGGCGCAGGCGCAGCAGACGGGCGTCGGCGAACACGCTCAAGCTGGCGGGGGCGTGGCGCAGCGTCAGCAGCGGCCGGATGACCGTCGCCACCACGTCGGCGCACGACCCCACCGACTCGGCGAAGATCACATCCGGCTGCGCCTCAGCTTGAAGCTGGCTCAGGCGCGCGTCGAGGTCGTCGTAATTGCAGCAGAAGCAGCCGCCGGTCACTTCCACAGCCGGGGCGTTGAGCGCCTGGAAGAAGGCAGTGTCCACTAGGTAGCGGCCCTGGTCGTTGGTGACAATGCCCACGCGCTGCCCCTGCGCCATCAGCAGGCGCGCGGCGGCCGCGATTGCAGTCGTCTTGCCGCTGCCCAGAAAACCGCCCACAATGTGCAGCTTCATCGCAATGTGACCCCTCTCTGCTTCAGGCGGCCGGGCGTCAGCGGCGGGCTGGCACAGCCTCGCTGTACTGATCGGCGAACGGCTGGCGCTGGCGCAGCGCGGCCAGCCGCTCTTCAAAGCGCGCGCGAATGCCTGCGTCGGTCAGGTCGAGGCGCATATCGTAGGCGTCCTCGTTGTTGTTGCGGTAGTAGCGCTGCTTCACGCCGGCGACAACGAACTCGTACTTGTGGTACAGCGCCTGCGCCACGTAATTGCTCACGCGCACTTCCAGCACGATGTAGGCCGCGCCCAGCGTACAGGCCCGCCGCACCATCCCCGCCAGCAGGATTTCGCCGTAGCCGCGGCCGCGCCAGCCGGGGTGCGTGGCGATGGTGCTGATGTGCGCTTCGTCGGTGATCTGCCACAGGCCGCCGTAGCCCACGATCAGGCCGGACTCCGGGCCGGCGCTGCCCAGGCCCAGCCAGCGCCGCCAGCGCGACGGCGCGGCCCTGGCCTCGCTGCGCTCCAGCACGACCATGTGGCTGCAGCTGGACTCGCTGATTTCGTAGGCGTAGGAGCGCGCCGACCAGGGCGGGTCGAAGCACACGTTGTCAATGGCGATCACCTGGCCGATGTCAGCAGTGCGCATATAGCGCAGCGTCAGGCTGCTCATGCGTTCCCCGGCAGGTCGCGCGTCTTGACGTAGAGCGGCGTCAGGCGGGCGGCGCTGTAATCGCCGCCGGCGCGCAGGCGGGCCAGCGCTTCCTCGGCCAGGAAGCCGGCCCGACGCAGGCGGTAGACCGGCGCGTTGATCGTGATGGGCACGCCGCGCGCCTGCGCTTCCGCCAGCCGGGCCTGCGCCGCCGCGCTGATGTCGCCGGTGAGGGCCGCCGGGCCGTCAATGCTGGCGATGAGCGTGTCCCAATCCAGCGTTTCCGGCTCGCCTCGGTTATCCCAGCGGCCGCGCCGCCAGCGGTAAGTGGCGGCGATCACGCGGCCGCGCCCGGCCTCCACCACCACCACCAGCCCGCTGCCCTGCACGTAGGGCTGGGCTGCCGCCAGCGTGTCCAGCGACGACACGCCCACCAGCGGCAGGCCGCGCGCGGCGGCCAGCCCTTTGGCCAGCGCCACGCCGATGCGCAGCCCGGTGTACGACCCCGGCCCGATAGACACCGCCAGCGCCCTGAGATCGCCCAGCGCCGCGCCGCTGCGCGCCAGCAGGTCGCGCACAGCGGGAGCCAGCTCTGCGGTGTGGTTGTTGGCCGTGCGCCAGGTGACCTCAGCGCGCACGCTGTCGCCATCGTGCAGGGCTAGGCTCATGACCTGAGTGGCGGTGTCAATAGCCAGCAGCATCCCGTTCTACACCCCGAAAGTCGAGCCGCGAAACTGTTCGATCAGCTCCTCGTAGCGCCGGCCGCTGGCGTTGAAGATGAAGTTGCGGCGCGTCTGCTCCAGGATGCGCAGCTCGATCCACAGCCGGTGGGGCGGCAGCGCGTCCTCGATGTGCTCTGGCCACTCGAAAATGACCGGGCCGCGCCCGTCCAGCACGTCGTCCAGGCCGATGCGCTCGGCGTCGGCGGCGCTCTCTAGCCGATAGCAGTCCAGGTGATACAGCACCTGCTTGTCCTTGTCGCGCCGGTGCTGGTGAATCAGGTTGAAAGTGGGGCTGGTGAGCGGGGTAGTGGCCCCCCAGCCGCGCCCGATGCCAGCGGCAAACACGGTCTTGCCCGCGCCCATATCGCCCGACAGGCAGATAATGTCGCCCGCCTGAAGCAGCGACCCCAGGCGCGCGCCCAGCCGGCGCGTCTGCTCCGCGCTGTGGCTGATGATATCCAATTCGCCTTCACGCAGAATGGGCACAACTTCCCCCACACGACCCCCGGCCGCCGCCGATTATACAATGGCGGCGCGGGGCGGTAAAAGGGCGCGGCCCGTTCCTACCTGTTCTGCGCTTCCAGGTAGTTGGCCAGCCGCTCCAGCGTGGCGTTGAGCTTTTCTTCTGTTGTCGGGCCGGTCGGCGCCGCTTCCTGAGCCTTCTCTTTCTCGAAGGCGCGCATGGCGGTGTTGTAGGCTTTGACCACAAAGAACACAGCCAGCGCGATAATCAGGAAGCTGATCACGGCGTTGATGAACAGGCCGTAGTTAATGGTGGGCGCGCCGGCTGCCTGCGCCTGCGCCAGCGACGCGAACCCCTGGCCGGACAGGTCAATGAACAGGTTGGAGAAATCCACCCCGCCCAGCAGCAGGCCGATCGGCGGCATCAGGATGTCGTTGACCAACGAGTTGACGATCGTGCCGAAAGCCCCGCCCAGGATGATACCGACGGCGAGGTCGAGCACATTGCCGCGCATGATGAACTCACGGAATTCCTTGATCACAGCGCTTTCCTCCGGCTGATGTGTGCGCAGTCTTTGCCCCTACGGTGCACTATAGCACGCCGGCCAGCGCGCTACAACTTCCCCGTCAGCGCTAGGTCACTCCGATATTACGATTACAAAATCGTAATTGTAACAGATTGGGATTTGCCAGAGATTACAAGCATTATTATAATGACAATTACAGGTGCTTATATTCCGTCATGTGTTCGACTCACGTGAAAACGATAAAGCCAGGTAGGGGGGACTCGCCGCCGGCAGGGGCGGAGTCGGCTTTGGACGATAACGGGCACATCTTTCTCAGCTATCGCAGCGCAGAGGTAGATTTCGCTCTTCGACTGGCTGCGAGTCTCAAGAACGAGGGTCTGCGGCTGTGGATGGACCGGATGGACATCAAGCCCGGTGCAGACTGGCTGGCGGCCCTGCAGGAAGCGGTGGATAACTCAGCCGCGGTCATCGCGGTGATCAGCCCCCTCTACGTGAAAGCTGAATACTGCAAGAACGAGCTAGCGCGCGCGGTGCGGCTCAAGCGCCCGGTGTTCCCCGTGCTGCTGCGCCCAGTGGACGACAAAGAGTGGCCGATCGAAATTCAGCGCCAGCAGTACATTGACTTCACCCGCTGGCAGGACCCGGCCGCTTACGCCGAGGCGCTGCGCAAACTGGTGAGCGTGCTGCGCGAGCAGTTCCAGGCCCACTTCGACGGCGCGCCCGACGCTGAAACGCGCTACATCACCAGCCTGATCGCCCAACTGGAAGCCGACCGCCGCCTGATCGCCTACATCCAGCAGGTAACCGAGGACGATCAGCTCCTGGACAACGACTTCGCCCGGCCTGAGCCTGGCTTCGTCAAGCAGCAGGCCGAGCCGCTGCCGTTCGCGCTGGTCACGCGCCCTAACGGCCGCTCGCCGGTAGACACATCGCGCCCGCCCAGCCGGCGCTTCACCCCGCTGACGCACTTCGCCCAGGCGCTGGAGCGCCATCGTGCGATCGTGCTGGCCGGCCCGCCTGGCAGCGGCAAGACGTACGCCCTGCGCAGTTTCGTCCTGGCGGCGGCCCATCAATTTCAGGCCGCGCCGCTGAGCGCGCCCCTGCCGGTCCTCATCCACCTCGCCGACTGGCAGGACGACGAAACGCTGCCCAATTTCCTGCGCCGCCACTGGCCGCTGGGCGACACGGACGCGCTGCGCCGCCTGGCCCGCGGCGGCCTGCTGCTGTGCTTAGACGGCCTCAGCGAAATGCCCGCCCTCACCAGCGCCCGCATCCGCGCCCTGCGCGCCTGGCTGCACAGCGCCCGCGCGCCGCGCGCGGTCATCACCTGCCGCGCCGAGGACTACACGCCGGCCCGCGACCTGGGCCTGCCGCTGGTCATGATCCAAGACCTGGACCGGGCGCGCATCCGGCAGTTCGCGGCCCGCTGCCTGGGGCCGGTGGCCGGCGACATCTTCAACACGCGCGTCCTGGCCGGTGACGAGTACGCCCAGCACCTCCACGACCTGTGCCGCAACCCTTTCCTGCTCAGCGCGCTGATCCTGGTGTTCAAAAGCACGCGCCACGGCGACCTGCCCAATAACCTGGGCCAACTGCTGCGGCGTTTGGCTGCCGAGATGTGGAAGCGCTCTCAACCCGCCCGCGAGCCGCAGCGCGTCAGCTTCGATGAGGTGGAAATCGCCCTCACTGACCTGGCGTACAACATGGTAGACGGCAGCCTGCCGGTGTATGTCTCAGAGGACTACGCCTTAGAGTCGCTGGGCAGCCGGGCCGTGCTGCAGGCGGCGGTGGCCGCCCACTTCCTGGAGCAGCGCGGCGGCAGCGTGCGCTTCACCTATCACGCGCTGCAGGAGTATTTCGCCGCCCTAGGGCTGGCCCGCACCGGCTTGCAAACGTGCCTGTCGCCGCCCCAGCTCGACGCCAGCGGCCAGCGGCTGCCCACGCGCTGGGATCGCGCCATCGTCATCCTGTGCGGCATCCTGCCCAACCCGGACGCCAACGTGTGGACGGTGGCCCAGGTGGACCCGTTCCTGGCGCTGGCGTGCATCGCTGACGGCATCAACGTGCAAGACCGAACCCTGCTCAAGATCATCCCCCTGCTCACCAGCGGCGTGCACGTGGGCGTGCCAGACAGCCGCGTGGCCACCGCCCGCATCCTGGCGCACATTGACCGCGACACTGCCCTGCCGATCTTAATAGAAGCCCTGCGCGACGGCGCTTGGGCGGTAAGCTGGGCCGCTGTTCAGACGCTGTGGGAACTGGATATGCCGGTGCTGCCCGGCCTGGCCGAGACACTGCGCGCGCTGGAGGACGAAATCCGCGACCGCGCCGCCGTCGCCCTGCGCCAGCTTGGCGACAGCGCCCTGCCCACGCTGCTGACCCTGCTGCGCGACCCCAACCAGAGCGTGCGGCGCGGCGCGGCCTGGGCGCTGGGCGAGAAGCGCGACCCGGCCGCCGTGCCCGCCCTGGTGGACGCGCTCTACGACGACGATCACCTGGTCAGCGCCGAGGCTGCCACCGCGCTCGGCCAACTGCGCAGCGCGGCAGCCATTCCCTGGCTGAAAGAGGCAGTTTACCACGACAACGCCCGCGTGCGCCGGGCGGCCGCCCGCGCCCTAGGCTGGATTGACACGCCAGCGCTGGCCGATGTCCTGGCCATTCTGCGCCGGCCGGGCGAAAGCGACGAAACGCGCCGTCTGATGGTGGGCGCGCTGAGTCTAATGAGCAGCCCCGCCGCCTACGACGCCCTGCTGGAAGCCACCCACGACGCCAGCGTTGAAGTGCGCTGCGCCGCAGTTGAGGCTCTGGAGAACACAGGAGATCCAAGAACTGTGAAACGGCTGATCGAGTGTCTGTCTGATACGGCGCAGTCGCGCCTGAGCAACTGCCGTGTCTGTGACGCGGCCGCCCGCCTGCTCCGGTCGCTGGGAACCGGCGAGGCGCTGGTGGCGCTCGAGCGCTGGCTGCACAGCAGCCGGCCGCCCCGCGCCGACGCGCCGCCCCCGCCGCGCCAGCCGGCCCCCCGCCCCGTCTCGACGTCAGCGTCCGGCGTGCTTAAACGGCTGGAGACCATGACGGGCCGCCGCGTGTCGGCCGAGGCGGTCGCTGAGCCAGCGCTGGACAGCCCGGACTGGGCGCTGCGCCGCGACGCGCTGCGCGCGCTGAAAGACGCCGCGCCAGATGTCGCCGTGCCCGCCCTGATCGCTGCCCTGGGGGACGGCGACAACCAGGTGCGCATCGCGGCAGCGCAGACGTTGGCGCTGTTCCGCACGCCGGAGGCTGTTGCGGCGCTGGTGGAGGCCCTCAACGACCAGGACTACCTGGTGTGCGACGCTGTCTCGGAGGCGCTCAAGGGCGTGGGGCAGCCGGCTGTGCCCGGCCTGATCGCGCTGCTGGAGAGCGACAACGCCAACGCGCGCAGCGCCGCCGTAGATATCCTCGGCGCGATCCGCGACCCGCAGGCCGTGCCGGCCCTGATCGGCCGGCTGTTCGATGCCAGCGTCCCCTGGATGAGCGACGAGCCGATCAGCGAGATGGCAGCCCGCGCCCTGCTGGCCATTGACACGTTCGAGGCCCGCGACGCCGTCCGCCACTGGCGGCGTGCCAACCCCGCTCCCCAGGCCGCCGAGGCCGAAGGGCCGTTCGAGCCGGACCTGTCGGAACACGGGCCAGCCGAACGCCCCACCCATCGCCGCTTGGTGCTGCGCCTGCTCGACGACCTGCGCAACCCCGACTGGCACGCGCGCCAGAAGGCGGCCAAAGCGCTGCGCGAATACGCCCGCCTGCTGCGCGGGACCCAAGACCTGGAGCTGGTGCAGCGCCTGACCGCCGCCCTAACCGATCCTGATTGGGTCGTGCGCTGGGCCGCCGCCGAGGCGCTGGCCTGGATACGCGACAAAAGCGCCGTGCCTGCCCTGGTGGAGGCGCTCAACGACAGCAACTGGACCGTGCGCGTCGCGGTGGTGCGCGCGCTGGGCGAGCTGCGCGACCCCGGGGCCGCGCCCGACATCGTGGCCCTGCTGGCCGACAAGAAAAACCTGGTGCGCGAGGCCGCCGCCGAGGCGCTGGGCCTGCTGGGTGACGCGCGCGCCCTGCCAGCCCTGCAGCGCGCCGTAGAGGACCCAGAGCCGTTCGTGCGGCTGGCCGCCGTCGAAGCGCTGGGCCGCCTGCGCGGGCCGGGCGCGGCGCAGCCGCTGGCGCTGGCCCTGCACGACGCCGACAACAACGTGCGTTGGGCCGCCGCCCGTGTGCTGCGCGAATCCGCCGACGCCACCATAGTGGCCGAGCTGACCGCCTGCCTGGACGACGCCAGCGGCCCGTATTGGGAGCGGCAGCGCGTCTGTGACTTGGCGGCGCTGGCGCTGGAACATATTGGCACACCTGAGGCGCTGGCGGCTGTGCACCGCTGGCGCGCCGCCCGCGCCAGTTGAGCGCAGCCTTTGAGCGCCGCGCATTGTGAAAAACGGCGCTTTGCCGGCCGGACAAAAGCGTGGCATTATTCCGTTAGAGTCACACCGCCGCCGCACGCCAGACTCAACTCTCCACCGAGCGATTTTCGCAATCATATGATCGTGTGATGGATTGACTTATCATGAAACTGTTTATTAGCTACGCTCGTGTGGACAAGTCGTTCTGCATCCAGATCGTGAACACGCTCGACGTGCACGACACCTGGTTTGACCAGCGGCTCTACGCCGGCCAGCACTGGTGGAAGGAAATCCTGCGCCGCCTCGATTGGTGCGAGGGCTTCGTCTACCTGCTTTCGCCGGAATCGGTCGCCTCGGAGTACTGCCGGCGCGAATTCGAGCTGGCCATGGGCCTAGGGCGACATATCTTCCCGGTGCTCATCCAGGAAGGAACCGATATCCCGGCCCCCCTGCGCGATCTGCAGTACGCCGACATGAGCAAGGGGCTGACCGCTGAGGCGGTCAAAACCCTGCTCAACGCCATCTACAGCGCCGAGCGCGGCGCTCACCGCCAGCCCAGCGGGCCGGCGCCGAATATCACGCCGGATTCTATCAAGCCGCCCGTGCCCAACCACAACAACGTGATCAGCGTGGCCGCCGCCGCCATGGAGCGCGGCGAGTACGACCAGGCGGTGTACGTGCTCAAACAGGCCAAAGCCGCCGGCTACAAGACGCGCTTCATCAATATAGACGCCCTGCTGGCCGAGGCCGAGGCCGGCCTGGAGCGCCAGGCCTACCTGCGCGACGCCGAACGCGATTACCGCCCGATTGTAGACCTGATTCGCATGAAGAAGACGTTCAAGCTGGGCTGCGAGGCCTTCCAGGCTTTCCGCCAGCAGTATCCTGATTACGACCCGGAGTGCCTGGCGCTGCTGTGCGAGGGCCACACAAGCAAGAAGAACAGCACGCCGCCGGAGCAGGTGGCCGCGCCTGCGGCTGTGGCTGCGGCGGCCGCGCCCGCCGGCGCGCCGGCTGCGGCGCACCCCCGGCCATCTGCGCCGCCGCCGGTGCTGCGCGCTGCGCCCGCCCTGGTCAGCAGCGCCAGCCTGCCCCTGCTGGAATGGTGCGAGATCGCGCCCGGGCCGGTGCGCATCAAATACGTGGACGACCAGAACACCGTGCGCGATGTGCGCACGGTTGAGGTGAAGGCGCTGCGCATGGCGCGCTACCCGGTCACCAACGCGCAGTACCAGGTTTTTCTCAACGACCCCGGCGGCTACGCCAACGTGCGCTGGTGGCAGTACTCGCCCCACGCGCGCCAGTGGCGCATGAACAACCCCCAGCCCAAGCCGTCCAGCTACAAGGGCGACGAACGCCCGCGCGAGCGCGTGAGCTGGTATGACGCGCTGGCCTTCTGCCACTGGCTGGGCGCGCGCCTGGGCTGCACCATCTCGCTGCCCACGCTGGCTCAGTGGCAGCGCGCCGCCAAGGGCGACAGCGATCGCCTGTTCCCCTGGGGCGACACGTTCGACCCGGAACGGGCCAACACGCGCGAGAGCGGCTTGAACATGACCACGCTGGTCACCCGCTACCCCGGCGGGGCCGGCCCCTTCGGCACGATGGACATGGCCGGGAACGTGTGGGAGTGGTGCTTGGACGCCGAGACGCCCAACGGCCTCACGCTCGACATCGCCGCCAACGCCAAGCGCGCCATCCAGGGCGGCTCGTTCTTGGGTGGGCAGGAGCGGGCGCAGATCGCCCTGCGCTACTGCCTGAAACCAGAGACCCAGTACGCCTCGATCGGTTTCCGCATCGTGATGCTGCCCTGAGCGCGCTCAGCTGCCTGGTTCGTCCAGCCGCTCGGCAAAGGCGCGCACCGCGCCGATGAAGCGCTCAAAATTTGGGTTCCACAGCCGGTGACCGGCGTCCTCAAACACCATCACCTGGGCCTGCGGCGCGTGCAGCGTGTAGCGCTGGGCTGTCTCCGCGTCCAGCCGCGACGATCCCCTGCCGCCGCGCAGCACCAATATCGGGCAGGCCAGCTCCGCCAGGCGCGGCCACAGGTCCACCAGCTCCGATTCCTGCTGCACGCCCAGCAGCGCCTTGGTGCGCATCTCGCCGGGGTGCGTTTCGAGCACGTGCAGCGCCCAGTCGGCCGTCATCCGGGGATATGCCGCCGGATAGCCCGCCAGCACCAGCCCGGCCACCTGCTCCGGGCGCTCCAGCGCGCAGCCAATCGCGTAAGCCACGCCGACAGAGTGGCCCACCAGGCAGCAGCGGCTAAGCCGCGCCTGCGCGATCACCGCCGCCACGTCGCTCACGTGATGGGCAAAGGTGTAGCCCACGTCGGGCGTGTCGCTCTGGCCGCGCCCGCGCAGGCTGAGCGCCAGCGCCCGGCGCGGGGCCAGCGCAGCGATCATGGGGCGGAAGTCGTCCGCCTGTCCGCGCAGCCCTGGCACGAACACCACAGGCGTGCTGGAGTCCTCTGTTCGGCTGTCCAGGTAATGCAGGTGCACGCCGTGGTTGTGCGCCCAGTAACCGGAGATCATCAGCATCCCGCCTCTCTGTGTACCGCCTCCAGTCTACAGCGATCAGCCGCCGCGTGAAAGCGCGCGTCTGGGCCAGCCCCCCCATCTTTGGGGGCATGAGCCAACCGCAGGACGGGTATGATGCACTCTCGAATTTTCCCAAAAATGCGATCTTAATCAGCGCGCGGCTGGCCGCCGCGAGGCTGCTGCCGGTTTCCCCGCCGCGCAGCCCGAACGCTGGCTTGCTTTGCCGCCCGCGCTGCTATAATAAGGCGCTTAACCGCCTGAACCCTGGCTGCGCCCCGCTGCTGGCCAGACATGACATGAACCGTAGAGAGTGACTCACGCGCTAGCGAAAGACGCCCGCCTATGGAACTGCTGTTGTTTACCGCTGCCCCGTTTATCCTGGCGCTGCCTGTGCCCTGGCTGGCGCGCGCGTTGGGCCGGCGCGCGCTGACGCTCATCGCGACCGGCCTGATGGCCGCGCTGTTTGCGGCGGCGCTGGCGGCCCTGCCCGCTGTGACTGAGCAGGGCGCGCTGACCTACGTCGTGCCCTGGGTTCCAGACTTGGGCCTGACGCTGTCGTTCTACCTGGACGGCCTGGCGCTGCTCTTCGCCGCGCTGGTGAGCGGCGTGGGCATCGCCGTGTTCTATTACACCGGTCACTACTTCGACGACACCCAGGAGATGGCCCGCTTCTACCAGTGGCTGCTGGTCTTCACTGGCGCCATGCTGTGGCTGGTGCTGGCCGGCAACGTAATCGCGCTGTTCATCGCCTGGGAGCTGACCAGCGTCTCCTCGTTCATGCTGATCGGCTTCAAGGGCGCCAAGGACTCAGAAGCGCGGCGCGGCGCGCTGCAAGCCCTGATGGTCACCGGCGGCGGCGGCCTGGCCCTGCTGGTCGGCCTGCTGCTGATCGGCAGCGCCGTTGGCTCGATGGAGCTGGCGGACATCCTGGCCATCTCGCTGGCCGATCATCCCTTCTACGCCGCGCTGCTGGCGCTGGTGGCCCTGGGTGCTTTCACCAAGAGCGCCCAGTTTCCGTTCCACTTCTGGCTGCCGGGGGCGATGGCCGCGCCGTCGCCGGCCAGCGCCTTCCTGCACAGCGCCACCATGGTCAAGGCCGGCGTGTACCTGCTGGCGCGGCTGTACCCGACGCTGGGCAAGACGCCCGCCTGGGCCGATCTGCTGGTGACGATCGGCCTGCTGACGCTGCTGGTTGGCTCGGCGCTGGCGCTGCGCCAGCGCGATCTAAAAGGCCTGCTGGCCTACACCACCGTCGCCCAGTTGGGCGCGCTGGTCGCGCTTATTGGCCTGCCGGACTACGCCGGTTTCAAGGCGCTGGCGGTGGGCATCTTGGCGCACGCGCTCTACAAAGCGCCGCTGTTTCTCTCCGCCGGCATCGTGGACCATGCGACGGGCACGCGCATCATTGACAAGCTGGGCGGGCTGCGCCAGCACCTGCCAGGCACGGCCGTCATCGTTGGCCTGGCGTGCCTCTCGATGGCCGGGCTGATCCCGCTGCTGGGCTTTGTCGGCAAGGAGACGCTGCTGGAGGCCTTTATTGACAGCCCGCCGGCGCTGGCCGTGATCGTCGTCAGCGCAGTGTTCAACGCCGGGCTGGCTTTCCTGCTGTTCTGGGATGTGTTCGTGCGCCCGCCGCAGGCCGAGCTGCCCATCCACACGCCGCCAGCAGCGCTGGCGTTCGGCCCCGGCGGGCTGGCCCTCACCGGCGCGCTGGCCGGGCTGGCGCTGCCCGTGACCATCATCCCGCTGATCACGCCGGCCGTGCCCAAGGCGTTCAAGCTGGAGCTGTTCCCCGGCTTCAACACCGCCTTCGCTCTCAGCACGCTGGCGGTGCTGGCCGGCGCGGCGCTGTTTCTGACGCGCCGCGCCTGGCTGGGGCCGGTGAGCGCCGTGCCGCTGCCCAATGCTGCGCGCATCTACGAGGGGATTGTGGCCGCTGTCGAGTGGTTCGCCGACCAGCTCCTGCGCACGCAGAACGGCAAGCTGCGCCACTACCTGGTCGTCATCCTGGGCAGCGTGGCGCTGCTCATGCTCACATCCGGCATCCTGATCAACGCCTTCCAGGGGCAGGCGCTGAACGTCACCATCCAGGACGCCTCCGGCGTGCTGGAGGTGGCGCTGGTCGTGCTGGCGGTGGGCGCGGCCGCCATGAGCGTCGTGCTCCGCAACCACCTGTCCGCTGCGCTTGCGCTGGGCGTCATGGGCTACGCGGTGGGCGGCATCTTCCTGATGGAACCAGCGCCAGACGTGGCCCTGGTGCAGTTCCTGGTGGAGACGCTGGGCACGGTGTTGGTGGTCATGATGATCGGGCGCATCGCCACCCGCCAGCGCCGCCAGGCAATGGCTGTGCTGTGGGGCACGTCGCGCGGCGGCGTGTGGCGCGACGCTGCCGTAGCAGTCGTGATCGGCACGACGGTGGGCCTGTTTGCGCTCACAGCGATCGCCAACCGCCCGGACCGCGACACGATTGCCCAGTGGCATCTGGAGAACGCCTACCCGCTGACCGGCGCGCCGGATGTGGTGGCGGCTATCATCGCCGACTTCCGCGCCACCGACACGCTCATCGAGATCGCCGTGTTCAGCTTCGCGGCCGTGGGCGTGGCCACGCTGCTGGCCCGCGTCAGGCGCACCGGCATCACCGGCACGTTCGCCGCCGTGCAGCGCCGCCGCCCCGGCCTGGACTTCAACACGCCGTTCACGCGGCTGGCAGCGCGCATTGTCCTGCCCTTCGCCCTGCTGGTCTCGCTGACGCACATCCTGTACGGCGGCAGCAGCCCGGGCGACGGCTTCACCGCCGGCGTGGTCAGCGGGCTGGCGGTGACGCTGTGGTATGTCGTGTTCGGCTACGAGGAGACGCGCTGGCGGCTGCGCTGGCTGCGCCCCTGGCGCATCCTCACCGCTGGCCTGGGGCTGGCGCTGGTCAACGCGGCGCTGCCGCTGCTGTTCGGGCGGCCGTTCTTGGCCATCACCAAGATCGCCGGCTTCGACCCGCCGGCTGGTCTGCACCTGGCCTCCACTCTGATTTTTGAACTGGGCATCTTCCTGGCGGTGTTCGGCGGCGCCAGCCTGATTATGGAGACGATCACGCACCCCGAACAGCCTGAATCCGAGGCGCTTGAGGGGGCTGAGAGCGCCGAGAAAGCGGCGCAGCGAGAGGAGCAGTTGACCGTATGAGTGAGACTCTGGCAGTGGCAACCGGTGTGCTGTTCGGCCTGGGCGTGTTCCAGATTTTGCGCCGCGACCTGATCAAGGCGGCGATGGGCTTCTTCATCCTGTTCACAGCCATCAACCTGTTCATCTTCGCCGCTGGCGCGCTGGATGGCACTGTGCCGGCCTACGTAGACGAGACCACCAATACGGTGGTGGGCGGCCAGCCCAGCGACCCGCTGGTGCAGGCCCTGGTGCTGACGGCCATCGTCATCAGCTTCGGTTCGTATGCCGTGCTGCTGGCCCTGATCAACCTGTCTGCCAACCGCTTCAAAACAGTGGACAGCGACTCCGTCAACGAACTGGTAGGCTAACGATGGAAAACCCGCTTCTGCTTGGCCCGATCTTCATCCCCCTGGCAGCGGCTGTGCTGGGGCTGGCGCTGTCCCGCTACAACCGCGCCCAGCGCGCGCTCGGTGTGGTCGCCGGTGGGCTGGCCTGGGTCTGCAGCTTGATCCTGCTGGCGCAGGCCCTCGACCAGGGCGTGCAGACCTACACGATGGGCGGCTGGACCGCGCCGTTCGGCATCATCCTGGTGGCCGACCGGCTGGCGGCGCTGTTCGCCGCCATGTCCACGACGGTGGTGGGCGGCGGCCTGCTCTACGCCTACCACTGCCACGACAAGGTGATCAACCGCCCGGCCTTCACCTCGCTGTTCCTGACGATGGGCGCGGGGCTGGTGGGCTGCCTCTACACTGGCGACCTGTTCACGCTGTTCGTGTTCCTTGAACTCATGGTGATCGCCTCGGTGCTGCTGGTGGCCATCAGCGATAACCCGCTGGGCCTGGAGGCCGCCATCAAGTACCTGTTCATCAGCGCAATGGGCACGCTGTTCCTGCTGCTGGGCGTCGCCGCCATGTACGCCACGTTCGGCACGCTCAACATGGCCGACATCGCGCGCGTCCTGGCCACCGGCGAGCGCCCCTTCCTGGCCACCGAGGCGGCCGTCATGCTGCTGTGCGCGTTCCTGCTCAAGAGCGCCGTGTTCCCCTTTCACTTCTGGCAGCCGGACTTTCACACCACCGCGCCCACGCCGGTGCACGCCGTGCTGTCGTCAGTGGTGGTCAAAGTGGGCGTGTACGGTGTGATCCGCATGCTGACGCTGCTGTTCACCGAGGAAGCCGCCGCCATCCAGAACATCCTGATCGTGCTGGGGCTGATCGGCATCTTCTTCGGCAGCCTGGGCGCGCTGCGCACCTATGACGCCAAGCGCATGCTGGCTTACTCGACTTTCGGCCAGATCGGCTTCATCCTGGTGGCCATCGGCTGGGGCAACCCGGCGGCGCTGGTGGGCGCGCTGGTGTATGCCGTCAACCACTCGTTCATCAAGTCGTCGCTGCTCATGCTCACCGGCGTGGTCTCCAGCCGCACGCAGACCAAAACGGCGCGCCTCACCGAGATCGCCGGCGTGGGCAAGCACCTGGCGCTGACCAACGCGCTCTACCTGCTGGGCGGGCTGGCGCTGGCCGGCGTGCCGCCGCTCAACGGCTTCATCAGCAAGCTGGCGCTGGTGCGCGGCGGCATCGCCGCCGAGAGCTGGGCGGTGCTGGGGCTGGCAGTGGGCGCGGGTATGATCACGCTGCTGTACATGACGCGCACCTGGCAGCTGATGTTCCAGCGCAAGCCGGACGAAACCACAGCGCCGCTCAAGGACTACGGCGACAGCCCCTACGCGCCGCTGCTGCTGGTGGGCCTGTGCGTCGTTTTCGGCATCTACGCCGCCCCGCTGCTTGAAGTAGCCGCGCTGACCGTCAGCGAGCTGGCGCAGCCGGAAATCTATATCAACGCTGTGTTCGGGAGGTAATGCTCATGCTCGGTTTGCTGGTCAGGGCCGCTGTGCTGGCGGTTGTGTGGATGATGCTCACGGCCCGCGTCGCGCTGGACAGTGCGCTGCTGGGCTTTGTGCTGGGGCTGGCGCTGGTGATCCCGCTCAGCGGCGCGCGCCAACCGCTGGTGCGCTGGACGCCGCGGCGCGTCGGGGCGGCGCTGCTGTACGGCCTCAACGTGCTGCGCGCTGTGCTCGAATCCGACCTGGACATGGCGCGGCGCATCCTTAGGCCGGGGCCGAAAGCCGTCAACCCCGGCTTCATCGAGCTGCCGGTGGGCAGCGACAGCAGCGTGACGGCCGGCCTCAGCGCGCACGCGCTCACGGTCACGCCGGGCAGCATCGCCGTAGATTTCAAGCCCGACGGCGGCCAAACGATCGTGGTGCATCTGATTGACGTGGACATGCAGCCAGATGTCGAGGCCGTGCAGCAGCGGCGCGCCCGCCTGCTGGGAAAGGTGCTGGGCCATGAGTGAGATTGTGGCAGTCGGCCTGCAGATTGCGCTGGCGGTGGTCGTGCTGCTGCTGCTGCCGGTGGGCTACCGCGTGGCCGCCGGGCCAACCCAGGCCGACCGGCTGCAGGCGATTGACGCGGCCACCATGCTGCTCATCGCCGCCATGATCCTGCTGGCGCTTATCCAGCAGAACGGCCTGGCCGTGGACGCGGCGCTGGCGCTGGCGGCTTTTGCCTTTATAGGGACGCTGGCGGTGGCCCGCTACCTGGCGCAGGGAAAGGCGTTCTAACGTGCTCCCTAACGTGCTGGAAATCGCTGCTCTGCTGTTCATCGGGCTGGGCGTGGCCTTTTGCGCCCTGGGCGTGCTGGGCATGGTGCGTTTCAACAACGTCTTCATCCGCCTGCACGCCGGCGGCCTGATCTCGACGCTGGGCCTGGGCGGCATCGTGGTGGGCGGCGCGCTCATCATGCCGTCAGTGGCGCTCAAGCTGATCGTGCTGCTGGTGTTCGTCGTGCTCACCGCGCCCGCTGCCACCCACGCCATCGCGCTGGCGGCCCTGCGCACCATGTCGGAGGACAGCGCCGGCGCTGACGCCGGCCCGCGCGCCCGCTTCCGCTTTCTGCGCCGAAGCTGAGGCGGCGCGCTGCCTGGCGGCGGGCCGCCGCCAGGACTTCCCTTTGTCTGCCTGGGCGATTTCGCTTGACACGCGCCAGCTTGAGGACTACGATTCAGGTGTCATAGGAAACGAGATGCACGATGCGCCCGTTCGCCGACACCACACCACGCCGTGACTCCACGGTTTTTCTGCGTATAGCATCCAGCGCCTGGCTGCCGACCAGCAGCACCCCGCCGCCGGCATAACCCCGCTTCTTGCTACCAGCTCGCATCCTGCGCGCTCCGGCCGCTGCGCCGGAGATTTTTTTGGGTTGCACATCACAGCCGAGTCGAAGGGTAAACACACACATGAACATCGGCCACATCTTGGTCGGTAAACCGCTGCAAACCAAAGACCTGGCCCACCAGGCCATCAGCCGACCCATCGGCCTGGCCGTCTTTGCGTCGGACGCGCTCTCGTCCACCGCTTACGCCACCGAGGAAATCCTCGTCATCCTGTCGTTTGCCGCCGGCGCGACCTGGCTGGGGGCCAGCGGGGCGATCTTCGGCCTGTCGCTGCCCATCGCCGTCGCTATCGCCGTGCTGCTGGCGATTGTGACTATCTCCTACCGGCAGACGATCTACGCCTATCCTAACGGCGGTGGCGCATACATTGTGGCGCGTGACAACCTGGGCGAAGTCCCGGCGCAGATCGCCGGCGCAGCCCTGCTGACCGACTACATCCTGACGGTGGCGGTATCCATCTCGTCGGGCGTGGCTCAAATCACGTCGGCTTTTCCGGCCTTACTGCCCTACCGCGTGGACATCGCAGTGGGCGTGATCGCCTTCATGACGGTGGTCAACCTGCGCGGTGTGAAAGAGAGCGGGCGCATCTTCGCCGTGCCCACCTATTTCTTCCTGGGGACGATGTTCCTCATGCTGGCGGTGGGCTTCGTGCGCTACCTCAGCGGCAGCCTGCCCACCGTCGTGGACGTGGAGGCCATCCACCACACCACACTCGAACCGCTGGCGCTGTTCCTGGTGCTGCGCGCGTTCTCCAGCGGCTGCACCGCCCTCACCGGCATCGAGGCCATCTCCAACGGCATCACCGCCTTCAAAGAACCGCGCAGCCACAACGCCGCCGTGACGCTGGTGTGGATGTCGGGCATTCTCATCACGCTGTTCCTGGGCATCACCTTCTTGGCCAACCAGATTCAAGCGCTGCCCAGCGAAGCCGAAACGGTCATCTCGCAGCTGGGGCGCACGATTTTCGGGCCAGAGAACCCGCTCTACCTGCTGACGCTGGCCGGCACAGCGCTCATCCTGCTGATGGCCGCCAACACCAGCTACGCCGATTTCCCCCGCCTGGCGGCGCTGCACGCCGGTGACGGTTTCCTGCCGCGTCAGCTCACCTATCGCGGCGGACGGCTGGTGTTCTCGTGGGGCATCGTGCTGCTGGCAGTGGCCGCCTCGCTGCTGGTGATCGTAGCTGATGCGCGCACGACAGCGCTGATTCCGCTTTATGCGGTGGGTGTGTTCCTCAGTTTCACCATTTCACAGACCGGCATGGTCGTACGCCTGCGCAAAATCGGGCGGATGCAGCCAGGGGAGATAATCCAGGGCCTGGAAACGACGCTGGAGTACGACCCCCGCTGGCGCCAGAAACTGGTCATCAGCGCGGTGGGCGCGGCCTGCACCTTTGTCGTGATGGTGGTGTTCGCCACCACCAAGTTCGTGCACGGCGCGTGGTTCGTCGTCGTGCTCATCCCGACGCTGGTGGTTATCTTCTTCCGCATCCACCACCACTACAGGACAGTGGCTGCTGCCCTCAGCCGCGAGAACGTCGAGCCGGTGCGCGCCCAGCCGGTGCGCACGCTGGTGCTGGTGGACAACGTGCACGCGGAAACGGTGCGCATGGTCAACTTCGCCAAGTCGCTGGGCCACCCCTGGGTGGGCGTGCACGTCAGCGTCAACCCAGAGCGCACCGAGCAGACCTGCGCCAAGTGGCGCCAGCGCATCGGCGAGGGCGATTTGGTGATCCTGCCGTCGCCTTACCGCCAGCTGGCCGAGCCGATCCGCGAGTACATCCGCCAGCTTCAGGACGAAACGCCGGACTGCTTCGTGCATGTCATCATGGGCCACCTGGTCATGGACAGCTTCTGGGAGCAGGCGCTGCACCAGAACAGCGCCTTCATCTTCAACTTGGCGCTGACCGGCATGGACAGCGTCGCCGTGACAACCGTGCCCTATCGCATCGGCCACAGGCCGGACAACCGCGACGACCACGTGGACCGCGTCGAGCCGAAAGTCACGCGGGACGGGGCTGGCGGCTCAGACTGACGCGCAGCGGCAGGTGGTCTGACCCCAGGCGCGGGCCGGTCTCGGCGCGCAGGGCGCGGAAATCGGCGCTGTGCCACACGTAATCAATGCGCACCAGCGGCGGCAGAAAGGCCGGCAGGCCGTCGTCGCCCAGGCCAGCGGGCCAGGTTGCGCCTGGCCCCCAGCCCGCCTCGCGGAACGAGTCGCGCAGCACAGCCTGCAGCTCGCCGTAGATCACGGCGCTGTCGCTGGTGTTGAAATCCCCCGCCGCGATAAACGGCAGCGGCTCTCGCTCCAGTATATCAAGCAGCGCCCGCAGGCTGGCGTTGCGCCGCGTCTCGTTATAGCGCAGCGCCAGCTCCACCGGGGCCAGGCGCGCCACCGCCGCCGGTATCGGCAGCCACGACAGGCGGCGCGTCTCACCCACCGGCATCGGCAGATGCACGTTGTAGACGGCGACCCGCTGGCCGTCGTGGTCTACCTCCAGGCGGCGCGCCCACCAGCGCCCCAGGTCAATTTCCTCGGCGGACACAAGCGGCAGGCGCGAGAGCGTGAGCTGAGTCGTGCCGCGCAGGTCGCGGTCGTCGTAAGGGTAGGCGTCGCCCAGCGCCGCCAGCAGCCGGCGGCGGCTGGCCGGCACGACCTCCTGCAGCAGCACGATGTCGGCATCGGCCTCGCGCAGCCAGGCGGCCGCGTCGTCCAGGCGCGGGTTGTTGTAGAGGATATTGAAGCTCACCACCTCCAGCCGGTTCGCGCCATGTGCGGCGGCGGCGCTGTCGGTGTTGTCCGGCAGCCACAGCGGGCCGAACCACAGCGCGCCAGCCGCCAGCAGCGGCAGCAGGCGGAGGGCGCTGGCGCGGTCGCGCAGCAGCAGCGCGGTCGGCAGCAGGATCAGCAGCGGGGCGAAGTAAAACGGCGCGAAGTTGTGCAGCAGGGCCAGCCACCACCAGCGGTCGCCGGCGGCCAGCCGCAGCAGCAGGTAGGCCAGCAGCCCCAGCGCGTAGAGCGCAGCGGCCGCAGCGAAGGCGCGCCGCAGCGCCTGCGTCCGCCGGCTCAACCGGCCGCCTCCACGCGCGCCAGCAGGTCGAGGGTGGCGGCGGCGACCTGCGCCTGCTGCGCCTCGCGGCTGATCGCGGCGGCGTTGTCGCGCGCTTGGTCGCCATACGAGCCGAACTGGGCGTGGTTGCCGCCCTCGATCTTCACCCACACTGTGTCCGGCGGCAGCAGCGGGCGCGCGCCCTCCACCTGTTCGACCGTCGCCAGGCCGTCGAGCGTGCCGTAGATTGAGGTGACGGCCAGCGCCCGCCCCGACAGGTCCGCGCTGCCCTCTGGGTAGGCGGCCCACAGCGCCACCCCCTGCACTTTGTCCGGGTTGTCGTGGGCGAAGCGCGCCGCCATCGCGCCGCCCAGCGAGTGCCCCGCCACCGCCCAGCGCGCGATCTCTGGGTAGGCGGCGATCACGCCGGCTGCCGCGCTGGCGTTGAGCACGGCCAGGTTGAGCGGCATGGGCACGATCACCACTTTGTAGCCGGCAGCGGCCACTTCGCGCAGCGGCGGCGCATACGCCTCCGGGGCGACCAGCCCGCCGGGGTAGAAGATCAGTCCGGTCTGCGCGCTGACGCCCACGGGCTGCAGCACGATCCAGCCGTTCTCGCGGCTGACTGTCACCGCCGCGTCCGTTTCGAGCGCCGCCAGCGCCTCCGGCATGGGGGCGGCCGGGTTCGACACCCACAGCAGCCCGCCCACGATCACCGCCGCCAATAAGACCAGCGGAATGAGCACAATCAACCAGCGTCGTCCGCCGCGCATGACACGCCCCTTTCTGCACAAGCGGCGCTCATCATAGCACAGACTGCCCGGGCTGTAACCGGCTGGCGGCTTGGCTTGCCGTCAGTTTCCGTCCGCCGCCAGCGTCACTTCGGCGTAAACGACGCCGGCGCGCGCGTGGCGCGCCGTGAGCGCCACTGTGCCGCCCTGCGGCGCGTGCACCACCCATTCGACTTTGGCGCGGTCGGCGGTGGGGGCGCTGCTGATGGCGGCCCAAGGCGCAGCCGACGCGCCCACATAGGCGCGGCCCTCAAGCTGGCCGATGTCCTCGCGCGGTTTGCCGGTCTTGAGCGACGCGCCCTCCGGCAGCGCGATCTCGCAGATCACGCCGCGCACGGCCTTGCGCTCCAGCGCCTTCTTCGAGACGTAGGACGGCAGCCAGCCGGTGTTGTGCACCGCCAGCTGCACGCGGTAAGCGCCGCCGCCCAGCGGTTCGGCCTGCGCGTTGAACAGCTCCAGCCGAGGCGAGATCAGCAGATGCCACACGCACCAATCGGCAAAGCGGGCGATCTCGTTCTCCAGCAGGTGCGGCGGCGGGTTGCGCCAGCAGTAGATCGAGTCCCAGCCGCCGATCTCAACCGGCCCAAGCTGGGGGTGCTCGAACGGATACCAGTTTACGAAGCCGCGCCCCTCCAGCGCCTCATCGCTCCATTTGAGCAGCTTTAGGTCATGTTCCAGCGGGTGCTCCCGATACCAGTCAATTGGCTTGTAGTCGTCAATGCCGGCCTGGCGCTGCGGACTCCAGATTTCGACCGTCCAGGCGTAGACGCCAAGGTGTTCGTACAGCCAGTCATCGAACACGCCGGTGATAACCTGTTTCGGGTGGTACTTGAAGTCGTGAAAGACCGAGATGTTAGGGTAGCCGGTGATCTCAGTCCCTTTCGCGCCGATCATCTTGAACGTCCACAGGTCCTCGGCGGGAAAAGCGTCGTCAGGCTTTGTGCCATAGGGGCGCAGCAGCACGCCGCTGAACGTGTGGAAAGTGATGCCGCCAGTGATGTTCGGGTGGTTGACGATAAAGGCGACGACGGCCCGCACCTCCGGCTCGGACGTGGGAAACGGCCCCGCGCCGCTCTGCTCGCCTTCGGGCCGCCACTCCGATGGGAAGTTGCGGTTCAAGTCCAGCCCTTCCTTGTTGGGCTGCAGCCAGATGCGCACGCCGTCGTAATCCTCAATCACGCCCTCCGGCAGCACGCGGTAGTACGTGCCGCCGGTCTCGGCAGGGTCGCGCCGCACCAGCAGGCGCGGCTCGTCCGGGTGCGGCTTCCAGGGGCCGTTGGGGTCGGGGAAGCGCATCTGCAGCATCCGGCCGTCGCCGTCTACGTCCTCCTGGCGCAGCCCGCCGATCGGGTCCTCGTTGTAGGGGTAGGGGCGGGTGCTGCTGCGGATGATCTTCGGCTTGTCGGCCGGCGCCCACTCCGCGCCATCGGGGTTGACGCGCGGGCAGATGTAGAACGCGCGTGTGTCGAGGGCGCGCGTCACGTCGGGATCGCTGCCGTATTTGGTGACTAGGTGGTTGAGCAGGTGCAGGCAGGCTGTTGAGGGTGACACTTCGGAGGCGTGGATGTTGCCGTCGGCCCACAGGGCGGGCTTGTCGCCCGCTGGGCCAGTCGCGCCGTTGGTCACTGTCACCAGCCAGATGTCGCGCCCCTCGTAGCTGCGGCCGATGCTCTCCAGCGCGACGAGCTGCGGGTATTCGTCGGCGTAGGCGCGCAGCAGGCGCGTCAGGTCGTCGTAACGGTAGTAGCGGTCAAAGTGGATTTCGGGCATGGGGGTTGTCCTTCGCGTGAGCAGGATCGCATGCGCTTAATTGTAACTTAGCGCAGATCAAGCGCTTTCTCGGCCACTACGCGCCCGATGAGCGCTTTGAACTCGTCCAGCGGCAGCGCGCCCAGGTCCTCGTCGGTGCGCAGACGCACGCTCACCGTGCCGGCCGCGGCGTCGCGGTCGCCGACGATCAGCATGTAGGGGATGTGCTGCTCGCGCGCCTGAACGATCTTAGCGCCCATGCGCGCCTTGCCCCTGTCCACCTGCGCGCGCAGCCCCTGCGCTTTCAGCTCAGCGGCGACCTGATCCGCGTAGTCCAAGTGGCGGTCAGCGATGGGGATCACCACCGCCTGCACCGGCGACAGCCAAACCGGGAACGCGCCGCCGAAGTGCTCGATGATGATGCCGACGAAGCGCTCCAGGCTGCCGAAGGGCGCGCGGTGGATCATGATGGGCCGCTGGCGCGTGTTGTCCTCGGCCACGTACTCTAGGTCGAAGCGCTCCGGCAGGTTGTAATCCACCTGCACCGTGCCCAACTGCCACTCGCGCTTGAGCACGTCGCGGAAGATGAAGTCGAGCTTGGGGCCGTAGAAGGCGGCTTCACCGGCCTCGACCACATACGGCAGGCCCATATCGTCGCAGGCAGCGATGATGGCGGCGGTGGCCTTCTCCCACTGGGCGGCGTCGCCCACATACTTGTCGCTGTCCGGGTCGCGCGTGCCCACGCGGGCGCGAAAGTCCGTCAGGCCCAGCGTGTTGAACACGAACTGGATCAGGCGCACCACCGCCTTGAACTCGTCGAGCAGCTGCTCCGGCGTGACGAACAGGTGGGCGTCGTCCACCGTGAAGCCGCGCACGCGCGTCAGGCCGTGCAGCTCGCCGCTCTGCTCGTAGCGGTAGACTGTGCCGAACTCGGCCAGGCGCAGCGGCAGATCGCGGTAGCTGTGCAGCTCGCTCTTGTAGATCATGCAGTGGTGCGGGCAGTTCATCGGCTTGAGCAGGAACTCCTCGTCGTCCACCTGGATCGGCGCGTACTGGCTGTCCTTGTAATACGGGTAGTGGCCCGACGTGCGGTACAGGTTGAGGTTGCCGATGTGCGGCGTCACGACTGGTTCATAGCCGTTGTCGAGCTGCACCTGGCGCAGCCAGCGCTCCAGCGTGTCGCGCAGGATCGCGCCTTTGGGCTTCCACAGCGGCAGGCCCTTGCCCACCAGCGGGCTGATCGTGAACAGGCCCAGGCGCTCGCCGAGGATGCGGTGGTCGCGCCTTTTTGCTTCCTCCAGCAGGTGCAGGTACTCCTGCAGGTCCTCTGGGTCCTCCCAGGCCGTGCCGTAGATGCGCGTGAGCTGCGGCCGCTTCTCGTCGCCGCGCCAATAAGCGCCGGCGGGCATCTTGTAGGTGATGCTGATCGCGTCCGGGTTGATCTGGTTGGTATTCTGCACGTGCGGCCCGCGGCACAGGTCGGTGAACGTGTTCTGCGTCCAGAACGTGAGCTTCTGCGCCGGGGCGGCTACCTGGTTGCCGTTCTCGTCCACGCGGCCCGCCACCAGGTCCTCGATCAGCTCCAGCTTGTAGGGCTGGTTCTTGAAGAAAGCGCGCGCCTCGGCGGGCGTAACCTCGCGCTCAGCAAACGGGTGGCCCTCGCGGATGATCTCCTTCATCCGGTTCTCCACCCACTGCAAATCTTCCTCGCTTATCGGGCGCGGCAGGTCGAAATCGTAGTAGAAGCCGTCCTCGATGGGCGGGCCGATGGCGATCTTCGCCTCCGGGAAGCGCTCCAGCATGGCCTCGGCCATGACATGCGCGGCGGAGTGGCGGATGCGATAAAGCAGGCTGTCTTCGTATCGTTCAGCCATGGTGCCTCCTGGCGGGGTGTGTTATTCACTTGTCAGCGCGGGATGATTGTATCAATCGCCTTTGGCGTCGAGTACCTCAGAGATGACAGCCACGACCATCTCCTGCGTGGCGCGGCTGCCATTGCTGCTCGTTCGACCGCTGGCAGGCTGGTCATCGCTGACCTGCGTGAAGTACCCTTCGAACACGTCGAGCGCCAGCAGGTTGTCAATCGTGTCCTCGATGGTGTCGCGCTGCGTGTTCTCCACCAGGATGTGGGGCGTTTCCAGCACGGCGTAGCGCACGGGCGGCGCGTCGGGAAGCTGGCGGCTCACCGCGTAGCCCAGGTCCATCTGCCGCCTCAGGTAGTTGAGGGTGACAAACACGGCGGTGTAGAGCGCGCCGTTTTCCATTTCGACGATCACGTCGCAGGCATCATCAGACCCATCCAGGGTTTCGATCCAAATGCGTTTGGGCAGTTGCAGCTCAGGGACGATCATAACGACCTTCTTCACCAACCGGCCCTGGCGGGCAGAAGCTGCCGCTGTGCGCTGGGCCGGACTTGTTAACAGCGGTTAATGTTCTTCGAGCTTAGCATAGGACAAAAAACAGCGGCCTGTCAAGCGCACCACTGGCGACATTCAGGGCCTTATTATCTTCGGCTGCGGCTAGACGAGCGGGGCCCATTCCGTGATAGAATGGCCTACCAGCAGAATAGGCAGATCACGATGTCCGAACACTACAGCGTTGACCAGGACTTGAAAGAGGCCGAGGCGATGGCCGGCGGCCTGGAACGCTACCTAGAGGGCAGTCAGCTCTACGGCAGCGCTGGGGGCGGCGGCATCTTCGGCAGCGGCAGCCTGCCGGCGCTGACGATCGGCGCGCTGCTGCTGCGCCTGCGCCGCCTAGAGGCCTTGCGCGGCCGCCTGACAGACGCGCAGCAGTCCCGCCTGGACGCTGCCGCTGAGCTGCACGCGCGCGTCCGCCGCGAGCACCGCGTGCGCTACACCGACCGCCTGCGCTACGAGGCCAACTCGCGCCTAGACGCGATGCGCACGTTCTTCCAGGAAGCCGCCGAGAAGCCGACCGCCGCCTTCAGCATCTACCGACCGGAGCTGCTGCGCCGCACGATCGTGCAGGAGATTCTGTCCGCCCTGGCTGCGCTGGAGGCCGAGACTGACGACATCGCCGCCAAAGCCCGCCGGATTGACGCGCAGCTCCGCGGTGTCGCGTCGCAGCCGTGCCCCTTTCTGTGGGACGCTGTCCTGGAGCCGGTCTACCCGCGCGAGGCGTTCTGGTGGCTGTATCACAAGCCGCGCGAGTGAAGCCGCTCCACGGCCTGCTGGCGGCGCTGGCGCTGCTGGCCGGTTTCGCGCTGGCGCTGACAGACCTTACCGCTGACAGCCTATGGGCCGACGAAGCGTTCACGCTGTGGGCGATCCGCGATAACGCGCGCCCGCCGCAGGGCGTCGGCGAGACGGCGCGCTATCTGGCCGCCAGCCTGGGCGGCGCGCTGGCCCGCGCCCGCGCCGACGTTCACCCCCCGTTCTACTTCCTGCTGATGGACGCCTGGACGCTGGCCGCCGGCGAGTCAGTCTTTGCCGCGCGGCTGCCGTCGGCGCTGGCGCTGCTGCTGGGCGCGGCGGCAGCGCATGCGCTGGGGGCGCGCCTGTTCAGCCGGCGCGCTGGGCTGCTGGCGGCGGCGCTGCTGCTGACAGCCCCGCTGGCCGTCTACTACGCCCGCGAGGCGCGCATGTACGCGCTGCTGCTGGCGCTGACCGCCCTCTCGACGCTGGCCTACGCCGCCTGGCGCGAACGACCGACGCGGCAGCGCGGGCTGATCTGGGGGCTGCTGGCGGCGCTGCTGCTCTACACGCACTACGCCGGCGCGCTGGCGATCGCGGCCCAGGCCGCCCACGCCCTGCTGACGCGCGGCGGCGCGCGGGCGCTGGCACCCCTGGCGCTGGCCGGCGCGCTGTTCGCGCCCTGGCTGCCGGCGCTGGCCGCGCAGATTCAGGCGCACGGCGGCCCGGCGGCCCTGCCGGTAGACACTGTGGCTGGCGCGGCGGCGCTGTGGCTGGCGCTGACAGCGGGCGCGTGGCCGCTCTTTGTGCTGGCGTTGGGAGTCGGCGCGGCCAGCGGCGCACACCGGCGGCGCGGGCTGGGGCTGATCGCCCTGTGGCTGCTGCTGACTCCGGCGGCACTGCTGGCGCTCAACGCCGCTGGCTGGCCGGCGTTCCAGCTGCGCTACGCGATCGCGGCTGCGCCGGCGTGGGCGCTGCTGCTGGCGGCGAGCCTCACCCCCGCCTTGCTGCGCTCAGCTCCATCGCTGCAGAGGGAGAGGGGGTTGGGGGGTGAGGTGCTCCGCGCCGGGCTGGCGCTGGCGCTGATCGCCGCCCAGCTCGCGGCCTACGACGCCCTCTGGCCGCCCAAGCCGCGCTGGGACGAAGCCGCCCGCCAAGTCGCGGCCGCCCGCGACCCGCTTGAGCCGGCGCTGGTGGGCTTCGATCCAGCGAGTCCGGCGGCCTACTACGACCGGCTGTACCGCTTTGCCGCCGGCCTGGCGCTGGACATCGGCTGGCGCTGGCACGAACCCGACGAAGCTCGCGCCCACGCCGACCGGCTGGCGGCCGTCCCGCGCGTGTGGCTGCTGGCGCGCAGCAGCCGCGCTGACGCCTGGGACGCGCTGGCCGCGCTGCTGGCGCAGGGGCGCGGCGCGGCCTACCGCGACACAGTCATGGACACCGTGTTCTACCGCTTCGACCGCGAAGGCGGCACGCCGCTCCGCTGGCGCTTCGGCGATCTGCTGGAGTACACCGGCGGGATCGGCCACCAGCTGGACGCGCGCGCCGGTGAGCCGTTCTGTTTCACGCTGCGCTTTGTCTACCGGGCAGCCCCGCCAGAGGGGGCGGCGCTGCGGCTGGCGCTGACGCAGGGCTACGACACGGCGCGGGCGGCCGTTGACTTAGCGCTGCCGCCCGGCGCGCCCGGCGACGCCGTGACGCTGCCGGCGTGCCTGGACGTGCCCGCTGGCAGCCCAGCCGGGCCGCATCACCTGCGCGCGCAGGCGCTGGTCAGCGGCGCGCCGCTGCCGCTGCTCGAACACGACCGCCTTTACTGGGGCGAAACGCTGGTTGCGGCGCTGGTGAGCGTGTCCTAACAGAAAAGAGGAGTGAGCGGGAGTGGATGGGAGTCGAACCCATCGCGGCCTGCTCTGCGCAGCCCGCCGCCGATTTTGAAGACCGGGGCATCCACCGGGACACAGCCACCCCCGCGTCGGATTATACCAAACAGCGGCGCGGAATCACCCCCCGCTGAGCAGCGGCTGAATATCTGTGCCGGCGATCACCGCCACGCCCTGGGCGATCAGGCCGTCCGCGCCGGGCTGCACGCGGTCTATCGGCAGGTTCATCAGCGACGCCAAATAGCGCGCGGTGGCCTCGTAGCCGCCGTAGTAGCGGATCACGGTGGGGCTGTTGTTGGGGCCGGGCGTGTTGCCCACCTGGGCCACGCTCAGCCCGCGCCCGATCAGCCAGTCGCGTGTCTGCCCGGCCAGGCCGGCGACATCGGTGTTGTTGAACACGGCGATAGCGGCGTTCTCGGCCAGGGCGCGGGCGCGCAGGTCGCCTTCGGATACCTCTTCCTGCGGGTTGAACACGCGGCTGATGAGGCCGCGAATGGCGCTGTAGTTGGGAATGAGCACCTTGTCGCCCTCGGCAGTGGTGGCGAACGTGACGTACAGGTTGTCAATCACGCCGGTGGTGATGTCGCCGCTGTCAATCTCGCTGACCAGCGCGCCCAGCCGGATAATCTGATCCATCGTCAGGTTGGTTTTAAAGCTGCCGGACAGCTCGTCCCACAGCGCCGGCACTTGGGCGATCAGGTTGCCCACGCCGCCCAAGCTGACCACCTGCTGCTGCATCGCCTTCAGCACCTCCTGCTGGCGGCGGGCGCGGTCAAAATCCGAGCCTTCGGTGGCGCGGGTGCGGGCGTACTGCAGCAGGCGCTCGCCGTTCATGCGCTGGCAGCCTGGCTCGAAGCGCACCGGGATCGTGCCGTAGCCGGCGTCGGGGTAGTCGGGGTCGTCAATCAGCTCGCGCACGCAAATTTCGACACCGTTGGGGGCCAACAAGTCTACTACGCGCACAAACACGTCGAAGTTGACCAGCAGGTAGTTGTCCACACGCAGGCCCAGGTTCTGGCGCACCGTCTCCATGGCCAGCCCCGGCCCGCCGCCGGGGTAGCCGCCGCTGTCGCCGCGGCTGTTGGCCGTGTTGATGCGCCCCGGCGGGCCGCCGTCGGGGATGTCCACCAGCAGGTCGCGCGGGATCGAGAGCACACCCACCTTCTGCCGGATAGGGTCAATGTTGACAACCATCATCGTGTCGGTGCGGAAGTAGCGCTCGTCGTCGTTGACGCCGGTGCGCTGGTCAATGCCCAGCAGCAGGATGCGCACTTGGCGCGGGTCGTCCCACGTGTACTGCGCCAGCAGGTCGAGCGTAGGCGTGGGGGCGTCGGGCGTCGGCAGCGGAGTCTCGCCCGGGAGCGGCGCGGCAGGCGGGGTCTGCACCAGCGCCGTCGGCGGCGGGGTGGGTGTGGGCTGGGCGCGGAAAAAATCCGAGAAGGATGCCACCTCAATGCCGGCGCTGCCGGCGTCAATGGCAAGCTGGCGCGCAGTGGCAAACGTTACCACCGAGCACACGCCGGTGAAGGCCACCAGCCCTACCACACCCAGAATGAAAAGCCAGCCGGGAATCCGCATCGTGCTGCACACCTGCGCTCAAACGCCAAACAAGCGCCGGCATTGTAGCAGAAAGGCGGCGGGGCGTGCAGCCTGCGCCTGGCCTACGGATCGCGGGCGATCAGCGTGTCAGAAGCGGCCGGTCATCGTGTCGGCGTAGCCGGTGAGTTCGGCGTAGCCGTAGCCGCTCACGCCGCCGCTGAGGCGCACCGCGCCCTCCCAGTAGGCGATGCCGCCGCCGTGCAGCTCCTGATCGGCCAGCAGCGGCGTCACGGCGAAGCGCAGCGGCCCGCCGTCCGCCCCTGCGCCGCTGACGACGATCTCCCAACCAGAGGGGTAAACCGCGCCGGTGTGCGGGCTGGCCCACGTGCCGGTAGGCGTGATGGTGAAATCGGCGGCGTCCAGGTAGCGGGCGCTGCCGTCGGCTTCGATCAGCAGGCCGCCGAAGGCTGGCTCGCGCCCGCCGTCCGCCAGCCGTATCTGGCCGACCATCAGCTCGCGGCCGTCGTCGAATTGGAGACCGAACCAGTCCCAGCCGAGCGCGTCGCCCCCCAGCGCGCTGGTGCTGAACTCGTGGTCTTTCCACGTCGCGCCCGTGACGGCGAACGTCTCGCCGCCAACGGTGACCGTTCCCTCGGTCAGCAGGCGCGACAGGCTGTAGTAGTAGCTGGCGTTGCCCACCTCGGCGCTCTTGGGGCTGAGTCCGCCCTGGCCCTGCAGCGCGGGCGGCTTGATTTGCTCCAGGCGCAGGTCAACGGCGAAGCCGTCGTCGCTGGCGCGAATGGCCGTCAGGCGCGCCGCGTCGTCCAGCGCGAGCGCCTCCCAGTCCTCCAGCCAGACGCGGTAGCACGGGGCAGCCTCGGCGCCGGCCAGGCCAGCCCCGCCGCGGCTGTAGCGCTCGGCGTGGTAGAAGCGCCCGCCGGCGATGTCGCTGACAGTGAAATGCGCCATGTAGATTTGGTTAGTGCGCCACTCGGATTCGCTGGCGGGCCGCTCCGGCGCGATGGCGCGGCGGAAGATGGTGAACTGGAAGCCGAAGCGCCGCCCGTCCGCCGCGGCCAGGTTGCCGGTGTAATACCACCACTCGGTCTGGAACTCCAGATGCGGGCCAAAATCCGCCGGGAACTGCCAGTCCCACGGGTCAATCGCGCGGGCGTAGCCGGAGATGTCCACCGTCACGCCGCTCAGCACGGCGCTGGCGGCCACCTCGCCGCCGCCGCTGGCATCAAGCAAGCTGATGCTGAAGACTGCCACCGCCAGCGCGAACAGGCCCAAAACTGCTAATCTCACCATGGCGCTTTATTCCATTTTTCACGAATTCGGAGGCAGTGTACAGCGCGCGCGTGAGAAAAGCCTGAGAAGCGCCTGACCGGGCGCTGAACGCGCCCGATGTGCTATAATCTCCGGTGCTGGCAGAGTGCGGGCGGCGAGATGGATCAGGCGACAGTCGAACATCTGCTCCAGCGGGTGCAGGCCAAGGACGAAGACGCTCTGGTCGCGCTGCACGCGCGCTATGCCGGCCTGGTGTACTCGGTGGCGCACCGCGTCCTGGGCGAGCGCATGGCGGCTGAGGAGGTTACGCAGGATACCTTCATGCGCCTGTGGGCCAAAGCGCACACCTATGATCCAGCGCGCGGCGAGTTCATCGTGTGGCTGCTGACCATCGCTCGCCGCTTGGCCATTGACGCCCTGCGCCAGCGCCAGCGCAAAGCGCCGTTGGGCGACGCGCTTTCGATTGACGACCGGCCCGATCTGTGGGACAACCTGCTCTCAACCAGCAGCGGCGAGCTGCGCCGCACGCTGCTCGCCGTAATGGACAGCCTGCCCGCCGAGCAGCGGCAGGCGGTGGAGCTGGCCTATTTCTACGGGCTGTCCCACTCCGCCATCGCCGCGCAGTTGGGCTGGCCGCTGGGCACTGTCAAAACGCGCCTGCGCCAGGGGATGCAGCGGCTGCGCGCCGCCTGGCTCGGCGAGACACAGACGCATCCGGCGGGCGAGGATTGAGCGTATTGTGTTTGTGACGAGCTGCGCATGGCTGACATGAACCGCGACGACTTTCTCGACCTGATTCCGGCTTACGCCCTGGGCGCGCTGGACGACGACGAGCGCGCCGCTTTTGAGGCGCGCCTGCTGGCCGATCTGGAGGCGCAGCGGCTGCTGGATGAGTACCGCGCCGTCGCCGATGCGCTGGTGCTGCTGACGCCGGCCCAGCCCGCGCCGCCCGGCCTTGCCGACGACCTGCGCCGCCGGCTGGCCGCGCAGCGTTCCGCGCCCGAACCACAGCCGGCTTCAACGCGCACTGCCCTGCCGCGCCGTATACTGGCGCTCGCCGCCGCGCTGGCGCTCGTCTTTGGCGCGCTGTGGCTGGCGCTCAACGGCGGCCGCGCGGGCGAGACGATGCCGCCTGACCAGATGTTCAGCGAACTGCTGGCCCGCCCTGATGCCGTGCGCGTGGCGCTGGTGTCTGCCGCGCCGTTCGAGGATGTGTACGGCGAGCTGATCGCTGTGCCCGACGGCGGCTACGCGATCATCAAGGTGGACTGCCTGCCGCAGCTGGAGGCCGGCCAGGCCTTCCAACTGTGGCTGACAATGGCTGAAGGCGTGGTCGTCAGCGGCGGCATGTTTTACGCCGACCCCGACAGCGAAACAACTTATGTGCCGGTAACGTTCAGCCAGCCGCTGGCGCGCTACCGCCGCTTGGCTGTCTCAATCGAGCCGCAGACCGGCAGCGCGCGCCCAGCTGGCCCGCCGGTGTTCGCCGTTCCCCTCGCTTAGCCGCTGCTCGCGCGCCAAATTCTGGGGGTTTCGGCTGCATTTTTGGCCCCGCTGCGGCATAATCAAGACACACAAACAAGGGAGCAAAGCCATGCGTGACGTGTTGTGCGCAAAGCGGCTGGCCGGCGCGGCGCTGCTGGCCCTCAGTCTAATTGTCTCTGGCCCTGCGCTAACCCAGGGCGCAGGGACGGTGATCACAGCGGATAACGCCCGGCTGGTTGGGCTGGCCGCTGAAACCGCCTTCGACGACGTGCTGTGGGCGCTGGCGGTCAGCCCGGACGGGCTGGCAGCAGCAGCGGGCGGCGAGGACGCGCCCGCCCCCCACCCGATCTACCTGTGGGACGCGGTTGAGCAGACGCGGCTGCGCCCGCTGCCCGGCCATAACGGCCAGATCCGCGCGCTGGCCTTCCACCCGGCAGGCGAGCTGCTGGCCTCCGGCGGCCTCGACGGCGCGCTGATCGTGTGGGATGTGGCAGCCGGCGACGAGCTGCTGCGCGCCGAGGGCGACCCGGTGTGGAGCGCAGCCTACAACCCCGACGGCGACCTGCTGGCGCTGGGCCGCGGCACAACGGCTGCCGGCTCGGCCGTGATCCAGGTGCTGGACGCCGCGAGCGGCGAGCTGCTGGCCGAGCTGGCGTTGGAGGACAGTCTGTGGCCGCCGTTCGCGGTAGCTTTCAGCCCGGACGGCGCGGCGGTGCTGAGCGGCGGCTTCGACGGCAACCTGCTGCTGTGGTATTGGGAAGCTGACACTGTCGAGGTGATTGACATCGTGCCGCAGTCCAACTACCCGATGGGCGCGCTGGCTTTCAGCCCGGACGGCGCGCTGGCGGCGGCGGTCATTGGCTTCGTCGCGCCGATGGGCAACGTGATCAACATCGTTGACCTGGACGCCCTGCGCGTGGACAACCCGCCGCTCACCGGCCACGAACGGCTGGCGCTGGCCGTCGCCTTCCACCCGGACGACGCGCTGCTGGCCTCTGGCGGCGAGGACGGCACAGTGCGCTTGTGGCAGCTGGCGCAGCGCCGCGAGCTGGCCGCGCTCGATCACGGCGGCGCGGTGCAGGGCGTGGCTTTCGCCCTGGATGGCGCGCTGCTGGTGAGCGCCAGCCGCGACGGCATCGTGCGCGCGTGGGCCGCGCTGCGCTGAGCGGCTGTGCCCGAAAAGCGCCCGGCCATGACCGCACACGATCCGCTGCTGGCCTACCGCGACGAGTTCCCCATCCTGGCCACCTGCACCTACCTTATCAGCAACTCGCTGGGGGCTATGCCGCGCGGTGTCTACGCCAGCTTGCAGGCCTACGCCGACACCTGGGCCGCCCTGGGCGTGAGCGCCTGGGGCCGCCCCTACGGCGACCGCCCCACCTGGTGGGACCTCAGCGGCGCGGTGGGCGACAAAATCGCGCCGCTGATGGGCGCGCCCGCCGGCAGCGTCCTGGTGCACCAGAACGCCAGCATCGCCAACAGCATCCTGTTTTCCGCCCTCGATTTCAGCGACACGCGCCGCGCCAAAGCGGTCGTGTGCGACATGGACTTCCCGTCGGACGTGTACACGCTGCGCCGCTGGCTGCCGCCGCACATGCGCCTGCACGTCGTGCGCACACACGACGGCATCACGATTGACACTGACGAGCTGCTGGACGCCATTGACGAGCGCACGCGCCTGGTCAGCCTCAGCCACGTGCTGTTCAAGAGCGCCTACATCATGCCGGCGCAGGCTGTCGTCGAGAAAGCCCACGCCGTCGGCGCGCAGGTGCTCCTCAACGGCTACCACAGCGTTGGCATCATCCCCGTGGACGTGACGGCGCTGAATGTGGATTTCTACGTGGGCGGCGTGCTCAAGTGGATGTGCGGCGGCCCCGGCGGCGTTTTCCTCTACGTGCGGCCCGATTTGCTGCCGACGCTGCAGCCGAAAGTCACCGGCTGGTTCGCCCACCAGCAGCCTTTCGCCTTCGACTTCGAACGCTTCACCCTGCGCGACGACATCTACCGCCTGATGACCGGCACGCCGGGCATCGCCTCGCTCTACGCCATCCAGCCGGGCGTGGATATCATCGCCCAGGTGGGCGTGGCCAACATCCGCGCCAAATCCATGCGCCAGACGGCGCTCATCATCGCGCTGGCCGACGCGATGGGCTGGGAGGTGGTGTCGCCGCGCCAGGCCGAGGCGCGCGCCGGCACGGTGACGCTGCGGCCGCCGCAGGCCTACGGTGTCTCGCGCGAGCTGCTGGCGCGCGGCATCGTCATTGACTACCGCGAGGGAGCAGGCATCCGCATCGCGCCGCACTTCTACAACAGCGACGGCGAAATTCAACTGGCGCTGGAGACCATCGCCGCCGTTCTAGAGGACGGCGGCTGGCAGCGCCACGTCCAGGGGCGCGACTTCGTGACGTGAGCGCCGCCCAACTCACGGGATGGCGCGCCGCGCCCGCAGCGCCTCCGCCAACTGCTCGTAGCTGATGCCGTAGCGCGCCGCGATCTCGCGCGCGTAGCTGCGGCCCATCGGCGGCCCCGGCACGATGCGGTAGGTGCGCCGGGCCTCCTCGCCGCTGTTCGTCTCCGTGACCACTGACACCAGGCTGATCACCAGGCTGTCGCCGGGCGTCTCGGCGTTGATCGCGTCAGCGTCCGCCGCCAGCTCATGCAGGTGCGTGGCGTAGACCGCGCGCGCGCCCAGCAGCCGCATGGCGCGCACGATGTCCCGCGCCAGGTACAGGCTCTCGCCAGCGCTGGTGCTGGAGAGCGACTCGTTGAGCAGGATCAGGCTGTGGCGCGTGGCGCGGGCGAAGATGGCCCCCAGCCGGCGCGACTCCTCGCCCAGCCGGCCAGCCTCTAGGTCGGGGCGTTCGGCGGCGGCAAAATGCGTGTAGATGCCGTCCACCGGGCTGATGCGGGCGGCGGCAGCGGGCACATACAGACCAGCCTGGAACAGCACATGTGCCAGCCCCACCGCCTGGGTGTAGGTCGTCTTGCCGCCGCGGTTGGGGCCAGTGAGGATGAAGATACGCCCCTGCGGGCCGAAGCGCACATCGTTAGTCACCATCTCGCCGCTCAGGTCGCCGCCGCGGCGGGCCAAAAAGCGCAGCGCCAGCGCGATGTTGTAGGCGTCTTCCAGCGCGCAGATGCGCTCGTCGGCCGGGGCGATCTCCGGGCGGCACATCGGCAGGCCAGCGGCCTGCACGCGCTGCACTAGCCGCGCCGCACCCAGGTAAAAAGCGATCTCGTTCTCCAGCAGCACCAGCGCCCGCGCGCTGACGCCCACATAGCGCCGCAGCGCCTGGGCCACCGGGCGGCAGGTCTGCTCAAGGATATCGGACAGGTCTTTGAAGAGCGGGTTGAGCAGCGGGTTGTCGCTCTCCGGCAGGCGCGACGCGCCCAGCGCCCGGTGCAGTTGGCCCAGCCCTTCGTTCTCTGCCGGCTCCGGCTGGCGGCCAAACAGGCGGCGGAAGGCGGTCGAACTGCGGAAGCGCGTCGTGTTGAAGGCCAGCAGCACGGCCTCGGCTGGCCGCAGCCGGTCGTCCAAGTTAACGCCGATGGTCACGCTGGCCACCTGCCGCACCTGCGCCAGCATGTCCGGCAGCTCGGCGCTGAGGGCGGCGAAGGCGGGATCGGCGGCGGCGGCCCGCGTGAACGCCCGCAGCCGCTGCAGCGCCGCCGACTGCACCGCGTCGCCGGCGTCGTCGAACATGGCGTTGAGCCGGTTAACCACGTCCACGTAGTTTTCCAGCTCGCTCAGCCGCCAGGCCACCTGGCGCAGCGGGTTCTCCTGCCACTGCGGGGTGGTCATGTAGCGGCCCATCGCCGTCAGCAGGTCGAGCACCTCGGCCAGCCGGTCGGCCAGCGCCGGGACGCGCAGCAGGTCCTCCAGCGTCTCCTGGCGGCAGCGGATCACGGCGGGGTCGTCGCTGAGATCGGCCAGCAGGCCGCGCACAAAGCGCGTGTAGCGCGCGTCCGGGCTGATGGCCTGGGTGAGGGTATCCAGGTCGAGGTCGTCGGGGTCGAAACGCGGGGCGGGCGGGCGCTGCGGCAAGCCGCCCGGCCACAGCAGGCTGAGCGCTGCAGGGGTGGTGTGCGGTTCGGTCAAGGGGTCTTCTCCGGCCTGCGGCGCGCCGCGAATGTGGCGGCCGTGTCCGGCTGCATTATACCAGCAGCGGGGCCAGCGCCGCCGCGATGTCGTCCAGCGATTCGGCCTGCACGATGCGCTCGCGCACGGCGGCAGCGTTGGGCACGCCGTCGCAGTACTTGATGAGCTGGCCGCGCAGCTCGCGAATGGCGACAATCGGCTCCAGGCGCGTCGTTTCCAGCGTGAGCTGCGCCTGCCACAGCGCCGCCGCGGCGCGCTCCTGGACGCTGGGCGCGGGCAGCGGCGCGCCGGCTGCGAGTTCGTGGGCGATCTGTCGGAAAATCCAGGGCCTGCCCAGCGCCGCCCGCCCGATCATCACGCCGTCGCAGCCGGTCTGCGCGACCATGCGCCGGACGTCGGCGGCGCTGGCCACGTCGCCGTTGCCGATCACCGGGATGCGGCGCACGGCCTGCTTCACCTGGCCGATGACCTCCCAATCGGCCTGGCCGTTGAAGCCCTGGTCGGCATAGCGGCCGTGCACCGCTACCGCCTGCGCGCCCAGCTCCTCGGCGGCGCGGGCGAAGGCGATGGCCGTCGGCTGGCCGCTGCGCCAGCCAGCGCGCACCTTGACCGTCACCGGCAGGCTCACAGCCCGCGCCACTGCTTCAACCACCGCCGCCGCGCTGGGCAGATCGTTGAGCAGGGCCGCGCCGCCGCCGCGCCGCGCCACTTTCGGCACCCAGCAGCCCATGTTGATGTCCACGATGTCCGCGCCGTGATCGGCGACGATGCGCGCCGCCTCGGCCATCACGCGCGGGTCGCTGCCGAAGAGCTGCACCGCGACCGGGCTTTCGCCCGCGCGCCAGTCGAAGCGCTGGAAAGTGCGCTCGCGCGCGCCTTTGCGCTGGAGCGCCGTGCTGCTGATGAGTTCAGTGCACACCAGGCCGCAGCCGCCCAATTGGCGACACAAGGCGCGAAAGGCGTAGGTTGTTTGGCCGGCCATGGGGGCCAGCGTCAGCGGCGGATCAACGACAACGCCGCCGATGGCGAACGGCCGCAGGGCCAGCAGCGCGGGCGGGGGTGAGGGGCACAACATTGTACGCAGCAGCCTCCGTGATGTGGGCGTTGCGGCCAGGGCCAGCGCAGCCCTGGCGCGGATTCGCGCTATAATAATGGCAAATTACGCTTACAAAAAGAGTGCATGAAAGGCCCCTGACATGGCCGCCCTACAGTTGGAGCGCATGGCTGACACCGCTTCAGAGCCGGTCTCGCTCACCCCGCCGTATGTGCAGGTGCTGCTCAAGGAAGTCAAGCTGGTGGTGGCGCACACCGCGCCGCCGGTGGGACACACTGGCGAGTTCTGGTGCCGCCGCCTCACCGATTACGGCCGCGATGTGATGCGCGCCCTGGTGCGCGCCAGCACCCCTGCCTTCGCCTACCCCGAAACCTTTGTCGAACCGCTTGACGTTGATGTGCCGGCGCTGGCCCTGCTGGCTGTCGCCGACGCCCAGATCAGCGGCCTGCGGCGCGCAGGCATTCCGTTGGACGCCGCTGCCCTCAGCGCCCACCCTTATCTGCGCGAGCGCGGCGTCGCAGTCAGCGCGGCTCGGCTGGCCGACACGCTGGCCGATGTGCTGGCCGCGCTGGACGGCGGCTGCTACGACGACAGCGGCCACAAAGACCCGGCTGCCCTGCGCCGCGCCATGATCGCCTGCTGGGGCAGCGCCGCCCCACAGCGCCCGCAGCCGCGCCGCAGCGGCGGGTAGGCAGCCATAGAAATTAGCGCAGGGGACAACCCGGCTTTAGCCCCCAGAAGAACGACGGCTGAAGGCAGCGCCGCTTTGTGTTATCATAAGGCGCTGACACAACGCCTGGCCTGCCCACCATGAACCCGAGATCCCTGCTCGAGCGCTACAACATCCAGCCCAAGAAAAGCCTGGGCCAGAATTTCCTGCACGACCCCGGCGTGCTGGACAAGATCGCCGCTGCCGCCGAGCTGACGCCGGCTGACGCTGTGCTGGAGATCGGCCCTGGCACTGGCGCGCTCACCGAGCGCCTGGCCGCCGCCGCTGGCCGGGTGGTAGCCGTCGAGACCGATGCGCGCCTTCAGCCGCTGCTGGCCGAGCGCCTGGCCGGCTGCTCTCACGTCGAAGTGGTCTACGCTGACATCCTGGCCGTGGACGTGCCCGCGCTGATGGGGCCAGCGCCGTACATCGTGGTCGCCAACCTGCCGTACTACATCACCAGCGCCATCCTGCGCCATCTGCTGGAAGCGCCGCGCCGCCCGCGCCGCCTGGTGCTGACGGTGCAGCAGGAGGTGGCCGAGCGCATCATGGCGGCCCCCGGCGACCTCAGCCTGCTGGCGGTGAGCGTGCAGTTCTACGGCCAGCCGCGCACGGTCATGCACATCAAGCCGGCGGCTTTCTGGCCGCGCCCGGACGTGGACAGCGCTGTGCTTCGCATTGACGTGTACGACCGCCCGCCGGTAGACGTGCCCGACGAGCGCGCCTTTTTCCGCGTGGTGCGGGCCGGCTTCAGCCAGAAGCGCAAGCAGCTGCGGAACGCGCTCGGCGCTGGCTTGGGCCTGGGCGGCGAGGCCGCCGCCGCGCTGCTGACGCGCGCCGGTGTAGACCCGCGCCGCCGCGCAGAAACGATGACGCTGGCGGAGTGGGCGGCGCTGGCGCGGGCCGCCGCCGAGGGCGGCCTGTGAGCCGCGCAACCGGCCGCCGAAAATGGCGTATACTTGTTGATAGACACGTGGTGAGAGGCAGCAGTTAACAATGCGTTTTCGACGACGGAATCTGCCCTGGGTGGCGGTGCTGGCGCTGCTGGTGGCCGTGGTGGCGGTGTCTGGCGCGGCCTCGGCCGAAGTGCTGGCCGTGGTCGCTGGGCTGGCTGGCCTGGGCGCTGCCGCTTCGCTGATCGAGCTGCAGCCGGCCCGCCTGCGCGAGACGATGCCGCCCTCGCCGCTGGCGCGCATGCGCATGAGCGCTGACGCCCGCGAGGCGGTAGACCGCGCCCGCCGGCGCGGCAGCCAGATTTACAGCAGCCTGGCGCTGATGGACATCGGCGTGATCAGCTCGCACACCACAGCCGAGGGCATCGTGATGCGCAAGAGCCGTTCGGTCTCTGGCGATGACGACGGCGTGCGCCCCTTCGTTACGCTGCACGTGCGCCCGGATGACGCCGACCGCAACGCGCTGGTGCGCTTCGAGATCATTGACCACAACGGCCAGCGCCAGTATATCCACGAGATGAAAGTGTTCCTGCGCGACGGCGAGATGAACATCCTGGCCGATCACCACCTGCCGCTGGCGGACAACCCGCAGCTCACCGCCACCGGCGGCGAGTGGGACCTGCGCGTCTCGATTGACGGGATGCTGGCCGGCGCGCTGTCGTTTAATGTGTCGCCCTCGCTGCGCGCCCGCGAGCGCCAGCTTGCCCAAGCCGCCCGCCGCGTCGGCACGCCCGGCAACCAGCCGGCGGCGGAAGACGCCCCCATCCGCCTGGAAGACCTGCTGCGCGGCCAGCACAGCGACCGCACCCAGCGCTGACCGTGCTGACCGCCCGCCGCGCTACATCACACGGAGACTGCTATGTCGGGTAGGGACGACCGCAGCAAAGAGGTATTGATCGGCATTGTGCTGCTGTTTCTCGGTTTGGCCTCGATGGGCGCGCAGGCCGCTAACGCCATCGCGCTGCCGCTGATCGTTGTGGGCTTGGCGATGCTGCTGCGCTATCTTGAGACCCAGGGCCGCGGCACAACCGACGAGGCGCAGCGCCGCCGGTACGACGCGCAGGCGCGCCGCAGCAGCGACTATCAGCCGCAGCCGGGCCGCGAGCGCATCTATCGCCACGCGCTGACCGCCATCGAGCGCGCCGGCCTTGACCCAGACGAGGTGAGCGTGCTGGTGACCGACATCGGCGTGATCGCTTTCAAGGGCGACGAACGCACCCTGCACCGCACCCGGCCGGTGCTGGACGACATTAACTACATCCAGCCGTTTGTCGAGCTGCGCCTGCCCGCCAAGGCCACGGGGCGCGTCCGTTTCGAAATTGTAGACTGCGACGGACAGACGCTGCTGATGGCCGAGGACAATCACCAGTTAGAGCGCGGGCGCAACCTGGTGACACCCGCCCGCCGCCTGCCTATCCACGACGCCCAGGCCACTTACGGCCCGTGGGAGCTGCGCGTCAGCGCTGACGGCGTGCTGCTGGCGGTGCACCGCTTTGAATGGGAAGAATCGGCCAGCAAGATCGTGCGCCGCTACCTCAGCGAGGACGGCGAGATCAGCACCGCTCTGCGCGTCGCCCTCATTGACAGCCACGTCGAGCGCGTCAGCCTGGACGACCTGCTCGCTGACCAAGAGATGGACGAGACGCCGGGCCAGGCGCAGCAGCGCCGCTAGCGCTGTTTCGAAAGCCGGCGCGGGCTGCCGTAGAGGCGGCCCAGGTCCAGCCCGTAATAGGCCAGCGTGTTGATCACCAGCACGGTAGCGGTGAACTCGTCCAGGCTGCCGATGAAGGGGATCGCGTCCGGGATCAGCTCGAAGATGCCCAGTGTGGGGAACATCAGGTAGAGCATCCCGACAGCGCCCAGCGTGATAATAATCATATTCTTGACAACTGCCACTTCAACCCTCTCGTGCTCTGTCGTCCTGCTGCGTAATACGCGCAGGCGGCCGCGCTGGTTGCGCCATCAGGCGCGCGCCTCCAGGTGCGCCCCCACGGCCTCCAGGATTTCGGACGGCAGGGCCGGCTTGTACAGCGCGCCGTCGGCGCCGATCTGTTTGATATAGGCCGGGCTGCGCACCTTGGCCCCAGCGCTGTGCATAATTACCGGGATGCTGCGCATCAGCGGGTCGCGTTTGAGCTGCATGCACACCTCGCCGCCGCTGAGGCCCGGCATCATGTCGTCAAGGATGATGATGTCCGGCCTCAGGCTGTAGGCCAGCTCCAGCCCTTCCTGCCCGCTGCTGGCGATCAGCGTGTTGTAGCCCGCCCGCCGCAGAATCACCTGGACGATGTGGAGGAAGCTCTCTTCGTCGTCAACAATTAAGACCGTGTGCATCGCTGAGCGTCTCCCTGCCCATGCGCCAGCCGACGCGTTCGCGCGGCTACCCACTATCATAAAGCGTGTCCAGGCGCAGCGCGTATTGAGGAACATACCGGGCGGGGAAGATTTTACGTTTTTGAGAACCCGCCGGCGGGCGTCAGACCAGCCGGGCGCAAACCGCGTTGGTGTAGGCCTCGGTGGAGAGCGCGCCTTCAGGGTTGATATCGGCCGTGTGCTGGCCAGCGTGCAGGCTGCGGTAGACCGCTTCCTCGATGCGCTGGGCGGCGTCGTGGCGCGCCCAGTAGTGGCGCAGCAGCAGGGCCACGCTGAGGATGGCAGCGGTCGGGTTGGCGATGCCCTTACCGGCGATATCCGGCGCGGAGCCGTGCACCGGCTCGGCGATGCCCACGCCGTTGCCCAAACTCAGCGAGGGGGCCAGCCCCAGGCCGCCGCCCCAGGCCGCCGCCATGTCCGAGAGGATGTCGCCGTACAGGTTGGGCGTGAGGACGACGTCGAAGCGGGTGGGGTCTTTGACCATCCAATAGGCAGCGGTGTCCACCAGCAGCTCGTCGGTGACGATCGTCGGGTAGTGTTCGGCCACCTCCAGCGCCACGCGCCGGAACAGGCCGTCGGATTGGGGCAGCACGTTGGCCTTGTGGACGATGGTCACTTTCTCGCGGTTGGTGCGCAGCGCCAGCTCGTAAGCTAGGCGGGCCACGCGCTCGGTCGCGTCGCGCGTGATGATTTTCTCAGCCACGCCGACGCGGCCCTCGTCGCGCGTCTGCTCGTGCTGCACATACAGGTCCTCGGTGTTCTCGCGCACGATGATCAGGTCAACGCCGCTGCGCGCGGTGGGGATAGGCAGGTAGCGCGTGGGGCGCAGGTTGGCGAAGGCCTGCATGGCGCGCCGCAGCCGCACCACCGGCGAGTAGTAGCCGTCCACCGGGTACGACGGCGACGACGCCGCGCCGAACAGCACTGCGCCGCAGGCGAAAGCCAAGTCGAGCGTTTCGTCGGGCAGCGGCGTGCCGCGCTGCTGGAAGGTGTTCCAGCCGGCCTCGGCGTGCCGGGCGACGATGTCGGGAGCGACGATCTGCAGCACGCGCAGCGCCGCCGGCACTACCTCGCGGCCCACATCGTCGCCTTCAATGACGCACAGTTCCAGTTTCGTTTCTGCTGAATCCATTGTCCCCGCCTGCCTGGGTTGAGCGCGGTAATCGCTTCGGCTAAAGAGTCTAGTAGTTAGGATGCAGAAAGAACTGTGCGCTTTTCCACTTGTATTGTGCTGCACTTTTGCGCCCGCCGCTATAGAACATCTGCTCGCTCACAGGGGCGGGAGCTGGTCAATGCCGGAGCTGTTGTCCATGAACACGGCCTGGCTGTCAATCGGCAGCTCGCCGGGGCCGGGGGCCAGGCGGGTGTAGGTGGCGTCCGGGTTGAGCACCCAGGCGTTGACGTTATCCAGCAGGCCGGTGAACAGCATGCGCAGCACGCGCTCCTGGATGCGCTCGTCCAGCACGGGGAACACGACCTCCACGCGGTTGTCGAGGTTGCGGCGCATCAGATCGGCGCTGCCCAGGTAAACGCGCTGATCGGGCGGGGCGTTGTGGAAGTAATAGATGCGGCTGTGCTCCAGGAAGCGGCCGACGATGCTGCGCACGCGGATCGTCTCGCTGAAGCCGGGGATGCCGGGGCGCAGGCAGCACAGGCCGCGCACGATCAGATCAATCTGCACGCCGGCCTGCGAAGCCTGGTACAGCTTGCGGATCATCAGGTCATCCTCGAGCTGGTTCATCTTGAAGATCAGGCGGGCGGGCAGGCCAGCCTGGGCCGCCGCAATCTCGTTATCAATAAGGTCTATCAGGCGCGGCTTGAGATACTCCGGCGCGACCAGCAGGCGCTGGTAAGTGGTGTTGGGGGCGTAACCCGTCAGGCGGTTGAACAGCGCCAGCGCGTCGTTGCCCAGCTCCGGGTGGCAGCTAAACAGGCCAATGTCGGTGTAAAGGCGGGCCGTGGTGGCGTTGTAGTTGCCTGTCCCCAGGTGCACGTAGCGGCGCACGCCGTCTGGTTCGCGGCGCACCACCAGCGCTACCTTGGCGTGCGTCTTGACCGGCAGCTCCTCCACGCCGTAGGTGACGTGCACGCCCTTGTGCTCCAGCACGCGCGCCCATTCCAGGTTGTTCTCTTCATCGAAGCGGGCCTTCAGCTCCACTAAGACGGCCACCTGCTTGTCGTTGTCGCGCGCTTCGGCCAGCGCCTGCACCACCGGCGAGTTCTTGCCCACGCGATAGAGCGTGGTCTTGATGGCCAGCACGTGCGGGTCGCTGGCGGCGGTGCGGAAGAAGTCCTCCACCGGCGAGAAGGAATCGTAAGGGTGGTGCAGCAGGATGTCGCCCTGGCGGATGGCGTCGAAGATGTTCTTGGCGCTGGTGACCGCCGCCGGGATGCGCGGCACATACGGCGGGTACTTGAGTTCAGGGCGGTCCAGGTTGGTCAGCTCCCACAGCGCGCCCGCGCCCAGCGCGCCGTCAATGCGGTAAATCTCGTATTCGGGGTCCACTTTGAGTTCGCGCACCAACCGGCGCAGCGTGCGCTCGCTGGTGTTCTCTGGGATGCTGAGGCGCACGATCGCGCCAAACTGGCGCTCGCGCAGGCTCTCCTCGATGAGCGCGCTGATGTCGAGGTACTGGTCCTCCAGCTCGTGTTCGTAGTCAATGTCGGCGTTGCGGATCACGCGGAAGGGCGAACGCTCGACCACCTCCATGCCGGGGAACAGCAGGTCTAGGTTGTGGGCGATGATGTCCTCCAGCCACGCGAACGTGTACGGCTGAACGGCGCAGCCGTAGCGCCCCAGTTCCTGTTCCAGGTTCACCAGGCGGGGCAGCACATCCGGCACTTTGAGGCGCACGAACTCCGGGTCGCCCTCGGGGTCGTCGGCGCGGCGCAGCCAGATGGCCAGGTTGAGGCTGAGGTTGGAGATGAACGGGAAGGGGCGCGCGTGATCCACTGCCAGCGGTGTGAGCACAGGGAAGACCTCGGCGTAGAAAAAGCTGCGCAGCGCCTGCTGCGCGTCCGGCGGCAGCTCGTCCACCGCTTTGATGTAGATGCCGTGCCGGTGCAGACAGGCCAGCGCCTCGCGGATGACCTCCTGATGCTGGCGCGTCAGCTCCAGCACACGCCGGCGGATTTCCGCCACCATCTGGCGGGCGGTGTAGCCGTCGGGGCGTTTGGGGTCAATGCCCAGCCTCATCTTCTCGTGCCACGCGCCCACCCGCACCATGAAGAACTCATCCATGTTGGTGCTGAAGATGGCGGCGAACTTGACGCGCTCCAGCGGCGGCAGGCTCTCGTCTTGGGCCAGCGCCAGCACGCGCCGGTTGAACTCGATCCAGCTCAGCTCGCGGCTGGTGTAGTTCTCCGGCGTCAGCTTGGGGAGGTCTTGGGTGTGGGCGCGGGCCATGCGCGGCTTGTACCTGCCTGTTCGCTTAAAGTGTGCGCAATATTACCGCAAGCGGCGCGCAAAACAACACATAAAAAGTTTATCAGAATTGGCGGCGGCCTGTAGACGCGGCGCGGCAATGTGGAGTATTATAGGTATCGGTCAATGCAAGACACCAATACTATATCTGGCGGGAGCGTAACCATGCCTGTCTACACCTATCGGCGCGAAGATGGCACTATGTTCGAGGTGCGCCAGCGCTTCTTGGACGACCCGCTCACCGTGGACCCGGAGACCGGGCAGAAGGTGGTGCGCGTCGTACAGGCGCCTGGCATCATCTTCAAAGGCTCAGGCTTCTACGTCAACGACAGCAAGAACGCCTCCAAGAGCAGCCTGAACGGCGCGAGCAAGGCAGGCGAGGCCGTCGGCGACAAGGCCGAGAGCCAGGCGGAAGCCAGCGCCAACGGCAAGGCCGACGCGGCGCTGGAGAAGAAGGTCAGCTAAAGCGGCTGACCCCCACACGCGGCTGTTCCACGCCCGCGCTCGGCGGGCGTTTTGATTCGCGCCCTCACTCGAACATGTCCAGCGTGCGCGGCGCGTCCGGCTGATCGGCCTGCGCCGCCTGTTTGAACGTGCCGAAGCGCTGCGGCATCTTCACGTCCGCCCCTTTGAGCAGCTCGTCTATCGTCAGAATCTGGATGCGCGGGAACGGCCCAGTCCACGCCTGCGACTCGTAGAAGCCGGCGCTGACGGCCTCCGCCAGCATCTCGCGCGACGGCTCTTCCAGCGTGACGAACACGCCGATGGCCGCCTTCTCGCGCTCGACCGTGCCTTTCAGGTCGCGGATGTCGCCGCTTTTGACCTTGCCGCTTTTCACCTGCACGATCACGCGGGCCACCTTGCCGCCCGTCTCCATGAAGTTGATGACGCCGTCAACCCCCTTGTCGCTGCCCTTCCTGCCGCCCCGCCCGCCTGCCTCGCCGCCCAGCGGGCGCGCCCGCACCAGCGACAGCGCCCACCACTGGAACTGGTAGCGGTCCTCGCTGGCAAGCTGGCGCGCGCCGTCCACGCTCACCGGCTCGCCGATGACTGTGTAGTCTGTTCCCGCCTCCAGCTTGAACATGTCCTTCAGGCGGTACTTGAGCAGGGCGATGCTGAGGTGCGTGATGTCAATGCCGATCCAGCGGCGGCCCAGCTTGTGCGCGGCAGCGACCGCCGTGCCGCAGCCGGCGAACGGGTCCAGCACGACATCGCCCGGGTTGCTGCTGGCGCTGATGATGCGCTCTAACAGCGCTTCCGGCTTCTGCGTCGGGTAGTTCAGGCGTTCTTTTGACTGCGATTGAACAGGCAAGATATCTGTCCATATATCGCCAATTGGAACACCTTCTTGTTCATCAAGATAGCGCTTCAACGCAGGAACGGCCCCCGGTTTTGTTTGAACAACTAAGCCTTGCTTGTACGCTTCTGTCATGCGTTCTTTAGTCCAACGCCAAACTCGAGTAACACCAAGAAACTCATAAGTGAGATTTGGGCGATCTTTGTTGGGATTAGCAAGATTGTCAAGACGATAACGTCTACCTGTTCTAGGTTCAACATAGCGATAGAATTTGCGAACATATTCTGGATCATGCTCGGTATATTGTGCGTTCCAGATCCACTGACCTGATCTGGTGTAACGAAGAATGACATCGTGGTTGTGAGCGAAATTTGTGAAAGCATGCCCCTTCGCACTTGTCCGTTTCCACACAATCTCATTCCTGAAGTTTTCCGACCCGAAGATGGTGTCGAGGATGATCTTGAGGTAGTGGCTGGCGGTGGGGTCGCAGTGCAGGTACAGGCTGCCGGTGGGCTTGAGGACGCGGTGCAGCTCCACCAGGCGGGCGGCCATCATCACCAGGTAGGCCATCATCTGGTTCGTGCCCACAAGTTGGCGCAGCGCGCCCACCGCCTGGCCCACGCGCTCCGGCGCGTTGTGCACTAGGTCGGCGTAGGTCTGTTCGGCCTTCGGCCCCCAGTGCCAGGTGTCTTCAAAGGCGGTGATCTGCGCCTCGCTGTCCAGGCCGCTTTCGTCCTTAAAGAGCACGTTGTAGCTGCGGCTGCTGTTGAAGGGCGGGTCGAGGTAGATCAAATCCACGCAGGCATCGGGAAAGTAAGCGCGGTTGCGCAGGATGTCCAGGTTGTCGCCGTAGTACAGGCGGTTGGTGTGGTCGGTCATGGGCGGGCTGTCCTCCGTGCCACCTCACAGCGCGAATGAGACGAATTTGGTTTCCAGGTATTCGTGCAGCCCTTCCTGGCCCATCTCGCGGCCCATGCCGCTGTGCTTCATGCCGCCAAACGGCGCTTCCGGCGTGGACGGCACAAGGTCGTTGACGCCGATCACGCCGAAGCGCAGCCCCTCGTAGGCCAGCGTGGCCGTTTTCAGGTCGTTGGTGAGGATGTAGCCAGCCAGGCCGTAAGGCGTGTCGTTGGCCAGCCGCACGCCCTCCTCCAGCGTGTCGAACGGGCTGATGGGCAGCACCGGGCCGAACACCTCATCGCAGCTCACGCGCATGGCGGCGGTGACGTTGGTGAGCAGCGTGGGCTGGTAGAAGTAGCCGCGCTCCAGCGCCGGGGGCCGCGCCCCGCCGGTGACGACGGACGCGCCTTTGGCCAGCGCGTCCTGCACGAAGCTCTCGACCTTGTCGCGGCCGGCGGCGTTCACCAGCGGGCCGAGCGTGACGCCCGCTTCCAGCCCCGGCCCCACCACCTGCTTTTCGGCTTCGGCCTTGGCCGCCGCCACAAAAGCCTCGTACAGCGGGCGCTGCACGTAGACCCGCGCCGGCGAGATGCACGTCTGGCCGTTGTTGCGCAGCTTGCCCGCCACCACCTGGCGCGCGGCGGTCGCGGCGTCGGCGTCGGCGAACACCAGCACCGGCGCGCTGCCGCCCAGCTCCAGCGACAGGCGGCGGAAGCTCTCGGCGGCCCCGCGCATGAGAATCTGCCCCACGCGCTGCGAGCCGGTGAAGCACAGCTTGCCCACCAGCGGGTCGCGCAGGAACACCTCGCCCATGGCCGCCGGGTCGCCGTTGACCAGGTTGATCACGCCCGGCGGCAGGCCGGCCTCGTGCATCAGATTGACCAGCGCCATCGCGCTCATCGGCGTGAGTTCGCTGGGCCGCCCGACGACAGCGCAGCCCGCCGCCAGCGCCGCCGACCAGTAGCGCGCGGGCAGGAACGCCGGGAAGTTCCAGGCGGTGATGGTCGCCACCACGCCCACCGGGCTGTGCGTCACCAGCAGGCGCTTGTGCGCGTGGCGCGAGGGGACAGCCCGCCCGTAGGCGCGCTTGCCTTCTTCAGCGAACCAGTCGAACAGCGCGGCGCACGTCGTCCACTCGGCGCGGGCTTCGCTCAGCGGCTTGCCGCACTCGCGCGTCATGATGGGGGCCAGCGCGTCCAGATGGGCCAGGATCAAATCGGAGACGCGGCGCAGCAGCGCGCCGCGCGCATACGGAGTCATGGCGCTCCAGGCGGGCAGCGCGTCGTGGGCCGCGGCCACCGCCGCCTGCGCCTCGGCCGCGCCGCCGAACGGCACGCTGGCGATGACGTCTTCCGTGGCCGGGTCAATCACGTCCCACGTCTGGCCGTCGCGCGCGCCGCGCCACTCGCCGTTGATAAGCATCTCGAAACGCATGGCAAACCGTCTCCTGTGGTTAACAGGCCCGATTATACCCCGTCAAGGTAGCGCTGCATTTGCTCGCGGGCAAAGGCGTACATGCGCGCCTCAACGGCGGCCAGCGCCGCCGGCGGGACGTGATCCCACAGGCCGGCCTGCATCTGAGCGGGCGAGTCGAGCACGGCGCGGAACTCTGCCGGCGCGCGCCGGATGCGCCCGCCGAAAACCTCAAGCGTCTGGCTGCGGCCTGGGGGAAGCTGCCCGCCGATGAAATCGCGCCACTCGCGCAGCACCGCGTCCGGCATGAACGGCAGCCAGCTTGCCGGCTGGGCCGCCAGCAGCGCCTCGCGCTGCCAGCCGTCCAGCAGGCGGTAGTCGCGCTCGTCCATGTAAATGAGGATGACGTGCAGCATGAAGAAGCGCTCGCTCGGCGTCAGCCACGCGCCCCGGGCGAAGTACGGCCCCATCATCTCCAGCGACCAGATTTCATCCATACACAAGTGCGCCACATAGCCGGCGACGAAAGCGCGCTGGGCTGGATCACCGGCTGGGCACAAGGACGGGTGCGCCTGCACCATCGCGCGCCAGGGGTGATCGCGCAGCGGCTCGTCGTAGGCGTAGAAGTGGGTGTCGGCGCGCCGGCCTGTTTCCGCGCGCGCGTCGGCGGCGACGCTGCCCAGCAAAAAGGCGGGGCGCTCGGCGGCCAGCAGGTCGCGGGCCGCCGCCGGCAGCAGCGGGTCGGCCAGCAGGCGCTGGGCAGCGTGGAGGTGGGTGAAAGGCGTTGGCATGGCGCGCATTGTAGCGGAAAAGCCCGCGCGCCGCGAGCGGGGCAGCCCGCTCAACAAGCGTTAATATCAGACTAGCGGGCTGTTGCAGCGCGATTTAACCTGTGTTAAAATGATCGTATCGCAAAGAAAAATCCGAATTCACGCCGGTTAGATTGCCAAGAGGCGCGCATGAACACTGCTGCACAGTCCAACACCCCAATCGCTAACAAGCAGTTTCACCCCCGCGAGCGCCCGCGCTGGCTGACGCAGGCGTGGCTGGAGCCGCGCTTTGTCATCGTCACGCTGGCGGCGATTGTGCTGGGCGGGCTGGCCAAGGAAGCGGGCCTGCCGGAATGGGCGATTGTCATCTGCGCCGTCACCGCTTACGCGGCGGGCGGCGTGTTCGGCGCGAAGACGGCCATCGAAAGCCTGCGCGAGCGCCGCATTGACGTAGACATGCTGATGGTGCTGGCGGCGCTGGGCGCAGCGGCCATCGGCCAATGGCAGGAAGGCGCGGTGCTGCTGTTCCTGTTCTCGCTGAGCAATGTGCTGCAGGACTACGCCATTGGGCGCAGCCGCCAGGCGATCAAGAGCCTGTTCAAGCTGTACCCCAACGAAGCGCGCGTGGTGCGCAGCGGGCGCGAGCTGGTCGTGCCGGTGGATGACATCCAGGTGGGCGAGCTGGTGCTGATCAAGCCGGGCGAGCGCATCCCAGTGGACGGCGTCGTGCGCGGCGGGCGCTCGGCGGTGGATCAGTCGCCGATCACCGGCGAGTCGCTGCCGGTGGACAAAGTCGAGGGCGACAAGGTGTTCGCCGGCACGCTCAACACACACGGCCTGCTGGACGTGGAGGCGACGCAGCCGGCCAGCGACACCACGCTGGCGCGCATCATCAAGCTGGTGGAGGAGGCGCAGGACGCCAAAGCGCCCACCGAGCGCTTCCTGGACAAGTTCGAGCAGGTGTACGCAGCGGGCATCATCGGCGCGGTGCTGCTGTTCATCGCCGTGCCGCCGCTGCTGGGGCTGGTGGACGACTTCAGCGCCCACTTCTACACGGCCATGGTGCTGATGACGGTGGCCTCGCCCTGCGCGCTGATCATCAGCGTGCCGGCGGCGTTCATCTCGGCGATTGCGTCGGCGGCGCGCGGCAGCGTGCTGTTCAAAGGCGGCGCTTACCTGGAGCAGCTGGCCGAGATCAAAGCAGTGGCCTTCGACAAAACGGGCACGCTGACGCTGGGCCGGCCAGAGGTAACCGACGTGCACTCGTGCTGCGAGCTGGCCGACGACGAGCTGCTGCGGGTGGCGGGCGCGGTCGAGGCGCGCAGCGAGCACCCGCTGGGGCGGGCGGTGGTCAAGGCGGCGCAGGCGCGTGGGCTGGCGCTGGGCAGCGTAGAGGACTTCGAGAACGTGCCGGGCAGGGGCATCACCTCCAAGGTGGACGGGCGCGAGGTGCGGCTGGGCAGCGTGCGCTACCTGGCGGAGCGCAGCCCGCTGCCGGAGCGCCTGCGCGAGACAGTCGAGCGGTTAGAAGCCGCCGGCAAGAGCGTGATCGGCGTGGTGCGCGAGGGCCAGTGCGAGCGCTGCGGCGGCTGCGACCAGGTGGACAATGGCAGCGGCGTGTGGATGGGCGTGATCGCGGTGGCGGATCAGCTCCGGCCAGAGGCGACAGACGTGGTGGCGGCGCTGCGGGGGCGCGGCGTGGCCGTGGCCATGCTCACCGGGGACAACCCAGCGGCAGCCCAGGCGATCGGCGAGCAGATCGGGGTCAACCGCGTCCACGCTGGGCTGATGCCGGCGGACAAGGTCACAGTGGTAAAAGCGCTGCAGGCCGATTACGGGCCGACAGCTATGATCGGCGACGGCGTGAACGACGCCCCGGCGCTGGCGATGGCTGACATCGGCGTCGCGATGGGCGCGGCAGGGACCGATGTGGCGCTGGAAACGGCAGACGTGGTGCTGATGGGCGACAAGCTCCAGTTGATCCCCTACGCGATTGATATGAGCAAGAAGGCGCGGCGGGTGGTGTGGCAGAACATCGCGTTCTCGCTGGCGGTGATCGCGGTGCTGGTGGTGAGCGTGTTCGCCGCTGGGCTGACGCTGCCGCTGGGCGTGCTGGGCCACGAGGGCAGCACCGTGATTGTGGTGCTCAACGGCCTGATCCAACTGCTGCTTATCCCCGAGTGGCAGCGGCGGCGCGAACGCCGCTTGGCGCAGCGCGCGCAGCCAGCGCAGGCGTGAAGGCTCGCGCCGCAAGCGAGCGGGCGCGCTCCTGCTTGTTTTCCCCCAAAAACGCGCCTGTTGCGCGGGCCTGCGCTGCTGGTAGGATTGGAATAGTGTGTGAGTTTGTCGAACGGAGTTCATGACATGCAGAGCAGCGCTCAATCGCACGGGGCCGGCGGCGACGCCAGAGACAACGAGGCCCGCGTGAGTCTGTTGATCGCTACTACCAATGCCGGCAAAATGGCAGAACTGCGCGACCTGCTGGCCGCCGTGCCGGCGCGCCTGCTCAGCCTGAGCGATGTCGGACTGGCCGCGCTCGACGTGGCCGAGGACGCCGATACCGTTGAGGGCAATGCGATCGCCAAAGCGCGCGCTTATGCGCAGGCATCCGGCCTGCTGGCGCTGGCGGACGACACCGGCCTGTTCGTGGACGCGTTGGGCGGCGCGCCCGGCGTTTATCCGGCGCGCTACGGCGGCCCCAGCCTGCTGATGGCCGAGCGCCGGGCGCTGTTGCTGGAGGCGCTCAGCGGCGTGCCAGACGCCCAGCGCACGGCTGCCTTCGTCTGTGTGATCGCGGTTGCTGAGCCGCGCACGGGCGCGGTCGAGACCGCGCGCGGCGTCTGCGCCGGGCGCATCGCCCAGGCGGCATCCAACGGCGGGGGCGGCTTCGGCTACGACCCGGTGTTTATCCCCGATGGGTACGACGTGCCCTTCAGCGATCTGCCGCCAGCGGAGAAGAACCGCATCAGCCACCGGGGAAAAGCGGCGCGAGCAGCTATCCCGCTGCTGCTGCGGCTGGCGGGGGCGCGTTAATACCAGCTCTCTGGGCGCAGGGCCTGTAAGTCACTTACCGCGTCTGAACATTCACGCAGATGATCGTCATGGTAGACCAGCACGTGCATCCCCGGCAGCGGTTGGGCTGCGGGCGCGGCATTGACCAGGTAGTTGATCACGTCAGGATGCTGTGTCTGGTAGATTTTTGCTCCCTGCGGCCAGTGATCACAGTGCAGGCGCACCGCCGGTGACGCTCCGATACCAAGCACATACGCCTGTTCATATGTCATCGGCAGTCCGGCCAGCACCACCGTATCGCCGGGCGCGACATCCGTCAGCAGCGTATCGGCCTCCTGGACGATCCGCGCCGCCAGCGCTCCGGCAGCCTGCCATTCGCCAATGCGCGCCTGGATCAGCCCGGCGAACACCAGCAGACAGGCAGTGGTTCCCACAGTGGCTACCAGCCGCCCGGCGTTGGGCCGGCGTTTCTCCGCGGTTTCTCCAAGCCACAACAGCAGCGCCGCCGCAGTTAGCGCCCAGCCCATTGAGGCCAGATAGAAATACCGGTCTGCGTTGCCGAAGGGCACACATACAATAAACGGCACAAGCGCGATTCCGCCCCACAGCACCCCGGCGCGCGCCGGCCAGCTTCCCCGGATGATAACGGCCAGCAGCCCCCGCATACAGCCAGCGCCAGCGCAGCGGTCAGCGCGCCAGGGTCGAGCGAGCGCAGCGGGATAACAGGCAGCGCCCAGTAGGTGAGGTAGGCCAGCGTGTCTTTTACGGTATCCAGGCCCAGCGTGATGTGATAGGCTTCGCCGCTGCGCATCCCCATCGCAGCGAGATCGCTCAGGTTCGTGCCGCCGGTCAGCTTGAATGCCCGCGCGCCGGCGCAGTTAAGCACCAGACATGTGCCTATTAACACCGCGAAGGGCAGCAGCGCCACATAGAAGCGCGGGTGGCGCAAAGCGCGCAGGTTGCGTTCGCGCGCCAGACGAGCCAGCTCGACCACAGCGATCAACGCCGGTATGAGCATGGCGGCTTCCTGTGTAAGCAGGGCCAGCGCGGCAGCCACCAGCGCCGCGCCATACCAGGCCCGCCGCCCTGTCCTGCGCCAGCGCAGATACGCGAGCACTGCCAGCAGCGTCAGCAGCGCCACCATGACGATGGAATTGGCGGCATACCACAGCACCGGTTGGTGATGGCGCGGATATACAGCAAACAACGCTGCTGCCACAAGTCCCATCTCGCGCCCGCCGATTTCGCACACCAACGCGTATAACGCCAGCACAGTGGCGATATGCAGCCCCAGGATGACCAAGTGGTAGCCAGTCGCGTTGAGGTTGAACAGATGGGTGACGCCCCATTGGAAAGCATAGAAGATGGGGCGCAGCCGGGTGGCGGCCATGCTGTAATCGAGCATCTGGGGCAGCGTGAACCGCCCGATCATAATGTTGTTAAAATCCTCGGCGACGAACAGGTTGGACGCGCCGCGCACATACGTCAGCAGCGTCAGCAGCACGAGTAATGCGACAGCGAACAGGTGAAAACGGCGACCGACAGTCAGGAACATGCAGCACCTCCCCCTTGCTGGAGACCATCAAATATGGCCGCCGGGCACAGCAGGAGGGCAGGTAGGGTGCAGTGTGGAAGACAAAAACCGGCAGAAGGTTCGCTGGGTGCGGATCTGCTGCCGGTTGGGTGGTGCAGTGATGGTGCAGTGTGCCGCTGCAAGCGCCCAGCGACAGTGAAAAAATTCACAAATGAGGTTACAATCTGCACCTTACACGGGCATAACTTGCGGCTAAAGTCACTCGGCGCGGGTGAGGGCGTCGCGCAGGGCGGCCAGTTCCTGGCGGAACAGCGGGTCTTCAGCCATCAGATCGGCCACTTTGTTGTAGCCGTGCAGGATGGTGGTGTGGCTGCGCCCGCCCATTCCCGCGCCGATCTGCGGCAGTGACAGATCGGTCAGCTCGCGCGCCAGGTACATGGCCACCTGCCGGGCGTGGTTGATGCGGGCGGCGCGGCGCTTGCCGGTAATGTCTTTGGCGGCAAGCCCGTGATGGGCGGCTGTGGCGTCAACGATCTGGGCCAGGGTGACGGCGGGCCGCCGGTGCACGCGCGGCCGGTCGTAGAGCGCCAGCGCGCCCTCGGCCAGCGCCAGCGTGATCGGCTGGCCGGTGAGCTGCGCCTGCGCCGCCACCTGCGTGAACATGCCCTCCAGCTCGCGGATGTTGCTGCTGGCCCGCTCCGCCAACAGCTCGCTGACGGAGCGCGGCAGCCGCACGGCGCGCTCCTGCGCCCACGACTCGACAATCGCCACGCGCGTTTCGAACTCCGGCGGCTGGATATCCAGCACCAGCCCGCCGGCAAAGCGCGAGCGCAGCCGATCCTCCAGCGTCACCAGCTCGCGCGGGTGGCGGTCAGAGGCTAGCACGATCTGCTTGTTGTAGGTGTAGAGCGCGTTGAAGGTGTGGAAGAACTCCTCCTGCGTGCTCTCCTTGCCAGCGAGGAACTGGATGTCGTCCACCAGCAGCACATCTACCTTGCGGTACTTGTCGCGGAACATGGCGGTGGTGCGCTGGCGGATGGCGTCCACCAGGTCGTTGACAAACGCCTCCGACGGGATGTAGATGGCGGCCAGCCTGCGCGCGCGGCAGGCGTGGGCCACCGCCTGCAGCAGGTGCGTCTTGCCCAGCCCGACGCCGCCGTAGACCAGCAGCGGGTTGTACGCCCCGGCCGGGTTCTCCACCACGGCCTGAGCCGCCGCGTAGGTGGTGCGGTTGGCCGCGCCCACCACGAAGCGCTCGAAGGTGAAGCGCGGGTTCAGCTCGCTGTCGGGCAGATCGGGGCGGCGCGGCGGCGCTACCTGCTGGTGCAGCGGCGCGGGCGCGGGCTGCGCCGGCCGATGCTGCGCCAGATAGCGCATCAGCGGCATGTCGTCGTCGGCTTCGGCGGCAGGCGCAGGCGTGTGCACCTCATAGCGCAGATCAGCCGGCCCGCCGTACACATCGTTGAGGATGCGCCGGATCATCGGGTTGAGCCGAAACTCCAGCATATCGCGGGCGTAAGGATTGCGCGCCCCAATGACGAACACGTCAGGCCCGCCAGGCGCTGTCGCCTCTTCGCAGCCTATATAGGTTGTCCCGCGCAGCCACGTCTCAAAAGTGGCGCGGTCAAGCTGCATCTCGAGCTGGTGAAGGGTGACGGTCCAGGCTTGCTGAGGGTTCACAGTTCCGGTTCCTAAGGACTATAAGATCACCCCGCCTGCGCTGCAAGCAGGGCACGACTTCAGGCTTGCGCCGCTCGGTTAACGGACAGTTTTTTGGTCGGTCGTGAGAGATGGTGTGGGTCGAGTGCGCTGGCTCACACTCACCCCTAGTATACCAGAATCTGCCCCCTGCTCAACGCCTGCCCGCCTTAAAAATCCGCGCCGCGCAATATTTTAAGGTTGGGATAAATTCCCGCAGCGGCGCGCCCAATTTGGGATACCCGTAAGCCTGTCGGCAGGCGAGTCAGATTTGCGCTAAGCCCTATATCTAGCGGCCGACGCGCTGAAGCCCCCCATATCTAGCGTTCCACGCACGTCTTTTAACGCTCATTAGCCTTACCATAACAAAAACAGCGATTCTTTAACATTGGGATAATTTCTACCGGATTTTGCAGCAGCGCGCAGCGGCGCCCCCGGCTGCGGCAAAATATGGGATAACTTGGGTAATGTGCGGCGCGCGACGCCCCCACCTGCCGGGTTGGTGGACGAAAACGGTGAAATCGTGTAAAATGTAAAATGTAGCATTACGTATATTTGTAACTATAATTTTAGGCTGCGCCAAACATCATGAGTACAAATACATCACCCTCCCCCCTACGTCCAGCTCAGCCCACGGAAACACCTATTATGATGGATGACGACGCACCGAAAGCCGACGTGATCAAGGTTTCCGCGAAGTCGCGTTCAACCGCTGTGGCCGGGGCTATTGCCGCCGTCATTCGCGAGCAGCAGATCGCCGAAGTCCAGGCGATTGGCGCGGGTGCGGTCAACCAGGCCGTGAAGGCGCTGGCCATTGCGCGCGGCTACCTCACCCGCGATGCCATTGACGTCGTGTTCATCCCGTACTTTACCGAAGTGGACATTGACGGCCAGGAACGGACCGCCGTTCGCTTCAGGGTAGAAGCGCGTCTGTGACGCGCACGCCAGCCGCCGCAGGCGCACCGGCCGCGGCGCGGCGGCGTCCCCCCATTCGATCTGCCGGCCGCCTCAGGGCCGGCGCAGGCCGGGGTAATCGAGAAACATCACCTCAAGCGCCAGGCGCAGGTTGGCGTTGGTGTTGGTCAGCTCCAGCGCATGGCGCGTGGCCCGCAGCGCCGCCAGCGCCTCGTCAGCCGTGACGCTGATGCTGACGCGCTGCACCTGCGTCACGCGGTCGGCGTTGGCCGGCCCCAGCCGGCTGTCCTCACACAGCAGCAGCACATCGCGCCAGAACGACTGCCACAGCTCCAGCGTGGCCGCCAGCGCCGCTTTGTCGCGGCTGAGGTCCTCGGCCAGCTTGAAGCGGCCGGCGCGGTTCAGCGCCAGGCTGCGCTCCAGCGCGTCGAAAGCGGCGTTGCGCTGTTCGAGCGGGGCTGGATCAGCCAGCGCGCGCAGCGCCCAGCCGACGCGCCCGCCGCTGAGGTGCGCCAGCGCCTCGGCCTGCTGCGGATCTGCGCCGTGCTGCGCCACCAGCGCCGCGCGAATGGCAGCGGGCGGCACAGGCCGCAGCGCGATAACCTGGGCGCGGCTGATGACAGTGGGCAGCAGGGCCTCCGTGCCGCGCGCCAGCACCAGCAGGACGGCCGAGGGTGGCGGCTCCTCCAGCGTCTTGAGCAGCGCATCCTGGGCCGGCCCTTGGGCGCGCTCGAAGCCGCGGAAAAGGGCGACGCGGTAGCGCGCCTCGAACGGCTTGAGCGCCAGGCCGCGCGTCACAGCGCGCACGGCTTCGATCTTGAGCGCGCCGCCGTCGCTGTCCGGCTCGGCGATGAGGAGATCCGGGTGGCTGCCGGCGGCGATCAGGCGGCAGGGACGACAGACGCCGCACGGGCGGGCGGATTCGTCGGGGTCGGCGCAGTTGAGCGCCATGGCAAAGGCGCGGGCCAGCGTCTCTTTACCGACGGATTCCGGGCCGGTGATGAGGTAGGCGTGGCGCACGCGCCGGTTGGCCAGGCTGCGGCGCAGCAGGTCTACGGCCCAGTCGTGGCCGCAGACCGGCCAGGGGTGGGCATCAAAACGAACGCCGCCAAACGTCATAGGGCACAGACTCTGCTTTCGCGCCCCCGCTCCAGGCAGAGGAACTAGGAGCGAGGGGGTTGTCAGTCCACGCCGCGCATGCGCGGATCGAGCGCGTCGCGCAGGCCGTCGCCCAGGAAGTTGAAGGCAAACATGATCGAGAACAGCGCCAGCGCCGGGAACAGCGCTTGGTAGGGGTAGCTGCCGATCATGCGCGAG
>DAOTWC010000062.1:0-8885 GCA_034435995.1 Anaerolineae bacterium | reverse complement strand
CGATAGGCAGCAGTTTGTCGGCAAATCTTAACCATGCTGCGCGCAAAAGAAAGTAGAATTAGGGTTGTATGGAACCGATAGCCTACGACGAACTGAACGCCCTTGAGGCCGACCACTGGTGGTATCGCGGCATGCGCGACATCACGGCGCGCATGCTGCGCGCGGCGCTGCCCCGGCAGACCGGCCTGGACATCCTCGACGCTGGCTGCGGAACGGGTGGCAACCTGGACGCGCTGGCCGCGTTCGGTCGCGTGTGGGGCTTCGACTACTCGCCGCTGGCGCTGGGCTACGCCGCGCAGCGCCACGCTGGCCGGCTGGCGCGCGCGTCTGTGGAAGCGCTGCCCTACCCCGACCACAGCTTCGACTTGGTCGCCTCGTTCGACGTGCTGGTGTGCCAGGAGGTGGCCGACGACGTGCACGCCCTGCGCGAGTTCGCCCGCGTCACGCGGCCCGGCGGCCACGTGCTGGTGCGGCTGGCGGCGCTGGAGGCCCTGCGCGGCCCGCACGACATCGTGACGCACAGCGCGCGCCGCTACACCGCCGCCGAGCTGCGCGCCAAGCTGTCCCAGGTTGGCCTGGAGCCGGTGCGCGTCACGTATGCCAACAGCCTGCTGCTGGCCCCTATCTTCGCCGCGCGCAAACTGCAAAGCGCCAGCGTGGCGCGCGGCGCGCAGCCGCAGTCCGACGTGAAGGCCGCCCCCGGCCCGCTCAACGACCTGCTGGCCGGCCTGCTGGGGCTGGAGGCGCGCTGGATCGGCAGCGGGCACGGCTTTCCGCTCGGTGTCTCGGTGATGGCGCTGGCGCTTAAACCGGCGTAACGTGTGCGGTGACCACAACCAGAGGGTGAAGATGGCGCAGCAGCGGCCCAGCATCAGCGCGTTTTTCCCAGCCTATAACGACGGCGGCACGATCGCCAGCATGGTGCTGTCCGCCATCCTTGTATTGGAGGAGCTGACCGACGACTACGAGGTGATCGTGGTCAACGACGGCAGCAAGGACTACACCGCCGAAATCCTCGACCGGCTGGCCCGTGACTACCCGCAGGTGCGCGTCATCCATCACCCGAAGAACCGCGGCTACGGCGGCGCGCTGCGCACGGGCTTCGCCAGCGCGACAAAAGAGTGGGTGTTCTATACCGACGGCGACGCCCAGTACGACGTGCGCGACCTGCGCGCGCTCTACCCCCTACTCACGCCCGACGTGGACATGGCCCAGGGCTGGAAGCGCGAGCGCGGCGACCGCTGGTATCGCAAGGTAATTGGGCGCGTCTATCACAATATCGTTAGGCTGATGTTCGGCCTGCGCCTGCGCGACGTGGACTGCGACTTCCGCCTGATGCGCCGCAGCATCTTCGACAAGGTTGTGCTCACCCGCGACAGCGGCGTGATCTGCGTCGAGCTGATGAAGAAGGTGCAGGATCACGGCTTCAAAATCGCCGAGGGGCCGGTGTCGCACTATCACCGCTCTTACGGGCGCTCGCAGTTCTTCAACTTCCGCCGCGTGTTCCGCGTCGGCTTAGACTTGCTGGCGCTGTGGGTAGAGCTGGTGTGGCGCAAAGAGCACCTGCGTCCTGCCGCCGTCAGTCATCAGCCCACCCCCCACGGCTGACCCAGCCGGCAAACGCCACCCAGATGACGCGCGGCTTCTCGGCTGGCGCTGCGCGTTGGGCCTAGACCGGCTGCGCCGCCGCCGCGCGCCCGCGCCCCAGGCTGGCAAACTGCCCACGCCGCGCTATACTGCCCCCGTTTAACGTCAACTTAACACGTGTGGACGGCTATGAAGCAAACCCGCCTGCTGACCATGCTGGGCGTGGGCTGCGTGACGGCGGCGGTGCTGGCCGCCGAGATCGCCCTCACCCGCATCTTCTCGGTAACGCTGTGGTATCACTTCGCCTTCTTGGTGATCTCGCTGGCGCTTTTGGGCAGCGGCGCGGCCGGCGTGTGGCTTTACCTGCTGCCGCGCCCCTTCGCCGGCGAACGCGCGCCCAGGGCGCTGCCCTGGCTGGCGCTGGCTGCTGCGCTGGCGCTGCTGAGCGCGTTCGCCCTCTACATGCAGATACCGCTGACGGTCAACGCCCTGCGCGACGGCCTGGACGCGGGTGAGATCGGCTGGCTGCTGCTGACCTACGCGCTGCTCACCGTGCCGTTCATCCTTGCCGGCGCGGTGGTGGCGCTGGCGCTGCGCCACTACCAGGCGCAGGCCGGCCGGCTCTACTTTGCCGACCTCGTGGGGGCCAGCCTGGGCTGCCTGTTGAGCGTGGCCGCCATCGTCGCCTTCGGCGGCGCGGGGGCGATCCTGGCGGCGGCGGTCGTGTGCGCGCTAGGCGCTTTCCTGCTCGCGCTGGACGCCGCTCCGCGCCACGCGCGGCTGGTCACCGGCGCGGCGCTGGCGCTGGGCGCGCTGGGGCTGGCGCTGCACGCCCTCAGCCCCTGGTTCGTGCTCGTCCCGCGCCAGACGTACAACAACGATACGCCCATCTTCGAGCGGTGGAACGCCTTCTCGCGCATTACGCTCTACAACGACGACTGGCCGATCCCGTTCGGCTGGGGCATCAGCCAGACGTACTTTGTGGACCCCAAACCCGACCCCGGCCACCTCATGCTGCTGATTGACGAGAAAGCCGGCACGCCCATCCAGCGCCACACCGTCACCGAGGCGGGCGACGACTGGGACGCGCTCGATTTCCTGGCCTACGACGTGACTGCCCTGCCCTACTACCTCTACGACGCGCCGGACGTGTTCATCATCGGGCCGGGCGGCGGGCGCGATGTGCTGACGGCGCTGCGCTTCGGCGCGGCGCGCATCGTCGGCGTCGAGCTGAACCCGATCATTGTAGACCTGGTGCGCGGCCCTTACGCCGACTATGCCGGGCGCGTTTACGACCGGCCCAATGTGGACATCCACGTAGACGACGCCCGCACCTACCTGGCCGCCCGCGCCGACTCGTTTGACATCATCCAGGCGTCGCTGATTGACACGTTCGCAGCCACGTCTGCCGGCGCGTTCGCCCTGTCAGAGAACGGCATCTACACTGTTGAGGCGTTTGAGCTGTATTACGACCACCTCACCGACGGCGGCATGGTCAATTTCTCGCGCTGGTACTACGCCGACGGCCCCGCCGAGACGCTGCGGCTGGTGTCGGTCGGCCTGCAGGCGTGGGAGAACCGCGGCGTGGCCGAGCCAGCGCAGCACATCGTCGTGCTGGCCAACCTCACACCGGACCGCATCGCCGACGAAGGGCTGGCGGGGATGCTGCTCAAGAAGACGCCCTTCACGCCGGGCGAGCTGGCCGTGATCGCCGAACAGGCCGAACGGCTGGACTTCGCCGTGCTGTACGCGCCGGGCCTCACCGAGGCACAAGCCAGCCCGGTGGCAGCTTTCGTCCTGGCTGACGACCGCCAGGCGTTCATCAACGCCTATCCGGTAGACATCAGCCCATCTACCGATAACCGGCCGTTCTTCTTCAACGTGGTGCGCCTGGGCGACCTGGGCAGCGACGCTTTCGCCCGCAGCGCCATCTACGGCTTCGGCGCAGAAGCCACCCGCACGCTGATCGTGACGCTGTTCATCACGGCGCTGCTGGCTGCGCTGCTGATCGTGCTGCCGCTGGCGCTGGGGCGCGGGGCAGCGCTGCGCACAGCGGGCGGCGGGCCGTACATCGCCTACTACGCGCTGCTAGGGCTGGGCTTTATCCTGGTGGAAATCCCCATGCTGCAGAAGATGAGCCTGTACCTGGGCAGCCCAACGTATGCGCTGGTGGTGATCTTGTTCGCGCTGCTGCTGTTCAGCGGGATCGGCAGCCTGCTGTCGCAGCGCGTGCCGGCCAGCGGCATTCTGCCCAGCCTGCGCCTGACGATTTTGGCGCTGCTGGCGCTGATCGCGGTTTATGCGCTGCTGCTGCCGGCGGCGCTGCGCGCCACCCAAGGCCTGCCGCTGCTGGCGCGGGCGCTGCTGGCGGTGCTGGCGCTGGCCCCCGCCGGCTTGTTGATGGGCCGCCCTTTTCCGCTGGGGCTGCGCTATGTCGAGGCGGCTGGCGCGGGCAGCCTGATGCCCTGGCTGTGGGCGGCCAACGGCACGCTGTCGGTGGTTGGCTCGGTGACCGCGACTATCATGGCGATCAACGCGGGCTTTGCGGCGGTGTTCGCGGCAGGGGCGCTGGCTTATGCGCTGGCGCTGCTGGCGACGCTGCGCCTTGGGGCGGCCCCAGCGGCGGCAGGTGAGCGGCCGGGCGCGGTGGATTTCGCCCCGGCTGCCGATATCTAACGGGTGTTTTTACAGGGAGGTACTATGGCTGAGACAAACATTCGGGCGCTGCTGGTGGGCGAGTCGTGGGTATCCAGCAGCACACACTTCAAAGGCTGGGATTTCTTCTCCAGCGCCGTGTACGAGGTGGGCAGCGAACATCTTGAGAGAGCGCTGGCAGGCAGCGGCATCGCGCTGGAGCACCTGCCGGCGCACTTGGCGGCCGCGCGCTTCCCGCTGACGCTGGACGAGCTGGCCCCGTATGACGTGGTGATCCTGAGCGACATCGGGGCCAACACGCTGCTGCTGCACCCGGACACATGGCAGCGCGGCCAAACCGTCCCCAACCGGCTCAAGCTGCTGCAGGCGTGGGTGGAACAGGGCGGCGGGCTGGCGATGGCCGGCGGCTACCTATCGTTCGCGGGCATCTACGGCGCGGCCCGCTACGCCCGCACGCCGGTCGAGGCGGTGCTGCCGGTGCGCATCCACCCGTTCGATGACCGCGTGGAAGCGCCGGAGGGCGCGCGGGCGCAGGTCGTGCGCCCGCAGCACCCGATCCTGGCGGGCCTGGAGGGGGAATGGCCGGCGCTGCTGGGCTACAACGAGACCGCGCTCCAGCCGGAGGGCGAGCTGCTGGTGCAGGTGAACGATCACCCGCTGCTGGCGGTGCGGACGGTGGGCAAAGGGCGTACGCTGGCGTGGACGTCGGATATTGGCCCGCACTGGTGCCCGCTGCCCTTCCTGACGTGGGTGGGTTACGGCCAGCTGTGGCGGCAGGCGCTGCGCTGGCTGGCGGGGAAGTAAGGCGTTATTCGCCCATCACCTGCGCGATAACGGTGCGGCTGCGCGGGCGGTTGTCGAAATCCACCAGCACGATCTGCTGCCATGTGCCCAACAGCAGGCGTCCGTTGGCGAGCGGCACGGTAAGCGACGGGCCGAGCAGAGCGGCGCGCACGTGGCTGTGGCCGTTGTCATCGCCCCAGCGCAGGTTGTGCGCGTAATCGCGGTCAGCCGGCGCGATTTCGTCGAACAGGCGCTTGAAGTCGCGCAGCGCCCCGCCTTCGTACTCGATCGTTGTCAGAGCGGCGGTAGAACCTGGCACGAACAGCGTCACAATGCCGTCGGTCAGCCCGCTGGACTTGACCGCCTCGGCAGCCTGCGCGGTGAGGTCTACGATCTGCGCGTCGCCGCTGGTGCGCAGCGAGAGGGAAAGCGTTTTGACGGGCATGGGAGATTTATCCTGGGCGCACAAAGAGCGTGGTCAGATAAGCGGGCGCGCTAACCGGCGTGCCGTCCGCAAGCTGCACTGGAAGCTGCACCAGTGTGTCTGGATCATACAGACCGAGCAGCAGCGGGTACTCCCCTGGCCGTGCGTCGCAGGGGACGGTTACGGCACGCACGTCGAGATAGAGCTGGCCCGGCTGCCACAGCCCAGTTAGGATGCCCGCTGGCGCGCCGTCGGACTGGGCGACGCCAATGCCATCGCTGCCCACTAACACCAGCGTCAGGCTGTAGTTGTTGGCAGGCGCGCTGGACGCCTGCCACCAGCTTTCAACCGTTGCCGTCTGACACGGCACCACCTCGACACTGCCGGTTAACGCCCAGCTCTGCAGCGCAAACTGATCGCCGAAGACGAACTGATCGCCCAGGTTATCAGGAATGCGCCGGTACTCGGTGACGTAGTGGAGAGGATAACCATCGGCCTCAGCAGTCCACATGATGCTCCGGTAGGGCAGATAATGCGCGCGGAGACGTTCAACAAAGGCTGGCGCGAACTCCACGTCACCCTGTCCGGCGATATACCACACCTGCGCGGCACTGCCAATAAAAGCGTCGAAACGCGCCAGCGAGGCCGCCGAGTAGTTGTGGATAACATTCACAGGTGGATCGGGCATGAAGTTCAGCGCACCGTCTTGACCGCCGTACATCAGGTGTAGCAGGTCAGCGTTGGGCACGGGCTGCGACAGGCGTGTGCGAACGGCATAGGTGACGGGTACATGCTGCCACACCAGCGGCATGGCAATCACAACCGGGCTGCCAGGTTGATAAGTTTCCGCCATGAACGCCGCAATTTCGGTGTATGGCCCATTAGCAATAAACCGACGAAAATAGGAAACAGCAGGCAGCGTCACCAGCAATACCACGATTATCTGTGCCTGCCAGGGCAGCGCGCGCAGCGCGAACGCCAGCAGCAGCGCCAGCGACGGTAGAATGATAATCAGGCTGCGCGGGACGACGTGCTGAAAAACCAGGTTAACAGCAAAGGCAGCTATCAGCACGCTGGCCGCGAAAATCAGACCGTACCATTTGCGCCACTCAGGATCAAAGCGCAGGCGGGCGACGCTGAACGGGCGCACCGGCGTAAAGGCGCGCAGGCTGCCCACCGTCACGGTCAGCCCCAGCAGCAGCAGAAATGTTCCCAGTGGGGCAGGGTTAAGCTGCATCCGGTCGGCAAGATAAGTCAGCGACTCCCAACTGGTGGTCAGGCTGTAGTTGAAACCGTCGCTCACCAGCACCAGCGTCACATGCAGGAACGGCAGCAGCCAGCCCAGGAACGACAGGCAGATGGCAACGAGCAATCCCAAAGCGCGCAGGTACAGGCCCCGATCCCAGCGCACGAGGATAACGAACGCCAGCGCCAGCGCGCCCAGCGCGTAAAAGCCGAAGAAGTGCGTGTTGATCGCCAGCACTCCCATCCCCACCACCAGCAGCGCCCGCCGGAAATCCGGGCGGCGCAGCCAGCGCAGCAGCGCAAGCTGGAGGCCTGCTACCGCCATCACCAGCAGGCTGTAGGGGCGAAATTCATGGACATGAAACTGGAAAAACGCCGACGTGCCCAGCAGGAACACCGCCAGCAGGGCTGTGCGCGTGTCGAACAGATCGGACGCCAACCGGAACAGGAGCGCCAGCGCCAGCGCAGTGACCAGGGTAGAGAAGAAGCGGGTCATGCTCTCGCGGTCGCCCGCCAGCGTCACCCACACATCGGAGAAGATGTACCAGGAAACGGGGTGGTCGGCGATCGCGCCAGCGCGCACGTTCTCCACCAGCGTGTTTTCCAGCGCCATATGGACCAGCCAGGCTTCATCCTGGCGGTAGTTGCGCCCGGCAAAGTGATGGGTGTGCAGGGCAACCAGCGCCAGCACCAGCAGCGCAGCGGCGGCGTAGGTCACCAGGCGGCGGTCGGAGTGCGCAGTCATGAGCTAGGCACGCAGGCCGCCCCTGATAATCACGCGGCTGAGGATGAACGTCAGCGGAATAGTGAGCACGATGACAGCCGCCGGCGCGATGCGCTCGTCCACGCCCAGCGCCTCCACCAGCAGGGCCAGCAGCACCACGCCGGCGGCGTACTGGGCCACGTACACCAGCGGGTACAGCAGGGCCGAGCGCGCCTGCATGCGGGCCTGAAAGACGAAGCGTGTGTTGATGACATAGGCGATGACAATGCCGGCTACGTATGAGGCGCTGTACGCCAGCGTGTACGCCATGAACGGGACCAACGCCAGGTAAATGAGGTAGGTCAGCGCTGTGTTGATCCCGCCGGAAATCAGGAAGCGGGTGAAGGGACGGTCGAGCCGCTCAATATATTTCATCAATCACCACCTCTGGCCGCTTGTTGATCTCGTCGAAAATGCGCCACAGATACTCACCAATGATGCCCAGCATGACGATAATCAGCCCCAGTAAGAACGTGAGCAGGGCCACTAGCGTCGGGAAGCCTTCAACATCGCGCACACCCAGCAGCGCGTTGACAACGACCACCGTGCCGTAGCCGAAGCTCAGCAGCGATACCACCACGCCCACCAGCGACATCAGCCGCAGCGGTAAGACTGAAAAGCCCAGCAGCGAATCGATCATAAACTTGAAACGCTTCCAGAATGTCCAGCGCGATCTGCCGTGCAGGCGTTTCTGCCGGTGATAGCTGAGCACCACCGGCTGAAATCCTAACCAGTAGGCTAGCAGCGGGGTGTTCACGTTCTTGCTGCTGTCGCGTATATAGGGCAGCAGAGTCTTGTCCATCAGCGCCAGGTCGAAACCGCCGCGCGGGTAATCTGGGATCACCAATCGTCGCAGCAGCCAATAGTACAGGCCCGAAAACAGCCGCGCTAATGGCGGGTCCTGCCGCTCGGCGCGCACGGCAATCACGAATTTTGAGCCGTTCAGCCAATGTTCGATCATCTCCAGAATGATAGAAGGCGGGTCCTGCAGGTCGGCAGCAATCCACATGAAACAGTCACCAGTCACGAAGTGCAGGCCTGTCTTGGAAGCGCGCACAGCGCCGAAGTTGCGCGCCAGCCTGATCACCCGCGTGGCTGGCCGCTTCTCTTTAATTTTGAGCAGCTCGGCAAACGAGCCGTCGCCAGAGCCATCGTCCACGAAGATCAGCTCCAGCGCGCAGCCGCGTGCTGCCAACTGCGCCTCCGCCTCTGTCAGCCGCTCGTAGAGCAGCGGCAGCGAACCTTCATTGTAGTAGACTGGCACGACTACAGAGACCGTTTTCATTGCGCGGTTCTCGCTGCGTTACAAGGCCAGCGCGTAGTAATCGTGCGCCACCGCCCGACCGCCAAAACCCTCTTTTTGATCCAGCAGGCCGGTGTTCAGCGCCGGCCCCTCCGCCTCTTTCGACGAGCCGAAATCGAAAAACG
>DAOTWC010000061.1:0-98232 GCA_034435995.1 Anaerolineae bacterium | reverse complement strand
GCACAACATCAGGGCAAAACAGCGGTGCGCACATCCAGCACGCCCCCAGTCCAACAGCGTACGCTGCCAGCAGAAGATTCTGTCCAGCCATCGCTGCGCTCTGCACAGCCATTGTGCGTTCCGCATCCCGGCGGCGTGCGTCGGGATACACATCCATGTCAGCCAATGTCAAACACACTACCACCAGCGCTGGTGCTGCCAGCAGGCGGACATATGAGCGCTTCACGTCGTTTTCAGCCGCGTCGGCTGGCACGCCATCAGCCGCCAGATCGCGGCGCAGGCGCTCGCCCATTGCCCGCGCCAGCGCCTCGCGCGCGGCTGGCGTTCGCACGACAACGAAACGCCACGGCTGCCTGTTGTGCGCCGACGGCGCCCATATGGCCGCCGCCAGCAGTTGTTCCAACACTTCACGCGGCACGGGGTCCGGCCGATAGCTTCGCACAGATCGGCGCTGTTTGATAGCGTCCAGCACAGCGGCCGCTCGCTGACCGCTTGGATCGTTTGTTAGTCTCATTGCTAGCCTACCGCAGCAGCGTAAGAAACGTGTTGGCTCAGGCGTACAGGTCGTGTTCAGGCTTTCGGTAAAGATCGCTGGCGCGGCCTTCGCCTGGCGGGATGCGCAGCCCACGCACAAGTACCACTGGCCAGCCTTCTGCTCCTTCTCCTGTCACCAACTGGGCCGCTGACGCCACCAAGTCGGCGTAAGCCTGCAGCGTGATTTTCAATGTGCGGCCAAAGAGATCGGCCTTGCCGCGCAGGTCCACAAGCGCGGGCATTCCAGCTACTCCCAAAGCCACCCCTATCCCGCCCATCCGAAACGGCCGCCCCTGCGAGTCGCTGATGACGACTGCGGGTGCTGCTCCTGTTCGCTCGCGCAGTCGTTCGCGCAGCGCGGCCGCGGATGCATCTGGGTCAAGCGGCAGCAGCAGAGCGCGTTCGTCTCCCTGCTCCAGGTTCGACTGGTCAACGCCGGCGTTAGCGGCTGTGAACCCCAACCGGTGGCGGGTCACCAGAACGCCCGGGGCTGCCCGCGAGACCGCCACGCTCTCGCGCAGCACCAATTCCACAACGCGAGGGTCTTTGCCAGTAATCACTGCCAACCGGACGGCCTCGGCGGAAGGAACAACATCCGCCAGATTGACTATGCGACCCTCCGCTTTCGACACAATTTTAGACGTGACCACCAGCGCGTCGCCTGTGCGCAAGTCTGTGCCGCCAGTCCAGAGCGCATCCAGGATCACAGACGTCAGGTCATCGCCGGGCTTGATCAGCGGTATTCCCGGCAAAGGACTAATAACAACCGAGTTCGCAGTGCTGTTCACATCACGGCAGGCCGGTGATGCGGATGCCGGCCCCTTTAACGCCGTATTTCTTGTTGATGTGCAGCAGCACTGGCGTCAGCGCCTCGACTGCCACAGCGTTAGCCAGCGGGCCAGCGTCTACGCCGCGCATGCCGGCCGCCTCTGCCAGCCGGATAACATCGGCTTTGGCAGCCTCGTCGTCGCCGCACACCAGCACATCACAGTCCACCGGAGCGTTTGGCTGGGCGAGTTTCTCGGCGCTCACGTTCTGGAAAGCTGCGACGACGCGCACGCCGTCGCCCACATGCGATTGGGCCTCCAGAGCGGCTGCCTTACCCTCAGGCAGATGCACGACACGCACCTTAGGCGGGTTGAGCGGCACAGTCAAATCCACTAAAACCTTCCCGTTCAAGTGCTGTTTCACACTCTCGATCGTAGCGCGATGGGCGCTGTAAGGCACACTGAGCACAACCACGTCAGCCGCGGCAGCGGCAGCGGCGTTTTCCAGGCCTGTGAGGTAATCCCCACCCAATATGGCGTTCATCTCAGCGGCGCGGCTGGCAGCCCGTTCAGCATCGCGCGAGCCAATGATCACCTGGTAGCCATTGAGCGCCCAGCGCATCGCCAGACCAGAGCCTTCCTTGCCAGTGCCTCCCAGCACAGCCACAATGATCACTGTACCTCGGTCTTGAGCCATTTTCTCCTTCGTCCGTTTAGAGAGTTAAAGAGCGCTGCTCGCCAGCGCTGTGTAACGTTCCCACACAGCGGGGGCCAGCGCCAGCGCCTCCCGCGCAATCTCGGTTTCGTCCAGCGTGAGCAGATGCCGATCGCGCATCAACACCCGCCCGGCGACAACGGTGGTCGTCACCATAGAGGCCTCAAAGCCAAACAGGATGTGCCACGGCAGATTACCGGCCGTCAGCGGCGTGTACGGGCGATAGTCTACCAAAATAATATCAGCCCGCGCGCCAGGAGACAGCTCACCCAGCGGCGCGCCAGGGAAGAACTGCTCCGCCAGCCGCGCGTTGTTGTACACGGCCATACGCACGATGTCAGCGCCGTTGGCACAGCGCGGGTCTCGGTGAGCAGCTTTGTGCAGCAGGTAAGCTGTTTTCCACTCGGCCCACATGTTGTTGCTGAAGCCGTCGTTGCCCAGGCACACCTTCATGCCCCGCGCAAGCATCCCGTCCACCGCCGCCGTGCCAACGGCGTTGTTCATGTTGGAGCGCGGCTGGTGCGTAATCCACACGCCGCGCGCCTGAAGCAGATCGCGCTCAGCCTCGTCTATATGGACGCAGTGCGCGGCAATCGTGCGCTCACGCCAGATGCCGAAAGCGTCCAACCGCTGCACGACGCGCTGACCGCTGCGGCGCAGGCTGTCTTCCTCATCGGCCTCATGCTCTGCCACGTGGATATGAAAACCAGCGTCTGCTGGCGCGGCGTCGGCGCAAGCCTGCAGGGCATCGTCGCTCAGGGTCAGACTGGCGTGCAGCCCAAACGTGCCGCGCACTGTCTGCCGCGACTGGCCGACACGCATAAAGCGCAGATTCTCAGCGATGCCGGCGCGCATCTGGTCATCACCGTTGCGATCTGTCACCTCGTAACACAGCACAGCCCGCAAACCAGCTTGTTCCACAGCGTCAGCGATAACGTCTAGGCTGCCCTCGATGCAGTTTGGGCTGGCGTGGTGGTCAAACAGCGTCGTTGTGCCATGTTTGACAGCGTCAACCAGACACACCAGCGCGCTGGCGCGCACCGCGTCCTGGTCAAGCGCCTTGTCCAGCGGCCACCACAGCCGGCGCAGAATAGCTGGAAAGTCCGCCGGCGCTGGGCCGGGAATCGCCAGGCCGCGGGCATACGCGCCGTAGAAATGGGTGTGCGCGCAGATGTTCCCCGGCATCACAAGCTGGCCGCGGGCGTCTAACCTCTGCGCGTCGAGGTAGCGCGCTTCCAGCACATGGCTTGGCCCGATATCCTGTATCAGGCCTCCATCAATATATACTGCGTGATCTGGCAGAACCGCATTTGCTTTACCCCACGTGATCAGCGTTCCGTTAGTGATCAGCATGTTCGCCAACCCTGCGCATCTGCTGCCCGTTCGCTCTCTTTGCTGCTAGAAATGCGTCTCATCTTGCGCGCCGCAGGTGCGGGCCTTCATTTGCGCCGCACACGGTGGAGGTCGTATCTGTCCAACGCGCCGTATAACTCACTAATGCAGCGCGCGCGCTCGAAACGCTCCCAGGTTGTCAGTATAAACGTCACTGGACGCCGCGCGCTGTTCACCACAGGAGGCCGCTTTTCGCACAGCGCGCCAAACTGCAGCTTGTAGTACACAACATCGGCGCGCGGATGGGCAGCCTCTTCTGGCAGCAGATCACGCCGGCAAGCCAGTTCGAAGCCTGTGCGCCGCGCGTAATAGTGAACGCCGCCGCTGTGCTCGCCAAACACCGTGCCGCTGAGAAAGAACGCTATGTAGTCGGAATACAGGCCGCCGCGCGGCATCCGATTTACAGGCACACGGTACCAATGCTGGTCGCGGGCGCACAGAAAATCCCGCTGGCGGTTAATGACGCCTACCAGCACGCGATCCTCAGGGTACATGGCTTCACGCCCGGCTCATCTCGCCCTGGCGGTGCTGCAGCAGCAGCCGGTCAATCTCGTGAACCATTTCCTGGTGCGCCTGCCACCAGGCTGGCTCGCGCTGGGCGTCCAGCTCCTCCACTGTTTTCCCCTGCTGCTCTACCCAGGTGTAATACTTTAAGTTATGCCAGCGCTGCCGCGCTTCCGGCGTGCCGCGCATTATCCAATCGGTGCGCTGGCCATGGAACACGCGCTCTACTCGCCCCACCGCCGCTGCCTGGTCTAGATGGCCGTAACACTCGGCCATGCTCTCCATGACGGAGTAGTAGCGATCCATGCCATCGGTGGCAACAGTAACGATCAGATCGTTTTTGCCGAAGCCATAGTACTTGGCCGTCTTGATAGCTCCTAAGATATTGCAGACGCTGCTGATGCCCAGAACCTCGCCCAACTGCTCCGCCAGGCCCGCATCAACGCCGTAGCGATCCACCAGCGTCTGCCGGCCTGCTGGCTCGGCCAGCACCTGCAGCCCCTGTTTGCACTCCTGATCGTCAATGCACATGAGCGCGTCCATATTGAGAACGTTGTGTATCCACGTTACATGTTTGTCGCCAATGCCTTCGATGTCATGCGCGCCGTAGCCATTGCTGTACAGCGTTGGGCATTGAATTGGCTCTAAGCCGACAATCTGGTGATCTGGCCACACCTGTTTCAGCCGGTCACCAGCAGCAATTGTCCCGCCGCTGCCCATCGCCGAGACAAATGCCGCCACGCGGCCGCTGCCAACCCCGCGTTCAGCCAGCTCTGCGGCCAGCTCGACGATCGTGTTGCCGGTCACGAAATAATGGAATCGGTAATTGCCCATTACTTCAAACTGGTTGAGCACGCGCACGTTAGGGTCTGCTGCGCGCTGACGGTGTGTTTCGTCGTAGATTTCTTTGACGTTGCTTTCTGACCCCACTGTCCTAATGACGCTCGCGCCATAGCTTTCAATGCGCTCGAAGCGCTCTCGGCTCATCCCCTGCGGCAGGATAACCAGACTTTTGCAGCCCATGCGGCAGCCTACCCACGCGCCGCCAATGCCGTAGTTGCCGGTTGACGGCCACACCAGGGTGTGCTTGAACGGGTCTACCTCGCCATACAGCTCTTTTTCCAGCAGCACCGAATACGCTGCGCCCACCTTGTGACTGCCCGTAGGAAACTCGTGGCCGTACAGCACCACAATGGGCGCTTTGACGCCAGTCAGCGCCTCCGGCAAAACCAGATGATAGACTCTGTTCTGAGGATCACGCCATGTAATGTTGTACAGGTTGATGGGGTCAAGCGGATCAGCCGTGCGCGCGGCCAGCGCCTGGGCGCGGGTAGCCGGGTCAATTTTCCACGGGTGCAGCATCTCTTCGAAGGTGGGTCCAGTGATCACACGATGCTCCGTTCAATCCACGCTGTCGTCGTTAAGCAGCTGCTGTTCTAACAACCGCATTTCGTTTTGCAGTTCATCGCGCCGGCGCGATAGCTGGCGGTAACGTGTGCGATCTGCATCTGTCAAATGGTCAGAACCACCCCCGCGCGCGAACAGCGCGGCGATTTCCGCATTGATGCGCTCGTATTCCAGAACGATCTGGCGGTATAGATCAACGCGCGTATGGGTGTCGTTGCCGTTGTCTGGCATCTTCCGCCCTCCCTAAGGCTTCCCGGACGGCTCTCTAGTGACTTGTTCGGTTGGCGTCGGGCCCAACACGCGTTGATCGTTGTTGAAACCGATGCGGTCAGCCAGCACGTACAGCGGGCGGCCGCGCACTTCATCGTAGATACGCGCCACATACTGCCCCATCACAAACAGGAAGAACAACTGAAATGCGCTGAGCAGCAGCAGCAGCACAATCGTCGTTACCTGCCCGCCCAAGAACCCTGTGCCCAGTACCAGACGCAGCACAGCGATAATCGGCACGGCCAGGACGGCCAGCACGCCCAGCACGAAACTGACGTAGATCATCACCTGGAGTGGGAAATAGGAGAAACCAGTGATAGCGTCCATGGCAAAGCGAACCATTTTTTTCAGAGGGTATTTCGTTTCCCCTGAATGGCGCGCATCGCGGATGTAGTGTATGCCAGTCTGCTTGAAACCAATCCAGCTTGTCATACCCCTAATGAACCGGTTGTGCTCGCGCATGGACGTCAGCACATGCACCACTTTGCGGTCCATCAGACGAAAATCGCCGGTGTCCATCGGAATATCCACGTCGGTAATTCGGTAGATCAGGCGGTAGAAGATTTTCGCCGTCAGCAGCTTGAACCAGCTTTCGCCTTTGCGCTCCTCGCGCACAGCGTAAACCACGTGATAGCCGGCTTTCCAGCGCTCGATCATCTCCAAGATCATCTCCGGCGGGTCCTGGAGGTCAGCGTCAATAACTACTACCGCGTCACCGCTGGTGTGGTCTAGGCCGGCTGTAACGGCGATCTGGTGGCCGAAATTACGCGCAAAATTCAACACCTTGACGCGCGAGTCCTTCGCCGCTAGTTCCTGCAGCAGCTCCAGCGAACGGTCGCGGCTGCCATCGTTAACAGTTACCAGCTCCCAGCTTTCGCCAGTAGAGTCCATCACGGCGCTTATGCGCTCGTAAAGCACGTGGATATTGCCCTCTTCGTTGTAAATCGGCGCGACAATCGAATAACGTGGTCTTTCGCTCATGTAGCCTCTTCACAAATCGCTCAGGACCTGCCTGACTGCGTCCGGGTCTGGTGGCACACGCACGGCCTCACCCACCGCCTCCTGCGCCCGCCTGACGTCTTTCAGCCCGCTTCCCGTGATCAGCAAGAGCACGCGCTCGCTGGATTGAATCATTCCCGATTGTACTGCAACCCGCGCGCCAGCGTAAACTGCCGCCGCCGCTGGTTCCGCAAACACGCCAGTCAGCCGGGCAAGCTGCGGAATCGCAGCAACAATCTGTGTGTCGCTCACAGCCACGAACGCCCCATCTGTCTCACGCACAGCGCGCAGCGCCTTCAACCGGTCGCGCGGCAAACTGGCGGAGATGCTGTCGGCGACGGTATCAGCGGACATCGGAACCATCTCCGCGGCGCTCAAGCCGCGCCGCCAGGCGTCTACCAGCGCTGAACTGCCATCTGCTTGTACACCGATCAAGCGTGGAATCCGCTCTATCCAGCCCAGGCGTTCTAGATCAGTGAAGCCTTTGTGAACGCCGCCAATGATGTTGCCGTCGCCCACACTGACGATTACGACATCGGGCACGCGCCACGCCATCTGCTCAGCGATCTCGAAAGCAGCGGTCTTCTTGCCCTCGGCAGTGTAAGGGTTGACGCCCGTGTTGCGGCAGTACCAGCCGCGCTCAAGCGACAGCGCAAAGCAAAGGTCAAAAGCCTGGTCATAAGTGCCTTCGACCAGCAGCACTCGCGCACCGTAGACCAGAAGCTGCGCAATCTTGGCCTCTGGCGCGCTGGCTGGCACAAAGATGATGACATCCTGCCCTACCGAAGCCGCTAAGCCAGCTAACGCAGCAGCGGCGTTGCCTGTGCTGGCCGCACTGACTATACGAAAACCAAGCTCCTGTGCCTGTGCCACGATCAGCGCGCTGGCGCGGTCTTTGAGTGAGGCTGTTGGGTTTTGCCCCTCGTCCTTCACCCACGCCCACGCCACACCTAGGTCAGCAGCCAGCCGCGGCGCGTCATACAGCGGTGTCCAGCCTACGCGCAGGGGTGGAAGCGCTGCGTCGGCAGCCAGCGGCAGCAGCGCCCGGTAGCGCCACATGCCGGTGTCAGGAGTGTGCGCCAGCCTGTGACGACCCAGCCTGTGCCTCAGCGCATCGTAGTCGTACAGCACATCGAGCGTGCCTACCTCGCCGCAAACTGGGCAGGTGTACATCACCTCGTCCGGCCGGTACGAGCGTCCGCACAAGGGACAGCGCAGTTCGAGAACGTCAGCCATCGCTTCTGCCTTATGCCGGAACGACCTGTGTGCCAGTCAGGCCGCGCAGCGCCCGTGTCAGGTTGGTGGGATTTGTGATGACCGCGCGTGGCCCGCCGTTCTGCACGAATTCCGCCGCCGCCTCGATCTTGGGCAGCATGCTGCCCACGCCAAAATGGCCCTCAGCCATATACTGGCGCGCTTCTGCCAGCGTCAGCCGATCCAGGTCGCGCTGCTGCGGCGTGTTGAAGTACAGGGCTACCTTCTCAACGCCTGTAGAGATCATCAGCAGATCAGCGCGCAGCGTCAGCGCCAGCAGCGCGCTGGCGCGATCCTTATCAATGACCGCATACACCCCGCGCAGGCTTCCGTCTGGTTGGCGCACCACTGGTATGCCCCCGCCCCCACAGGCGACCACCACATAGCCGCTGAGCATCAGCGCCTGTATCGCGTTGATTTCCTGGATAGCCCGCGGCGTGGGCGAGGCTACCACCCGCCGCCAGCCGCGCCCGGCGTCTTCCATCACCTGCCAGCCATCCGCCTCAAAGCGCCGCGCCTCGGCCTCGGTCATGAAGCCGCCAATTGGCTTGGTCGGGTTCTGAAAGGCAGGGTCATCAGCATCTACGCGCACTTGAGTGATCACCGTGGCACAGGTGCGGTTCATGCCGCGCCGCCGCAGCGCGTCGTCCAGTCCCTGCTGCAGCATGTAGCCGATGCTGCCCTGCGTATCAGCCACGATCAGATCGAGCGGCACATCGTGGATGCCGCCCTCTTTGGCAGCGATCTCGCCGCGCCGCAGGATGTAGCCGACCTGCGGGCCGTTGCCGTGCGTCACCACCACCTGCCATCCGTCTGCGATCATGTCCGCGATGTGCTCGCATGTCTTGCGCGCCGCAGCCCATTGATGCGCGATGCCGGGCTGCTTAGGGTCCTCTATCAACGAATTGCCGCCAATGGCAACGATAGCCAGTTTATCGATCATAAAGATTAGCTCTCTGGAGAAGATAAGCTGCGTTTACTCTATTCTACCTAAACCGCCGCCTTGCAGCGCTCTCGCGCAGCGCTGTTCAAGCTCACCGCACAATAGTCCCCACTGCCACCCAGGGATCACCGTCCAGTGTGGGTTGTTTCTGGCCGTCGAAATACGTGTACACCTGCACGTTGACGCTGTATACGCCCGGCGGCAGCTCGCCCAAATCGAGCGGATGCGGGTCGTAAATGGCCTCGCCTGCCGCCCACATCGTCGTCGGGCGCGCGTTCTCGAACGGAAATGCGTCGTGCTGCGCCACCAGCGCGCCCGCCGCGTCAAACAGAAACACTGAAGTCGTGTAATCCAGCGCCAGCGGCGCGTCGGCGCTCCACCACAGATCAACGCGCTCGTCCACGATCTCAACACGGCGCAGCGTCATACCATTGGCAAATCCGGCCACGGCCTCGTCGGGCAGTTGGTCGAAGCGATACAGGTTGAGGTCATTGCCCCAGTGATCTACAGTCATCAGGGCAGTCTGGACATGCCCGGTTTGCTCAAGGAAGCGGAACGCCGAGTCATCAGGACTCCAGTGCACCAGCCAGATCGCCGGCGCGGCCTGCATCTGCGCGATCAGCGCGCCAGGATACTCGTCCGCTCGATCCTCGCGCCAGCGCCGGAACGACTCGCGCGGCGTGTCGGGCGACAGCAAATAGTCTACATAATAGTCAAACGTGAAATCGTCCCGGTAAATCTCCATCAGTACCAGTTCATCAGCCGCAGCGTAGCGCGCGAGGTTCGCGCCAACAGCATTCCAGGGCGCTTTGGGATAATAGTCGTCAACGGTGGCCAGGCTGTACACCACAATCGCGCCGATCAGGAAGCCCCGCGCCGGGTGGCGCAGATTCCCCAGGCCGCGCGCTGTCAGGATGGCGATGGCAGGAGAAATCAGCAGGATACGCCGGGGCGAGAGGAAATCGTAGAAGAAATTGGCGGCCACTGTCAGCGCAACCGGCAGACCAAACCACAGCAGCAGCAGCGCGCTGCTCGCAAAGGGCTGCCAGCGAATTCGGATGCGTTCGCCCTCGTATTCCAGCATCACCACGCCCAGCAGCAGCAGGCCGAACATCACCGGCCACATCTGGCTGAAGTACTTGTGACCGATTTCGACGAATGTTTGCCAGGTGTTGGGCAGGGCAGCCATGATGCCAGTGTCGTTGAGCCGCTGATTCCAGCCATACGCCGTGAACCACGGCAGAAACAAGCCAACACTGAGCGCCATCAGCGCGATGACCAGCGCCCGCACGCGCCCGTGTTGGAAGATCAGCGCATGCAGGCCGAGGACAGGCAGCATGAACGCGCCAATGTAGTGTGTGTGCAGCAAAGCGGTCAGCGCGACGGCCAGCCCCGCGCCCCACGCCGCGCGCGGGCGGCGCGTGAACTGGAAGTAGCAGTAAACGGCCAGCAGCGTCTCCAACGTCCGCAGCGCGTACATGCGCACGTCCTGCGCCAGTGAAATCTCCGGGTCAAACAGCGCCAACAACAGCGCCGCAATCAGCGGGATGAGGGTGCGCTCTTGGCTGGAACGATTGCGGCTGAGCGTGTGCGCCAGCGCAGCCACCAGAGCCACGCTCAGCAGCGACAGCAGCGCCGACGACATGCGCATCGCCACCGGCGCAATTCCGGTCAGGTCAACCCACAGGCGCAGCGCAGCGAAATACAGCGGCGGATGAACATCCTTTGTCGCCAGCTCGTGAATCAAATCGGGCTGCTTCTGGTTCCAGTAAGCAATGCCTTCATCCAGCCATAGGCTCTGGTCGCCGATGTGCAGGATGCGGGCGGCTGCTGCCAGCAGCAGAATGGCGGTCAGCAGCGCGATTCGTCCGTTTCGCGTGATGATCATGCGCCTGGAGCGGCCCTTGTTGGATTCGCGCCCACTTCAAATAGCCACCGGCCGCCAGCGTTGGGGCTGAACGCTGGCGGCTCTTTGCTGCAACCCCACTAACGCATCGTCAGCAGCATGGCTGCTTTCTGCACGTGCAGCCGGTTTTCCGCTTCGTCGTAGACAATGCTCTGCGGCCCGTCAATGACGGCATCCGTGACCTCAATATTGCGATCAGCGGGCAGGCAGTGCATGTACACAGCGTGCTCTTTTGCCAGCGCCATGCGCCGCTCATCGGTAATCCAGTCAGTGTACTTCCTGCCGATCTTGGCCGACTCCTCCTTGTCCTCCGTTGTCAGCCACGACCCCCAGCTTTTCGGATACACGATGTCTGCGCCCTTGAAGCCAGCGTCGAAGTCGTCCAGAATTTCAAACGAGCCGCCGCTCCTGCGCGTGTTCTCCTTCGCTTGTTCCACGATCTCCGGCATCAACTTGTACTCCGGCGGGTGGGTCAAGCGCACGTTCATGCCGAAGCGGGTCATCAGCAGCACCAGGCTCTGCGGCACCGAGATCGGCTTCTGGTAGCTGGCGGCATAGGCCCAGCTCACGTTGATCGTGCGACCGCGCAGGTCACGCCCGAAGCGCTCGATTATCGTCATCAGATCCGCCAGTATCTGGAAGGGGTGATATACATCACACTGCATGTTTAGCACAGGCACGCGGCTGGCCGCCGCCACCTCGCGGATGTATTTGTTGCCGAAATTCCAGTCGCACTGGCGGATGGCAATGCCGTCGCTGTAGCGGCCTAGGATTTCGCCAATTTCTTTGGCGGTGTCGCCGTGTGCGATTTGCGTCGTCTCGCTGTCAATAAACATGGCGTGGCCGCCCAGCTGCGCCATGCCGGCTTCAAAGCTGGCGCGCGTGCGGGTGCTGGTGAAAAAGAACAACATCGCCAGAACTTTGTCGCGCAGATAAGCATGCGGCTCACCGGTCGCGCGCTTGCGCTTCAGGTCCCAGGCCACATCCAACAGCGTATCGATCTCGTCTCGCGTCCACTCCTGCGTGGTAATGAGGTCGCGGCCCCGCAAATCCGTTTGCATTTCGAACAAGTCTCCTTAAGAGCGCCATAGAGCAGTAGCGCCCTGAATTCTACCACTGTCGGCACAAGAGCGCGGACTACAAGAGCGCCGTGCCCTAACTGAAGACCTTGGCGCTGATAAGCGCCCGCCATCTGTGGATAGACGCGCTTTGACTGCGCAGCCGCCCAAGTAAATCAGGGCATCGTCTGAGCGGTGTTTATTCCTTCTGACCAACCAGCCCTGGCAGCAGCGCGTACCACTCGGCCGCGCGCACCACATCATCCAACTTCACCTGGTCAATCACGGTGTGGGCGTGAATCTCATCGCCAGGGCCAAAGCCGATGCTGGGGATGCCAGCCTTGCCCGCCCAGTAAGTCCCATTTGTTGAGAAGTTCCACTTGCCCGGCGCTTCCAGCGCGCCCGCGCCCCACAGCAGCACGCCGGCTTGCATTCCTGCCTGAACAAACGGGTGATCCTCGGCCAACGCCCAGGCCGGATAGATTTTGTCCAGCGGGAACACAAAACCGGTGTAGCTTGGTTCTTCGTAGCGCAGAATGGATGCCTCAATGTCTGGCCGGCCGCCAATCAGCCGCCTGATGCGCTCCAGTTCTTCGTAGGCGTCCTCGCCAAACGTCATGCGCCGGTCTATGTAGATGCGCGCCTCGTTCGGCACAGCATTGATGCTGGCCGTCTGCACCTTCATATCAGTAACAGTGATCCGCCCCGGCCCCAGGAATGGGTCGTTCTTGAACTGCGGCTCCATCCGGCTGATCGCTTCGATAACCGGCACCAGCTTGTAGATCGCGTTATCGCCCAGGAAATTGCTGGCCGCATGAGCGCTGCGGCCGTGCGCCACCACCTGCATTTCGACCCGGCCCTTGTGGCCGCGGTACACCTGCATCCGCGTCGGCTCGCCGATGACAACCAGATCGGGCCGCAGGCCTTCGACCTCAACAAGGACGTGCGGCGCGCTGCCGTCGTTCCACTCCTCCATGTTGCCGAAGTAATAACCAGTGACACCCTCCAACAGCCCCAGCGCCTTTGCCAGCGCCAGGCCGTAAATCATGCCCGGCGTGCTGCCTTTCTCGTCACAGGCGCCACGCGCATAGAATATCCCGTTTTCAACCTTGCCTTCAAACGGGTCCCACTGCCATTCATCCAGATTGCCCAGGCCGACAGTGTCAATGTGGCTGTCGTAGAGCAGCTTCACCGGGCCGTCACCAATGCGCCCAACTATGTTGCCCATGCGGTCCCACCACACTTCGTCGAAACCCAGCTTCTTCATCTCAGCTTCGGCGCGCTCCCCCACTGCGCGTATCTGGCTGTCCATACTGGGGATAGCGCACAGCTCGCGCAGAAACGCCACTATATCGTCACGCTGTTCAGCAACCCGCCGCTTCACAAGATCAACCACTGTTTGTTCGACCATTTCTTGTTTCCTCAGTTGAATAGTTGAATACGTGTGTTGACTGTCCTAACGCGCCCCAGCGCTCATGTGGTATTTCCGCCCGACAGGAACACGTGTTCATCGCCGACGGTGTCGTCTTGAATGAGTGTCCAGATCGGATCGGCAGCGAACCCAGGGCGCACACGCTCGAGATAGGCTAGGTCCCGGTCTCCCAGGGCGGCGTGCTGCGCAGTAGACCACTCGGCCGCGCCGGGTACATTCCTCTCGGGCGTGGACGCGGCGAACACCAGCTCTATACAGCCGCGCGCGAGGTCCTGCCAGACGCCAGTCGTGTGCAGTTGGAGCGCCAAGCCGTGCTCCTGGCACAGCCGATCCGCCAGGACATCCCACGGCGCGCGGCCGCCAATACACAGCACCCGGGGCAAGACACGACCCCGTCGCCCCGGCAGCGTCAGCACGCGCCGAAAAGCCTCGTCCCAGATCACCGCTGCCGCGCTCACCTGAAAACGCGCTCGACGCGGCTCGGGCCGCCCGCTTAACAGATTGGTCACCCAGCGCCACGCCAGCCTGCGGCGCGCGCGGCGCAAATCAGCGGGTTTAGTCTCAAGCACTCGCGGCAGGGGGCGCTGCGGCAGGCAGGCATCGTGAATCATCTGGGGACGCCACACCACCGCTGGCAGCGCGTCGAGTGAGAAAAAGGCATTGGCGCGCGTTTCAGCGGTACGCTGCTTCAAACTGCCGCCGAGCGGCCAGCCCGCAAACAGCGCCGTCAGCCGATCCCAGCCTGACGCATAGTACAGGCCCACCAGCCGCTCGATGTGGGGTATGATGCCGGTTTCCTCGCTTACCTCGCGCGCCGCTGCGTCCATCAGCGTTTCACCGCTGTCAAGCCGGCCGCCCGGCAAAGTCCAGACGTTGAAATCACCACGGCGCGACAGCAGCACGCGCCCGCCGTCGTCAAATACTGCGCACGCTGCCCCCAGATACAGCGGCATTATTCGCCTCGAATTAAACGACGGGAGTGCGCGTTGTGCTGCTCCACCAGCAGCGGCAGGTCGAGCGTCTGCAGCGCACCGCCGCGCACCACTGCTCTTCCGTTGACCACCGTCAGATCAGCCTGCGGTGGCTGGCAGAACACCAGCGCAGCTACTGGGTCGTGCAGCGCGCCGGCGAATGCTGCCCCATCCAGCCGATACGCAGCCAGGTCACAGGCCATGCCTGGCGCTAATGCGCCCACGTCGTCGCGGCCCAGCACCGCAGCGCCGCCCAGCGTAGCGATCTCCAGCGCCTCACGCGCCGACATTGCCGCGGGGTCGCCCCCGGCCCGCTGCAGCAGCAGCGCCATGCGCGCTTCGGCCAGCAGGTGTCCGCTGTCGTTCGAGGCGGACCCATCTACGCCCAGCCCTACGCGCACGCGCGCGTCGCGCAGCCCGCGAATTGGCGCGATGCCGGAGGCAAGCCGCATGTTGGAGCTGGGACAGTGACAAACACCGGTGCCGGTGCGGGCAAACAAACCAATTTCCGCCTGGTCAAGCTGGACACAGTGGGCGTGCCACACATCGCTGCCCACCCATCCTACATCCTCGGCATATGCGCCCGGCCGTAGGCCAAAGTGCGCTAAGCTGTACTCCACGTCCTTTATGTTCTCGGCGAGATGCGTGTGCAGGTGAACGCCGTAGCTGCGCGCTAAAGCCGCCGCTTCGCGCATCAGTGCCTGCGACACCGTGAACGGCGAACACGGCGCGACAACCACCCGCAGCATGGCGTAGCGCTGGCTGTCGTGGTACATCTCGATTACGCGGCGCATGTCCCGCAGAATTGCTTCCTCGTCTTCAACCACCGCGTCCGGCGGCAGGCCCCCCCGGCTCTCGCCGACGCTCATCGCCCCTCGCGCGGCGTGAAAGCGGATCCCGATCTCTTTCGCCGCCCGGATTTCATCGTCCAACGTCACATTGTTTGGGAAGATATAGTGGTGGTCGCTGGATGTGGTGCAGCCAGAGAGCAGCAGCTCCGCCATCGCCAGCTTAGCTGCCGTGTAAACTGCGTCGCCCGTTAGCCGGCTCCAGATCGGGTACAGCGTGGTCAGCCAGTCAAACAGCTCGTTTTGCTGGGCAAAGACGCGCGTCAGGCTCTGGAACATATGGTGATGGGTGTTGATCAGACCAGGAATGACCACATGGTTTGACAGGTCAAACACTTCGTCGGCGGTCTGCGCCGGCATATCCGCCAGCGTGCCCACAGCCTCGATGACGCCGTCTCGGGCGTAAAGCGCGCCGCCAGCAATTTCGCGCCGACTGTTGTCCATCGTTGCCAGGGTCAGCGCATTTTTGATCAACAGTGTGCTCACCCCACCGCCCTCTCACGCTCCAGGCTGCGCCAGGCTGCCTTGACCGTGTTCTGCAGCAGCATCGTGATTGTCATGGGGCCTACACCGCCCGGAACTTTGCTGATCGCGCCAGCCACTTCTTTCGCCGTTTCGAACTCAACATCGCCAACGAAGCGATAACCCTTCTCGGCGCTGGGGTCTTCGATCTGGTTCGTGCCCACGTCAATCACAATGGCCCCTGGCTTGATCCAATCGCCCTTGACATACTCTGGCTGGCCAATGGCCGCAATCACGATGTCGGCCTGCCGCACAATGTCGGCGATGCCGCGCGTGCGGCTGTGGCACACAGTTACAGTGGCGTTAGCCTTCAGCAGCAGCAGCGCCATCGGCAGGCCAACGATATTGCTGCGCCCAATCACAACGGCATTAGCGCCAGAAAGTTGTGCTCCGGCCTCCTGCAGCAGCACCATGCAGCCGGTCGGTGTAGCCGGCGTAAACGTAGGTTCGCGCCCCTTCATCGCCAGACGGCCGATGTTAACTGGGTGAAAACCGTCCACATCCTTGTCCAGGCTCACCAGGCTCAGCACGCTTTGCTCGTTGATCTGGGGCGGAAGCGGAAGCTGTACCAGAATGCCGTGAATGCGCGGGTCGTCGTTCAGGGCGCGCACAGCGGCTTCCACCTCTTCCTGTGTGCTCTCTGCTGTCATGGTGTGCGCCACCGACTCAATCCCCACCTTTTCGCAAGCGCGGCGTTTCATGCGTACGTACTGCGCTGAAGCCGGGTCGTCCCCAGCCAGCACTGCGCCCAGCCCAGGCGCATAACCTGTCTCAGCCTTAAAACGCGCTGCGTCAGCGGCAATCTGCGCCCGCATACGGTCCGCTACAACGGTGCCATCGAGGATTATTGCGGTCATGTGCGTAACTTTATCTCCTATTAATCTTTTGTCGTGAATAGCATAATATACAGGCAGCTAAACGGACAGGCTGCAACCAGTCCAATTGTAAACGCTTTTGAACAACTCACCGACAAAATTAAACCCCGAAAGGCCGCGAGTCGAGTACCATTAAGAGTAGGGTGAACAGGCGCTGCGCGCCACTGGCCTGCATTGTAACGATAACCAATCATGTCGCGGTTGATTGGACGAGAGGCGATGCTATGTTCGTTATAACACAGGGAAAATCCCTCCTGAAACGCAGCCGGTCCGGCCAGGCGCTGGTAGAGTACGCGCTCATTCTAGTGCTGGTCGCCATTATGTTTGGCGTGGCCCTGGCGGCTACTGGCCCGGCCATCGGCAACGTATTCAGCAACACAGTGTACAACCTGCTGGGCCAGGAACCCGGCGACGTGCAGGACCTGTCGCTGGGCGCGGGCAGCCGGGACAATTTCTGGGCAACAGTCGCCTGGGTGGCCGCTAACCCACCCGCCGATGTCGCCGTGCCGCCCAACCCGCCCCGCCCGCCCACGTCCACGCCAACCGCCGGCCCATCCCCCACGCCAACCAATACGAAGGTGCCGGTGCCGCCCACCAACACGCCGACGCACACGCCGCCGCCAACAGTAACAGACCATGCGCACAACGCCCCCTGGCTCGACACCATTGACCAGCCGATCTGGTGGCGCACTGACAAGACCATCTGGCTCGGCAGCGACGACTGGCGCGGCGAATACTTCGCCAACCGCACCCTCTCCAGTGAACCGGTCTACGTGCTGTGGAACCAGCAGATTAGCCCCAACTACCGCGGCAAGATTGATTTCAACTGGGGGACGGACGCGCCGATTGTCGGCTTCCAACAGGATAACTTCTCCATTCGCTTCACCCGCCAGATTTACGTCCAGGGGCCAGACCCAGTGCGCGTAACGTTCACCACCACCGCCGACGATGGCGTGCGCCTGTGGATCAACTACGAACCCGGCTGCGCCAGCGTCAACAGCGGGGGAGGCTCCACTGGCAGCGGCCGCATCTACCAGGACGGCGAGTCCGATGGCGGTGACCCGACCAAGAACTGCCTGATCATTGACAACTGGCGCGACCAAAGCCCAACCACCTACAGCGTGACGCGCACTATCGCGCCGGGCTTCCACGTCCTTCAGCTTGACTACTACGACAGCGGCTGGGACGCCCGGCTGCGCCTGGACATTGAGGGCGCAAACTCATCCAACCCATCTGACGTGGCGCTGAGCGGCGGCACGCCCGTGTGCAATTGGGGCCGGCCAGCCGACACACGCGCCAACTCCAAGGACTTCATGTGGGACGAGGACAAGGACGGCGACTTCCCTGCCAACATGCGCTGCCATCTGGAGCTGCGCGGCTCGGTGGATTTCTCCGCCCTGGTCTCGCCCAAGCTCGCCTTCTGGGACGTGTGGGATCTGTCGGCTGGAACCCGTGTGTGGCTGGAAATCGCTGAATACCACCCCGACCCAGCCCAGCGCAACTGGCAGTCTATTCCGCTGCGCAGCGGCGGCACTACCAACTACGCCTGGACGCGCAACGTAATTGACCTGGTGCCCTATGTCTCCGGCTATGCCACGCGCAAGCTCACCTTCCGTTTCGTGATGGAGAACAACGGCGGCGGCAGCAACCGGCGCTGGTATGTGGACGATGTGCAGGTAGCCGACTTCAACACCAACAGCCGCTTCTTCACTGTCTGCAGCGGCAGCAAGGCCACCTGCGGCAGCTACTGGAACCTTAACAACCCCTTCCAGGCGCGCGATTTCATCACCAGCGGGCGCTGGGCGCTCACCAGCGCCGGCGGTCTCACCGGCGGCGGGGGCGACATGGGCTGGGACGACAGCCCCGGCGACATCTACTACCGTAACTATGAGGGCAACGACTCCAGCCCGCGCGTGCACTACGTCGAGTTCAACGGCTGGGTTGACCTCACCGGCGGCATGATCCCTGACGCCGACGGTGACGACGGGCCGCCACGAATCTCGTTCTACATGCGCTATGACATCGGCCGGCGCACTACCCTCGCTCTGCAGTGGACCCGCGACCAGCACGATTTAACCCCTGACAACTGGAACACCTTTGAAGTGCTGGTGCCGTACAATGCGTCCAACTCGCAGACTGACTTGACCTGGCGGCTGCGGGAGGTGCTGCTCACTAGCGTTCCCAACTGGAACACACAGCCTTTCCGCATGCGCTTCGCCATGATCGTGCCTCAGAGCGCTTACGAGCGCGACGGCTGGTACATTGACGAGATTTACCTAGAGCGGGTTGGGCGGCAGAAGTTCACGAACTATCCCTTCTTCGACAACGCCGAAAACGGCAGTGGTAACTGGCTGGGCCAGTGGGCCGTGACTGACACCGTGCCCGGCCACTTGGGCAGCCGCTTCTCGTTTGCTGACAGCCCTAACGGCAACTACGTCCACAACACCGAGCCGTACATGGAGCTGCGCTACTTCATTGACCTGAACAACGACACGCCGGCCAACCGCAACGAGTTCTTCGAGAACAACCCCGCCGGCGGCAACTCGCAGGTTGCGCCCGCCAACCGGCCGATGCTCACCTTCTGGTTCCGGCGCGAGCTGAGCAACTCCGACAACCTGCTCGTCGAGTGGACAAAATCGCCCAACCCAGGGCCGAGCGACTGGCGCGTCGCGTGGGCCTACTACTACGCAGCCGGCACGAACATCCAGCGAGCCTGGGAGCGCATCGAAATTGACCTGAGTTTCCTGCAGGCCGGCACGCTGATAACCGATAACAAAACAGATGACGACATACTCATCCGCTTCCGGCTGGACGCGCGCAGCGGCGGCCCGACTTCGGTGGCTGACGGCGTGTACGTGGACAGCATCAGCATCCGCGACTACACCGAGGAATCGCACCGGCTGTGGGATCCCAGCGTGAACACCGGGTTTGGCGCCGGGCAGAACACGCGCTACACCGACGATGCTGAAACCGACTGGTGGGAGCGCTGGCACACGGGCGGCACGTGGGCCGCAGTCAGCTACGACCGGCGCAACGGCGTCAACGCTTTCCACGACAGCCCGCCGCAGGACACCTCAACCACAGTGCAGACGTTCGCCCCGCTGGAGATGATGCGCATCATAGACCTGCGCAGCGTCACCAGCGGCAACCGGCCCACGCTGTACTTCTGGAATCGCTATAACATCGGCAGCAGCCACGCCATCCGCGTTCAGGTGAGCACGGAAAACGCCTCGTACACCCGCAGCGCAACCGAGACCAACTACGAGCGCCGCACAGGCTGGGATAACTGGACGACTGTCTGGAGCCGCCGCGGCTCAAGCCGGGTGGACACGTGGATACGCGAGCAAATTGACCTAAGCGGCTACACTGGCCGCCGCATCCGCGTGCGCTGGGTGATGGACGCCTACGCTGGCAGCAACACCCGCGACGGCTGGTATATTGACCTCATCAGCTTCGAACACCGCCAGCCGCTGCCGATACGCCTGCCCTTCTTCGACCCAGCCCAGAGCCTGGGCAACTGGATTGCCGAGGGCATCTGGGGACTGGCCCCTGATCAGTGGCGCGGCTCTGGCGGCGGCCCGGCCGACCTTGGCCCGCACTTCTGGGACGGCACGTTCTACGACTGCGAGCGCGTGCGCGGCTCGGCCTGCAGCACCACAACGCATTTCAACCAGGTGCTTTACACCGATTTCGCCACGCTTACCGAGCGCCCGCCGTCAACAGATCACCGCGACCTGAAGATGACCGCGCTCGACATCTACCTCGACCTGGGCAGCGGCCGCCCGCCAGGCGCTAGCTTCAACCCAACTTGGGGCGGAATCAACAACAACACCTGGTTCGACACTTTTGCCGCCCGCTTCAAACGCGATGTCACCATCCAAAGCAGCGGCGAGTACACCTTCATCACCATCAGCGACGACGGCGTGCGTCTGCGCTGGCGCTACAAGGACGGTGTCGCGCCGCCGCCTGGCTATCCCAGCGTGCCGCCCGGTTGGAACATCATCCAGTACTGGCAGGATACCGGTCGCTACGTGTCTATCGGTTCGGTGGAATTCACCGAAAACGCCAACCCGTCTCTGCCGCGCTACGAGTTGATTCTGGAGTGGTACGAGAAGTCTGGCGATGCTGTGCTGATCTTCTCCGCCGGCCGCAGCAACTTCTCGTTCACCGACAGCCCGCGCGCCGGCTCGAACCCGGCCCTGTTCCCGGTGGTCAATTCGATACCGTTTGGCAACTCGTCGCTGATCCTCCGGCAGCCGCTTGACCTGAGAGGCACTTTCCGCCCGGCCGTTGAATACTACACGCGCTACCAGATCAACAGCGACGGCTCAGCCAACGTCGAGGTGTCTACCGATGGCGGCTTCACCTGGACGCGCAACAACCTGAGTTCAACGGCATTCGACGGCTGGACATGTCCGTCTGGCGCGTCCTGCAGCGCTACCTGGAATGGCACATTCTGGAGCGACACCAACCCCAATCTGTGGCAGCTCCGCCAGCACAACCTGAGCGCGTACCGGACGCTGCGCTTTGTCAACCTGCGCTTCCGCTTGCAAACCGGCGCATCCTCAAGCGATGGCTGGTATGTCACCGATATTCAGGTCAACGCAGCCACTGTCGGGCCATAGCGCCCGGACAACACCGCTGTGACCGCGTTGCACGGGCAGGCTCGAGCAGCAGAGCCTGCCCGTTTTGCAGCCTGGCTGTAGCCGCAGCTGGGCGCGTCTGCTAAACTGGACGCAACTGTCTGTGCATGCCAGTGAGGATACGCGGAGTGACGCTTTCAGAACGCCGCCAAGGCCTGCTGTTTATCGTTATCGGCCCGCCAGGTTCAGGCAAGAACACGCTGATGAAGCATGTGCTGTCCCACAGCGACAACCTGAGCCAGCTCGCCACCGCCACCACCCGGCCGCCGCGCGCCGGTGAACAACACGGCCGCGAGCACCTGTTCATAGACATCCCAACTTTTGTTCGCATGATTGAGACAGGCGAGCTGCTTGAGTGGCAGAAAATCCACAGCAAACAGCATTATTACGGCATTCCCCGCGGCGTTGTTGAGGACGCCATACAGAACGGCCACGACTTGATTGCCGATGTCGAGGTCTTGGGCGCTACCTACATTCGCTCCCGCTATCCGAATAACAGCGTGCTGGTGTTCATCAAGCCGCCGACGCTTGAGGCCTTGGCACAGCGCATGCGCGACCGCGGCGACTCCGAAGAGGAAATTGCCAACCGGCTGAAGCGCGTTCCAACTGAAATGGCTTTTGCGCCGCTGTGCGACTATACCATCGTCAACGACCTGGTTGATCTGGCCGCTGCCGAGCTGCTGGAAATCGTCCAGCGTGAGCGCGCGCGCTGCGGCCGGGGAGAGGCGCCGCTGCGCATCACGAGCTTCGCCGCAGTAGTGCCCATGTACGATGGTGACGTGCTGCTGCCGGATTCGTCGCTGGCGCGCCTGCCGCTGGCCAGCGGCGAAATCCCACACCAGGCCGTGCTAAGCTACCTGCAGGCGAGCCTCGGCATCGAGACATCGTCTGATCTGCTGGCCCGCCCCGGCGAAAGCCCATTTGAAGGCTCGTTCCTGCCGCCGTCGGCCATTAACGTGCAGGATCACGGTGACGCCAAGACGGTCTTGTTCACCTATGTCTACCTGCTGCCGAAGCGTATCCCCGCGCCGCTCGGCTGGTCCTATGTGCCTTTTGCGGCTGCCGATCTCGACTCAGATGTGATCGCGGCCGTCCGCGCGCTGGCCGAGCCGGCTGCCAGCGGCTGAAACAGACGGCCATGATGCGCACTGTCCATGAGGCTCTTGGCGCGGCGCTTGCGCCGGACGGCGTTCCACTGCACTACGGCAGCGAAACCGGCGAGTACAAGGCGGCACTCGAACATGCTGTTGTCATGGATCGTTCGCACGAGGCGTGTCTGCGGCTGGATGGACACCACCGCCTCGACCTGCTGCACCGCATCTCTACCAACGATCTCAACAGCCTGCGCCACGGCGAGGGGCGATCCACAGTGTTCACTGATGCTGCCGCTCGCATACTCGATCGTGCTGCTGTCTACAATTTAGATGCCTTTGCGCTGCTGCTGGGCGAACCCGGGCGCGGGACACAGCTGGCTGCCTACCTGCGCCGCAACGTTTTCTTCGGCGATGACGTGCGCCTCACTGATCTAGCTGCCTCGCACCGTCTGTTCGACGTTCACGGCCCCCGGGCTGCGGCGCTGCTGCCAGACCTTTGGCCAGCCGCGCCGCCTGCCCCTGCCCAACTGCAAGCAGCAGACACGACACTGGCCGGTGTGCCAGTCACGGTAGCCAGCCGCAAGCCAGCCAGCGGCATCCGCTGGTCGCTGGTGGTGCCAAACGAAGGCGCTGCTGCTGTGTGGGAAACGTTGGTAGATGCAGGCCTTAAACCAGCCGGCGCTCTGACGTATAACACCCTGCGCATTCGCGCCGGTTTGCCCGGCGTGGGCCGCGAGCTGAGCGCCGATTTTCTGCCGCTTGAAGTGGGACTGTGGGACGAAGTGAGCTTCAGCAAAGGGTGTTACACCGGCCAGGAGATCATCGCCCGCATGGAAAGCCGCGGCCGGCTGGCGAAGACGCTGGTGCGGCTCGAACTTGAGCGCATGGTCGCTGCCCCTGCCCCGCTTCTGTATCAGGGCCGCCCGGCTGGCCAGCTGACCAGCAGCGTGCAGTCGCCGCTGGGTGAGGTGTTCGCGCTCGGCGTGGTGCGGCTGACGTTCGCCCACCCTGGCCAGCATTTGACCGCCAGCGACGAAGCTGTGCCAGCGCGAGTCGCTGCGCTGGCCGGCGCGCAGCCGCCGTATTTACACCGACCAGAGGATCAAGCCAACTTTTAAGGGGATGGCGGCGGGCTGTCGAAAAACAGCGCCCACCACAGCTTCCACGGTTCGGGGCGCGGCGGCGCGGTTTCGACCACAACCTGCATTTGACCAGGCGAAGGCGTAGGGGTCGTCTCCGCTGGCTCGCTTACCGGCAGGGGGATAACCAGCACCTCACCTGGGCGCACCATCTTACCCTCGCTGCGCGCCCATTTTTCCACGTAGGCATCGCTGCGCACGTAATCGCGCTGGCGGATCAGCTCCGCCTGTTCGCGCCGCAGCGCCTCGATCTCCGCCTGAACGCGGGCATAGGCCTCTTGCAGCGGCTGACTGGCCGCAATACGGCTGCTGAAGTTGATGGCCAGCAGCAGCCCAATCGCCAGGATGACAGCAAACATCACCTGCACACCCGAAAGCTGGCGGGTGCGCTGGCGCTCCTGGTGCTGGCGCTGCTGTGAGGTCTCAGCCATACGCTCGCTGTCTGACGCTGAGTCTGTTCAGCCTGACTATACAAAGAAAACAGCCTGGCCGCAACCAGACTGTTTCTTCGCGTGTGCCGAAGGTGGGAGTCGAACCCACACTCCCGTAAGGGAACTACGCCCTGAACGTAGCGCGTCTGCCAATTCCGCCACTTCGGCCGGCGTGAAAATCATTGTAGCAGAGAACGATCGCCTGTCAATAGCGCTGATTTGACGATTCCGCTGGTCAGCCGCCCTTGCTATAATGCCTCGGCTTGTAACTTGCTGTGAGGAGACTGTCTTGCTGTGGCTTTGAACGCACGCCTCGCTCGTCCAGCCCTCATCATGCTCAGCGCCTGCCTGCTGCTGGTCGCAGCGCTGGCCGCCGCCCAGGACGCGCCCACAACCGCTGAAGCTGTGGGCCAGGCCAATCTGCGCGCCGCGCCAGACGTCACGTCGGATTTGGTCGGCGAAATTCGCGCCGGCGCTCGCTATCCCGTCATCGGCCGCAGCGAGTTCTTTCCCTGGCTGCTGCTGGCCGATCCAGTCACCGGCCAGCCGATCGGCTGGGTTTTCGCCGATCTGGTGCGGACCCAGGGCAGTTTGAGCGCGGTGCCTTTCTCAACATCGGTGGTTAACCCGACAGCGTCGTTTGCCACGCCGACCATTCCAGCCGGGGCGGCTGTGGGCGTTGCCGTCCCTCCAGAGGCAGTATCCGCGCCGCTGCCCACGCCGTCACCCTCGCCCACGTTGAGCGCCGCAGTGATCGGCCTGATTCAGGGTGAGGTAAACATTCGCTTCGGGCCTGGCGTGGACTATCCGCGTATTGGGGTGGCCCAGGCAGGGGAGCGCTACGAGATCACTGGCTGGCACACCCAACTGCCGTGGGTGCAAATCCGCTTTCCCCAAGCCCCGAACGGCTACGGCTGGGTAGCGCGCGACCTGCTCACTGTCCAGGGTGATCTGTTCAGCCTGCCAGCAATTACGCAGACGCGCTTCAACTTACCCACGCTTACCCCAACTCCGCCAGCAGTTCAGCTCAGCGCGCCGCCTGGCGCCGCGCCGGTTCCGCTCAGTCCGACATTTGCGGACTTAAGCAGCCAACTGTGGAACCTGGTTCTGAGCAGCGGCTTCGACCCGCTGACCAACCGCTTCGGCGCGCTTTTTGTCGTAGACCTGCAAACAGGCGAGGCGTTCTCATTCGGCAGTGAGTACGCCTTCAGCGGCACCAGCATCAACAAAATAGCCATTCTGGCCCGCCTGTACGCCGCCCTCAATGCGCCGCCAGAGCCGCGTTTGGCGGTAGACATCGCGAACACGATGATCTGCAGCGAGAACGTGGCCACCAACCGCTTGCTGAGCGTGATCGGCTCCGGTAGCGATTACCAGGGCGCGTGGGAAGTCACCAGCTTCCTGCGTCAGCTTGGCCTGCAGAAAACCTTTCTGACAGCGCCCTTCACTATCCCCGGCGCGACTCCTGCCCCGCCGCCCGCGCCCATTCCGCTGCCTACCACACCCGCTGATCAGGTCAAGGCCAATCCTGACCCTTCCAACCAGCTCACTGTTGACGAGATGGGTTGGCTGCTGGCCGATATTTACCGCTGCGCCTACCAGGAAAGCGGCCCGCTGCTGGAACAGTTTGACGGCCTTTATCAGCCGCGCGAGTGCCGTCAGATGCTGCATGTCATGAGCAGCAACACTGTTGACGCCCTGCTCAAAGCAGGCGTGCCGGCTGATACGCGCGTCGCGCATAAGCACGGCTGGATCAGCGACACCCACGGTAACGCAGCGGTTTTTTTCACGCCGGGCGGCGACTACATCATCACCATGATGCTGCACCAGCCGGAGTGGTTAAACTTCACCGAGTCGCTGCCGCTGATCGCCGAGGTGTCGCGCACGGTCTACAACTATTTCAACCCCACTGCGCCCATGCTCGTCATCCGCGATGGCTTCATCCCAGAAGCGCCGACCTGCAACTTTGCCGGAACGCCCCTGATTGACGACCTGACCGCAGCAGCGTTCAACCAGTAGCAGCCGCCAAACAAAGCAGGGGCGCGCCCAGCGGCACGTCCCCTTCTTCCCCCGTTTGTCGAACCAAACGCTTTCAGCCCTTGACCGCGCCCGCCGCCAGGCCGCCCACCAAGTAGCGCTGGAACATGAAAAACAGAACCATCACCGGCAGCGAAATAAGGATGGACATCGCCGCGAACTTCTGCATGTCTGGCGGCGCTTGGTTGCTGCCGCCCGACATAGTGGCGAGCGCCATCGCCAGCGTGTAATTCTGCACCTCACCCGTCAGAAAAATCCACGATAGGATGAACTCGGTCCAGCCAGTCATGAAGCTGAACAACACCACGATAGCAAAAGCGGGCAGCGACAGGGGCACGATGATGCGGAAAAAGATGCCAATCAGCCCGACTCCATCAATGACAGCCGCCTCTTCAATCTCTTTCGGCACAGTGTCGAAATACCCTTTGAGGTTCCAGATCGTGAAGGGCAGGCCGCCTGAAGCAAACGCCAGCGCCAAACCGATCAGCGTTGTCCGCAGCGCTACCGACGCAGCCGGGTCGCCGCGGACGCGCAGCGGCATCAGCAGAATGCCGATGCCTACAATGAGCGACGCAAACATCGCCCACGCCAAGATATTGACCACTGTGCGCGGCTCCACAACGCTGCGCAGGGCGCGCAGCAGCAGCCAGATCAGCGCAGCGGCGGCCAGCGCAGCGACCCAGGCCAACAGCATATAGGGCACCATGCCCAGCACCGCGCTGTCGCGTCGGGCAATGATCGGCACAGCTTTCGCGTCGAATTCAGCATCAGCCGCCAGCAGCGCGGCCTCAGCAGCGGCCAGAGTCTCCTCGCCTTCGCGCGCGCTGTTGAGGGCCGACGCTGCCCGCTCGCGCAGACGCTCGATTTCGGCCTGGGCAGCCGCCAAACCGTCGTCCAAAGCCGCGCGCGCCGCCTCCAGGTCGCCCGCGTCCAGCGCCGCCTTGATCGCCAGCGCGGTCTGCAAAATGGCGTCGCTGTCATCCGCAATCCCCTGCCGATTCTCAATAAGCTGCTCCACCGGCGGCAGCAGTTGATCAGCCGAGCCGGCGCGTTCAGTAAGGGCCTCCAGCAGCGCCGCGCCTTCTACGGCGATATCCAGCCGCATCTGCCGGGAAGCAGCTGTGCTCCGCCGCTGTTCGAGGCTGGTAACCGCCCTAGTGTAGGCATCGCGCGCCCGGTCCAGGTCAGCCCGCATCACCCGCAGTGTCTGCTGGATGCCCTCGGCGTGCGCTGGAGCGCGGTCCAGGATTGCCAAAAAGGTGACCACAATAGCTGCCAGCACGACCAGCGCTGTGAAACCGGCCACCACCTGCGGCGATGGGTTGAAACGCCGCTCTGGGTCTGGCTTGCGGAAGCTGGCCACCCAACGGAAAAACAGCATGAAGGCCGCCGCCGCTAGGAATCCGCTGAAGAAGGCCGGAATCGCTGCCGCCAGGCCAGCGTTGATCGACACCGAGTTGAAGATGATGAACACCGGAATGACGAAACCGGTAGACGGGATCATCAGCAGCACAATGAACGCCAGCATGCCCGCCTGCCGGCCGATGAACTGGAAACGTGAGAACGCATAAGCGGCGGATGCGCCCGCGACTACTGTAAACAGCGACGTGCCCAGCGCCACGAACAGGCTGTTCATTAGCAGCTCGCCGAAGTACTTTGGCAGCACGTTGCTGAACGGCTCGTTCAGTAAGCGCCAGAAGGCGTCCAGGTTCGCGTTGGCCGGGAACAGATTCAGGTCCGTGGGGCGGGCGATGCCGCGCGGATCAATTGCCATTGAGATGATCCACAGCACGGGAAAGAGCACCGTCAGCAGCATCAGCAGCAGGAACATCTGCAGCAGAATCTGCTCAAACACCCGCTTGTTTCGGCGTGCGTTGGCCGTGCGCGCGCCTGCCCTAGCACCGGCTGCGGGCCGCGCCGCCGCCCCCACTGGCGGTGCTGATGTGTAAGGAGAAACGCTAAGCTTCGTCATAGGCCTTTGTCGCCCGCGTTATGCTGTTGGTGATCAGCGTCAGAACAAACAGGACAAAAAACACGATGATGCTAAAGGCAGCCGCCACGCCGTAGAGCTGTTCCTGCTGGATAAGGATGTAAGCTTGGGTAATCAGCAGATTGGTCTGACCGCGCGGCCCGCCGGCCGTGATGAAAAAGATCACGTTGAATTGGTTGAACGTCCAGATCGTGCCAAGCATAATGGCCGGGACCATGGCCGGCCGCAGCAGCGGCAGCGTAATAAAGCGCAGGCGCTGGATGCGCGTAGCGCCATCTACATCCGCTGCCTCGTACAGGTCTTTGGGAATGCTCTGCAGCGCGCCCGTCGCCACCACCATCATGAACGGCCAGCCCAGCCACACGTTGGCCGCCAGCACTGCGTAGAACGCCAGTACGGGCGCGCCCGCCCGGTCAAAAAGCTGAATAACTGCGTTGCTGGCCGACGCGCCGTCGCGCAGCACGTCGAGCAGTGTAAACACGGCAGACAGCCCCAGCAGGATGATCAGGCCAAAGCTCCACACCACGCGCGACGTATCGAGCAGGCCGGTGCGCGCGTTGCGCAACCCCAAACGCCGCAGGCGCAGAACAAGCCACACCGTCACTGCCCCGCCGCCCACGATAATCAGCCAAGGAACCAGCCAGCGCAGGTCAATTGGATACTGTATAGATGTGAGCCACGGCGTGTTAGTCCTAATAGAAGTGCCAAACCACCGGTTCACCTCAGCCAGCAGCAGGTTGATTCCGCCGCCGTTCTGCTGCCACAAATTGTTCCAGATCAGGGCTGAAATATAACCTGGCAGCGCCCACGGTATCACATATAACACCCGATAAACTGGACGGCCGATCAGGCCTTCGGTGTTCAGCGCCAGCGCCACTGCCAAACCGATGATGACATGCAGGGCCACATTGGTGAATGTCCAGAAGATGTTGAAACCCAGCAGCGGAAAAAAGTTGTAGTTTGGAACGTTAAGGCCGTCCGTGAGCACTTTTACGAAGTTGTCCAGTCCCACGTATGGCGCTGGAACCGCCCCAGTTAGATGCTGCACGCCAAAGTCGCGGAAAGCTACGTAAATCTGGAACAACTGCGGCAGAAAGGTAATAAAAATCATAATGATGATGGCTGGGGCCACGAACAGCCAGGGCACACCACTGGTCCTGAGGCCCTTTTTGAAACTGTCAAACAGCGACGGTTCGCGCGCCAGCCCTTGAGATTCTGTGTAGGTCGCCATGACCGGTGTTCTCCTAAATAGGATTCAGGGTGAACTGGTCGTGCCTGGCACACCAGTCCACCCTGAATTGGTCAGCGGTGATTTAGAACGACAGCCTAATTGCCCTGGATGCTGGCGATGCTGGCTGCGATCAGCTCATAGGCGGCTTCCGCGGCATCCGCCGGGTCCTCACCGCCGTCGCTTACGGCTGCGATGGCATCACCCATCGGCCCCCAGAAAGCGCTCATCTCAGGCCGGTTGGGGAACGGTGTGCCCAGTGTGAACTGCTCGCTGAACACCTGCAGGTTCGGGTTCTCCACCTGCACCGCCGGGTTGATAGGCAGCAGACCACCCTGAGTCGCGGCGATCGTTTGGCCTTCAACACTGGTGACGAAACGCCCCCATTCAATGAACGCCGCCATCTTGGCCTCGTCGTTCGCCAGCTTGGCGTTGGCGTAGAAGCCTTCGCTCTGTGCAAAAAGCGCGGGCACTTCGCCGTTGTCCAGCGCTGGCATGATCGAAACGCCCAGGTCAGGCCCCAAATCGCTCTCAAACTGCGCCAGGTTCCAGATGCCGTCGTAAACCATCGCCACCGTGCCGGTCTGGAAACCGGGGTTGGGCGACGAACCGTCAATCACGATGCCGCTGGCCGGGTCCTGCGCCAGGTTGTACATATCCTGGTGGAACTGCAGGTAGGCAACCATCGCGTCGAAACCAGGGGTGCCAGGCTCGAACGCCGCTGTGCCGTCGTCGTTCATCAGGGCGCCGCCCAGCGAGAACAGGAAACCAGCGCTGTGGAAGAAGCCGTTCTGGAACGCCAGACCAGTGACGCCTTCCTGGGCCAGCTCAGCCGAAATCTCGATGACCTCAGCCCATGTCTCCGGCGCGTCGGGCACGAAGGCCTTGTTGTAGAAGAAAGCTAGCGTCTTGGCGCTGAACGGAATGCCCCACACGTCGCCCTCATAGGTGAACGTGCCCCAGCCCGTTTCAGAAACCTGGCTGCGCAGGTCGTCGTCAATCATGTCGGTGATCGGCGCGATGATGCCGGACGGCTGCCACTGGCCCACCGCGTCGTTCGCCCAGATGATCATGTCAGGGCCTTCACCAGCGCCGGCTGCCGCAATAAAGCTGTCCTGAATTGTGCCGCTGGGGTTGTAAACCTGTTCCACCTTGATGCCCGGGTTGGCGGCCTCGAAAGCGTCAATGATAGCCAGCAGCGCAGCGCCTTCAGCGTCCTGCTTGGCGTGCCACAGCACCAGTGTCACATCGCTCTGGGCCTGCACGCTGCCGATGACTAGCGCCACCAGCAGTGCCATCAGCGTAGTAACCAGCATCAGTTTCAACTGCACTTTCTTCATGAATCTGTCTCCTTGATATTTCACATATTGCACCCGACAGTTCGCTGCACAAAAGCAACACCGGATATTTAACCCCGGTGCTGCAAAATTGCAAGCTCTCTCATGCAAATGGCACAAAAGGGTTGTCCGACGCCCGTTCTACTGCACGGCGCTGCTGTACTCATCGCTACGGCCATCGCTCCAGAAGCGGCGCGCGATCGTCGCGCTTAGGCCGTCTACCCAGTCGCTGATGTACATAAACAGCGCTTCGGTCATGCGAATGTCTTCGCGCAGTTGGGCCGCCGTTTCAGCAGACATCTCCAGCATGCGGCGCACCAGCGTCTCATCCCGGCTGGACAGGTTCGGGTTGAGGTCGCGCACAAGGCTCAGAACACGCGCCGGCTCCAGCGAAGCCGCCCCCTCGCTTGAGCCGGCCTGGATTGCCGCGCCCATAACCAGGCCGAAATCGTCGCTCAGCGTGCGCGTAGTGCGCTCCATCACATCGAAGTGATACTCGCGCAGCGAGAGCAGCCGTTGATGCAGGTCTTCGGCCACGTCGCGCAGCACGTCCAGGCGGGGCGGCTCCTGCGCGATCTGCTCCTCGATGAAGGCCTCCAGGAATATCGTGCGGCCCTCGGTGAGGCAGCGCTCGAACAAGTCCATCGCCTCCAGCCGCAGGTAGTTCAGCTCTGCCATCGAAGACAGCCCGATCGCGTCATAGTCGTCCATCATAGTTCAAGCCTCACGTTCTTGGGCACAGGCGTCTGAGATAGTCCCAGGTGTAGATACCGGTATGATGCCCGTCGTCCCAGGTCGGTTGTAAAGCGTAATTGCCCACCAGGTCCAGGTGTGTAATTGCATACGAGCGCGCCGGCGTCAGACGAAGAATGTCGTCCGGATCGTGCTCGCGCCCCATGTACTCGTGCCCGCCGCGGCACTGCACACACGGGCACGCCTCGCGTAGCTGGGGCAGCGGATAACGACACAACTCTCCGTCGCTCCACGCAATCTCAAGATAGCCCTCTGTCTTGTTGAGCGTGATTGCGGCGGGTCGCAGCGTTATCACAGCAAGAGGTCCTCTCTTCTCAGGCCGCAGCTCAACGCGCCAGCCGTGCCCGCGCCTGTTCCATCCAGCCGTCGCGGCGGATGCGTTCCGCGGTGACACGAACGCCCAGGCGGCTTGCCAGGTCGTCCGGGTCCTGCTGGGCGAGTTGGGCAAACGTGAAGATGCCAATAGCGTTCAGCGCCTGTTCAAATGCCGGGCCAATTCCATTTATCTCTGTCAGCGGGTCCGACTGCTGTTTCGACAGCAGCCTCTGTTCCGCCTCCGGACGCGGCGGTGTCTTCAACTGACCCAGCACGAAGCCAAAAAACACCCCGAAAAAGAACACAATCAAGCGCCCAATCATAGACGGCCGCGCTCCAGAATAATCCATCCGCTGATTGATTTTACCACAGCTTGTTCATCTGCCAGCGCTCCACACAGAAACCAGCGCAGGGTAAACGGCTGGTAGCCAGCGGTGTCATTACTTTGCATCTCAATACCGCTCTGCTACAATCTGCCTCGGGTAAACTGGCGCAGCGCGCCTCACCCTTCACATACCATAAAGCGGAGAATTCCATGCAGCAACGGTTGTTGATCTTCCTGTGTCTGCTTTTGCTTGCCACTGCTGCCTGCCAGAACCAACCGCCAACACAGATTGTCGTGGTCGTGACAGCCACACCCGATCAGAACACCGCAGAAGCAGTCCTGACCGACGCCGCCGCAGCGACCGCAACCGCAGCCGCCCCCCTGAACACACCCACGCCGCAGCCTACCCCAACTACTGATCCTCTGCCCACACCGGTCGTGAGCCAGATACAGGTGGCTGAGCAGGTTTTTGAAAAAGGCCGCATGTTCTGGCTGCAGCCCGTTGACCAGATATGGGTGATGGTAGTGACCCGTGAGGGCGGCGGTGAATGGAGCGTCTATCAGGACACGTTCGAAGAGGGCCAGCCGGAGACCGACCCGTCTATCGTTCCACCCAATGGTTTCCTACAGCTTGAGCGCGGTTTCGGCAAGCTGTGGCGCGAGAACCCAGACGTGCGCGAGGCGCTGGGGTGGGCAATCACCCCTGAGTTCGGCTATGTGACACGCTACGAATACCACCGCATCGCGCCGGACCGCGCCGACGGCTTTCATCTGCTCACCAGCCTCTATGAAGAGGTGTTCCGCTTCAACGAAGCAGACAGCACTTGGCAGCTTAACTGACGCTTCACCCCAGAGGCAGGGAGACACCCATGAACAGGTTACGCCGCTGGCTGCTTGACTCGAATCAACCGTTCGCGCTGCCGCTGGCGGCTGATGCGCGTCTTTCCGCAACCGATTACACCGACGATCAAGCCTGGAGCCTGTCGCTGGGAGCCGGTTCATCGCCGGCGCTCGCGCTGCAAACCCGCTATGGCGGGCGCGTCGGACTGGCCAGCCTCGTGCCGATGTGGTACACCGGCGGGCGCTCGGTTTACGAAGCGCAGGGTTACGCTGTTCAGCCAGTCATCACTGCTTTCACGCCCGGCTACCTGCGTGTTCAGGCTTCGATCAACCCGCAGCTTGCGCTTCAGGCAGAGTACTGGGTTATCGACTCGCACACAATGGGGGTCAGGTTCACTCTCAGCAACGCCCACACTGCGCCGGTTTCGCTGCGACTCGACATCGTAGGACAAGTGATCGCTCAAGGCAAGGAGCAGCGGTTAGGCGTAGTGCCAGTTGACAGCAGCGCGGCGGCGCTCTCGCTCGGCCGTATTGGCCGGATCAGCCCAGCAGTGCTGCTGGAAGACGGAAGCGCGGAGCTGGTGGACGGTGTTCTAGTAAGCCCGAAAGTGGGCCGCGAGATCACGATAGCGGGCCGGAAAAAGATCGAGCTGCGTTGGGTTCACGCTGGTCTCCGAACGACGACGGAGTCAGTGGCCCAAGCGGCGCACTGGCTGTCGCAGGACTGGACACCGCATCTGCACCGCATAAACCAGGCCGCTGCCGCCCTGCCGAACATCGAGACCGGCGACGAGACGCTTGACCTGATCCTGGCGAATGCTTGCGCGCAGTACGTGCTGGCGTTCGTGAGACCAACCACCAGCCTGCCCCACGCCTCGTTTGTTGCACTGCGCGGCACGGCTGTGGGAGTCAGCCCGCGCGGCGATGGCGCCGATCACCGCCGCGAGTGGAGCGGCCAGAATCCGACCTGGGCGTACCTGGCCGCCCAGGGAATCGCCTCGATAGACGCCGGCCTTGCCCAGGGCGTAGTGCGTAACTACTTGGCTGTCCAGCAGCCTGACGGCTGGATTGACTGGAAACCGGGGCTGGCCGGCCAGCGTCAGGGCGTGCTGTGCCTGCCGCTGCTGGCGCGCCTCACTTGGGGCATCTTTCACTTCACAGATGACGACAGTTTTCTGCGCGACACGCTCCCCGGCCTGTTCAAGTTCTTCGAGCGCTGGCTCAGCTCCGATCACGACGCTGATGGCGACAGCCTGCCGGAGTGGCAAACCGAGGGCCAGACTGGCTATCCCTTTCTGCCCACTTTCGCGGGCGGGCAGCCTTGGGGACAGGGCCTCGACATTCGCACTGTCGAATCGCCAGACCTGCTGAGCTACCTGCTGTCAGAAGCAGTGAGTCTGCGGGCAATTGCGCACTATCTGCACCAGTCAGAGGCTGAGGCCCGTGCAGATACGCACATCAGCCGCCTGCTGGCAGCTCTCGAAACCCTGTGGGACCCCGACACCGGCCGTTACCGCCGCCGCGATCGCGATGTCCACCACACAGTCCCTGGCAGCGTAGTGCTGGCCGGCGGTCGCGGCGACGAGGATCACATCTTGGCGCTGCCGATCAAACCAGCTAACCGGCTCATTGTTCGCATTTCAGGCGGCGTAGATCACACGCCCCGGCTGACGCTGCACATCAGCGGCTTCGATGGCAGCGGCCAGCCAATCGCAGAAACCGTAAACACGTCTGCGTTCCTGTGGCAGCACAGCTACGGCGTATACACGACAGAACAAGTCTTCGGACAGGTGGATCGTGTGCGCTGTAATGGCCTCAGCCGCGTTTACACAATCAGCGTTCACACCGCTGACACTACCCGCCTCGACATCGCCGCTGTGCTGCCGCTGTGGTCTGCCGCCCTGCCCGAAGAGCGAGTTGAAGCGCTGGTTCGGCTGCTGACTACAGCCGACCATTTCTGGAGGCCCAACGGCGTGACCATGTGCAGCGCTCAGGACCCAGCCTTCGACCCAGCCAACGCCGACGGCGCAGGCGGCGTGTGGCCTTTCTGGCTCACGCTGATGGCCGAGGCGCTGATCGAGATAGGCCGTCCCGATCTTGCCACTGACCTGCTGCGCCGTCTGCTGGCTGTGCAGGTGCGCGTGTTCAAGGAAACACGCGCCTTTGCCGAGTTCTACCACAGCGATCAGCCGCGCGGCTTAGGCGAACCAGGACATCTCGCCGGTGTGGTTCCGCTTCATCTGCTGCTGCGCGTGCTGGGCGTTCAGGTCGTTTCAGCGCACAAAGTGTGGACAGGGGGGCCATATCACTGGGAATCGCCCGTGACCGTCACCCAGCATGGCGTCAGCGTCCGGCGCAGCGCAGCCAAAACGGTGATTAACTTCCCGTCTGGCAGCGTTGTTGAGCTGGCGGCTGACGCCCCCTGGCAGCAGGTTATTGACACGGTCTCCGTGCCCCGCAGACAAATCAGCGGTGCTGCGCCTGATCCTGACAGCACCCAGCCTTGACACCGTCATTTGGGCTGGTACGGATCAGGGGAACAACAGCGCAATGGCAGACAGCATGGATGAGCAGCTCTACGCATTTATCTTTCGCTCCAGCGCCGAGGGAATTCTAATTGCTGACGAGGCCAACGTCGTCCGCTGCATCAACCCAGCCGCCGCCGCTATGCTCGGCATTTCCATTGAGCAGTGTGTTGGCCGCCATCCTCAGGATTGCTTTCAGCAGTTCCCGGCGCTGGTGAATCTGTTCACGCGCACTGGCAACCAGAAACTGGATGTGCGCCTGCCTAAACGCCGCCTAGCCGAGGGCATAGCTGCGACACTTCCCAGCGGCGGCCGTGTAGTTATGCTTCAAGACGTGACAGAGAGGCGCGAAATCGAGACTCGGCGCGAGGCGCTGGCCAAGGCGATCACGCATGACCTGCGCAACCCGATTTCTGCCATCGAAGGCTATGCCGACCTGGTAAGCAAGTTCGGCGACCTCAACGCCCAGCAGCAGCGTTTTTTGGGGCGCATTCGGCAAACAGCCATCAAACTGTACGACGTAGCCAGCGCGCTGGTTGATCTCGCCTGGCTGGAAGCCGGCATGCCGCTGGCGCGCACCCCGCTGCAGCTCAATGACATCATCAACCACGTGGTGCTCAAGCTCACCGGCTTGGCAGCTACCCGCCGCATCACCATTGCCGTTTCGCTGCAGTCGCCCATGCCGCCGGTGATGGGCGATCCGGAGCACATCGAACTGGCCGTTTTCAACCTGCTGCACAACGCGATTGTCTACTCGCATCCAGAGCAAACCGTCGCGGTGCACGCTTGGGGCGACACGCATGACGCCTACTGCGCCGTCGCCGATCAGGGTATTGGCATCGCCGATGATGAACTCGACCTTGTGTTCGACCGCATGTATCGCTCGCGCGACGAGCGCATCCGCGAAATCCCCGGCGGCGGCCTGGGCCTGACGCTGGCGCGCGCGATCATCCGGCGGCACGGCGGCGACATCTGGGCGTCCAGCAACCTGAACGCTGGCAGCACATTTACGTTTGTGCTGCCCACTGTTGAAGTGTGACAGCCAGCAATGCGGCGGGTCAAAGTTACGTTGCCAGCAGTCGCTACAGAGATTGGCCCGGGCCAAGACGGTCTTGGTCTGGCGCTGGGCCTGCACGCGGTCGTCGAGTTCAGCGAGCGCAGCGACCACCAGCTTGTGGTGGACACGCGCGGTGAAGGCGCTGGCCGCTACAGCGTTGGTCTGCAGCACCCGGCGGTGCTGGGAATGATACGGGTCTTTCAGAAACTGGAGCGGGCCAGCCTGGGCGTCAACGTGGTTGTGGACAGCCAGATTCCAGTCGAGAGCGGCCTAAACGCCGAAAGCGCCTTTCATCTGGCGGGCGTGATTGGCGGGTCTAACTTATTGGGCGCGCCGCTCTCGCGCGAGCAGGCGCTTGCCTTCGCCGTCGAAACCGGCGGCCGTCCGGTCAGCGTCGCCGCGGCCGTGCTGGGCGGGCTGGTGGCCGCTTTTGCCGACGATGCCGGCCTTGTGTACCGCCGGCTGGCCGCCCCCACCCTGAAGACAGTGGTTGTGCTGCCAGAGCTGGAGAACTACAGCCGCCGGGCGCGGGGAGCAGTACCGGATCGCGCCGCCTTGGCCGATGCGCTGGCAAACCTCAGCCGGCTGCCGTTGTTGGTTGAAGGGCTGCGGACGAACGACACGGCGCTCGTGGCGCGCGCGCTGGACGACCGGCTGCGTCAGCCCCGCCTCGCGGCACACGTCACCGGTTACGGCCACGTTGTTGAGATCGCCCGACGGGCTGGCGCGTTGGGCGTCACGCTGTGCGGCGGCGGCCCGGCGCTGATCGCGCTTGCCGAAACTCGCCATCAACTGGTAGCGGCTGCGATTCTTGAAGCGTTTGAGAACGCAGGTGTCACGGCGCGCGCCTGGGTTCTGCCTGTGGATACACAGGGTGTTGTTATCAGTGTGGCGCAGTCTCCCTGAACATCCAGCGGCCCTGCGCACGCGAAAGGACAGACTTAGCATGATCTTTTCCCGCCCCCGCCGCGCTGGCGCGCCCCCGTCTGAGGAGGAAGGTGCGCCGAAACAACCAGTGAACTGGCGGCGGCTGTTCGGATATCTCGCGCCATACCGAGCGCGGCTGGCGCTGGCCTTCGCGGCTCTCGTGTCCAGCGCAGCGCTCAGCCTGGTGTTCCCCGCAGTGATCAGCGTTGTGGTTGATTCCGTGCTTGTGAGCGGCGATGTCGCCGCGCTTGACCGAATCACGGTGGCGCTTCTGCTGGTATTCCTGCTGCGCTCCGTTACCACATTTGTCGAAAACTACAACCTGAACTTTGTCGGCGAGCGCATCGTCGTTGACCTGCGCGAGCAGCTCTACGCGCACATGGTTAACCTGCCGCTCAGCTTTTTTATCCAGCGCCGCGTTGGCGAACTGGTGTCGCGCCTCTCCAGCGATGTGACAGTGATGCGCACAGTTCTTACCAACAATCTCAACACACTGCTTCAGCAGACATTCATTATGATCGGCTCGATCGTTATCATGCTGGTGCTCAACTGGCGGCTGACGGCCTTCATTTTGGTCCTGGCGCCCGCCATCGTGGCGCTGGGCGCGGCTTTCGGCTTCAGCTTGCGGCGCATCAGCACCCGCATTCAGGACGAGCTGGCCAGCGTGACAACGGTTGTGGACGAGGTGTTTCAGGGCATCCGCGAGGTCAAGAGCTTTGTCCGCGAGCGTTACGAGATCGGTCGCTACAACCAGGCGCTGAGCCGCGCTTTCCGCGCTGCGCTAAGCCTGCTGCGGGTGCGGTCGCTGTTCGGGCCGCTGGCGGCGTTCATGGGCTTTGGAGGGATCGCGCTGGTGCTGTGGTTCGGCGGGCGCGAAGTGTTGGAAGATCGTCTTACCGGCGGCGAGCTGATCGCCTTCCTGATCTACGGTCTTACAGTGGCTGGCAGCCTGGGCGCGCTGGTCGGGCTGTACACCCAGTTTCAAGAGGCGTTGGGGGCCACCCGCCGCGTGTTTCAGATTCTCGATGAACAACCCAACATCGTTGACGCGCCAGACGCTGCTGTCCTGGAGGACGCAGACGGACGCATCACCTTCGAGAACGTGCGTTTTACTTACGATGGCCGCCGCGACGTGCTGCGCAGTGTCACGCTGGACATCGCCGCGGGCGAGATTATCGCCCTGGTGGGGCCGAGCGGCGCGGGCAAAAGCACCATGTTCAACCTCATCCCGCGCTTCTACGATGTAACAGAAGGCCGGCTGTGCGTAGACGGCCACGACGTGCGCGCCCTCACCCAGGCCAGCCTGCGCGCCCACATCGGCATTGTGCCGCAGGAAACGCTGCTGTTCGGCGGGACAATCCGCGAGAACATCCGCTACGGCCGGCTGGACGCCAGCGAGGCTGAAATTATCGCCGCGGCCCAGGCCGCCAACGCGCACGACTTTATCGCAGAGATGCCCGATGGTTACGATACAATTGTCGGGGAACGCGGCGTGCGCCTCAGCGGCGGCCAGCGCCAGCGCGTCGCCATCGCCCGCGCCATTCTCAAAGACCCGCGCATCCTGCTGCTGGACGAAGCCACTTCCAGCCTAGACAGCGAGAGCGAGCGCCTCGTTCAAGACGCGCTGGAGCGCCTGATGCAGGGTCGCACCACTGTCATTATTGCCCACCGCCTCAGCACCACTAAAATCGCCCACCGCATTGCGGTGCTCGACCAGGGCGAAATTGTCGAGCTTGGCACGCATGACGAGCTGATGCGCCGCGACGGGCTGTATGCCAAGCTCTACAGCATGCAGTTCCGGCAGGACTTAGACCTGTTTGCTGTGGAAAACGGGGAGAGCAGCCATGTTTAAGAACACCACAGCACTCGTCACGGGCGCAACAGGTTTTCTGGGCGGTGCGCTGGCCCGCCGACTAGCGGCGGATGGCGCGCAGGTCCGTGCGCTGGCGCGGCGCGCCGGCCGCGACTCGTACCTGCGGGACGTGCCAGGCATTGAAGTCGTCATGGGTGACATCCTAGACACAGAGCGGATGCGCCAGGTAACCAGCGGCTGTCACTACGTGTTCCACAGCGCGGCAGCGCTTGGCGGGCCGCTGGCGCAGCAGCGTAGGGCAAACGTAGACGGCACGCGCAGCGTGGCGCTGGCGGCGGCATCGGCGCAGGTCAAGCGCCTGGTGCACATTAGCAGCATCGCCGTTTACGGCTACGCCTGCCGCGGCGATATCACCGAGGACACGCCGCAGCAGCCAGGACGCCCCGCCTATAACATCACCAAGTCCGAGGCCGAAACAGCGCTGCAGCAGGTCGCTGCAGAGACTGGCCTCTCTTACAGCGTCATTCGCCCTGGCATGATTTACGGCCCGCGCAGCGGAGCTTGGACTGCGCAGTTGTTCAGGCTGGCCCGACGCCGGCCCACAGTGTGGCTGGGTAACGGCAGGGGCTCTGCTTATCCGATTTTTGTGGACGACGTGGTTGATCTGGCGCTGCAGCTCGCCACCCACCCAGCGGCAGAAGGTCAGGCATTTAACTGCGCGCCGGACCCATCGCCCACCTGGCGGCAGCTTCTGGGTGAGTATGCGCGGCTGGCGGGGCACGAGAGCTGGCTCGGCGTTCCCGTGATCTTAGCCCGTGCGCTCGCGCCGCTGATTGAGGTCGGCTTGACGCTGCGCGGCATCCCCCAAGACCTCCCGCTGCTGGTAGAGTATGCCACCAGCCAGCGGACGTTCAGGATGGACAAGGCGCGCAGCCTGCTTGGCTGGCAGCCGCGGGTTGACCTGGAGTCTGGCGTGGCCCGCTGCGCGCCCTACCTGCGCGAAATTGGCCTGCTGCGCTGACATGATCCCTATCGGTGCGCTTGTGCTGGTGGTGCTGATCGCTGGAGGCGCGGTCGCGCTTGGCTGGTGGCTCTTCGTCGAAACAGAAGGCGCTTACCTCGGCCGGCGAGTTGTCGTGTGGCTCTACGACCTTTACGCCCAGCGCTATGACTCAATCAAGGGTTACAATCGGGTTTACGAGCATGCGCTGCTGGCCCAGCCCATCATGGAGCGCATCGCGCCGCTGCGCGCGCCCCTGGTGCTGGATGTCGCCACTGGCACCGGCCGCCTGCCGCTGGCGCTGTTGAGCCATGCGCATTTCCAAGGGCGCATTGTAGCCGTTGATCTGAGCCGTGCCATGCTCGCCCGCGCCGCCGACAAGCTGGCAGAGGATGCGCATCGCGTGGCGCTGGTGTGGTGTCCAGCCGAAACGCTGCCGTTTGCCGACGACCTCTTCGACCTCGTCACTTGCCTGGAGTCATTGGAGTTCATGGCTAGCCCGACAGCAGCGCTGGGCGAGTTAATCCGCGTGCTGCGGCCCGGCGGCCTGCTGCTGTTCAGCCAGCGCATTAACACCTCTTGGATGCCCGGCAGGGCCTGGACTCGCGAACAGCTTATCAGCCTGCTCAGCGCAGACATGACTGACGCTGAGGTTGAACCCTGGCAGACCGATTACCACCGCGTGTGGGCTGTCAAGGACGGCAGCGCGCTGCCCACCGGCCCGCTGCCGCTCGGCGAAATCCTGTGCTGTCCATGCTGCGGCGCGCTGATGGTCGAAAGGTTGGACGGCTGGATGTGTTCTGGCTGTGGCGGCGCGGCGCTGGTGGGCGTGGACGGCGTGATCGAGCTGGAACGCCTGCGCCGCGCCTGCCTCTGACTATTGGTCAGCCGGCGCGGATTTGCTACAATGCGCCGCGGGCAGCTTGCCGTCTGCATCGCAAGGAAACCGAACTTGATTCTTATACCCAATGAACTTGCCCGCTTGGTCGAAAACGCCATCCAGGCCGCTCAGCTAGCGGGCGATCTGCCGCCCTTTCCCATCCCACCGGTCGAAATCAAGCCGCCGAAGAAGCCTGAGCAGGGCGACTACGCGGCAGCGGTGGCCCTGCAGCTCGCGCGTCCGGCTGGGATGAACCCGTTCGCCATTGCCACCCATATCGCTCAGCGCCTCACGTTGGCGGACTTCATTGGCGCTGTCGAGGTTGTGCACCCTGGGTTCATCAATTTCCGCCTGGACGAGCGCTGGCTCAGGCAGCAGGTCGAGGCAATCATCGCGGCTGGCGACCAACTGTTCCAACTTGATCTGGGCGCAGGCAAGCGCGCTCAGGTCGAGTTCGTCAGCGCAAACCCCACCGGCCCGCTGCATGTGGGGCGCAGCCGCGGCGCAATTGTGGGCGACAGCATCGCCCGCATCCTGGAAGCCGCAGGCTACACCGTGGAGCGCGAGTATTACTTCAACAACGCCGGCGCGCAGATGCGCAATCTGGGCAACAGCCTGCGCATCCGTTACCGACAGGCGCTGGGTCTGCCGGTTGAAATCCCAACCGACGGCACGTTCTACCAAGGGGCCTATTTGGTGGAGATGGCCCGCCAACTGGTAAACACACATGGCAGCTCCCTGGTCAACGCTGACTGGCAGCCATTCAAGGAGTATGCCGAGCGCCAGATGTTCGAGATGATCCGCGCGACGCTGCGCCGTGTGGACATTCACCATGATGTGTTCTTTAACGAGAACAACCTGTACGACTCCGGCGAGGTCGAGCGCACTTTGGCCGCTCTGCGCGCGCGTGGCTATATATACGAAGCCGCGGAGTGGGAGGGCGCAGACGAGAACGAACAAGCCAAAGCAGCCGGCAAAGCGCCAGCGACGTGGTTCCGCAGCACCGCTTTCGGGGACACCAAAGATCGCGTGCTTGTCAAAGCCGACGGCGAGCCAACGTACACGCTGCCTGACATCGCCTATCATGTCAACAAGCTGGAACGCGGTTTTGATCTGCTGGTCAACGTCCTAGGAGCTGATCACTATGTCCAGCACCAGGTCGTCAAGTTCGGCATCCAGGCGCTGGGGCTGGATGCGTCGAAAATCCACGTCATCATCATCCAGTTCGTGCGCCTGATGCGCCAAGGCCAGGAAGTGAAAATGAGCACGCGCGCTGGCGAAATCGAAACGCTGGACGACTTGATTGACCAGACCAGCCCCGACGCCGTCCGCTACCTGCTGCTGGCCCGCAGCCCAGACGCCCGCATTGATTTTGATCTGGACGCCGCAGTAGCCCAGAGCAACGAAAACCCTGTCTACTACATTCAAAACGCCCACGTGCGCTGCGCCGGCATCTTCCGGCAGGCAGCCGAGGCCGGCATTAGCGACGAGAACGCCGATCTCAGCCTGCTGGGGGGCGACGAGCTGCGCTTCGTTCGCAAAGTGCTGGAGCTGGGTGAGCAGATCGAGTACGCAGCGCTCAATCTAGAGCCGCACCGCATCGCCTTCTATGCGCACGAACTGGCCGCTATCTTCCACCCTATCTACGACAGCGTGCGTGTCCTGCACAGCGATGTGCCGCCAGCTCTGGCGCAGGCGCGCTTGCGCTTCTATCGCGCGGCGCAGGTCGCATTCCGCCGTGTTCTCAAGCTCATGGGCATGAACGCGCCCGATGTGATGTAACCAGACGCTCTAGGAGCACATCATGGGATTGAAGCCCGACCACTGGATACGCAAGATGGCCCTCGAACACGGTATGATCGAGCCGTTCGTCGAGAAGCAGGTGCGCACCGGTGTTATCAGCTACGGCGTGTCGTCTTACGGCTACGACATGCGAGTGGCTGATGAATTCCAGGTGTTCACCAATCTCTACTCCACAGTGGTTGACCCCAAGAACTTCTCCACGCAGTCCATGGTGGATTTCAAAGGCGATGTGTGCATTATCCCGCCGAACTCGTTCGCGCTGGCCCGCTCAGTAGAGTATTTCCGCATTCCGCGCAGTGTGCTGACCATAACGGTTGGCAAATCAACGTATGCCCGCTGCGGTATTGTGACAAACGTTACGCCCTTCGAGCCAGGATGGGAAGGTTTCGTGACGCTGGAGATCAGCAACACGACCCCCCTGCCCGCCAAAATCTACGCCAACGAGGGCATCGCGCAGGTGCTGTTCTTTGAGGCCGATGAGGAGTGCGAGGTGTCGTACGCAGACAAGAAAGGCAAGTACCAGCAGCAAACAGGTATCACCCTGCCTCGCCTGTGATCGTGATGCGCTATTGATATTCGCGGCTGCTTGTTGTAGCATCGCATTACGCTGGGCGCATAGCTCAATGGCAGAGCGCTTGACTTACATTCAAGAGGTTCCAGGTTCGAGTCCTGGTGCGCCCACAATCCAGGATAAAATCCCAACAAAAGCCAGCGAAAGTGCTGGCTTTTGTTTTGTCTGCACTTCGCTTTGGGGATGTACGCGTGTAATCGTGATACATTCCCGTACTCTTATCGGTTTTGCGTGCTGCGGTTCTTGCTCATCCAGGGACGTCGAGCTGATCCTGCACATAGATGATGGCGTTGTCCGCAAGGATGGGCTGTTCGTTGATGGGCTTTCCATACACCCGCAGCACGTTATCGGCGGTTCCTGTCTCCTGATCAAAGGCGGTTAGGAAGGCCAGGTCGTACAAACCGAGCGTTTGGATGCTGATGGTGCGCCCTTCCTGCCCCACAAGACGGCGCAGCGCCACCTGGTCGAAGTAGCCAGCCCAGACTCTCGCCTTCAGAAACGTGAGTGCATAGGCCTCCTCCGAAGGATCAGCCATGTACTGCTCGAGCAGCGCCGACCACCCGCTGTCCAGCAGCGCCGCGTCCGTTGGAACAACGAGGGTATACAGTCCACCATTGTCGAGACGCTGCGTGATTTGCGGAAAAGCCGCAAACAGTCGCAGCATCATCGTGAAGTCGCCCGCCTCTGTCAGCGCGTCGGTCACGCTGCGCTCGCTTTCAGAGGGGAGAGGAACGCCCGATGCGGTGAAGCGCGCTGGTGATGCATACACGCGCCCCATTTCGGAAAAATAGCTGATTGGCAGCCCAGAGTTGAGCAGCACGATCCCGCCATTCTCAGCGGGTAGAGGCAGTCCGTTGGTTTCGATGCTGCTGTAGTTGAATACGATACGCATGGTTTCGTCATACACTGCCGCAATCGAATAGCCCGGCAGCATCGTCCCGTACTCAATGGGTAAGTCGTATCCAGCTTCAGAGACGTCAGTTGGAACGATGTAATAACGCAGCAGCGCTTCAGCAAACACCGGATCTGCAATCGCTGAAGTCAGATCAACTTCGATGCCTTCCGCATCAACATACGTCCATGCGCCGTCCACAGGTGAGAGCAAGGTGAATTCGCCAGAAGGGTCATTCAGCAAAGCCTGAAGGTCCTCAAAGCGGCTTAGCAAATCGGACATGGTCGTAAGGCGATCGTCCATTTCAACGAGTTCCGCAATCGTGTAGAGGTCGTCCGTTTGAGCAGAAACGCTCACAAAACTGATAAGAGTCAGGCACAACGCCAACAGACCCAACCTTCTGTATGTCACTTGCATCCTCCTCTGTACGGGCTTATACTACGATGGCCTATCATTGATCATGTAGGGGATAGTATACTTGTTTGGAGTAAATTTTGCATGAAGAAGACTTTAACGCTTCTCACAGGACTGCTGTTCTGTGTCACCACCGCCCTTGCCCAGAATGCAGAAGTCACACCTCCCATTGCCGAATTTCTACGCGAACCCCCGCTTTTCTTTGACTTTCGCTGGGCTGGCGATACGCTCTATCTCAGCGGCACACATGCGCTGTACCGCTTCTCCCCGGCTGATCATCAACGGCCGCAGAAGTCGCGATCCTTTCTGAATACGCTGGACTTTGTGTACATCTCCCCCGATGCTGAAATGATCATCGCGGAGGACTTTGATTCCGTCGCAGGCAGTCTCATTATTAAGCGTGAATTGATGACAGGTGAGAAGGTCGGGCGGCTGACAGTTGAGGCTGGAGCGGCTTTACCGGTCACCGGTTACAGTCGGGATGGACGGCTTGCTGCGGTTCTGCTGCCGGACTGGGGAGCACAGCAAATCGAACTTCACCTGTACGATCTGGAGGCCGGCGCGCTGTTGTGGACAGCCAATCTCAACCCGAACGAAGGCACTCTGCACAGCCTGGTTTTCACCCCTGACGGACGCTATCTTGCGGTTTGGGGAGAGACCAGCAGTGTGCTGTTATGGGATACCGCGCAAGGGCAAATCGTCCACCGCTTCACGGCATCGGACGAGTACGACATCCTACGCGGTGTGAATTTCAGCCCGGACAGCCGCCTCATGTACGCGGTAGCTTCCGAGCAGATGTTCGTTTGGCAGCAGCAGCGCACAGGCGGTCGCGCGCGCTGGGAGCGCGCGGCGGTTTATCCTGTCTTCGCCTCGTTCCTGCATCTGTTGCTGAGCGCGGATGGGCAAACGCTTGTCGGAGTCACGTATGGCGAGTACGGCGAGATTCACCTGTGGCATGTGGACGGGATGACGGTGACACCTGAGCGGGTGTTCACCGTCGAAGACGGAAACTGGCTCGTTCGACAGCCTGCCATCAGCGACGATGCGCAGTACCTTGCAGCCGCTGATCCCAGGGACAACATCATCCGTATCTGGCAGTTGAAAGATGCGCGTTCGTGAGCGTGCGCGTGCCTATACTTAATGAGGTCAAGGCGGCGATGCTGCCTCAGCAGCGCTGTCAGTTGCGGCTGGAACCGCCAGCCGCTAAGAGGCAGTCGAACGTTCAGCGCCAGGCTGGCTAAGCCTCGTCGCGCCACCCCGCTTTTACAGAAACTTCGGGACTTGACTCCCTTAACGCGCGGGAATTGTCCATTCCAGACGGATACAACCCGCTTACACTGAGTTGAAGGGTGCAGCGTGCCAGCTCCTCCGGGGTAAGAGGCATGTCATTTTCTAGCCACCATTCAGTTACGCCAATCACCGCACCGCTCATGTAATTCGCAGTGAATTCTGAGGGCAGCGATGTGAGCGGAACTCCTAACGCACGAAGCGCCTCCAACCGCGCCAGACTCCACTGCGCCATGATGTGACGCAGCCGCCTGATGAACGCTGGAACGCCGTGATTCCCAAGCATGACGCGGTAGAAATCGGCGTTTGCCGCCACATGCTGGTAGATCAGGATCAGATTCCGCTCAGGGACATCAATCGTCAAATGCTCTGGCGTTACCGGCGTAAGCTGAGCGGCCAATTCGTCGAACACATCGGCGCTGCTGCTCAAGAGCAAATCCTGCTTGTCGTGATAGTGCAGGTAGAACGTACCTCGGTTCAGGTCGGCACGGTCGGTGATGTCCTGCACCGTGATCGCGTCATACCCCTTTTCCAAGATCAGCGCGATTAGGGCTTCACGGAGCGCACGCCGTGTCCGCACGGCACGGCGATCAGGTCTCTTCTCGGGTCTTGGTGTATTCTTGCTGGTCATTTATAAACACCTGTTGATTATTCAACACTGCGCCGAAGTTCCCCGTTGACGGCACTTCAATTCAGAGTACACTGGATTCTGTCAACGATGTGCCGATTATACGACAATTTGTTGATAATCAAGCATAGACATATACATATAGAGTGGAGCACGATCATGAAGGAAAATGAGGCGATCCTCGCACGGCAGAAGATCAAGACTCGCTTCAAGAATCCTGACATGGACTTTATGTTCAATTGGGCGGTCGGCGTGAGCCAGATCGTCGGCATGTCGGCGTCGCAGATTTTCTACGCTCTACGCAATATTAAGGACGGTGATCCAAGGGGCTGGCGCGATGGCTTTACTTGGCAAGCGCAGGCATTGATCGAACAAGCTAAAACGCTGCTCGACTCTGAACAGCCAATCGCAGCGGGACAGGCTTACTTGGGCGCGGCGTATGCCTATCGAAGTGCGCTGCAGTACACAAGTCCCAAGTCGGGGGAGTTTCTCAACTGGGCGTGCACAATGGAAAGGTATTTTCAAGAGGGCAGCAGACTGCTCAGCGTGCCGCTGTGCCCGATCGAAGTGCCGTTCGGTGATAAGACGCTGGCCGGTTACTATCTGGAACACGACGACAAGCCGCGTCCAGTGGTTATCATGGTCGGCGGCGGCGACACCTACCGCGAGGATTTATTCTACTTCGCAGGCTATCCCGGCTGGAAGCGCGGCTACAACGTGCTGATGGTCGATCTGCCCGGTCAGGGGTTGATGCCCAATCGCGGCATAACATTTCAGCCTGATATGGCAGCGGCAGTTCACGCGGAGATCGCTTGGCTGGAGTCAAACGCCGCTGTCAAACCGGAGCAGATTGCCATCTACGGCGTGAGCGGCGGCGGGTACATCACTGCTCAGGCGGTCGCCGTCGCGCCGCGTATCAAAGCATGGATCGCCGCCACACCGATCTACGATCTTGGCACTGTGATGGCGCGCGAGATGGGCGCTGCAGCGGCAGCTCCGGCATGGGTGCTCAAGGCCGTCATGAAACTCGTCGGCGCGCTCAACGAAAGCGCGGCGATCAACGTGGAGAAGTACGCGTGGCAGTTCGGCACTACAGATTTCAAGATCGTCATCGAAGGCGTTCAACAGCAAGCGCCAGTCGTGGATTACACGCGGATTAATGTCCCGTCGCTGTTTCTGGTCAGTGAAGGTGAAGGCCCTGAACTCCAGCGACAGACCGAAGATATCGCGGCTGATTTCAGGAAGCGCGGCATTCCAGTGACGGTGCGACATTTCACTGCCGCAGAAGGGGCAGATGGCCACTGCCAGCTAAACAATCTGCGACTCGCACACATGGTGATTTTCGACTGGCTCGATAGAATTTTCGCGCACGACTCAGGCGATGTGCGGCTGCGAGCCTAGCAGCGTCGTGACGCTCACCCTCTGTGCACTCAACCGATGAACAGAATCGACGACGGGGGTCGTCTGGTGGGCTAATCAGTTCAGCGTACCAGCGTCACCGCCGTGACCGGTGTCCCTGAGCGCATCCGCCGCTAACCATACTGCCAGCGCCTTGGCGAAGGATACGTGCCGTGGTAGGCCATCAGCCAGTTGAGCGCGAGGCGCTCGAAAGCGAGGATAAGGCTTTAGCCCGGCGGCTCATCCAGCAGTTTGTGGCGAGGATCGTGATAAAAAAAGGAACAAGAATACTCTACTACACGTTCCCGTTCCCGGATGATTCGTATATGCCTAGTTTTCGTGACTTGGACCTGAGGGGATTCGAACCCCTGACCTCTACAGTGCGATTGTAGCGCTCTCCCAGCTGAGCTACAGGCCCGCGACAGCTTAAATCCTATACCCACAGTGCACCTCTGTCAAGGTGAGGTTGAGCTTTATATTTTTCTCATTTAGAAGATTTTAAACGTAATAAACGTTGCGCCTGTCCTGCCCTAGTGCTATACTTCCATATGCCCCAAGGAGATGCCCGCCATACTCCTTGGTGTCCCCAATAAACTGTTCATTTCCTCACGGAGGCTGCATTGACTGCGCTTGTCACAACCGTCACTGAAACCCTGCGTTACAAGGGCGCAATTGGCCAGTGGAGCTGGGTACTTCACCGCGTTACCGGCCTAGGCGTAGTTCTCTTCTTTGTCCTGCACGTGATAGACACTTCGTGGTCCGTCTTTTACCCGGAACTCTACGTGAAAGCGATCGCTGTGTACCAGACGCCGCTGTTCACCATCGGCGAGTTCGCGCTGGTAGCCGCCGTTGTCTATCATGCCATCAACGGCTTGCGGATCGCTTACCTCGACTATCGCCCACATCTGTGGCGCTATCAGGAGCGCGCTGCTTGGATTGTGCTGGCCGTTACGGTTGCGATTCTCATTCCAGTGTTCGTGCTGATGCTCGGCCATGTGCTGCGGTTCTACCAACAAGAAGGTCCGGTGTTAGGACTGGCTCAGGTAATCGAAGCGCAGCTCCCATTCGTCGGCGGCATCGCTGTGGCCTTGGTGGTTGCCATCCTCTATTCTGCCCTTTACGGCCTGATCGCTGGCGAGCGCGCTGGCCAGCCGGCTCGGCGCGAGGGCAGCCCAATCGAACGCTTGTGGTGGTCGTTTATGCGCCTCAGCGGCGTGCTGATCGTACCGCTGGTTTTCGGCCACCTGGCCATGATGCACGTGGTACAGGGTGTGTTCGATATCACCGCTGCGAACTACGTGGTGGTCGGAACCAACACAGTGAACGCCTCAGGCACTGCTGTCGAGTTTGTCGCCAACCGCTGGAACGTGCTCGTTGGCCCGCTTGCTATCTGGCGTTTGTACGACTTCGCCCTGCTGGCGTTGGTCACGCTGCACGCGTTCAACGGCTTGCGCTACGTGCTCACCGATTACACGATGAGCAACCCGCTGCTGCGCCGCGCCATGGTATACCTGTGTGTGATGGGTGCCGTGGTGCTCTTGGTGCTGGGCACAGGCGCGCTGATCGGCACGATTGACGAGACCGCTATCGCTATGGCCCAGCGTGCTATGGACAATCTCCATCCCTGAGGGTGTGGTTTAGCGTTACTTCATCCGGCACTGTGAGGAGCACAGATTACCATGCAAACACACCAGTTTGACGCCGTTATTGTAGGGGCTGGTGGCGCCGGCCTGATGGCCGCCCTCTACGCCAGCCGCGGTGGCGCCAACGTCGCCGTTGTCAGCAAGCTCTACCCCACCCGCAGCCACACCGGCGCGGCGCTGGGCGGCATTGGCGCCGCTCTGGGCAATCTGGAAGAGGATAAGCCGATCTGGCACGCCTATGACACTGTCAAGGGCGGCGATTACCTTGCCGACCAGGACGCCGTGAAAGTGCTGGCCGAAGACGCCGTCCGCGCGATTATCGAGCTGGAACACATGGGCCTGCCTTTCGACCGCACGCCCGAAGGCCGCATTAGCCAGCGTCGGTTTGGCGGCCACACCAGCAACTTCGGCCAGAAGGCGGTGCGCCGCGCCTGCCACTCGGCAGATCGCACCGGCCATATGATCCTGCAGACCCTCTACCAGCAGTGCATCAAGGCCAACGTCAACTTCTTTGACGAATATCATGTCGTTGATGTGATCATGAATCAGGGGCATGCAGTGGGCGTGGTCGCTGTCCAACTGGGCACAGGCGAACTGCACGTCTTCCACAGCAAAGCCACGCTATTTGCTACCGGCGGCTGGGGCCGCGTGTGGCGAATCACTAGCAACGCACACAGCTACACTGGCGACGGCGCGGCCATCGTGTTCCGGCGCGGCGTGCCGATGGAAGACCTAGAGTTCTACCAGTTTCACCCCACTGGCCTCTATGGGCTGGGCGTGCTGCTTACTGAGGGCATTCGCGGTGAAGGCGGGGTGCTGCTCAACCGCTATGGCGAGCGCTTCATGGAGCGCTATGCGCCGCGCATCAAAGACCTGGCCAGCCGCGACGTGATCAGCCGGGCGATCTACCTCGAAATCCGCGATGGCAAAGGTATTCAGGGCAAGGACTACGTTCACCTCGACGTGCGCCCAGAGACCGTTAACCGCTATCTGGCCGAAGCAGGCGAGGACCGCCGCATTGACGCCGCCTATGTCGCCAAGAACCTGGCCGAGACCCTGGACGTGTGCCGCACCTATGCCGGCGTTGACCCCCTTACTGAACCGATGCCTGTGCAGCCGACTGCACACTACGCTATGGGCGGCATTCCCACCAACGTCAACGCTGAGGTGGTCATTGATGCTAATTGGACTGTGCTGCCCGGCTTGTACGCTGCCGGCGAGTGCGCTTGCGCCAGCGTCCACGGCGCTAACCGCCTGGGCACAAACTCCCTGGTGGACCTGGTTGTATTCGGGCGGCGCGGCGGGATGGCTATGGCCGATTACGCCAAACACGCCGATTTCGTCCCGCTGCCGCCGAACCCAGCCGGTGAAGTAGCAGCCGAGCTGGAGCGCCTGCGCTCTAGCAGAGGCAAGACCCGCCCCGGCGACCTGCGCCGCCAAATGCAGCAGGTCATGATGGATCACGTGGGAGTCTTTCGCGAGGAAAAGGGCATCCAATCGGCGATTGACAGCGTAGCTGAGCTGCGCGAGCGCTACCAGAACGATCTCGTTATTGACGACAGGGGCCAGAGGTTCAACACAGACCTCATGGAAGCTTGGGAACTGGGCTGCCTGCTCGACCTGGCACAGGCCACCGCCCAGAGCGCACTAGTGCGCACCGAAAGCCGTGGCGCGCACAGCCGGGAGGATTACCAGCAGCGCGATGACGCCAACTGGCTGGTGCACACCCTCGTTTTCAACAAACACCAGGGCGCCCAGGTAAAAGGGCCGCTGGAGCTTGAAATTGACCTGAACAAGAAGGTAAACATGTCGCTAGCAGAAGAAGATGAGCGTTTCCTGCCCAGGGAGCGTGTGTACTAACAACTGCACAGCCGTTGAGCGAAAACGAGGAACCCGATGGACGTAACTTTCAGAATACGGCGCTACAACCCCGAACATCCCACTAACAAGAAACCCTACTGGCAGGAGTTCACGCTCAAAGACGTTGCCGAAACCGACCGCGTGCTGGAAATGCTGCACCGCATCAAATGGGAGCAGGACGGCACGCTGTCTTTCCGCCGCTCATGCTCCAGCGGCATCTGCGGCTCTGATGCCATGCGCATCAACGGGCGCAACGCGCTCGCCTGCAAGCTCCTTATACGCGACGTTGGCACAAAGATTCAGGTAGAGCCGATACTGGGCCTGCCGGTCATCAAAGACCTGATCGTGGACATGGAGCCTTTCTTCGCCCAATACCGCGCCATCATGCCCTATTTGGTCAACAACGACCCGCTGCCAGACGATGGGCGCGAGCGTTTGCAATCGCCTGAAGACCGCATCATCTACGATGACACGACCAACTGCATCCTGTGCGCCTGCTGCACGACATCCTGCCCCAGCTATTGGGCCAATGGCCAATATGTTGGTCCGGCAGCCATCGTCCAGGCGCACCGCTTCATCTTCGACAGCCGCGATCAGGCGGCCGAGGAGCGCCTCAATGTTCTAGCAGACCCCAACGGCGTCTGGCGCTGCCGCACCATCTACAACTGCACGCCTGCCTGCCCCCGCGGCATTGAGGTCACGCGGGCAATCGGCGAGGTCAAGCTGGCTATACGCAAAGGCTCGCCGCAGGGCATCATTGACCCGAAAAACGTCAAAGTGCACCACTGAGCGCGCAAATCGTGAAATCAAGGCGTTGAGGAGGCTGCGGCGTCCTCAGCGCCTTTCTCAAAACCCCTGTTCGGTCTTGTTTCGTCGTCAGCCGATCACCCCCAGCCGCCTGCCCACCTGCTCAAATGCAGCCAGCGCCTGTTCCAGATCAGCGCGGCTGTGGGCGGCGCTGTTCATCACGCGGATGCGCGCTTTGCCCTGCGGTACAGTCGGGTAGCCAATGGCCATCGCAAACACGCCAGCCTCGAACAGCTCCCGGCTGAACTGCTGGGCCAGCGCCGCTTCGCCCAGCATGACCGGCACGATTGGCGTCTCGCTGAGGCCGGTGTCAAACCCCAGCTTCTGCATCTCGGTGCGGAAAAACTCGGCGTTCTCCCACAAGCGCGTGACCAGTTCGTCGGAGTCTTCCAGCATGTCTACCGCTTCCAAGCAGGCGGCCACGTCAGGAACGGTCATGGCGCTGGAGAAAAGGAACGGCCGCCCACGCTGGCGAATCCAGTCAATGATGACCTGCTTTCCCGCCACCATCCCGCCGACCACCCCGAACGCTTTGCTCATCGTTCCCACTTCGATGTCCACCTTGCCGTGCAGTCCGAAGTGATCCACGATGCCGCGCCCGCCGCGCCCCAGCACGCCTTCGCCGTGCGCGTCGTCCACCATCAGTAGGATGTCGTGTTCACGCGCCACTTCGTACAGATCGGCCAGCGGCGCGATGTCGCCGTCCATGCTGAACACGCCGTCTGTCACGATCAACCGCCGCCCGTATTCGGTCGTCTCCGCGATCTTGCGCCGCAGGTCGTCCACGTCGTTGTGAGCATACGCGACGATGCGCGCCCGGCTCAGGCGGCAGCCGTCAATAATGCTGGCGTGGTTGAGCTGATCGGAGAAAATGACGTCGCCTGCCCCCACCAGCGCGGGGATGGTGGCGAGGTTGGCCGTAAAGCCGCTTTGCAGCGTAACGCACGCCTCTGCGCCCTTGAACTGCGCCAGGCGTTCTTCAAGCTGTATATGCAAGCGCATTGTGCCAGCAATCGTCCGCACCGCGCCTGGCCCGATGCCATATTGGTCAATGGCCCGTTTGGCCGCCTCGCGCAGCCGAGGATGGTTGGCAAGGCCGAGATAATTGTTGGCACAGAAGTTAAGCACATCGCGCCCGTCCACACGGATGCGTGCGCCCATCGGACTCTCGATTGTGCGTATCGTGGTGAACAGGCCCTGCTGTTTCAGATCGTCGAGCTGCTCGGCCAGGTAAGCCGTCTTGCTGTCAAGCGTGTAGTCCACTGGAACATCTCCTGAAAGGACATTTCACACTCGATTCTACCACGTTTCAAGGGGGCTGATCTGATTTCGGGGTCGCTTGGCAGGGCGCTTCAGCGCTTCAGCGCATCCGGGAGCAGCTGCTCCAAGGCTGCCACCCGCTGGTCGTAAGTGTGGCAGGCGTAAACATGCTGGCGCGCAGCGGCCGCCAGCGCAGTGCGCTCTTTGTCGTGCGCCAGGTAGTAGCGCGCCTTGTCGCGCAGGTCAGCAGGATCGCTGTACATCACGATGGTTTCGCCAGGGTTGAACCACTGACGCACGCCAGGCAGGTCATCGGTGAGCTGCAGCGTGCCCACGCCGGCAGCCTCGAACAGGCGCATGTTGCCGCCGTAGCGCATGAAGTTGCCGTGCGGGTTAACAGTGATTTTGGCGGCGCTCAGCACGCGCAGCATGGTTTCGCCCAGCGCGGAGCCGCGCACGAAGCGTCGCAGGGAGAGCGGGACCTCATGCACGCTCCAGATGCCCAGGTCGAAATCGGCCAGCGCCTGGAGGGCGCGCACACGGCTGCTGTAAAGGCTGTCCGGCAGCAGCGTGCCAACGAAAGCGATGTCGCAGCCGTAGGCGGCGCGCTCTTCTGGCGTGAGGTCGTAAGGACGGTGGAAGTCCGGATCGCAGGCAGACAGCGGCAGGCAGGCCATCCGCTGGGCGCCCAGCTCCAGCCACTGAATTCCGTGGTAGTAGTCGTTGACCAGCACCAGGTCGTACAAAGGCGCGGCCTGCCGCTCGATGGCCCGCGAGAAGACAATCGGCGACGTTCCGCTGGCGTAGATCAGCGCGCAGCCGGTGGCGTCCTTGATGGCGGCCAGCGTCTGCGGGTAGATCACGGTGTTGTCGCCCACCAACCACAGGATATCTGGGCGGAAGGCCAGCGCGCGCTGGAGCAGCGCGGCGTTGCGGCGGCGGTACTCCGGGTTAGCCTGAGGGGGCAGCCGGGCTGCCAGCCCCGCCAGTATTTTGCCCGCTGTCAGCCCGCTGCGGTGGCGCTGCGCCCGCCCCTGCCCGCCCGGCGGCAGGTTGCGGTAGAATACATCGAGCATATGCCCGCGCCGCAGCAGCGCGCGCTCCCAGAAGTGCTGCGAAACGCTAGGGGGGAACAGGGGCGGGGGCGTCCCAGGCGGCGTGCTAGCGATGGCAGCGCGCAGCGCCTCGGGATGGTGCAGCGCCGCAACGAACAGGATACGCAGGGCCATGTCAGCGGCTGCCGACCTGGCCCTCAGGCAGGCACATCTTCCACCAGCAGGCAGGAGGCGACGTTGTGGCCGATAATCTGCTGGCGTCCCCTTACCAGCAGCGTGACCGGCCCCTCAAACGGGTCGCGCGCCAGCACCTCAACGGGCGAGCCGAGCGACAGCCCGCGCTCGATGATGTGCTCTAGCATCTCTGGGCTGGCCGCGCGGATTTGGGCGATGGCGGCTGGCGTGCGCAGTGGCCAATCTACCAGCGCGATCAGCTCGCGGTGGGTGATCGTTCCGTCCTCCGTCGGGATGGGATCTCCGTGCGGGTCCAGCTCAGGATGGCCCAACTTGGCTGAGATCGCCTCGACGAAGCGGTCCGACACAGCGTGCTCCAGGTTCTCGGCTTCGTCGTGAACTTCATGCAGGGCATAGCCAAGCTGCTCGACCAGATACAGCTCGATCAGCCGGTGACGCCTGATGATCTGAAGCGCGGCCTGCTGGCCCTGTTCTGTGAGCACCACACCGCGATACTTCTGGTAATCGAGCAGGCCAGCTTCCTCAAGCCGCTGCGCCATATCGGTCACAGAGGGCGCAGAAATGCCCAGCACATCAGCCAGCGCATTGGTCGAGACGCGCTCCATTTCCTGCTGCAGCGCATAGACTGACTTGAGGAAATTCTGGACCGATTCAGACCGGAGCAGGGACTGTTGAGAATCGGACATTGCCTGCCTTTGTGTGACTGATCTGCCTGGAATCATAGCACAAAAGTGCCCAGGGGCGTAAAATCACGGCGTTTGTAACCACACCGGTCGCTTGTGCTGCGCCGGCCTACTCACGTTGAGCTGCTTATTGGAGATTGCCTATGAATCGTCTTGAGGAAATCAATATCAAACACGACCGCCTGCGCGGGCTGCTGGAGGCGCGCCAGGCCGATGCGCTGTGGCTGCGGGCCACCCGCAACATCGCCTGGTTCACAGCCGGTGCGGATGCCAGCATACCGGTAGACAGCGACACGGGCGCCTACAGTGTGCTGGTCACGGCGGACCGCCGCGTTGTGTACACCAACAACATTGAGGCCACTCGCCTGCGGGCTGAAGAGGACTTTGAAAGCCTAGGGTTCACATACGAGGAATTCCCCTGGCACGCAGCGCGCCAGCCTGACCTGCCGCGCATGATCACAGACACCGACGCTGCCGACGATCTGCTGCCGCTGCGCCTGGTGCTGCTGCCCAGCGAGATGGAGCGCCTGCGCGCCCTGGGCCAGGACACGGCCGCAGCGGTGGCCGAGGCCGCCAGCGCCGCCCGTCCAGGCGATACCGAACATCAGATTGCAGCGCGCCTGGCGGCGGCGGCGCGCGCCCGTGGCGGCATCGCTGTTGTGAACCTGATTGCTACCGACGAGCGCATCTCGCAGTTTCGCCACCCGCTGCCCACCAACAAGCAGATGCAGAAATATGCGATGGTTGTGGTGTGTATGCGCCGGTATGGGTTGGTTGTCTCAGCTACTCGTCTGGTGTATGCTGGGGCGGTGCCGCCGGAGATCGCGCAGAAGAACCTCAAAGTGGCCGCTGTTGACGCGGCAGCGATTGCTGCCACGCGGCCAGGCCGCACGCTGGGTGAAGTATTTGCGGACATTCAAGCAGCCTATGCCGCGCAGGGCGAAGCCGACCAGTGGCAGCACCACCATCAGGGCGGTCCGGCTGGTTACAACGCCCGCGAGCGCATTGCCACCCCCGGAGACCCGTGGGTCGTGCAGGCTGACTCGGTGTACGCGTGGAATCCGTCCATTGTTGGCTGCAAGAGCGAGGACACCATACTGGTGCGGCAGGATGGTTTCGAGATCGTCAGCGCCGGGCCAGCTACCTGGCCGATGATTGAAATCGCGGTAGGCGACCAGACGATTAACCGTCCGGCCGTGCTGCCAGTGTAAGGCTGGTTACGCCGCGGAACGGCTGGTAATCCACACGCCGCCGTTATCGCCGGCGCTGCTGCCAGTGCCGCGCAGGTAGAATATGCGACGCTTCTGGCGCATGGCATCGGCGCGGCTGGGCCAGAAGCTCAGTGTGCGGCCGCGCCTAGCTGCCAGATACTCCAGCGCAGCCATAACATGCACGCAGGCTACGCCCCGGTTGATAGCCCAAGGGCAGGTGCAGCGCGCGCGCAGCGTGCCGTCACGATAATAGCGCACTGTCACGACGTGGTGCGCCGCCGGGTTGGAAGCGCTCTCCACGACCAGTGTGTTGCGGCCCACGCGGCGGGCGGCGAGGCGGCGGCTGCGATGCTGCAGCCGTTTGATGTTGACAGGCTTCATCGCACACCTCCTGTCCTGTATAGAACTTACATTCTAATTCTACAATAGAAACATCGGAATGTTGTTAATTCATGCCCCCCAATTGTCGGTGGTATGATGGCCGCCTGATGGCAGAGCGAGGTGAAGCGACGTGGCACAACTGCGGAGAATACCTGACTTGGCAAAACGGGTGGTCGTGCCGCTGGCCAACCCGGCAACAGCGCGTGGCCTGCTCGATCTAGCGTTGACGCTGGTCGAACCAGAGCGCGGAGAAGTAATCGGGGTTGTCGTTCTCAAAGGCGATGTTGAGAGCGAAGCCGACGTTCTGGAGAAAATTGAACAGATCATTGATGCGTATAAGTCTGCCGACCGGCCGGTATCGCTGCGCACACCGCGCGCCAGCAACATCGCGCGCGGCATCCTAGACGCGGCCCATGAAAACGCCGCCGACCTGCTGGTGTTGGGCCTGCATCGGCGGGGACAGAATCAGGTAGATTTGGGACAGATAGCGAAAAACGTGCTGGCCACCGCCCCATGCGATGTGGTGTTGTACCGGCCGGGCCGGAGCAGTCGGGTCAGCCGCGTTGTTGTTCCTGCCGATGGAACGCAGCCCGCGCAGGCAGCTGGCCGGGTGGGCCTGCGGCTGGCGGCTTACTACGATGCGCCTATCGAAGGTATGTACGTGCAGGAAAGCTTCCGCCCACGCTACGAGGGGCTGGGGCGCATTGACCAGTCGTTCGAGGGCGGGCCAGAAGAACAGCAAGTCCGGCGCACATTGATCAACGCTCACGATCCGGTCGAGGCCATTCTTTCACGCCTGAACGAGGATGACCTGCTGGTGGTAGGCTACGCGCCGCGTATGGCTCCACTGCTGGACCGGCTGATGGGCGATTTTTCCGAGCGCATGCTGAACGAAGCCCCGTGCGCAGTGGTGGTTACAGCCCGCGCGGCTCAGAAGCGGCCGCTGCTGAACAGGGCGCAGCGCCTGATCAACCGCTACACAATCCGCCTGACGCCGTCAGAGCAGGACGATATCAACCGCTATGCCTACGAGCTTTCCGAGCCGAACGCAGACTATCTCACCCTGATTGTTGTGTCTGCCACTCTGGCGACGCTGGGCCTGCTGCTGAACAGCCCCGCGGTCATTATCGGGGCGATGTTGGTAGCGCCGTTCATGCAGCCGTGCATCGGCTTCGCCGTGGGAATCACAACTGGGCGTCTGTCACTGGTGCGCGGCGCGCTGGTGACACTGGCGGCAGGCGTGCTGCTGGCGCTGGCGGTGGCGGCGCTGTGGGGCAGGCTGGTAGGCGGCGGCCCGCCGACGCCAGAGATGCTGGCGCGCGGCAATCCATCTCTGCTAGATGCGCTGGTAGCGCTTGCTTCTGGCGTGATCGGGGCTTATGCCACAGCGCGCAAAGACGTGTCAACAGCGCTGGCCGGCGTGGCCATTGCCGCCGCGCTCATGCCGCCGCTGTGCACTGCCGGCCTGGAACTGGCGGCTGGTCGCACGGATGTCGGGCTGCGGGCGGCGCTTCTGTTTTTCACCAACATCGTGTGCATCTCGGTGTCGGCGTGGGTCGTGTTCCTGCTGCTGGGCATGCGCCCGCGTTTTGCCGACGGCTCTGACCGACGCCGCTATGGCTGGTTCGCCGCCGTCACGGTGCTGATGCTGCCAATGGTGATCGGTTTGATTGCCCTGAGCCGCGCGATCAACCCGATTGACGACATTCAGGATATCCTGCAGCAGCACTTCCCGGATGCTCGCGTAATCGCTGTCGAAGTACGAGGGGATAACCCAGTCGCGGTGCGCGCCCGTGTAGAGACAGCCCAGTTGATCACGCCGCGGATGGTGGCGGCTGCCGAGGCCGATATGGCGGAGCAGCTCGGACACCAGGTGGGGCTGGAGATAGAGCTTGTGCGCTTGGTGCTGCCGCCCGGCGGCTGATGCGCTCAGCGCAACCGGTAAATCTGGACTGGGCCGTGAAAGGGGATGTCGGCAAGAGCGGCGGTGGGCGCGTAATACGCCTCCATAAATGCCACCAGCGGCGCAATTTCCGTCATTCCCTCGGCGATCAGCTCTGGGAAGTAAACGATGAAGGTGGGCGGGTTGGCTTCCCACTCCGTCAGCAGGGTGTCCAGCACGCCCGGCGCGGCCAGATACCAGCGCCAGCCCTTAACCCATGTTCCCGACGGCAGCAGCCCGCTGAGCGGGTGGAGCTGCGGTGTGCTGTCCGTCTGCGGCAGCACGAACAGCGTGTCGCCTGGCGCAGCGCGCTGGCGCAGCGCTGCAGCAGCGGGCGCAAATTCATCGTGCGCCGGAATAGCTACCGCTCCCCGCCCGTAAGCCGCCGCGCCAGTCCACAGCCAGCCCAGGCTGCCGGCCAGCAGCAGTCCGACAAGCGCAGCCTGCGTTGAGTCAAGCGCCCGCAGCCAAACGCCAGCGGGCTGCCCCCGCCGCCACAAGCGCGCCTGCTCCCAGATGACAGACAGCGTCACACCGGACATGACAGCGACTGCAGGAAGCTGGCCCATAGCGTGCACCTCGCCTGGCCGAGGAACAAGCGTCGCGCTGCCTGCCACCCACAACAGCACAACCAACAGCCGCAGGCGCCGTTCGCGGCTGGGGCGCAGCGTTACAAGCGCGAACGCAGGAACAAGCGCGTTGGTCAGAAGCAGCTTGCGGGCGAAATCGCCGCTAAGCGGCTCTGCCGGCATCAGCCCGCTGAAGTTGAATGTCCAATTCCAGTAGAGATAGCTGGCTAGTGTGCCCTGCGCAGCCGTAACACTCAGCGCCAGCAGCGGCGCAACCAGCGCACCGCCGATCAGCCACAGCAGGCGGCGCGGATAAAACGCCAGCAGCCACAGCCCGAACAACGCGACAGCAGCCCAGGCATGCTGCTTGGCGAGCGTAGCCGCTCCCAGCAGCAGGCCGGTGAACAGAGGCGCAGCCCAGGCTGGGCGGCGGTGATCAAGGGCAGCCCAGAGCAGCGCCGCGGCCAGGAGCGCAGCGCCCAGCGCGCTGTCGAAGTAGAGCAGCACGTTGCCGTAAACGGGTTCCCACCAGAACCAAACGAGCGCTGCCAGCGCGCCAGCGGTTGGCCCGCCAAGGCGCCGGGCCAACGCCCACACACCCACCGTCACCCCCATCACCAGCGCTAGGTTAGCCAGCTGGGCTGCCTGAACCGGCTCGACTGGCAGCAGGCGCTGTGCAGCGGCGGCTATCAGCGATGTCCCCGGCGCGTGCTGCTCCAGCACGTCGGCAAACAACGCGCGGCCCTGATTCATCATCCAGGGTATGGCTACCTGACCGGAGTGTGCAGAAATGGTCAGCCAGGCCAGGTGGGTGATAGCCTGTGCCGCCAGCACGACGGCCAGCGCGGCGAACGACCAGCGTGATGCCTGTTTCACTGACTGCCTCTTCTCATGCCGGCGGGTTCAGGTAAGATACGGGCAGCGAACAATACACGACTGGACAGGACATTGTCAATATGCGCTCACCGGGGGAGCCGCAGCTTTACGAGAGCACCCGCCGCGCTTGGCAGGATATCTGGGACAGCGCCTCAATTGAGGCCGAGTTGGACGCTGTGCAGTCGGCGCGCGCCCAGCGCACCATACGGACTTATCTGCCTTTTCTGCCGCAGGACGGCCTGATTTTGGAAGCAGGCAGCGGCCTAGGCGCGGTCGTGATCACGCTGTGGCGAATGGGCTACAACGTGGTTGGGCTGGATTACGCCGAGAATGCGCTGCGCGCTGCCAAGGCCTATGAGCCGGCGCTGCCGCTGGTGGCTGGCGATGTCCACGCGCTGCCAGCGGCTTCCGGCGCTCTGGCGGCGTACTTGTCGTTCGGCGTGCTGGAGCACTTCGAGCACGGCATGGGGCCGGCGCTGGCAGAAGCGCACCGTGTGCTGCGCCCCGGCGGGCTGCTAGTTCTCACCATACCTTATCCCAATCTCGTGCACAGACTGGCAGCCTGGCGCCGGCGCGGCAGCGCTCTGGTCACCAAAGGCTTCTATGAGAGCACGTACTCGCGGTCGGCGCTCACTGCGGCTGTCGCTGCCGCTGGGTTCACAGTGGCGCGGACAGTGCCCACCAGCCATGCATTCACGCTGTGGGGCCTGGGCGGGCTGTTTCGCGCGCCAGGCTACTACCGCACCAGCCGCCTAGCTGAGCTGCTAGGCGGGCTGCTAGGGATGGTGCTGCCGTGGGCGTTCAATTTCAGCACGTTAGTGATAGCGCACAAGAAAGACGAGAGCGGGCAAGAGGCAGTTACCAGGCTAAGCTAACCTGAGAACATGTGTGCGTATGTGGCGGTGGGTGGGATATACTATTTGGGCGCGCTGGGGGCGCTGTAGAACGAGGTGTTGGCGATGAATTTCTTGAAAAACCTGTTTGGCAGCCAGGGTGCAAACCGCGAAGAAGGCGGCGGCAGCGCTATGTTCTTCTACGTGCGTCCTGCGCGCTGTGACGACGTCGTGCGCGTGCGCGTTGACTTGAACAATGACCTGAGCCTCAACGACGACAGCAGCGGCTACTGGATTCGTAAAGTAATCGCAAGCAGCAACTATAAGTGCGGGCGCGCTGAGCTGACGTTGTATTTTGACATCAACCGGAAACTGCTCAAAAGCGAGATCAGCGGCGGGGAGCTGGTCAACCGCGAGGCTTACGACCACTGGCGGGCCGGTCAACAGCGCACTTGAGGCCGGTCATGCGCTGGGTCACGGTGTTGATGAAGCGCTAAGCGCGGCTCTCAACGCTGCTGGTGTGTCGAACGCGCCGGCAGATGATTCGACGAGAACGGCGCTGAGATACAGCAAATCGTCTGGTCGCTCTTCAGCGTCAAACCTGTGCCGGTCATGCGCCGGGTAGAAATAGGCCCAGGATTGATTCAAACGTGTTTCCAGTCGTTCGCGCACCGCAATTAGCGCAGCCAGCGGCGCACTAACAATAAAGCTTTCTGGGCCGATGTGACCGATGAAGCTTTCGCTGTCTTCCGTGTGCTCGCTAACCGCGCTGCGGATCATAAGGGCAACGGCGCGCAGCACGTCGTCGGCCGCTACGAAGCCATAGTGCTCGCGGAAATGGTGTAGGTTATGCACCGAGAGAGCCAGCAGCGCCCAGGGGTCGGCGTCGCGCAGCAGCGCCTCGAAGTGCTCGTCCACCAAGTCGCCCTCAGGCAAATCAGTTACCGGGTTGAGCAGAGCCTGCCGGGCGGCCCGTATGAGCGCATTGCGCACGCGCAGGCGCAGTTCCTGCAAGTCAAACGGTTTCGTGATGTAGTCTACTACGCCCAGTTCCAGGCCCAACAGCTTGTTGGCGCGCTCGCTGCGTTCGGTAAGAAAAATGATGGGCATATCCTGTGTTTGGCGGCGAGCGCGCACCTGCCGGCAAACTTCATAGCCATCAATGTCGGGCAGACGGATGTCGAGCACGATGAGGTCGAAGGGCTGTTCCTGGCTGAGGCGCACAGCCTCTTGGCCCCAGGCGGCGGTTGCGACGTCGTAGTGCTGCACGCGAAAGTAGGCGCTGAGCATCTCGGCCAGATCGTGATCGTCTTCGACGATCAGAATGCGCGGCTTGTCCTCCACCGATCAGCCCCCTGCAAGCTGTCCGATTGGCTTCTTATTCGCAATGAACACACAGGCTTCCCCACCCGCAGCGGCACAAATCTGCTCCTGCACGTGGAATTCAAACCCCTGCGTAGACCAATTGAGCGTTTCCTGAATTAGGCCGGTGAGCATGTGGCACACCGGCCGGTCAGACGTGCGTCCCCAGGCCAGTGGGCTGGGCTGGACGGTGAGCAGGAATGAGTCGGCGCGCTCAGTGACGCGAGTCGCCTGGTCGCTGTGGCGGGTAAACACTGTGGCCAGCGCGTCCAGCGCCAGTCGTGTGCGCTGGCTGACGAGCAGCGCCTGAAAGGCCGGATCGCCCATACCAGCCAGGGCGCCGAAGGCGAAAAACCCCTGACGAAACCACTCGCGTCCAATGCGCAAATCCATGCTGCGCCCACCGCGCCCGCCGTAAAGGTCTGTCAGAGCCTGGCTGAAAGCCGCCAAGATGGCAAAATCGAACTGGCGGTCCAGCGTGTCGGGTGGCAGCGGATGCAGCAGGTTGCGCAGGCCGGCCTGGGCAAAAGCTGCCTCTGCGCCGTCGGCGCCTAGGACTTTGCCGACGGCCAGCATGAGGTAACGCGCAAAGCGGTTGGGGTAGAACAGCCCGCTGAAGTTGGCCACCGGTATCGGCATCTTTCGTGCAGGGCGCGCGTCACACCAGCCGGGCCAGGTCCTCGACAGTGCGGTTCACATCCAGGAAGATCAGGCCCAACTTGGCCTCAGGGCGCGCCAGGACGGTGAGTACCGCTTCCTCGCCCACACTGGTCAGAATGACGTAGCCCTTCTCTCCCTTGATAAAGACCTGCTCCAGCGTGCCGCGCCCCAATTCGGAAGAGATGCGCTCGCCCAGGGAGAGCATGGCCGCCGACATCGCGCTCACACGGTCTTCCTCGACGTGGCCTGGCAGTGACGATGCCATGCTCAGGCCGTCCACGCTGACCACTGCCGCCCCTTCCACATCGCCTGAGCTGGCCTGGAGGTCGCGCAGGCGCTCTACCAGTTGTTCCGTTCGTGACTTAGCCAAAGGTAAAACTCCTGTTGCAACGCGCGGGTGCATCAACGTTCACGCTATGGATTGTAGCACAATTTCCCCGCAGGCTGCACAAAGCGAGCTCGGCATCTAACATCTGATAGCGCGTGCCGACTGCACATTCTTCATTTTTTATTCTTCTCGAGCGTGAAGCCCCGTGAATTATTTGCCAAGAGCGTACATTTTCCCCAAAGCGTGTTTCACAATGTGCTAAATTGAGAGAAGGCAGACGAAGTATGCGGCGCTGCAAGCGGAGAAACGCAGATGACAACGCTTCTAGATGTGTACAGCGCAATGAACGCCGACGACCGAGCAACCGCGATTCGACTCCTGGCTGACGTTATTCAGACCGAGCCAAGCGCCCAGGCCTGGTATCTGGCGGCGCGGCGCGGCCTGTGGTGGTTCACCGGCTTCAGCGGCCAGAACTTCGACAACCGCAGTATATCCGACACATCCGGCTTTGGCGCGCCGCTGACGCTGCGCATCAGGCATCTGGGCGCCGGTGGGAACTCGACCAGAGCAACCAGCGACGGCGGCTTGAATATCAACCAAGCCATTATAATCGAGTCCACAGCTAACGCCACCAAGATCGTAGATGCGATCAAGGCGTCCAACGCTTTCACTGTCGAACTTTGGCTGCGCTCAAGCAGCGCCAGCAACAGCGGCCCGGGACGCATTCTGACACTTTCCAAAGACACAGGTAACCAGCGCAACCTGACGATTGCTCAGGGACTCTGCAACGGCAGCAGCGGCAGCCAACACTGTCTGCGCCTGCGCACGACCAATGCCAGCGGCTACAGCCAGACAGACAGCGGCACGCCGGTGACCTCGACCAGCCTGCAGCACTTCGTGATGACTTACAGCAGCGCTGACAGCCGCGTGCGGGTGTACATCAACGGCAGCTTGGTCTACAACCAGCAGATCGGCGGAGCCACAGAGGCGCTCTCCGGTTGGAATAACACTTATCCGCTGCTGCTGGGGAACGAGTACAGGGCAACCAGCAGCACGCGCGATGAGCGCGACTGGACGGGCGACCTGTACCTGCTGGCGTTCTACAACCGCGCCCTAAGCGCAGCCGAGATCAGCCAAAACTACGCGGCCGGACATCTGCCGCAGTAAACAGAGCGTTTCACACCTCGATCCCTGCCCCACACGGGGCGGGGATTTTTTATCCTGCCAGCAGCAGCGCGTAAAGACAGAGCGATGCCAGCAGCGTGCCGTCAATGCGATCCAGTATGCCGCCGTGGCCAGGCAGGATGTGGCCGCTGTCCTTAACCAGCAGGCGGCGCTTGACCCAGCTTTCGAGCAGGTCGCCCATCTGCACGCTCACAGCGAGCAGCGCGTTCACGGCTGCCGCCGCCAGAGGTGGCACACCCAGCAGCGCAGCCGCAGTCAGCGTCCCGGCCAGCAGGCCGGCCGCCAGACCGGCGGCCGCGCCCTCGACTGTCTTGTGCGGCGAGATGCGCGGGGCCAGCTTGTGCTGGCCGGCTATGCGCCCGCCGATCAGCGCAAAGGCGTCAGTGCTCCAGTTGTTGAGCAGCAGCATCAGCGTCAGCGCCAGACCGTCAGGGCGGGCGCGAATAAGAGCCAGCGCGCCCAGCCCAACGCCAATATACAGCGCGCCGGCTAGCAAAATGGCATAACAGCGAATGTAAAAACTGCGCTGAATGCCGCCCGCAGAACGGGTCTCCAACACCCCAGCAGCGGCCAACAGCAGCGCTGGCAGCGCTGCTAACAGGGATAGATTGAGCACAAGCGCGGCGATACATGCGAGAATCAGGCCAACAGTCAGCAGGCGACCGGTGCGCGCTGCTGGCCGCGTCATGTGCTGCAGCTCCACACCTGCAACAACACCAACACCGCCCAGTCCCAACACAAAGACCGGGCCGCCCAGCACAACCGCCGCCAGGGCCAGCGGGCCGATGAGCAGAGCAGTGCGGGAGCGGCGCAAAAAATCGGCATCGAACAGTGTGCGCATGGTTGGGGCAGGTGTCACCTGTGGCAGATGCCTTTCAAGCGCGGGATTAGAGCGCGCCGTGACGCTGGACGAATGCGCCCACCAGCTCAAACACGCGCTCACGCTCACAGTCCAGCGTGAGATTGTGACCGCTGTGCTGTAAGGTGTGCGCCTCGACAACCGCGCTGCCGACACGACTGGCGATCAACGCGCTGTTCTCGAACGGCGCAACGTCGTCCTTTGTTGAATACAGCGTCAGCAGCGGCGCGGTCAGCAGCGGCAGACGCTCTAAAGTAATTTGGGAAAGCAGGTAGGCCTCCGCAACAGCCGAACCAGCCCAGCGATCGTAGCGCACTCGGCCGTGAGCTGGCTCACCGCGGCGCGCCTGCTCGGCGCGGATACGATCTGGCAGATCGCTGCGGTCAGGTGTGTCAAAATAACGCAGCACATAGCGCAGCCAAGGGGAAAAGCGTATCGTGCGTGAATGGTAGCGTAGAGGCGATGCCAAGACGGCCACCCCATCTACCGGAACCACTGTGGCGGTCAGCAGGCACACAACACCGCCAATGGAGTGCCCAATCAGGAACACGCGCTGGCCCGCGCCGCGCAGCAGATGAAAACCGTCTAACGCGCTGCCCAGCCAGTCGCGCCAGCGCACCCGCGCCGCGTCGCGGTAGTCAGCGCCGTGTCCGGGCAGACGCGCGCCGTAGACGGTGAAGCCCAGACGACCCAAGTGTTCGCCCAGCCAGCGCACCTCGCCCGGTGATGACATCAGCCCGTGAAGCACAAGGCAGCTCACCGGGCCGCCCGGTATGTAGAACGGTTCTGCGCCTGGCAGGTAGTACTGCTCAACAAACTTCACGCCGCCTCCAGCGACAGAATCTAAAATCGCTTGGCAATGATATCGAGTTTACAATAAAACGGCTATGCAGGCGCGGGCCGCTGCATTGGCGGGGCTGACCGAAAGACACAGAAGCTGTGTCCGCACGCGCTCACAGTGAGCAGCAGACCGGCCTGCTAAGCAGGTGGAGGCAGTGCCTTGAGCCAGTTTCTGCCAGGGCTGAGTCGCGAGCAGAGCGGTCAGCCCTGAATAAGATAGCTGTCGTGCAGCGCGCGCGTTCCGAGGCGCGTGGCTGCGGCAGTTCCCAGCCCAGCGGCGTACGAGACAGCCAGCAGCGCCACCGCCGCCCATCCGCCCGGCGGAACGAGCAGCAGACTGTTCCAGGCAATGGCCAGCGCAGCGCTGCCAGCAGCAGCGCTCACCAACGGCGGGAAATTGGTTCGCGCCAGGCCCCGCAGCAGGAAATCGCCGACCAGCAGCGCGAGCGCGATCCAACCGCTGGCTGCCAGCCCCAGCAGCGCCAGCGCCGCTGCCAGCGCGGCGGGCAGCAGCAGCAGCCCCAGCAGCGGCAGCGCTGCCAGCAGCACCAGGTACAGCGCGCCCAGCCCCAGGCTCAACAAGCCCAGCGCCAGCCCCAAGCGGCCCAATCCCCGCGGGCGGCGGCGCAAGGCTTCGGCCATGCAGCTGACACGGCGTGGGAACACCGTCACAACCAGCGCTGCAAGGCCGCTCAAGAACAGCGACGCAAACAGGCTGACAAGCAGTCCCAGGGCGGAGAGAGCAGCCTGAGGACCGCTTTCCCACACAGGCCATGCACTGAGCGCGCCAGCGTCACAGGGCAGGTGCGGGGCCGCGCCGACGCGCGCGTCAGCGACGCTGCCGCATACGTAGAGCGGGCCTAAAATGACCGCAGTCGAACGTATTGCTAACTCCCAAGCGCGGACGTAGACTCTGCCGCTGATTTGCCCGTCCAGCGTAATGCTGTCAGCCAACAGGAGGGCATCGCCTTCAATTGCGGTTTCTGGGGCGAACGTGACAGTGCTGCCGAGGGCGGTCAGATCGCCGCTCACAGCGCCGGCTAGGTAAATGGAGTCGCCCACCAGGGCGGTTTGGCCCTCCACTGCCGACTGTGGCCCCAGCGTAATTGTCTCGCCAAAAACTGCCAGGCTGCCGTCCAGCGCTGTATCCAGCCGGTACTGGGGCTGCACAACAACGCTGCCGCCTCCCCAGGGGGTTTCTAGACGCTGGCGGGCAGCGTTGAGCAGCGCAACCAGCGCGCCCACAATAACGGCCAGAATCAGCAGCCCTCGGATACTGCGCATTGGTTGTCTGTCTGTTCCTTTCCCGCCGCCTCAGTTGATGCGCTGAGCGCGCAAACGCGGCGCGAAACGCATCAGCCACAACAGCGACACCGGGACAGCAGCTACCAGCAGCAGCACGGCTTCGGTATTTGCAGCCAGCAGTGTTTGCACGGCGGCAACCATCTGTTCCGCCAGCGCAATGCCCAACACCATCAGCGCAGTGGCCTGCTGCAGCGCAGCCGCCAGCAGTTCAGCGCTGCCCAGCGTCGTCAGCAGCAGCCAGCCGGTGGCCAGCAGCACGGGCATCATCGCAGCCGCGGTCAGCGCCAGCCCTAACGCAAGGGCTAATCCGGACACACGCGGCATCTGCCGGGCGCTGACAGCCTCAGCCAGCCGCGCCATAATCGCCTCGGCCAGCCGCTGGGGCGCGCGCTCGTGCGGTGCAGTGCGCAGCATTCGGTCCACCTGCTTGAGCCGCTGGAACTCCGCCGAGTCGCTGGGGTTTGTGTCGAGATAGGCACGCAGCTCCGCCAGCGCTTCAGGGCTGAGGGCCTCATCTAGTGTTCTTTGCATAAGGCGACGCTGTCGCTCGTTCGCCATTCCTACAGAGTCTCCAGTACCGGCCTGATAATACTGTCTGCGTGTGTCTCTTGTTTTAGCCTGTCTGCCAGCGCCTGCCGCGCCCGGAACAAGCGGCTCTTGATCGCGCTCTCAGTGGTATCGAGCATCTCGGCAATCTCAGCATAGGAATACTCATACCAGTAGCGCAGCACGACCGCAGCGCGATAGTCGGTGTTAAGGTTGTCAAGCAGCTCCTGAACAGCGGCGCTGCGCTCGTTGGTGATCGTGGCGTCCTCCGGGTCAGGTTCATCGCTGCTAAGTGACAGGCTGGGCGGCAGAGGATCGTCGAGCGACAGCCATGTGAGACGGCGGCGGCGCAGGCGGTCAATGCAGTGGTTGGATGCAATCGAAAGCAGCCAGGTCTTGAATGAACGGGCCGGATCGTAGCGCTGCAGGTTCATGTAAGCGCGTAAGAATGTCTCTTGGGCCGCGTCCTCGGCCTCGGTGCGCTCGCTCAACATGCGGTAGCACAGGTTGTATACGGCGTGCTGGTAGGTGTTGACCAATTCAGCAAAAGCATCCTGGTTGCCGTCAAGCGTTTCCTCTACCCACTGAAGAATGATTGGATCTGACACAGACACTTGTCATCTCCTTACGGGACGCTGACCTGTGTAAGGCAGCGCGCCGTCTAGAACAGCTATACGCGGCAGACCAGGCGAAAGTTGCGGCTTGTTAGCCGGCAAGTTCCTATCTTTTGGCAGCGCTTTGGCCAGCGTCGGTCGTGCAGATTTTGTTGTTCTCAACCCACACCCTCAATGATACGCCTTTCCAGGCAGCTTTGTCTCCCCCTATTCGGGCAGGTTTATGCCTGTACACCGCCAGAGAAAAGGCTCTCTTTAACTCCGCAGCGAAGGGCGGCCACTCCATCCGGCCGCCCTGTGCTCAGCATAGTTGGATTTGCAGCATCCCGACTTCAGCGAATACGGCTGGTGACCAGCAGCGCACTGAGCAGCGCTGACAGAGCCGCCAGTGCTTCTTTGGCGCGTCCTCGTGATACCTGTGCCAGCCGATACTGCTCAGCTTCGCGCAGCCGCTGCTGGCGGTGGTGTTCGGCAATCATGTAGATTTTCAAATAAGCTTCCATCTTGTGGCCCCCTCGCGGCTGCTTGTTTTGCACACTATCACCCTTTACTACGGCTCGGGCGCCAGTTTGTTCAAAACCTGTGTGCCGCACATCGCCGCGAGAGACGCAGTCGTGCGCCGTGCGCGCGTTGCAGATCGGCCTGGCGAAGCTAACATTCCGCTGTCTGGACATTTCCGGTAGGGGCGCGTTAGGCGCAAGCCCCCACCGAAGTCAACAGATGGGGCAGCTAAAGGAGCAAAGCGGTTGACAGGGTGGCGCGCTCAGCCACAGCCATTCAACGCTCAGCCGGCCCGGAGGCGGGCAGCAGCGGCGCAGATGACTGCGGGTTGGTCAGCCGTTCGAGTTCGGTGAGATAAGAGAAGGCGTGCTCGAAGCTGCTGCCGCACATTTCCTCGCTGGGGCGCAGGCGGGCACATACCTGGGGCCGATCAGGGTGGTCGTAAATCAGGCAGCGGTTGTCATCGCTGAGGTGCAGGCAGCGCACGCCGGCTGGTTTGCCAGCCGGCATGCCTGGTATGGGGGACGAGATCGAGAGCGCGATGCAGCACGCGCCGCAGCCAACACGGCATTCCACAGCGATCTTGCCTCTAGCTTCTGGCTTGCTGCCGGTGAGCGTTAATGCTGGCACGCAAATCGCGCGCTGCTGCCGCAGGGTTCTCAGCGAAGATCACAGCGCGCGAAGCGCTAATGACCAGGCCGCGGCCCGTGCTGTCCAGCCCGGCGCGCACAACAGCTGCCACGTCTCCGCCCTGCGCGCCCACGCCCGGCACGAGCAGCGGCATATCGCCCACCAGCGCGCGCACGCGGCGCAGCTCGTCGGGATAGGTAGCGCCGACCACCAGCATGCAGTTGCCGGCGCTGTTCCAGGTATCGCGCACGTTCTCGGCCACTGCCTGCCACAGTGGCCGGCCGCCCACGTCCAGGTCCTGGAACTCGCCGGCGCCGGGGTTGGACGTGCGGCACAGGACGATGCAGGCGCGATCAGCGCGCTGAAGGAACGGAAGCAGCGCATCGCGCCCTAGATATGGGTTGACGGTGGCGGCGTCGAAGCCGTAATAATCGAATACAGCGCGCGCGTAAGCATCGCTCGATGAGCCAATGTCGCCGTGCTTGCCATCGCAGATGGTCACGATATCCGGGTGATTGAGGTGGAGATACTCCATAGTTTGCCGCAGCGAGTTGCAGCCGCGTTCGCCGCGCGCCTCGTAAAACGCCATATTGAGCTTATAAGCGCACACATGCGCATGTGTCTGCTCAATGATCCAGCGGTTGAACACGAACAGCGGGTATTCGTAGTGAGTGAAAGCCTCAGGCAGGCGCGGGAAATCGCTGTCCAGCCCCACACACAGCAGCGAGTCAGCCGCGTCTATTCGTTGATTGAGCTTGGCCAGCGCTTTCATTCGGTCAGCCCTCGCTGTTCCATCCAGCCGTGGGGATCGCGCATCCAGTCCTCAATCACGTCCAGCGCCTCCTGCGTGAGATAGCCCTGCTCAAACGCTGTGCGAGCGACCACGGCAAAGGGCGTCAGCAGGTGCAGCCGCACCCCCATGACGGCGAAAGCGCGCTGCGCCACGGGGAAGCCGTAGCCAGTGATCGCCAAGCAGTCGTCAACGATCGCACCGGCCGCCCGCAGCGCTTCAACGCCAGCCAGGCTGCTGCTGCCTGTGGTGACCAGGTCCTCAATTAGCAGCACACGCTGACCGGCCACACCACCACCTTCGATCTTGCTGCGCGTGCCGTGTTCCTTGGGCTGCTTGCGCACAAACACAGATGGCACGCCCAGAGTATAAGCCAGCGCAGAGCTGTGCGGGATGCCCGCCGTTTCAATACCAGCGATCACGTCGAACGCAAGCGGCGTCTGCGCAATCACCTGCTGGAAGCCTTCAATGACCACGCGCCACTGTTCCGGCCAGAAGATCAGCTGCCGGTTGTCCACGTAAACAGGCGACAGCAGGCCAGAGCGAAACGTAACCGGTTTGTCTGGTGTGAAGCCTACGGCCTGGATGGCCAGCAGCGCCCGCGCTACGTTTTGTTCAAGCATGACAATCCTCGTTTACGATTAGCGCCGCCGCCAGCGGCCCGCGGTACACCAGCGCTGACCAGTATTGTACGGCACGAACGCCAATCCGCGAAAAGGCCGCCCAGCTCCTCCCGTCTATCACGCCGCCGCAGCCGATTACATCAAGAGAATAACCGCGTGCGCGGATGTCGTCCAGCAGCAGCTTGGCCACCGCCAGCGCCCGCTGGTGCAGACGCCCGCCGCCAACGCCTGCCGTCAGGCCGCTGCCATCTGGCGCAGGCTGGCCGAGCGTGTTAGTAGCGACGACAGCGCGCACGCCCTCATCGGCACAGACGCGCAGCAGGGCGCGGTACTGCTCCGCTGACAGGTCTGGCCCCAGCTTGACCCACAGGGGCGCGGCGCTCCCGACGCGCTCTAGGGCGACTCTCACTGCCCCCCGTGTGCGGGCCTGAGTTTGACGGCCAGTGGGGTCGTCCTCGGTATTGGGGCAGCTCAGGTTGAGTGTGAACCAGGACGGCACGATATCGAGCGACAAAAAGGCTTCCAGCGCTGCGACAATTTCGCTTTGCTCCTGGGCCGGGTCGTCCACACCGGGGCTGACTGCGATGTTAATGCCATAAACTAGGGGCAAATTGTGGCGGCCCCGCGCCAGAAATGCCGCCGCCGCCCGCGCGCCGGGGTTCTTGAGGCCGACGCGGTTCTGTGTGGAACGTGTGGCTGGGTCGCGCCAAACGACGACGCCGGGGTTGCCGGTGCGCGGCCAGCGCGTGAATGAACCAAACTCCACTGGGCCAACCAAACGAGGCAGGCTGCGCCAGCCGGGGATAATGTTCTCGCCGCGCATGACCGCCGCCACAGCGGACTCTTCATCGGGGAAGCCGTCGCCTTTGACGAATCCCGCCGCCAGCGTCAGTGGGAAGGGCAGCGTCGCGCCGCCGACAGTTACTGGCAGCAGATCGAAAGCCAGCCGATTGGCCCTGCCCAGGGTCATCTGCGCCCACTCCTGCCCATCCAGCCAGCGCAGCAGATCGAGGGTGCGGGTGTGCGCTGTCTGTGCGTCCGCGACGCGGAACAAGACCGGTCGCAGCGCGCTGTAGGCTGCTGCGCCGGCCGCAAGACAGGCCCGGTTAGCCATGCGCAGCCTGCCCAAAGCCAGGTAGGACAGTCACATTTTCGCCGTCGAAAGCCACATTTCCCCGGATAACAACGCGCCGCACCAGGCCGCGCACACGCATCCCCTCAAACGGCGACCAGCGGCACAGCGTCCGCAGAGTATCGCGGGTGATGGTGCGCGGCGCGTCAGTCTCGACCTCGGTGTAAGTATACGGCGGGCAGGGCACACCAAAGACGCGGCGCGGGTTTTCGGCCACCAGCGCGATCACATGTTCCAGCGTTAGACGTTTCTCGTGCACCGCCAGCAGCAGCAGCGGCAGCGTCGTTTCCAGCCCTGGCACGCCGTAGACTGGTTGACCGCTGAATTTCTCTGCCAGCGTGTGCGGCGCGTGATCGCTTTCGACAACGTCCACTAGGCCGCTGCGCAGGCCGTCCCATAGGGCGTCTCGGTCAGTCCTCGTCTTGAGTTCGGGTTTCATCAGCGCAAGCGGGCCGAGGAAGGCGACGTCCTCCTGCGTGAGATAGAGATGATGCGGGCACACGCCAACGCTCACCGGCAGACTGTCGGCCTTGGCGGCGGCCAGTGCCCGCAGTTCGTCGGCGGCGCTGATGTGGCAGAAATGGGTTGGTTTGCGGTGTTTGCGCACCAGCGCGAGGATGTCGTTCACGGTGTCGCCTTCGGCGTGGACAGCGATTACTTTGCCGGCGGGCCAAGCGGCATAATGTCGGTCGCGCTGCGCTTGGTCCTCGATAAGCAGCGTGCCAGTGGTGGCGTTGTTGTAGATCTTGAGGCCACAGGTGCGCGGCGCAGCTTCAGGGTAGGCGGCGGTGTTGTCGGTGGCTGACGCGCCAAAGTAGATGCCCCAATCGCAAACAGCCTGCGCACCGATTTCGGCCCGTTTGCGGTCGAGCGCAGCGCAGTCGGTGGTGGTGGGCGGCGTGTTGGGCATGTCGAACACGGCCCAATACCCGCCGGCCAGCGCCGCTGCTGTCTCGCTGGCGAATGTGCCCTTATGCGCCCAGTCCATGCCGCGCAGGTGGGTGTGCGGGTCGAGCATGGCGGGGATGCGGACAATCATCAGACGTAAGCGCCCCGCAGCACTTTGGCCAGCAGCGCCATGCGGACGAACATGCCGTTTTCCATCTGCCGGAAGTAGACCGCGCGCGGATCGGCGTCAAGGATGTCGTGGTCAGCGGGCGTGCCCATCTCGTGCTTGCGCGGCAGCGGGTGCATCAAGATAGCGTCGGCTTTAGCGCGGGCAAGCACCGGGGGCGTCATGATGAAGCCGTCCTTGATGGCCTCATACTCAGCGCGATCATTGAAGCGCTCCTCTTGCACGCGCGTCCAGTAGATTACGTCGCTTTCGGCCAGCACATCATCCAGGTTGTCGGTTTCGCGCACAACCACACCAGCCGCGCGCAGCGTTTCGACAATTCCTGCCGGCATCCTGAGCATGGGCGGCGCGACCAGGTCCACGCGCACATCCTGGCCGCCGATGCGCGCAATCAGTTTGGCGAGCGAGTGAACGGTGCGGCCGTGGCGCAGATCGCCAACCATTGTGATCGTCTGGCCGTCAATGCCGTTCTTGTATTCGACGATGGTGTACATATCCAGCAGGGCCTGCGTGGGATGTTCGCCAATGCCATCTCCGCCGCTGACGATTACCGTTTGGCGGCCCAGCTTCTCGCGCAGCAGGTCGAGATAATAAGCAGCTTCGTAAGACGAACCGACTTCGGGATGGCGCAGCGCGATCACGTCGGCGTAGCAGCCAGCAGCGCGCACGGTGTCGGCCAGGTCCTCACCCTTGTACATAGACGAGAACTGGATGCCGTTGCTGGCCCCGATGACCTCACCGCCCAGGCGGCGCATGGCGGCCTGAAACGACATATCAGTGCGCGTGCTGGACTCGAAGAACAAGACGGCCATCACCTTGCCGCTGCACAGTTCGACTAGACCGCGGTCGCTCTGGCGCAGGCGGCGTTTGAGCGAGGCGGTAGCGTCGAAGATGATCTGCAGGTCCTTGCGGGTGAACTGGTCAACGGTAATGATGTGCTTGCCCAGGAAATCGCCGTCAATCAGCGGCGGCTGGTAGAGGTGAGTGAAATCGCGGGCCTCACGGATGTCTACCTGTTCAGCGACAGTCATATACTTCCTCCTGATGACATAAAAAAGCCACCCTCAAGCGGATGGCTGCGAATGAGGATTAGCCGTTTCCCCTTGCAGCGCGCGCTGCACAGCCTCAACAATCAAACGGTGCTCGGCCTCATGCATGCGCGCCTCGAATTCGGCCAGCGTGTCGCCCGGCTGGTAAGCCACAACAGCCTGCGCGATCACGTCTCCAGCGTCCACTTCTGGAACAGCGTAATGCACCATGCACCCGCTGAAGGCGATCTCGCGCCGCCGGCAGGCCTCGAAAGCGCGGCGGATAGCATCTTTGCCAGGGAACATCCCCGGCAGCGCCGGGTGCAGGTTGATGACCCGACCGGGGAAGCGATCCAGAAAGGCCGAACTCAGAATGTGCATCCAGCCGGCCAGCACGATCAACGCGGGCTGATAGGGCGCGATGCGCTCGGCGAGGTCAGCGTCGTATTCAGCGCGGCTGCGACCTGCATCTGTGTAAGGTTTGAGCGGAAAGTAGAGCGTTTCAATGCCAGCGTGCGCGGCGCGTTCCAGGCCGTAAGCCGCTTTGCGATTCGAGACGACCAGCGCGATCTCGGCGGACAGCGCGCCGCTGGCGACAGCGTCAATCAACGCCTGCAGGTTGCTGCCGGAACCGGAAATCAGCACGACAAGGCGCGGCAGTTGAGCAGCTGGTTGGTGTGCGGGCGGCGTGTCCAAGCTGGCGTTACTCCCTGAGAACTGAAACGCTATTATCTCCGCTGATGACCTCGCCGACAACTGCCAGTTCACCCGGCACAGCGGCCTGCGCCGCAGTCACCGCCTCTAGCGGGACGACAACCAGCATGCCCAAACCCATGTTGAACACGTGGAACATCTCAGTTTCGCTCACACTGCCCAGCCGCTGGATGAGGCCAAAAATGGGCGGTTCTGGCCACGCCCCTCGCCGGATGACTGCACCTACGCCCGGCGGCAGAACGCGCGGCAGGTTGTCCAGCACCCCGCCGCCAGTAATGTGCGCCAGCCCGCGCACGTCAATTCCAGCGGCGAACAGAGCCATCACAGGCTGAAGATAGCTGCGGTGCACCGCCAGCAGCGCCGCGCCAACGCTCGCGCCCAGTTCGGGGTGGACGGCATTCCAGTCGAGATCGGCCAGAACGCGGCGGGCCAGCGAGTAGCCATTGGTATGCAGCCCGCTGGATTGGAGCGCCAAAATCACATCGCCAGGTTGAATACGCGCGCCGTCTACGATGCGCGCGCGCTCTACCACGCCGACAATCGTTCCAGCGAGGTCGAGTTCGCCGGGTTGGTAGACGCCGGGCATTTCAGCAGTTTCACCGCCCAGCAGCGCGCAGCCGTTGGCGCGGCAGGCCGCCGCTGCGCCACCGACAACCTCGGCGATCTGTTCGGCGTTCAATTTGCTGGCCGCGACGTAATCGAGAAAGAACAGCGGGCGCGCGCCCTGCACCAGAATGTCGTTGACGCAGTGGTTGACCAGGTCCTGGCCGATGGTGTCCCAGCGGTTCAGGCGCGCCGCGACCATTGTCTTGGTGCCGACGCCGTCAGTCGAGGCAACCAGCACCGGCGCGGCCATGTGTTTGAGCGCGGAGGCGTCGAACAGCCCGCCGAACGACCCGATATCGGACAGGACTTCAGGGCCGTAAGTGGCGCGGACAGCGGCTTTCATGAGTTGAGTAGCGCGGTTCCCAGCGGCGATATCCACGCCGGCGCGAGCATAGGCATCGCCCTGTGTCATAAGGCTGCGCTCCTGCCGATGTCGCGCCGGTAGTGCATGCCTTCGAAGTGGATGCCGCCGAGTGTGTCGTAGGCCCGGCGCAGCGCCTCGGTGAGGGTGTCGCCCAGGGCGCTCACGGCCAGCACGCGCCCCCCGGCGGTTACAAGCTGGCCTGCACTGCGCGCTGTCCCAGCCTGAAAGATGAACACGTCATCGCGGTCAACACCCTCAATGCCGGTGATGACCAGGCCTTTCGGATAGCTGCCGGGGTAACCAGGAGACGACGCCACCACTGCCGCGCACGACCGCGGTTTCCAGCGCACTTCAAGCTGGTCCAGCCGCCCCTCGGTGCAGGCCAGCAGCACGTCGAGCAGGTCGGTTTCCAAGAGCGGCAGGATGGCCTGCGTTTCAGGGTCACCAAAGCGGCAGTTGAACTCCAGGGCGCGTGGGCCATCTGCGGTGAGCATCATGCCGGCGTAGAGCACGCCGACATAAGGCGCGCCCTCGGCGGCCATGCCGTCAACTGCTGGCTGCAGCACGGCGCGCACGATCTCACCCACAAGCTGCGGCGGCACATCCGGCGCAGGCGCGTAAGCGCCCATGCCGCCAGTGTTAGGGCCGGCGTCGCCGTCGTAGATGCGCTTGTGATCGCGAGCAGGCGGCATAGGCACAACGGTGCGTCCGTCGCAGAACGCCAGGAGCGACACTTCCAACCCGCTGAGGCGCTCCTCGATCAGCGCTGTCTGGCCAGCTGCGCCGAAAGCGCCGTCTAGCAGCACGTGGCGCAGCGCGGCGTGGGCTTGTTGGGGCGTGTCGCACACAATGACGCCCTTGCCCGCCGCCAGCCCGTCCGCTTTGATCACTACAGGGCTGCTCAGTTTGTCTAGGTAGGCGGCGGCGCGATCATAGCTGTCGAAGGCGGCGTAGCGCGCAGTGGGGATGTTGTGGCGCTGCATGAACGCTTTGGCGAAGGCTTTCGACGACTCCAGGCGAGCGGCGGCTTGTGTGGGGCCAAAAACGCGCAGCCCTGCCGCCTGAAAGGCGTCCACGACACCGAGCGCCAGCGGCACTTCCGGGCCGATGACGGTCAGGTCAACAGCCTGCTGGCAGGCGAAGCGCAGCAGGCCATCCACGTCCTCGGCTTCGATTGGGGCGCACGCCGCCACCTGTTCGATGCCGGCGTTGCCGGGCGCGGCGTATATCTCCTTGGCCAGCGGCGAGCGGCGCAGCGCCCAAACGATCGCGTGTTCGCGGCCGCCGCCGCCCACCACCAGCAGGCGCAGCCCGCTCATAGGCCCCAGGCTCCTTCCAGGTGCAGCTTGTCGCGGTTGTCGTCGAAGAGCCACTCCGGGATCGCTACCGGGTATTTGCCGGAGAAGCAGGCCGTGCAGTGGCCGTTAGGCCGGCTGCCCAAGCCTTCCTGCACTGCCGCGACCATCCCAGGCAGGCTGAGATAATCCAGCGAGTCCGCGCCGATGCGCTGGCAGATTTCGGCGACGTCCATGTTGTGAGCGATCAACTGGCGGTAGGTGGCCATGTCCACGCCCATGAAGCACGGATGGCGCACAGGCGGTGACGACACGCGCACGTGAACTTCAACCGCGCCGCTGTCGCGCACCAGCTGCACCAGCGGCCCGGCGGTGTTGCCGCGCACGATCGAGTCGTCAATCAGCACGACGCGCTTGCCGGCCAGGTTCGACGTAAGCGGGTTGAACTTCAGGCGCACGCCATCGCGCCGCAGTTGGTCGTCCGGCTGGATGAACGTGCGCCCGATGTAGCGGTTCTTGGTAAGGCCTTCGGTAAAGGGCAGGCCGGTTTCTTGACTGTAGCCGATGGCCGCTGGAATGGCTGAGTCCGGAACCGGGATAACGATGTCAGCGTCCGCTGGGGCCTCGCGGGCGAGCTGGCGGCCCATGCGCTGGCGCACGGCGTGGATCACTTGGTCCTCAAGCAGCGAGTCTGGGCGGGCAAAATAGACGTACTCGAAAATACACAGCGCGCGGCGCTGCGGCGCGCACCCCGTGATTGAGGTGATGCCGCTGGCATCCAGCCGGACGATCTCACCCGGCTCGATCTCGCGCAGGTAGCGCGCGCCGATTGTGCCCAGCGCGCACGACTCCGAGGCGACCACCCAACCGCCGCCCTCCAGCTCGCCCAGGCACAGCGGGCGCAGGCCGTGCGGGTCGCGCACGGCGTAGACGCCGCTGCGGGTGAGGATGGCCAGCGAATACGCGCCGTCGGCGATCTGCATCAGTGCCCTAATGCGCGTCTGCCACAGATCAAGGTTGTCGCCGTTGACATCCAAATAGTGGCCATCCAGCCACACCTCCGGCGGCGCGGAGAGCATCTGCGTAATCACTTCGCTGTCGGTGGTGGACGACAGGCCGACGCCGCGCCGCAGCAGCATCTGGCGCAGGCTGAGGGCGTTGGTCAGGTTGCCGTTGTGCGCCACACCTAGCGGGCCGTGCACGGTCTCGATCAGATAGGGCGATACGTTGCGCTCATGCGATGTGCCGGTGGTGGAGTAGCGGTTGTGGCCGATGGCCATATGGCCTTTGAGCGGGCGCAGGTTGTCCTCGTTGAACACCTGCGCCACCAGCCCCATCGCCTTGTGGATGTAGGCGGCGCGCCCGTCACAGGTGGCAATGCCGGCGCTCTCCTGGCCCCGGTGCTGCAGCGCGTATAAACCGAAGAATGTCAGCCGAGCCACGTCACGGCCCGGCGCGTAAATGCCGAACACGCCGCACTCGTCGTGCGGTTTGTCGTCGGCGCTGTAGTCCGCTGTCGCTGCTGCCTTGTTCATCTGCCTATTTCGCTGCCTCGCATCACTCACTCAAACCGTTTGCCAACTGCTGCCGCTTCCAATCCGTCAGCGCCGCCGCAATGCGCGGCGCGGCGGGCTGCGCGCCGGGAACGAATGCCTGCCCGGTTAGGTGCTCGTAAGTGGCGATATAACGCCCCGCCACCTCTGCTGCGAAGTCGTCTGGCAGGGCAGGCGGTACACCCTCACCGCGATAGCCGCGCTCGGCGAACCACAGGCGCAGGTATTCTTTGTCGAAATGCTCCGGGTCGCAGCCCGGCCCATATGACTCGGCAGTCCAGAAGCGGCTGGAGTCGGGGGTGTGCAGCTCGTCAATCAGCGCCAACCGCCCGTCAATCAGGCCAAACTCGTATTTGGTGTCCACCAGAATTAACCCAGCGCGGCGGGCCGCCTGCTGCCCTCGGTCGAACAGCGCCAGCGCCGCAGCTTCGATTTGCTCCCAAAGCGCTGTTTCGACCAGCCCGCGCCTGATGATCTCGTCGCGGGTGAGACGCTCGTCGTGCCCACCGTGGATGGCTTTGGTGGTGGGCGTGATGATCGGCTGCGGCAGTGGGTCGTTCTTGCGCAGGCCATCTGGCAGGGCGATGCCATAGGGGCGGCGTTCGCCCTGGGCGTAGAGTGTCCACAGTGAGGTGGACGTGACGCCGGTGATGTAGCCGCGCACGATCACTTCAACGGGCAGCGGCGCGGCCTCACGGGCGATGGTCACGTTGGGGTCAGGCGACTCAACAAAGTGATTGACGACGATGTCGGCAGTCTGGGCGAACCACCACGCGCTGAGCTGGTTGAGCACCTGTCCTTTGAACGGGATCGCGCCCAGCACGCGGTCGAAGGCGGAGACGCGGTCAGTGGTTACCAGGACGCGCAGACAGCCGTGCCGATACATCTGGCGCACCTTGCCCTCGATCGCTGGCTCCCAGCCGGGCATGTCAAAATCGCGCAGGACGGCGGGAACGGCGCGCAGCAGCTCGTCATGAGTCAGCATCGGCTATCCCTTCTCATCTAGTTCAGCGCGAATGACAGCAGCCATCTGGCGGGCGCGCTGCGGCGCGTCGCCCACATAGCCATCGGCGCGCAGCAGCGCGCGCACGCGCTCCGCCGGCAGCAGCGCTGTGATGCGCGGGTCGGCGGCCAGCAGGTCGGCCAGGGGGTTGGGCTGGCCAGCCCGTACGATATCCCAGGCGCTTAGGCTGTGTTCGCGGATGATTTCGTGAAGCTGCTGGCGGTCGCCGCTGGCGCGGGCGGCCTGCATCAGCAGGCGCTCAGTCGCGGCGAACAAGCCGTAAGTCTCGACGTTGCGGCGGATGACAGCCTCGTCAATGCGCAGCCCATTGAGAATCTTGACGGCGCGCAGCACCAGCTCCTCGGCCGCCAGGAAAGCCTCTGGCAGAAGCAGGCGGCGGTTGGCCGAGTCGTCAAGCGTGCGTTCCAGCAGGTTGTGCGCGCCGTTGTCCCAGGCGATGCGCGGCAGCGCCGCCAGATAGCGGGCGAGGCTGTCCATGTTCTCGGCGTTGATCGGGTTGCGCTTGAACGGCATGGCCGATGACCCCACTTGCGACCGACCAAACGGCTCCGCCCACTCGCCGAACGGCGGCGATTGCAGCAGGCGCAGATCAAACGCCAACCGGTAGAGCGTCTGCGCCATGCCGGCCAGCGCGGCCAGCAGCGCCCACTCCTGGCGGCGCGGGGCGGTTTGCGTGGCAACGGGCCACGCATCCAGGCCGAGCGCGCTCATCACCTGCGCCTCGAGTTCGGCGGGCGACACGCCTGTGCCGTCCAGCAGTTCAGCATACGAGGCAGCCGTCCCGACCGCGCCCTTCAGTCCCTTGCCGCGCAGTTCAATGCGAAACTGGCGCAAAGCGCGATAATCGGCCAGCAGGTCCTGCGCGTAGGTGGCGAAACGGTAGCCGACGGTGGTCAGCTCGGCGGGCTGGAGATGCGTGAAGGCCATACACACCCGCTCCGACTCGTGATCGGCCAAGTCGGCCAAGCGCAGCAGGGCGCGGCGCAGATGCCTGAGCAGGATATCGAGGGCGGCGCGCAGCCGCAGGGCATCGGCGTTGTCCTCGATGTCCATGCTCGTCGCGCCCAGGTGAATAATCCCGCCGCCCACAGGGCACTGTTCGGCGTAGGCGCGCACCTCAGCCATCAGGTCGTGGTGAATCTCTGCCTCGATAGCGTGCGCGCGGGCGATGTCAACATCGTCGGCGTGAGCGCGCAGGTCAGCGACCTGCTCGGCGCTGACCAGCCCGGCGCGCTGCTGCGCCTCGGCCAGCGCCACCCAGATGCGCCGCCACAGCCGCCGTTTATTGACCTCAGACCAGACGCAGCGCATCTCATCCGAGCCGTAGCGCCAAGTGAAAGCGCTGAGAAACGTATCATGGCTGAAAGTCTGCGGCTCAGGCATGGCGGATTCCGTTCTCGAACAAGCGCAGGCCCGACAGGCCGCGCTCGCCCCGGTGGAAACGCGGGTGCTGCCAGGGAAAGATGTGATTCTCCGGGTGTGGCATCAGGCCCAGGACGTTGCCGGCTGGGTTGCACAGGCCGGCAATGTCCAGTTCAGAGCCGTTGGGATTGGCCGGGTACTCGGCGCTGGCGTAAGTCAGGGCCGCCAGTCCGCTCTGCCACACGGCTTCGCGGGCTTCAGCATCAGCGAAGACAAGGCGGCCTTCGCCGTGCGCCACCGGGCAGTAGATCGGCTCTGTGAGGCCGCGCGTGAAGAGCGACGGGCTGGCTGGGTTGGGCAGCAGGTAGACCCAGCGGCACTCGAAATGGGCGCGAACGTTGCGCGCCAGCGTCGCTGCCCTCACCGCTTCTCCCATTTCCTGCTCAGTGGGAGAGAGGCGGGGGGCGAGGGCAGGCAGAAGATTGGCTTTGACGAGGGCCTGGAAGCCGTTGCAGATGCCCAGCACCGGACGTCCGTCGGCAATGAAGCGGCGCACGGCGTCGCCCAGGCGCTGGCGCAAGTCGAGCGCCCACAGCGTCCCGGCGCCCAGGTCGTCGCCGTAAGAGAAGCCGCCGGGCACGACCAGCATGTGATAGTCGCTCAGATGCCTTTCGCCGCTGAGAAGCTGGTTGACGTGAACAATCTCCGGTGCGCCGCCTGCCAGCGTGCAAGCCAGCGCTGCGTCGTGATCGCGGTTTGTGCCGGTGGCGTGCAGGATGAGCACGCGCGGCGGCTGCGTGTGAACCGCTGGCGTGATGTCAAGCGGCCGCTGCGCTGGAATCGACGGGGGCGATGCTGGCGCTGTGTCCGACTGCGGGCCGCAGCCGCGCCAGGCGCGCTCTAGGTCACTCACTGGCAGATCAATCGTCTGCGCGCCGCAGGGGATGCGCAGCCGCCCGTCAGCGGTGACCGCGCCAAGAAGCGCGAACGGCGCGCCAGCCGCCTGGAGCGTCAGCTCGAACGCCGTCTGATCGTCGGGATGCACTTCAACGACGAAGCGGGTCAGGCTCTCGCTGAAAAGCGCTTCAACGGACTGGATGCTGGCAACGGAGGTGCCGAGCCGACCGGCCAAACACATCTCAGCCAGCGCGACGGCCAGCCCGCCCTCGCTGAGGTCATGGCAAGCGCGCACCAGCCCGGCGCCGATCGCGCGGTGCAGGCTGCGCAGTATTTGCAGCGCGTTGTCAACGGGCTGCGGCACACTTCCGCCGGCGATACCGTGCAGCAGGTTGTAATGGCTGCCGCCCATTTCTGGGCGCGTTTCGCCCACCAAGTAAAGCAGATCGCCAGGGGCTTTTAAGTCGAGCGTGGCCGTTCGGGCGACATCGGGCACGATGCCCAGCGCAGAGATCACCAGCGTGCCGGGGATGGCGTGGCGCTGGCCGTCCGCGCCCAGGTATTCGTTGTTGAGGCTGTCCTTACCGCTGATGTACGGCGTGTTGTAGGCCAGGGCGGCGGCGTGGCAGCCCTGCGCGCAGCGCACCAGCGCGCCCAGGCGATCCGGCAGGTTCGGGTTGCCCCAGCAGAAATTGTCGAGAAGCGCGACCTGATCGGGGTCTGCGCCGACAGCGACCAAGTTGCGCAGCGCCTCGTCAACGGCGGCCCAGGCCATCGCGTAGGGGTCGAGTTCGCCGTAAGCCGGACATACACCGTTGGCGATCGCGGCAGCGCGTTTTCCTCCCCCATCCTGTTTGACGGAAGAGAGACTGGAGATGAGGGCAGCCGCTGGCACAATGACCGCTGCGTCCGCCGGGCCGTGGTCGGCTGCGCCGGTCAGCGGCTTAACAGCCGTGCCACCCTGCACCTCGTGGTCGTAGCGGCGGATGATGTCCTCTTTGCTGCGGATGTTGGGGTGGGCTAACAGACGCAGCAGCGTCTCATTCAGGTTTTCGTTCGGCACAGGCTGCCAGGGCTGCACGGCTGGCGGCTGCCAGACAGCGCTTAAGCGGCGGCGCGGGATGCCGTCGTGCAGGAAATCCATGCTGATGTCGCCCGCGAGGGTGTCGCCGTAGAACAGGCGCAGCCGTCCACTGGCCTCGAACGCGCCGATACACACTGCTTCGATGTCCTGCCCGGCGCAGATGGCTTGCAGGCGCGGCCAGTTAGCCGGAGGCACGGCCAGCACCATGCGCTCCTGGGCTTCGCTCAGCCAGATTTCCCAGGGACGCAGGCCAGGGTACTTCAGCGGCACATCGGCGAGCTGCACGCGTGCGCCCACACCCTGGCCCATCTCGCCCACAGCCGACGACAGGCCGCCTGCGCCGCAGTCGGTAATAGCGTTGTATAGGCCTTCGTCGCGGGCGCGCAGCACGGCTTCCATCGCCTGCTTTTCGTGTATGGGGTGGCCGATCTGCACTGCGCTGCCGGAGACTGCGCCGGTAGTCTCGTCCAGCTCCATGCTGGAGAAAGTTGCGCCGCGCAGGCCGTCGCGCCCGGTGCGCCCGCCGACCACAACAATTAGATCGCCTGGCTGCGCGCCAGTGCGGTGGCTGCCGTGCGGCAAAATTCCCAGACAGCCGCAGAACACCAGCGGGTTGGCAGTGTAGCCGGTGTGATAGAGCACAGCTCCGTTGACTGTGGGGATGCCCATCTTGTTGCCGTAATCCTCGATGCCGGCTGCCACGCCCGCCGCCACCCGCCGGGGGTGCAGCACGCCTGGCTGAAGCGCTTCACGCGGCAGATCCTGCGGGCCGAAGCACAGAATATCTGTGTTAGCAATAGGCCGCGCGCTGACGCCCAGCACATCGCGGATGACGCCGCCGACGCCGGTGTTAGCGCCGCCAAACGGCTCGATGGCCGAGGGGCGGTTGTGCGTTTCGACTTTGAACGCCAGATCGTAGCCTTCATCGAAGGCGATCACGCCGGCGTTATCAACAAACGCTGAGCGCACCCAGGGCCGGTTGACCCTTTCGGTGGCAGCGCGAATGTAGGTTTTGAGCAAACCGTCCACCGTGATCGTGCCTTCTGGGCCTGTGTAGTCAATGAGGGCTTTGAACGTCTTGTGGACACAGTGCTCGCTCCAGGTCTGCGCCAGCATTTCGATTTCGGCGTCTGTGGGGTCGCGGCCTTCGCGCTGAAAGTAAGCGCGGACAGCCTGCATCTCCGCCAGATCGAGCGCGAGGCGGCGCTGTGCGCTGAGCGCCAGCAGCGCCGTGTCGTCAGCGCCGCGCAGGGCAATCACCTCGACAGTGCCGTCCGCCTGCTGGTACGGCACAAACGGGGGCGCGATGGGCGCGTCAATGCTGCAGCGCTGAATCACTGGGTTAGAAAACACTTCCAGCGCCAGCCGCTCCAGATCATCAGCAGTAAGCGCACCGCTGAGCAGGAACCGCTGGCCAGCGGCGGCGCGTTCCAGACCAGCGACGCCAAGCAGGTGTGCAGCGCGCACGAGATTCTCAGCAGCGGGGTCAGTCACGCCGGGAAGCAGCGTGACGTCTATGGTATGATCGGCGGTGTGAGTCGGGCCGATGGCATAGGTTTCAGTCACGGGGTCAGCCAACAGCTCGCGCGCCAGCCGGTCTGCGTCCGCTGTGTTGAGCGTCCCCTGCAGGAAGTACAGTCGGCCGCTGCGGCAGCCGGTCAAGCTGGTGATGCCAAGCTGGCGCGCTGTCTCCAGCGCATCGGCATCAACGGCCTGGTTGGCGCGGGGCAGCACCTCGACACGATATACTGCCGGCGAGCCGGACTCGACGGCCCTGGGCATCCATTCTGTCTGCTGCAAACGGACAAACCTCTACTAGAGTCTGACAAGGCGGCGGGCGCTAAGCAAACGAGACCTCTGAAACACGTGAGATTATATGATAAGCGTCCGGCGCAGGCTATGGTGTATACGGCACAAACTGGAAGCGCTGGCGCTGCAGCAGCAAGGAGAATCTACACAAGTGAGCAGCGGGGAATACGATCTAGTTGTAATTGGCGGCGGCACAGCGGGCCTGACTGCGGCAGGATTCGCGGCGCGGCTGGGGGCGCGGGTGGCGCTGGTAGAGAAAACGCGCATCGGCGGCGACTGCACCTGGACAGGCTGCGTGCCGAGCAAAGCGCTGCTCAGGGCGGCGCAGGTGGCGCACACGGCGCGAACGGCGGCGCGCTTTGGCGTCCAAACCGGGCCAGTGATAGTGGACATGGCGCAGGTACGCGCCAGTGTGCAGCAGGCCATCCAGGATGTATACCAGCACGAAACGCCAGCGGCGCTGGAAAGGGAAGGCGTGAGCGTGGTGATTGGCCCGCCGCGCTTTGTCGGCTCGCGCGCTGTCCAGGTGGGCCAGCAGACGCTGGCAGCGAAGAAATTCATCCTGGCAACCGGCGCGCGCCCGTTTATTCCTGCCATCAGCGGCCTAAATACGGTTCCGTTCATCACCTACGAGCAGGTGTTTGATCTGGAGTCGCTGCCGCTGCGGCTGCTGATTATCGGCGCGGGGCCGGTGGGCATGGAGCTGGCGCAGGCGTTCCAGCGGCTGGGGGCGCAGGTGACTGTTATCGGCAAGCAGGTGCTGCCGCGCATGGATCGCGAAGCCGCGGCGCTGGTTGAAACCGTGCTGGCCCGCGAGGGGGTGCAGTTTGTCGAGGCGCTGGCGACGGCTGTGCGGCTGGAAGGCGATGAAGTTGTTGTGCAGGCGGGCGAACGCGTCTATCGCGGCGACCGGCTGCTGGTGGCTGCCGGGCGCGCGCCCAACGTGGACGGGCTGGAGCTGGAGCGCGCCGGCGTTCGTTACACCGAGGCCGGTATCCAAGTGGATCGCAACCTGCGCACCAGCGCGCCCAACATCTACGCAGCCGGCGACTGTGTGGGCGGCTATCAGTTCACACACTTTGCCGGCTGGCAGGCGTTCGTGGCAGTGCGCAACGCGCTGCTGCCGTTCGCTGTCAAAGGCTTTTCCGATGTCGTTCCCTGGACGCTGTTCACCGATCCTGAAGCAGCGCATGTGGGATTGACTGAGGCGCAGGCACAGCATGTCTACGGCTCGGAGGCTTGTGTGACACGGCGCGAGCTGGCGCGGGTGGATCGGGCTGTGAGCGACGGTCAGACCGACGGCTTCATCAAGATTGTTCACACTCGCGCGGGTAAGGTGCTGGGGGCGACGATTGTCGCGCCGCGCGCTGGCGAGACAATCACCGAATTCGCCCTGGCGCTCACGCTGAGGCTGGACGCGGAGACGCTGGCAAAAGCTATTCACGTTTACCCGACATACGCGTCAGGCGTACAGCTTGTGCTGGCCGATATCGCCTTCGAGAAGGCGTTAAGCGGCCCCACCGGACGATTGCTTAGAACGCTCGCCCGGCGGGGGTGACAAACCGGATTCAGCATTCAGCGGGCAAAACTGGCAGAAACGCCGCCGTCAACGCTGAGCATCGCGCCAGTGGTCTTGGCGCTGCGCGGCCCGGCCAGAAAGGCAATCGCTTCGGCTAGGTCCTCCGGGTAGATTTCAGCCTTGAGCACGTTGCGCTGGCTGTAGTACTTGCCCAGGTCCTCAACTGAGATGCCGTACTGGCGGGCGCGCGCTTCTTTCCATTCGCTGGACCAGATAGCGCTGCCCTGAATGACGGCATCGGGCAGCACACTGTTGACGCGAATCTTGTAAGGGCCGCCCTCTTCTGCCAGACAGCGGGCCATGTGCAGTTCAGCGGCTTTGGCGGCGCTGTAAGCGGCCGCGCCTTTGCCGGCTGCCACCGCGTTCTTGCTGGCAACAAACACCATTGATCCGCCGATGCCCTGTGCTTTCATCACCTTGAACGCCTCGCGGGCCATCAGGAAGTAGCCAGTGATGAGGATGTCCACATTGCGCTGGAACATCTCCAGCGTGGTGTCTTCGATGGGCGCGCCGCCAGCAATGCCGGCATTGTTGACCAGAATATCCAGGCCGCCGTAGGCCAACACAGCCTGCCGAACAGCGTTGATAACGGCGCTCTCACTGGTAACATCGGTGTGAACGAACAGTGCGCGGTTTTCGCCGTGCTTTTTCTGTATGGCGGCAGCCACCTCTTCGCCGCCCTGGGCGTTGATGTCCGCGATCACGATGTGCGCGCCGTCCTGCGCCAGCCGGTAAGCCGTTGCCCGGCCGATGCCGCTGGCCGCGCCGGTGATGAGCGCCACGCGCCCGGCGAAGTCCCGATCCGGCGGGGCCAGCTTAAGCTTGTACAGCTCCAGCGGCCAGTACTCGATGTCGTAGGCTTCTTTGGCTGTGAGGCTGACGAAGCCGCCCAGCGCCTCGCTGCCGCCGATGACAGCGATGGCGCGATGATAGAGCTGGCGGCTGACATCGGCGTTTTGAACATCCTTGCCTGTGTTGACCATGCCCAGACCGGGGATGAGGATCACGCGCGGGGCGGGGTCGCGCAGCTCGTCACCTGGCTCTTTGTTGGCCTCGAAGTACTGCACATAGCGCTGTTGATAGTCGGCAATGCCCTGGCGCAGTTTTTCGGCCAGCGCGGCAGCGCCTTCGTCGGGCTGCCAGTCAATGTACAGCGGCTGGCGCTTGACGTGCACCAGGTGATCTGGACAGGCTGCGCCGACCTGGCTGACATCGCCGGTGCGTTCGCTGCCGACCATATCCAGCACTTCGTCGCTGTCGTCGTACTGTAAGATGGCCGGCTTGTGCTGCGACACCGCGCCGCGGATCACCGGCAGAACCTGGGCCATGATATCGCGGCGGGTTTGAGCGTCACGATAAGGCGGCACGACCAGCGCGCCAAACACACGCTTGCCAGCGCGGTGCTCAGCGATATAGTCCTCAGCTTCCTGAATAATGCGAATCGTGTTCTCGTAACACGTCTTGCTGTCCGGCCCCCAGGTGACCAGGCCGTGTTTGCCCATCAACACCGCTTCGATGGATGGATTCTCGCGCACTTTGCCGCCAATCCATTTGCTCAGCGTAAAACCCGGGCGGATGTACGGCACATAGGCGGCGCGCGCGCCGTAGACGCGGCGGCCCTGTTCTTCGGCATCGGGCGTGCACATCAGGCTGATGATGGCGTCCGGGTGCGTGTGATCAACGTGCTTGTGTGGCACAAAGGCGTGCAGCAGCGTTTCGATGCTCTGGCGTGGGCGGCCTGGTTCGAATGCCGTGCGCTCCAGATAGGCCACCATCTCCTCGTCAGTCATCGCCTCGCGCTGAAACAGCGGCTCGATTTCTTCCAGGCGCAGCAGGGCGAACTGATGCTCCTTGATGGTAAGCACATCTGAGCCAGAGGCCTTGACGGCCAACACCTCGACCTGGCGTCCGACATGGTCGGTGAGGGTGAGCTTGGCGCTGGTGTTTCCGCCGTAGATGTTGACGACCGATCGGTCAAAGCCTAAGATGTTGCTGCGGTACACCAGCCCGTCGAGGTCAGGCAGGCGGGCAGAGGCGGTATCGTTCCAGAAACTGTGTGGCATGGCACTACATCCTCTATCTATTTGATAAAACGCATTGCAGACTATTTGATCTCCAAGGCGACTTGTGCTGGCGGCAGGCGCGGCGTGACGGCGCGAATGGTCACTTTGCCCGGCTCGTGCCGGGCCTTCACATAGAGGGCGGCCTGCCCGCCCATGATGGCAAACGGGTTCTCGCCGATGAGTTCGGCTGGGCCGTCCAACTCTAGGCTGACAACCTGGTTGGTGTAAGGCAGGCGGTTGCCGTACTTGTCCACGATACGGAAGGCGAGGCGGGTCATATCAGCCCCATCAGCACGCAGCTCGGTATCGTCCAGCGTCAGCAGCAGGCTGTCGGGCAGCCCGCCGGCAGCCATGCGCTGTTCAGCGACTATCTGTCCATCAAGATACCCCAGCAGGCGCAGGTCTTCAAAATCGCGGCCGCCCCACAGCAGACCCAGGCCGCGCACTGTGAACGGCGGGTGCGGCAGATGCGGATAGGTCTCGCGGTCTGGCTGGAAACGCCCGAAAAGCTTATCTCCCGTGTAGACCTCAACCTCGTCGCAGTTGGAGAAGATCACAAGCGGGTCAATGCCGCCCTCGCTGCGGTCGCCCATAGTCCAGAAGGTAGCTGCACGCAGCACCACCCGCTGCTGGGGCGCGATCTGGCTGCCGTAGAAATAGGCGGCGAACTTGGGCAGGCGGAAGATGTCCATCACGCCGTGATAACAGATGCGGTCGCCGGAGCCAAATTCGGCATGAGTGTTGTAATCGAAGGCGCACCAGCCGATGGCCCCGGCCACGCGCTCCATGCCCATTTGTTTGTTTTGAATGCGGGCGTGGCGCAGGGCGTGTTCGAGCTGGCGGTCCTCGCCATCCCAGGACTTGGTAGGGAACATGTGGCCGTTGAATTCGGTTACCAAGTGCGGCGTGTGCAGCGGCTCGCGCACGTCGTTGGAGAAGTCGTTGAACGTGAACACGTCCTCCAGAAATTCGCTCTCCATGAAGAAACGCACGCCGCCGGTCTGACGTGTGGGATCGAGCCGGCGGGCCAGGTCGTTGGTGCGCGTGTAGAAAGCAGCGTTATCCCACGACTCGTTGATGCGCACGCCCCACAACACGATCGAAGGATGGTTGCGATCGCGCACGATCATGGCCTCGACATCGCGCAAGCTGATGCCCTGCCAGTCGTCGTCGCCGATGTGCTGCCAGCCGGGAATTTCCTCGAAGACCAGCAGGCCGATCTCATCGCAGCGATCGAGGAAATGAGGCGACTGCGGGTAGTGCGACGTGCGCACAATGTTGCAGCCCAGCTCGTACTTGATGATGTCGGCGTCGCGGCGCTGGAGACGAGCTGGCGCGGCCGCGCCGATATATGGGTAAGTCTGGTGGCGGTTGAGACCGAAGAGCTTGACACGCTGGCCGTTGAGGTAGAAGCCGCCGTCTTGGCGAAACACGGCTTCACGAAAGCCGAAGCGCACGCGGACGCCGTCCAGCGGCCTGAGAACATCTCCGCTCTCGCGGGCGATGCCAACCTCCAGATGGTAGAGCACCGGGTTGTCGAGCGACCACAACGCGATGGGGGCAGCAAAGTCGCTGTAGTCGAAATGGCCGTTGACCGAAACGCTGTCGTTGGCGTTGATCTGGAAGCCAGATTCGTAGCGCGCAAGGTGGCGGCCCTGTGCGTCAGCAACGGCAATGCGCATTCGGCCGGTAAAGCTCTCAGGGTGGCGGTTGACCAGCCGGATGTCGAAGCCCAGCTTGAGGTCGCTGCCGAGGACGTTCTGGGGTTGAACAAAGACATCGGTGATTTCGCACGGGTCCACATAGCGCAGCCAGACGTCGCGGTAGATGCCGCCGAAGGTCAGATAGTCCACTACGCCGCCGTAAGGCGGAATGTCTGGTCGTTCTGTCGAGTCCAGGCTGACGACCAGCAGGTTGTCGCCGGTCTCATTGAGATAGGGGGTAAGCTCGAAAGAGAAGGGTGTGAAGCCGCCTTCGTGGTCGCCCAGCGCGTGGCCGTTGAGCGAGACAGCGCAGGCGATCATCGCGCCGTCGAATTCGACATAAATGCGCCGTCCGTCAGGCGGTTGGGGCAGGGGAAAGCGCTTGCGATAGGTGGAGATGAACTGGTAGTCGCGGTTGTCGAAGTTGTGGTGAGGCACGATAATGTTGGTGTGGGGCAGCGTGACTGGCTCGAAGTCAGCGTCAGGGCGCTCCGGCCCAGCCGCGGCAGGGAGAAAGAGCCAGTTGTCGTTGAACAACAGCCGGGTTCTCAAAGCATGATCCTTTTCAGTCAAATGATCCAATCGCTTGCCGCCCATTATACACCGTGGGCGGACGTCAATCAGTCTGTATGATGTTGCGCTTGCGGGCCAATGTGCGACAATACATCCACAAGCAGCAGCGGGAGCGATCTGGTGGAGCGGGTCATCGGCAGGCGGTATGTCGTTCACGACATGCTGGCAGCGCTGCGCACAGTCCTTGATCCAGACGCGCTGGATGCCGCGCTGGCCCGTGGGCGTTCTCTTGACCTAAGCTTGGTCGTAAGCGAGGTTGTGAAAGATGCACATTAAACGCGCAGCGCGCAGTGTGGGGGGAGCGCTGGCGCTGGCAGCGGCGCTAATTGGGCAACCGGCAGCGGCGCAGCGGGGTGGGGCCAAGCTGGAGTGCTCGTTTGACCAGCCTTACCTCTGTGTGGGGCGCTACGTTGAAGTGGTGGACTTCAACGGGCGCGGCCTGATCGGCCGTGTCTACGGCATCACCGTGGCAGGCGAGGGCTTTAACCTGGACGGGCACTTTATCCGTGGCAGCGCCCGCGATCAGATCACGATCCTCGAGCAGCGCACTGGCGAAGCTGTCACATTAGACCTGGCCAGCTTAGCGGCTCTGCGCGACATGGGCGCGACGCCACCTCCACCAGCAGCCCAGGACGCCAGTTTGGATCTGCTGCTGCTGATCAGCGCGGCGCTGCTGCTGGTGCTGGTGGCTGTGCTGCTGCGGCAGGAGCGCACGCGGGAGGCACGGGCACAGCCAGCGGCGCGCGACGAAGAAGCCCTGCGCCCAGTAAATTGGCCGACAGACAGCGGCGTGCACAGCGTATCGCAGGCGGACGCCCTGGCGTTTCTGGACAGGGAGCCGCCGCTGCCGGCCGTGTTCAGCGAAGCGCACGTGCCGGCAGCCGCGCTGTGCGAGACCACTCTGCCAATAGACGATGTGACGTACCTGGCCATTGGCGGCGGCATGGGCAGCTTTGCCTGGGCTGACTGCCTGCGCGTTTCTGGCGTGGCGGCAGCACAGATCATGGTGATCGGCACGACAGCACACCCATACGATGTGTACCGCAGGCTGTGCCATGCGTCACAGGTGTCCGATGACGACCGCCTGCGCAGCGACTCCGGCGCAACGCCCGACAACCTGTGGGGCTGGCCAGGGTACGCGCTGCGGGAGGCCTGGCGCGAATTACAGCGCGGGAAAGCAGGCGCGGCGCTGGCGCTGCTTTGGCGCGTGTTTGCCGAGACTGCGCTGGCAGAGCCGTACACGCCGCGCGCCGGTGACGTATTCAGGGCGATTGACCGGGAAGCATGGCGCATCAACTGGTATGCGATGCGGCGGGCTGGTCTGGTGCAGTGCCTGCGCAAGACTGACGATGGCCGCTATGCTGCGGTCTACGCCTGCTATGACGGGGAAGTCTGGTCGCGACGTGTGGCACTGGCGCGCTATGTGCACATCGCCACCGGCTGCGCCGGGCCGCGCCTGCTGCCGGAACTGCTCGATTACCGCGCGCGCACCGGCGACTTGGTGCACGCTGTGCACGCCTACGAAGATCATGACCACGTCTACGCCCGGCTGGCCGAGCGCGGCGGCACGGTGCTGCTGCGCGGTCGGGGTATCACGGCTGCGACAGTTTTAGAGAAGCTGGCGGCGGCGCGGGCGCACAACCCGAATGTGTGCGTGCTGCACCTGATGCGTACACCTCTGCCGGATGGCGTGCGCGTAGGCCGGGCTGCCCGACCTGTGCTGCACCACTGGACGCTTCAACCGTACAACTGGCCGAAGTCGTCTTTCGGTGGAACGTGGCAAGCGCGGCTGGAGCGGGCCAGCACAGCAGAGCGGCGCTGCTTGCTGAGCGCATTGAGCGGCGTGACGACTCCGCCGCGCCGGGCCTTTGCCCACCTGGTCACGCGAGGCTTGCGCGAGGGGTGGTATCAGGTGTATATGGGCACGCTGGCCCATCTGGACAGCGAAAACGGGATGCTGCTGGCCGGGGTGCGCGATCTGCAGGGCGAGCCGGCGGCGCTGTTTGCTGTGGATTACCTGATTGACGCTACCGGCCTGGACACTGAAGTTAGCAGCAGTGCGCTGCTGAACGACTTGGTTCGGCACTATGCGTTGGCGCTGAATGCCTCAGGCAGGCTGGACGTGACCGGTGATTTTGAGCTGACCCCGATGCGCAACGACGGCGGGCGTGTGTTCGCCGCGGGGGCCATCACAGCCGGTGGGTTCTACGCGCCCGTGGACAGCTTCTTCGGTCTTCAGTTTGCCGCGCAACGCAGCGCTGACGCGCTGGCGCGGTTGGGCGCCCCGGATGTGCGCCGGTTGGATGGCTGGCGTTCGTTCAGCCAGTGGCTGAGGTGGGCGAGAGGAGAACAGCCATGACGATGACGCTTTACGGCCGCTGGCAGACACGCCTGCTGCTTTTGTGGACGGCAGGCCTGCTGGTTACGCTGGTGTACGGCCTTATCTACCGCAACGTGGGCACGCCGCTGACGCTGCTCCTGTATGTGACGCTGTTTGGTTTCGCCTGGGACGCGCTCTATCACTACCTGCAGGGCTTTCGCTGGGAGGGCGACTGGCCGCCGCTGTTTCAGTTCGTCGGTGGGCTGGCCGAAGGGCTGCTGGTGTGGGCGCTGGCAGGCAGTTTGCCAGGAGTTAGCCCAGCGCTGACACTCGGTCAGTTCGCGGCGCACTATCTTACCGTGCTGCTGGTGATACTGGCGCTGATGCTGGGGCCGGTCAAGGTGGTGTTTCCTCGCTGGCGCTACCGCGGCGGCCAATGGTTTTGATCGTTTTAGCCGAAAGGCGCGGCATAGGTATTCGCACACTGCAAGGATGTGCTGCGGACGCGGCGGCGTATCCGGCAATAGAAGCTGCGCCAGGCCAAGGGCCCCCCAAGGGGTCTTTGACCTTGGGGGCACACCCCGCCAAAGCGGGATGGGGACTGGCGCTTGCCTCCTCTCCTTGTGGAATGAATCATCATGGCGACCCTAAAGTTAAGGAGGCATGGGCAGTTTTGTTCCATGCCTCCACCGGATTGAAGTGATTGTTCTATGCTTTCTCGACTCTGACCATGGTATCGTAGAACACCGCGCTGCCACCCACCGGATCAACCAGTGTGGTGTTCGGCGTGTGCGGATCCGTGCGCATAGCAGCGTTGATGTGCAGCCCGCGCCCGCGCCGCTCATCACCGGGGATGGTTATGCCATTGATCGTAAACGCCCTGCTGCCGTTGGCCCAATGACCAAACCCCAAACATACTGCAATCACGCCGGGACGAATGGCCTGCGAGATTTTGACCTTTCCAACCATCGGCTTGCTGTTGCCGTTGCCCAGGTCCCATTCACCGGTCGGGTTGGTGGGCGAGATCACACGCACCAGATCGCCTTCCTTCAGGTCACGCGCTGCAGCATCCAGCGCATTGATCTGCACGAAATTTTCCGGCAGAATGCCCAGCAGCCAGTAATTGGAGGCAGTGCGCGTTTTGGTCTGGCTGATTTCGCGGTAGGTAATCAGGCGCAGATCGAAGCCAGCCTGGACATCCTGTTCGACGCTGTTCCCATTGAGCAGAGTTGTGCCTGCCGGTATGTAGTGCGCATACCCTTTCAGGTGCTCGCCGGTCATACTGCTGCGCGTATTGTAGGTCTTTTCTTGATAGATGTTGATCAGCTTGCCGTAGCGGTTGCCGAGCTGCCTGCCGCGTTCCGTTTCGCGGTAGCCACCGCTGTAATTCTGGAAGCGCCCCCCGCGATTCAGCACGTAGACCACTTTTGGCCACAGCTCGCCGGCGATAGCCTGCCAGCGCTCGGCGTTGAAGACACTGTCGCGCAGATGGCGACGCGCCTCGATAAAGAGCCGCATTTCTTCTTCGTCAGCGTCCGGCACCGGCTCGCGGTCAACGGCCAGGTTCGCCATCATACGGATGTAGAAATCATCCTGATGCATGAAGGGTTGGCCCTCGCCGAAGCCGTTCGCGCCGAAACCAGGCAGCTCCAGGCGCTCGGCCAGGCCCAGCAGCATCGCTTCCAGCGAAAGCGGCATAGACTGACCAAAGACCGTCACATCTGGCACAAGCGGATCTATCACTGGATTGCGAACAGGCTGGATACGAAATGGCACATTGGGGTGTGTGCCCTGGAATTCCCACCTTTCCAGATACATGGTATCCGGGAAGATGTAATCAGCGTACATACTGGTCTCGCCGATGAAGGCATCGCTGGCGATAAACAGCGGCAGCTTCTGCGGGTCGCGCAGGATGTCAATATTGGTGTGGCCAGCAGGCAGCGCATAGACTGGTGAACCCATGTACAAGAACAACGCTTTCACCGGATATGGGTAAGCGTCACCGATGGATGGCACGATTTCCTGGTAGATGTCGGTCGCCAGCGGATACCAGTTGCGTTTGGCCGGGTAGCCGTCTTCCAGGAACAGAGTGTTGTTTTCATAAGATTCGCTGCGAATGATCGTCGTGCCAAACGGCACCTGTTTTTTGTCGGCATCGCTGATGTTGGCATAGCCACTGGTTACACCGTAGGTCGAAGGCCACACCAGCCCGCCCGCCCAGTCGAAGTTGCCGATCAGTGCGTTGAGCGTGTACCAGGCATACACATTGTAGAAGCCGTTGGTGTGCTGCGACACGCCGCGATGGATGTCAGCCACCGCCCGCTTGCCGTGGTTCGTGAATTCATAGGCGATGGTTTCGAGATCACTGGCCCTTACGCCGCAGATTTCGGCCCATTCCTCAAGGGTTTTCTCGTTGGCCGAGTCCGCAATGATCTGCAGACCGGATTTGACACGAATGCCTTCGATCTCGGTATCCACCAGCAGATCGCCAAACACGGCATTCTCCGGTTCGGCGGCGTTGGGATCAACCGCAACCGGCTCACCATTCACCAGTGCCACGAAGTAATCGAACACAAACGTTTTCTCGGCATCGGTAGAGAGTGGACGCTCTTCCGTCTCACGGAGGCCAATTTCGCTGGCCCGCAAAAACTTGCCCGGTTTGCCATCAGCATCCAGCTTGACCAACCAGGCCGCCTCTGTCCACGTCGGCTCGCCGATTTCGGCAGCCGCGGCCTTATTGGTCGCAGAGAGATAGCGCGCATCGTAGCGCTGGTTGGCAATAATCCACTGGATCAGGCCCATAGCCATCGCGCCTTCAGACCCGGGAATGGCGGGCAGCCATTTCCACGCTTTGGCCGCTGTTTTGGAGAAACGCGGGTCAACAACGACAAACTTCAGACCATCTTCCACAGCGTTCTGCATCAGGCCGGGGGTACGCAGCGGCGGGCCATACCCGCCCTCAAAGATTGAAGAACCGGCAATGATGGCAAAGCGAGCGTTGCCCAAATCAGCCTGCCAGTACAATTTGCTGCCGCCTGACCACTTGCCATCGACGTACTGGTTCGACATACCCATCCCGGCGAAGTACAGACTGCCCTGGCACACGGTTGTGTGGCCGTGTGCGTTGACCGAACCGAAACCCTGCCCAATCCAACGGCGGTAAAATTCGCTGCGTCCAGCTTTCAGACGGCCCCAACTGAAGACAACCTGATTGTTCTTCGGGCCAAGATCGGGGTGATCGGGATCAATCAGCGCGTCCAGATGGTCGGCAAAGGTTTCCTTGAACGCGGCCACCTTTTCGCGTTTCTTGTCCGGGTCCTTCTCACTCTGGATGGCTTTGACGGCATCCGCCATCGCCTTGGCAACGGATGGGTCGGTCAGCGCATAGGATTCGCGTAGACCCGGTACATGCCCTTCGCCAAACAGATCGCCACCCTCGACAATTTCTTGAATCGCTTGCTCAAACGAGATCGTCTCCCATTCGCCGCCGCCGCGCGGTGTGCCCGGTTTGCGTTTGATGACGCTCACCAGCCGGTAAGGATCATAAACGGTCTGCAGACCGGATTGTCCTTTGGGGCAGATGCCCCCTTCCACTGCTGCCATTTCAGTCACTGGCGTGGTGTAATCCACGTGCGGATACATCGTCATCGGGCTGTACGGGTTGCCCTCGATTTTCACAGCCACGCCATCGAGCAGCTTGACCTTGATACCGCAGCCAGTGTTGCACTGCAGACACACCGAATAGAGCTGGTTCTCTGGGTTGAGCAGGGTGTAGTCATAGCGGCCGTTGTCGGACTGGGCGCGTATCTGCGCCAACTGGCTAAAGCCAGGCAGCCCACCGAGAAAAGCAGCCGTTGCACCGCCTGCGATTGCGCTGAACTTGATGAAATCGCGCCGCGATAAGCCGCAGCCTGCCGGTTGTGTTTCAGGCGCTGCAACAGGTTGGTCAGTCATGATTTACCTCCTGATGACGTGATTGCAAGGGCAGGAAACGCAGCCCTAGTCCATAGAACAGACTGCCGAGGCCGAAAATGAAGCTCAGCGTCATCCATTCCATCATATTGGGCACGTAGTTCACATCGAGCTTGGGGTCAACAAAGGCGGTGGACAGCCCTTCCAGCTCGGGCGTCACCAGCACCGGAATAACGACATTCAGCGTCACAGCAACGAATGTAACTGTGCTCAAAAATGCAGCAATGCCAACCATCAGTGGTCTGCGCGGCATAGAGATCATCAGCACTAGCGGCACAATAACACCGAGCAGGATGTGGACGATCCAGAAGCTCCACGCAAAAGGCCCACTCAGAATCAGGTTGATACCTTCCGCCCGCACCGGGCTGCCGCTGCCCTGATACAGCATCGTGAAACCGATGACACCGGCAGCAAAAACACCTCCAGCCAGCAGGACGCTGGTCAGACGGGCGAGGCGCTGCACAATCTGGCGATACTGCTCATCCTGCTTATCCGGCCAGAACAGCACCACCAGCAGCGTCAGCAGGCCGCTGCCGGCAGCCAGAGATGAGATGAGGAACATCAGCGGCAGGCTGGCCGTGTTCCACAGCGGGCGGGTGGCGATGACGCCGAAGATCGAACCGCTGACGATAATCAGCGCCAGTCCCATCGGCAGGCTCAGATACGACAGCCACTTCATAAGCCCCTCGGTGCGCTCATTGCCGAACAGCGTCAGCCCCAGTTCCAGCGCCAGCACGATCAAATAAGCTAAGTGCAGCCATACCATCCAGGTAATCATGGACCCGAAATCGGGATAG
>DAOTWC010000060.1:0-13323 GCA_034435995.1 Anaerolineae bacterium | reverse complement strand
GTTCATGACGCTGGATCGCGAGTTCCTGGCGGGCTTGTTGGATGGTCTGTTCACAACGGATGGCAGCGTAAGCATGAAGCGCGACAACCCGATGCTGCGTTTCAGTACATCGTCCCATGAACTGGCGCAGCAGGTGCGTTTGCTGCTGCTGCAGTTTGGCATACACGGGCGTGTCTACACGGTGAAACGCGACGAAAATCTGACGTATGACGGGCGCTCAATGTACGGTACAGGCGTCAAGTACGATGTCGTTGTGATGAATGAAGGTATTGCGCGCTTCTACAGCGAAATCGGCCTGAGCCACCCACAGAAGGCGGCGCGTTTGAAACATGTCGCTGAGAACTGGCACAGCATTGGCGGGACATGGACGGCGTCGGTAGTCTCCGTTCAAGATACGGAGCGCCACGAAGAAGTGTTTGATGTCTACGAACCGGATACGCTGACCTGGATCACCAATGGCTATGTGTCGCTGGACTGCGGCGAACAAGGCCTGCCGGCGTGGGGCGTTTGTAACCTGGGCGCGATTAACCTGGCGCGCTTCTACGACGCCGAGAAGCACGACGTGGATTGGGAGACGCTTGATCGAACAGCGCGCTACGCTACCCGCTTCCTCGACAACGTGATTGACACCACGCCCTACTTCTTTGAGGAGAACAAAGCGCAGCAGCTCAGCGAGCGGCGCGTGGGCCTGAACAACATGGGGCTGGCAGAGCTGCTCATCAGGCTGGGCATTCGTTATGGCAGCGACGAGTCGGTGGCGTTCATTGACAAGCTGTACGGTTTTCTGGCGCGCGCCATCTACGAGACTTCGATCGAGCTGGCGCAGGAAAAAGGGCCGTTCCCGCAGTTTGACGCCGAGAAGTTCGTGCAGAGCGGCTTCATGCAGTCCATGCCGGCGGATATCCGCGAGAAGGTGCGGCGGCACGGCATCCGCAACGTCACCCTCACGACGCAGGCCCCCAACGGCACGATCGGCACGATGGTGAACACATCCACCGGCATTGAGCCGTTCTTCTCGTGGGTGTACTACCGCAAGAGCCGCCTGGGGCTGCACGAGGAGCAGGTTCCGCTGGTGCGCGAATGGTTCGAGGCGCACCCCGGCGCAACCGCGCTGCCGGACTATTTCGTGACAGCGATGGACTTGACGCCGCAGGAGCACGTCAAGGTGCAGGGCGCTGTTCAGCGCTGGGTAGACAGCAGCATTAGCAAGACGGCCAACGTGCCTAACGAGTACACAGTGGAGCAGGTGAGCGACCTGTACTGGTACATGTACGAGTTGGGCTGCAAGGGCGGCACGATCTACCGTGACGGCAGCCGCGACGAGCAGGTGCTGATGCTCAAAGAGGACGACAAGTCCCCCGCGACGCAGTCCGATAACGGCAGCGGCGGCAAAGTGGAACAGGTGACGACGCCGCACAAGGTCTACCCGCGTCCCCGTCAGCTCTCTGGCGTGACCGTCAGCCGCAAGACCCCGTTCGGCACGGCGTACATCACCATGAACAGCGACGAGAACGGCTGCCCGTTCGAGGTGTTCATCACGATCGGCAAGGCCGGCAGCGACTTGCAGGCTGACGCCGAGGGACTGGGCCGTATGCTGTCGCTGCAGCTGCGCACGACTGCGCCGCAGAACCGCATGGAGATGCTCAAGCTGATCATTGACCAGCTCTCTGGCATCGGCGGAGCGCGCTCGGTGGGGCTGGGGGCGCAGCGGGCGACGTCGCTGCCGGACGTGGTCGCCAGCGCGCTGCTGGAGCACTACTTCCCGCCCGCCAGCGAGCGCCAGCTCAAGCTGCCCATCAACGGCGACGCGACGCCGGCGGCAGAACAGGCCCCAGCGCAGCCGGAGACGCACCGCAGCATCTACTCCGGCGCGGACCTGTGCCCGGCGTGCGGCACGGTGAGCCTGATCCGCGCCGAGGGCTGCCGCAAGTGCCTCACCTGCGGCTACAGCGAGTGTTGAGTGTTGAGCCTGCGTTGAACTGAGCGCGCTGCCAGCGCCCGCCACCGCGGCGGGCGCTGTTGTTGGCGCTCCTTTTTAAGCTGTTTCTTCCTGTTCAGGGGGCGGCTGTGCAGGCATAATGAGCAGTGGGCTGACAAGTGAGCGGCCCGCTGTGTTGGTTAGCCTATGAGATGTGACCTGTGATTAACAGGCTGCTGCGGACGCTGCGCTTGGCGCGCCTGTGGCGCCGGACGGCTCGGCTGCTGCTGCTGTGGCTGGCGCTGGCGCTGCTGCTGGCGGGCAGCATTGTCGCCTATGGCCGTGTAGACCGCGCCGACAGCGCTGACGTGATCGTGGTGCTGGGGGCCGGCCTGAACCGCAGCGACCGCCCCGGCCCGGCGCTCATCCGCCGCGCCGACCGGGCGGCTGCGCTCTACGCCGAGGGCGCGGCTCCGGCGCTGATCTGCACCGGCGGCTTCGGCTATGGCCGCTCGCGCAGCGAGGCTGATGCCTGCGCCGAGCTGCTGCGCGCTCGCGGCGTGCCGGCAGCGGCCATTGTGCTGGAGGAACAGAGCCGCAGCACTGAGGAGAACGCCCTCTACACCCGCGAGATCATGGAGGCCAACGGCTGGCGCACGGCTGTGGTGGTGAGCGACGCCTACCACCTGCTGCGCGCCGCGTGGATATTCGAGCGGGCGGGCATCGCCCACACGACCAGCCCGGCTGCCAGCGATCCCCCGCCCACGCTGCTGGCCTCAGCCATCGCGCGCGAGGTGGCTGCTTTTCACTGGCTGGCGCTCAAGATCGTGCTCAACCTGCCGGTCACGTATGTGCCGATTATCTGAACTGGTAGGCTGAGCGTAGCCCAGTCGTCAGCCAAGCATATTATCCGCCGCCCGCCATCCGCATTATAATCGAGTCGTATCCACACATTAAGGGGGCTGAGGCATGTCACGCCTTTTGTTCGCGCTTGTAATTGTGATGCTGCTGCTGGGCGCGCCGCCCGCGCTGGACGCTCAACAGCAGGACGCAGAACCCGTTGTTCCCCCGCTTCAAGTGACCGAGGTGCTGCCCGCTGACGGCAGCGAGGGTATCTCGACAAACGCAGTGATCACCGCCATTTTCAACCATCCCGTTGTGCCGTTGGGCGTCACGTCGGATGCGGCCGCTCTGCCCAACCCGCTGCGCATTGACCCGCCAACGCCCGGCCGCGGCGAGTGGCTCAACACGTCCATTTACGTGTTCCGGCCCGATCCCGCGCTGGCCGGCGGCACGACCTACACCGTGACCGTGAACGAGGGCCTGCGCGCCGTAGACGGCGCAGTCCTGGAAGCACCCTTCGCCTGGACGTTCAGCACGCTTCCGCCCCGCGTTGTCGAGACCTCGCCGCGCGCCAGCGCCAGCGGCGTGCTGCTGAACGCGCCGGTCGAGGTGACGTTCAACCAGCCGATGGACCGCGCCTCTACCGAGGCGGCCTTCTTCCTGCGCCCGTCGGAGCAGGCGAGCGGCACGCTGGCCGGGGCGTTCGCGTGGTCGGACGACAGCACGCGCATGACTTTCCGGCCTGCTGACCGGTTCGCGCGCGACACGCTTTATGCGGCCGGGTTCGATGATACGGCTGCCCGCGCGCAGGTCGGTAGCGCTGTGCTGGATGGCATGAGCTGGCAGTTCATCACAGTGCCGCAGCCGGCAGTGGTTCGCACCGAGCCATTTGACGGGCAGACGAATGTCTATCCGTGGGGCGGCTTCGCGCTGTATTTCGCCACGCCGATGGACGTCAAGACGCTGCGCGAGCGCATCGTGATCGAGCCAGAGCCGTGGCGCGAGTTTGACGACTACTACTACGAATGGGACAACAGCTATCACATCAATTTCCCGCTTGAGCCGAGCACGGATTACACCATCACGATCGCGCCAGGGATGACTGACATCTTCGGCGGCGCCATCGAGCGCGAGCTGGTGGTGCGCTTCAGCACCGCCCCGCTCGACCCAGATGTAAACCTTCAGGTCCCCGGCCCGGTGGGGTTCTACAACGCCTACAACGAGGACACACGGCTGTTTCTCAAGCACCGCAACGTCAGCCGGCTAGACCTGAGCCTGTACAGCGTGGAGACCGAGAGCTTCGTGCGCCGCCTGTTCTTGGACTCATATGACCCAGCCTACAGCTACAACCCGCCGCTGTCTTCGCTGCTGCGAAGCTGGCAGATTCCGTCGGTAGCGCCGCTCAACCAGACGCGTTACGAGCTGTTGGAGCTGGGCAGCAGCGCCGATGCGGTCTGCCCTGGCGCGCTGCCGGCGCGCGTGAAAGTGGGCGACTCGGCGGTGGTCATCACGGAGCCGGACCCGCTGCGCGCGCGGGCAGCCCCGCCTGACGGCGAAATCCTCGACCTGCTCTACCGCGGCTACCGCCTAGAAATTGTTGGCGGGCCGACGTGCGTTGACGCTGTGCTGTGGTGGGAGGTAGAGCTGCGCGGCGGCAGCCGCCGCGCCTGGGTAGCCGAGGGCGCGGGCGGCGAGTACTTCATTGACGTGCTCAGCGTTGGACAGACCACAGATGTGACCGTGGCGCCGGAAGGCAGCGGCGCGCTGCCGCCCGGCGTGTACTTCCTGCGCGTGTCCGCGCCGGAGTTTATTGACAATGGCTACAGCCCGCGCCAGCACATGCTGGTTGTGGCCACCGCCAATCTCACGCTTAAGGCCACGCTGGACGGCGTGCTGGTGTGGGCCACTGACGTCCAGAGCGGCCAGCCGCTGGCCAATGTTCCGATCACGGTGTATCAGACCGCTGACTCGTCCAGCTCTCGAGGGGAATGGGAAGTGGGCGGCAGCGGCGTGACCGACGCCGACGGTTTGCTGCGCTTGGACTTGAAGGCGCACGACAGCGTCTACGACACGCGCGTGGCCGTGCTGCAAACGGCTGACCAGTTTGGCATCGCTTCCACCGATTGGACAAGCGGCATCGAGCCGTACCAGTTCGGCGTGAATTACGACTATTACCCGCAGCGCTATCGCATCTATTTGTACTCCGACCGGCCTGTTTATCGGCCTGGCCAGCCGGTGTACTTCCGCGGCGTGGTGCGTCTGCGCGACGACGTAACGTACACGCCGCCGGCGGTGAGCACTGTTCCAGTGGCGATTTACGACCCCGAAGGCGATCTGATCTACGACGCTGTGCTGCCGCTGACGCCGTTCGGCACGTTCAGCGGGACGTTTGAGATCGCTGACGACGCGCGCCTAGGCTACTACAGTCTGAATGTGGAAATGCCGGACGAGCGCGAGTGGACCGGTGGGGCAAGCCTGACGTTCGGCGTGGCCGAGTACCGCGTGCCGGAGTTCCAGGTGAACGTGACGCCGGAGCGCGACGCAGTTGTGCAGGGCGATACCATCCGCGTGCTGATGGAGAGCGCCTACTTCTTCGGCGGCAGCGTCTCGGGCGCTGATGTAGACTACGGCGTGCAGGCTTCGCCGTATTTCTTCAACTACACCGGCCAGGGCTGGTACGACTTCGTTGACTACGACTTCGACGCTGGCCCGCCGGAGCTGTACGGTTTCTACGCGCAGCAGGTGGCCAGCGGCAGCGGCACAACTGACGCTGCCGGCCGCTTTGTGATCGAGCTGCCGGCTGACCTGCAGGACAGCGCGCAGAGCGTTGTTTACACGGTGGAGGCTACCGTGCGCGACGAGAGCGGCCTTACGGTGTCGGGCCGGGCCGATGTCGTGGTGCACAAGGGCCTGGTGTACATCGGCGCGCGGCCCACCAGCTATGTGGGAACGGCGGGCCGTGAGTCTGAAATCGAGGTGATTGCCGTTGACTGGGACAGCGCGCCCGCGCCGGGCCAGGAGATTGCCGTTGAGGTGGTGGAGCGCCGCTGGTACAGCGTGCAGGAGCAGGACGAAGCCGGGCGCACCACCTGGACGTGGGACGTGGAGGAAATTCCGGTGGAAAGCGGCAGCGTCACCACTGGGGCCAACGGCAGGGCCACCTTCGCCTTCACCCCGCCCAACGGCGGCATCTTCAAGGTGAAGATCGCCACGCGCGACGCGCGCGGCAACCCGGTCAGCGCGGCGACGACGCTGTGGGTGGCCGGCGAGGAGTACGTGTCGTGGCGGCAGCAGAACAGCAACCGCATTGACCTAATCGCCGACGGCACAGACTACGCCATCGGCGACGCTGCCCAGATTCTCATTACTTCGCCGTTCCAGGGGACGGTTGAGGCGCTGGTGACAGTCGAGCGCGGCCGCGTGCTCCAGGCGGAGCGCATCACCTTGACGAACAACTCCTACGTTTACGAACTGCCCATCACTGAGGACTTCGCGCCAAACGTGTTTGTGACAGTGCTGCTGGTCAAGGGTGTAGACGAAACTAACCCAGTGGCGGCCTTCCGCATGGGCATGGTGCAGCTTGGTGTAGACAACAGCCGCAAGGCGATCAGCGTGGATATCGCGCCAGACCGCGAACAAGCCGGCCCGCGCGAGACGGTCACTTACACCATTACCACAACTGACTACCGCGGCGAGCCGGTGCAGGCCGAAGTGGGCGTGGCCCTCACCGACCTGGCTGTGCTCTCAATCGCTGAACCCAACAGTGGGCCGATCCTGAACTTCTTCTACAGCGCGCAGGGCCTGGGCGTGCGCACAGCTACGCCGCTGACGATCAACACCGACCAGATCATGCAGACGGTGATTGACACCATCAAGGGCGGCGGCGGCGGCGGGGGTGAGGGCGGCATTTTCGACATCCGCCAGGAGTTCGTGGACACGCCCTATTGGAACGCGGCGGTCGTCACCGGCGCAGACGGTCAGGCCACAGTCACTGTGACGCTGCCGGATAACCTGACAACCTGGCGTCTGGACGCCCGCGCGGTCACCAGCGGAGCTGGCGGCCTGACGCTGGTGGGGCAGAACACGTTCGATCTGCTGAGCACCAAGCCGCTGCTGATCCGCCCGGTGACGCCGCGCTTCTTCGTCGTGGGCGACGAAATCGTGCTGGCCGCTGTCGTCAACAACAACACCGGCACAGCCCAGACCGTTGACGTGGCCATGCAGGGGACAGGTTTCACGTTTGAAGGCCAGGCGTCTCAGCGCTTCACGATTCCGGCGGGCGCGCGGCAGCGCGTCGAGTGGCCGGTGCTGGTGGACGACGCGCGCGCTGTTGACCTAACGTTCTTCGTCAGCAGCGCTGACGGCGTCTACAGCGACGCCAGCAAGCCGCCGCTGGGACAGGGCGAGGCGCGCCTGCTGCCTGTTTACCGCTATGAAGCGCCGGAAACGGTCGGCACGGGCGGTCTGCTGCGCGAGGGCGGCAGCCGCACCGAGGCCATCGCGCTGCCGGCGGCGTTTGAAGTGACGCAAGGCGAGCTTACAGTGAACCTGGAGCCGTCGCTGGCTGCGGCAACGCTGGCCGGCCTGGACTACCTGGAAAACTTCCCGCACCAGTGTGTTGAGCAGACGGTGAGCCGCTTCCTGCCCAACATCATGACATTCCGCGCGCTCGACCGGCTGGGCGTGGCCGATGCGGAGCTGGAGGCCAATCTACAGACGGCGGTCAACTTCGCGCTGCAGCGCCTGTACGCGCAGCAGAAAGTGGACGGCGGCTGGGGTTGGTTCGTGCAGGATGCGAGCAACCCACTGACCACGGCTTATGCGCTTATCGGCCTGGCTGAGGCGCAGGCGGCAGGCTTCCCCGTGCCGGCTGGTGTGATCAGACAAGCGCAGGACTACCTGCGCACGACCTTCATCGTGCCCGGCCCAAGCCAGCCGACGTGGCGGCTGAACCGGCAGGCGTTCACACTGTACGCGCTGGCGCGTTCCGGCGCGCCGGATGTGGCGCGCACGGCTACGCTGTTCGAGAGCCGCGAGCGGTTGGATTACTATGCGCGGGCCTTTCTGGCGCTGACGTTTAACCTGATTGACCCGGCCGACACAACGCGCACCGATGTGCTGCTGTCGGACCTGATCAGCGGCGCGGCGCTGAGCGCCAACGGCGCGTTCTGGGACGAGGCGCAGACCGACTATTGGAACTGGAACACCGACACGCGCACGACCGCGATCGCGCTGAGCGCGCTGGTGAAGCTGCGCCCGCAGAGCGACCTGCTGCCAAACGTGGTGCGCTGGCTGATGATCGCGCGCACAGCGGACGCCTGGGAGACTACTCAGGAAACAGCTTGGGCGGTGATGGCGCTTACCGACTGGATGGAGACGACCGGCGAACTCAACCCGGACTACACGTACACGGCGGCGCTTAACGGTGAGACGCTGGCCGAAGGCGCTGCCACGCCAGACACCGTGCGCGAGGCGCAGCGGTTGGTCGTGGCGGTGGGCGATCTGCTCAAGGATCAGGCCAACCTGCTGGCGATTGCCCGCACCGATGGCCCCGGCGTGCTGTACTACACGGCGTATCTGCGGGTGTTCCTGCCCGTGCCGGAGATTGAACCGCTGAACCGGGGTGTCATTGTCGAGCGGCGCTACACGCGCCCCGGTGACAACACGCCGATCACCGAGGCGCGCGTGGGCGAGCTGGTGCAGGTGCGCCTGACGATCATCGCGCCCAACGCGCTGCACTACGCTGTGATCGAAGACCCGATCCCAGCGGGCGCGCAGGCGGTTGACCCCAACCTGACCACCGAGCAGCAGATCGGCACGCGCCCTGGCCTGGACAGCAGCAACCCGCTCAGCCAGGGCTGGGGCTGGTGGTGGTTCAGCAACACCGAGTTCCGCGACGAAAAGGTGGTGCTCTACAGCACTTATCTGCCGGCGGGCACCTACGAATACGTCTACACTATGCGGGCTGGCCTGCCTGGCGTTTACAACGTGATCCCGCCGGTGGGCTACCAGTTCTACCTGCCGGAGGTCTACGGACGCGGCGCGGGCAGCGCGTTCACCATCCTGCCAGCAGAGTAGCGCGGAAAGGACACACCATGCTCGATGAGCTGATGCCGGTGATGGCGGCCATCAAAGCAGGCGACAAGGCGCGGGCGCGGCGGCTGCTGCGCCCGCTGCTGGAAAATCCAACTGCTGAGCTGTGGTATGTAGCGTCGCAGGCGGTCGAGCAGCCAGAGCACGAAGTTGCCTGTCTGCAGCGCGCACTGGCGCTTGACCCGCTGCACGCCAAAGCGCGCACCCGCCTGACAGCGTTGAGGGGGGGCGCAGTTCAGTTAATGCCGCCGCTGCCTCAGCCGCCGCTGGAGGCGCTCACGCTGCCGCTGAAGGAGCGGAAGCGGCGCCGGCGCGGCCTGCTGGCCCAGCCCGGCTGCCTGCTGCTGGCGCTGTTCAGCGCGCTGGCCGCGGCTTACTTTGTGGCCAGCGTGCTGGGGCTGGGAATTGCCGGGCGTTTGACCGCGCTCCTGAGCGGTGTGCCACCTGTGCGCGAGTACGACGGCGTGCCGGTGGATCAGCTGCCCGATCCGGCGCTGGTCGTTCCGGCAGACCAGACGACCTCGCTGCGCGCGGGCCAGCAGGAGATGCAGGTGCTGCACGATGGCTATGTGCACGAATACCGCTTCGAAGCGTCAGCCGGCAGCGAGGTGGCGATCTACGTGCAGTTTCTGTCCCTGACAGCCAAAGCAGTGCGCCGCAACGTAGCCGTGCTCGACGCCAGCGGACAGGACGCGCGCGGGCGCTGCCAGCGCGACGCCATCCTGCAAGACGGCTCTGGCATCATCTTCACATGCCGGGCAAACCAGAGTGGGACGTGGACAGTGCGCATCTTCGGCAAGGAGGGCGAGAGCAGCGGTGCGTACTTTGTCTCGGTCGAACGTCTTGGCGGCGGACTGTAGCTAATGCCGGAGTCTTACTCCACGCGCTGACCCCGTCGTTTCATCCAGGCCAGCACGCGCGGCCAGGCTTGGGTGTAGGCGCGGTAGAGCGGCGGCGCGGGCGCGTAGTCCCACGCGCCGATATGCCGTGTGACTGTGCCGCGAAAGCCGCGCTTAAACTCGTACACGCCCCACATCGGGTCCGACTCGTCGAACACATCCGGCGCGCCCCACAGGTCGTAGCGCGCGCAGCCCTGTGATCTGGCCCAGCGCAGGGCCTCCCACTGGAGCAAATAGTTGGGCATGCGTTCGCGGTGTTCGTTAGCCGATGCGCCGTAGAAATACCAGCAGGTGCGGCCAAAGCGGAACAAGATGACATGCGCTACCGGCGCGCCCTCGACTTCCGCGATCAGCGCGTGGGCCAGCCCGGCCGCCATGAACGTGGCCCAGGCCTGCTGGTAGTACGCCAGCGGGCGGATGATGAAGCTGTCGCGCCGCGCCGTAGTGTCGTACAGCGCGTAGAGTGTGTCCAGATCGGCGAGCGTGCCGGGGCGGACGGTTACGCCTTTTTTCTCCGCCGCGCGGATTTTGCGGCGGGTGTTCTGGCTCATCTGCGCCAGCAGCTCATCCTCGCTCACCGCCAGGTCAATCACGATGGTGTTGCGGAACTGAGGCTGGTCGGCGGAGAAGCGCCAGCCGCGCGCCCGCAGCGTCTGCGCGAACTGCTGGCCGGGCAGGTAGGGGATGTCGTCCGGTTCGCCGGGGACACCGGTTGAAACGATCACATCCGGGTCAATCTTGAGCCAGACCGCGCCGCGCTGCCGCGCCAGGCGTTCCAGGTGATCGAGGACAGCGGCCGCAGTCTCGGCATCCGTGTAATCGAAGGCTGGGCCTTTGGGGACGTACATCACGCTGAACGGCCCAACACGCCGCGCGCCGACTGACGCCAGCGCCGCGACTGCGCCGTCCCTTGTAAAGGCGAGACGCAGCGGCTGCCAGCCAGTGGTGGCGCGCTTGAACTCGCCCCACTCCCACGACTGCAAAATGTGCGCGTTGGGGAAACGGCGCAGCGCGTCGTTCCAGGCGGCGCAGTCGGTGATGGGAGTAACGGTGAGCATAGTGTGTCAGGGTTGGTCTGGCGGTGTGAAATGTCCCAGCCGTACGGAGTTCATTTCGCTCCTTGCCCTCTTACCCGCAGCGCAGCTTTGTAGAGATTATAAACCAGCGGTCTGTAGACGTAATCCCACGCGCCGATGGAGCGCACAACGCGCCCGCCCCAGCCGCGCTTGAAGCCGTAGACTCCCCACAGGCCGTCGCTGCGCTGTTGGAACTGCGCTTCGAGGGCGCTCTCGTCGGCGTCAGGCACGCCCCACAGATCGTACCAGCGGCAGCCGCGCGCGCGCGCCCACTGGACAGCGGCCCACTGCACGCCGTAAGTGGCCATCAGGCTGCGCTTGATGTTGGCCGACGCGCCGTAAAAATACCAGGCGGTGTCGCCAGCAGCGAACGCCATCACGCCGGCCAGCGGATCGCCGTCGTGTTCGGCCATGAGGAGCGCGGCGCGGCCCGCCGGCACGAACAAATCATACGCCAGTCGGTAGTAGCCGGGTTCGTGAACGCCAAACGCATTACGCGTGCCGGTTGTCTGCATCATGGCCGCGAACGTCACCGCGTCGGCGGCTGCGCCTTCGTAACAGCGGACGCCGTTCTTCTGGCTCTGGCGAATCTTGCGGCGCGTGCCCTGGTTCATGCGCGCCAGAATCGTGTCCTCGTCCGCAGCGATATCGAGCACAACCGTGCGCGGCGGCTGAACCGTCTGAGCGCTGGGCACGAAGCCCCAGGCGGCGCAGTCTGGCGGCAGCGCGCCGAGGTAGAGGCCCGGCTCCCATTTCAAGAAGGCAGCGCGGCGCTGGCGAGCGCAGCGATGAACCGCGTCCCACAGCGCCGGCCAGTGATCGGGCGCGGCATACGGCCCCATCGGCAGGTAGGCCATCGTCCCCAGCCCCAGCGGCAGGGCGCGGAACAGGAGCTGCGCGCCGGCGATTAACGCGCCGTCTCGGTCGGCCAGGGCGACGCGCGCGCATGACCAGCCGTAAGCGCTTTTCAGCGCGCCCCAGGCGGCAAACTGCAGCACATGGGCGCGCGGCTGGCGGCTGACGAAGTCGTCCCACTGGCTGTCGGGTGGGTCAATGACGGTGAGCATGGCTGGCTTTCACGACCGGGCGCAGATCGTTCCTGTTGTAGAGCATGGCCTCAGCAAAAGCAAGGCCGTTCCGCCGGGCCATCACTATCTTTTGAGAATGGCCTAGGCTGTGTTAGAATGGCCGCGCTCAACGGGAGGGGACGGCTCTATCAGGACACAGCAGACAGGTTTTGCAGACGGCTGGTGACGATGCTATACTAGCGCCGTTTGTCCCAATTGGCACAAACCGGCCAGTTTGCCAGAGCAAACCGCCATGTGTGCTGCTGCGCGCCAGAACTGACCAACGTTCACCAATGTTACAGGGATAATCGCGCCGATGTACGCTGTCAACGAGTGGGCCTTTATTGGGGTTTTTTTCGCCATCGCCTGGGTGTTCCCGGTGCTGCCGATCGCTGCGTCGTGGTTCTTCAGCCCGCGCAAGCCGAACGCCGTCAAGCAGTCAACCTACGAGTGCGGCGTTGAAACCGTGGGCGACACCTGGGTGCAGTTCAAAGTGCAGTATTACATCTACGCCCTGGTGTTTCTGGTGTTCGATGTCGAGATGGTGTTTCTTTTCCCGTGGGCGGTGGCCTACCGCCAGCTTGACTGGTTCGCCTTTGCTGCTGGCTTCCTGTTCATCTTCCTGTTGGTGGATGCGCTGATTTATGCCTGGCGCAAGGGCGCGCTGGAGTGGATGTAAGCGGGGAATGACTGGGGTGAGTGCATAGGAGCCGACACACAGACTTATGGAAACGCAGTGCATTGACATTGTGAACACGCTGGCGGCGTGTCTGGTGGCTGGGGGAGCTGACCCCAACTTGGCTAACTTCCTTTCGATCCTGATGGGAGTGGTGCTGGTGGCGACGCTGCCGCTGGTGACCGTAATCCTGCTCATCTGGGTGGAGCGCAAGGTGGCGGCCCGCATCCAGGATCGTATCGGCCCGAACCGTGTCGGGCCGTATGGTTTGCTGCAGCCGGTGGCCGACGCGCTCAAGATGCTGACCAAGGAGGACATTACCCCGGCTGGCGCGGACCGCTTTATCTACAATCTGGCCCCGATCATCGCCTTTGCGATGATCATCCTGATGTGGGCGGTCATCCCGTTTTCGCCCGTGCACGTCGGCGCTGATCTGAGCATTGGCATCCTGTATTTCATCGCGCTTGGCTCAATCGGCACAGTCAAGGTGATGGTTGGCGGGTGGTCTAGCAACAACAAGTACGCGCTGCTGGGGGCGTTCCGCACGATTGCGCTGCTCTTGAGCTACGAAGTGCCGCTGATTCTGGCGCTGCTCGTGCCGGTGCTGATGACCGGCACGATGAGCTTGCAGGACATCACGTTTGCGCAGGGCGGCATGTGGTTTATCGTCACTGCGCCGCTGGCCGCGCTCATCTTTCTGATCGCCAACCAGGCGGAGACCGGGCGCGCGCCGTTCGACCTGATCGAAGCC
>DAOTWC010000059.1:0-31830 GCA_034435995.1 Anaerolineae bacterium | reverse complement strand
GGCGCAGGTGCAGGCACTTATGTTAAGATTAGCGCCGCACTCTGGGCACAGCCCCTTGCAGTCCGGGCGGCAGAGCAGCCCGCGCGCGGCCACGATGAGGACTTCGGCGCGCAGCAGGGGCGCGATATCCAGGATGCCGTCGTCGTGAACGGCGAACTCGGAGCCGCGGGGGACTGGATAGCCGTACAGCTCCTCGATGTTGACGGCCACGTCAGACAGAACCGTGTCCAGGCAGCGGTAGCACTCCCCCTCGATGCCAACGCAGAGCTGGCCCTGCACGAGGATGCCTTCTTTGGTGCGGCTGAGGCGCAGTATCCCGCGGATGTAGTGGGCGTAGAGGTCGTCAGCCACCCGGATGGAGGGCACGTCAAAGGCGGTTTCGTGGCTGTGCGCTGGCCCGTCGCTGAGCAAGAACCCCACATTGAGCTTGAGCACGCGGTTGCTCACATAATTGTTGAACGGGGGTTTCACCGCTGGCTGCACCTTGTGGCGTGCTGGATATTTACATTTTTAACCCACAATATGCCAGGATTATATGAGAGATCGTTGGGCAGAGTCAATAAGTCGAGAGTTTCGTTAACGGAAATCAAACAAAATTTTCGGAATCACCAACTTTGTAACAATTCTTACTGCCGGCTGTCTGACAGGTATGCCAGCGGTAGCGCGATTTTTCGCGCAGGCGCGTCTGCGGATATAATGTCAGCAGGAAGCGCGCGGCGCGGGTTTAGGCTCAAGAATCGGGCCGCGGCTGCCCGGTGTATGCTTGTGGCAAAGGTTATTGAAAAGCCGCGTTCATGACTGACAACAAAAAAAGAGCGCTGCGCCAGCAGGTCAAGAGCGTTATCTCTGACCCTGTCCTGCCGCTTGAGCACAAAGTGGCGCGCGCGCTGATAGACACTGGCGAATATCTGGGCACGCTCACAGCGGATGAGCTAGCCGTGATTATGCGCAAAGTGTTATACACGCTGGTGGACGAGCAGAAAGTGGCGGGCCTGGATGTTCCGCTGGTGCACAACGTATCCCGCATGGACGTGAGCATCGCCGCCGGTGAAGCGGCGGTGTCGTGTGAAGTGCACATTCACGCGCCGATCAAGGCGTTTATTACATTTAACTACGTGCTGGAGAACGACCACCAATCCAATAATGGCCGGCTGCGCTTGAAAAACAACCGGCTGGACGTGCACGAGGTCACGCGCCCGTTCGACATTGGGGCTAAGGCGGCGTTGAAGGTGATGGGCGTGCGCCATATCGCTCTGCAGGAGCTGAACGACGTTAACGGTGTCATCCGGCGCACACTGCCGCCGCAGCTGCGCCAGTTGGGGTTCAAAGGCGAGCTGGCGGACGTGGCGCTGGAGCTGCAGGACAACGGCACAATGGTGGTGTATCTGACCGGCCGCCAGCCCTAGCCCTGTCCTGGGTCGCTCACTCGGCTTTGTCGCCTGGCGGCGTTTCTGCTGCGTCGGCGGGCGCGCCCAGCGGCGCGGTTTCGTCGGAGTCTTCCCAGCTGATGATCCACACGCAGGCCCCGGCCACGAGCACGCAGGCGATCACCAGCGCGGCCCACTGAGTGGGCAGCAGACCGACATCGCGCGCCTCGATCACCAGCAGCGCGACCATGCCCACCGAAAGCACCAGCCACGCCGCCAACCGCGGCCGCTGCGCTGCCCATTTGACGCCGGGGATACGTTCCAGCCAGTTTGTGTTTTCGGCCATGTGTGTTCTGTCCCAAACTTCAGCAAGCAACCGACGCGATCATAGCCTGCTCGCTGGCTGGCAGCAAGCGTGAACTGCCAGCGTGAAACCATGCCAGCCAAGAAGCGGCTGGCCAGCCGCCTCTGTTGCTCACGGGAGGCTTATCAGCGCGCAGCGGCTTTACAGCGGCTGGAGAACGCGATCCTCGCGCAGCTTCTTGGTGAGGATGATGTAGTTGCTGTTCTCGCTCATGACTTCCTGCACCGCCTCGCGCCAGGCCGGGATTTTGATCTGTTCGATGGTGGTCGTCTCGTAGCCGCTGTTATGGAACGGCTCGATGATGTCGGCGCTGGTGCCCAGCGGCAGGAAAAAGAAGCCAACCTCGCTCTGGAGCAGCTTGGAGGCGTCCTCGATGGCGTTGACCAGCGCTTCGATCACGGGCGCGCGCGGCACACCAGCCTCGATGTGAAACTCGTCGGCGCGGGTGATCAGGTTCTCTACCTGCCAGCCCATCAGCCCGACAATGCGCCCCTGGCTTTGGGCCAGCAGGTAGCTCTTCTGGCCGAACGCTATCATGATGTCCATGCGCGTGATGCTGCTGCCGGTCACGCGGTTGATAAAGGCCGCGATGTTCTCGGCATCGCCGGGCATCCCGCGCTTGATCTCGACAGCGGCAGCGGCTGGAGCAGCAGCGGACGGGACAGGCGCTGCCGCTGCCGCGGCGGGCTGGGACGTCGCAGCGCTTGGGGACGGGGGCTGAGCGGCCGGCGCGGGCGGCTGCGCCTGGCTCATGACTGCCTGGCGCACCTGCGCCCAGGCCTGCTGCACCTGCTGCCAGGTGTGATCTACGCTGCCGTCGTTGTCAATGACCACGTTGGCGCGGGCCAGCTTCTGCGCCTGGGCGGCCTGCGCTAGAATGCGCTGGCGCGCTTCGCCCTCTGGCATCCCGCGCTTCTCCATCAGGCGCTTGAGCTGGGTTTCTGGCGAGGCGTTCACCACCCACACAGTGTCAACGGCGTTGGCCAGGTCGCCTTCCAGCAGCTTAATCGCCTCGATTACCACGACGCGCTGCTTGGCGCGCGCCACCAGCGTGTTGATCGCCTGGCCGACGATCGGGTGGACGATGGCTTCCAGCTTGGCCAGCGCCTGGGGGTTGGCGAAAACGATGCGGCCGAGCATAGCGCGGTCTATGCGTTTGTCCTGGTCGAGGATGAACTGGCCGAAAGTCTCAACCACTGGCTTGTAAGCCGGCGCGCCGGGCTGCATGGCCTGGTGCGACAGCCCGTCGGCGTCAATCGTGTAGGCCCCCAGGTGCTGGAGCATTTGGCGCACTACGCTCTTGCCAACCGCGATGTTGCCCGTGAGGCCGATCACGTATTTGTTAGGCCAACGACTCACGGCGTCACCTCCGAATGGTGCAAAAGGCATAATTCCGCGCACAAGCGTGCCGATACGTCTTCTTATTGTAGCCTGACTTTTTTATAAACAGCAACCGACAAGCGTTGACGGTGCGCCTTACACCGCGGCTGGCGCGGTCTCGACGTCAGCTCTCAGCGGCGGCAGCGATCGGGCGGCCGGCAGCGCCAGCGCCAGCGCGCCTGCGGCGACGACGGCCAGCGCCACCAGCTGGAAGGTGGCGTCCAGGCCGATCGCCTGCGACAGCGCGCCGATGAGGAAGTTGCCTACCGCGCCCATGCCGAAAATCAGGCCGAGGATCGCGCCGGAGGCCAGCCCCTTGCTGCCCGGCAGGAAGCTCTGCGCCATCACCACAATGATGCTGTGCGAGCCGCCGCTGAGCGCGCCGGCGGCCATTGCCAGGCCGAAGGCCGCGGCGCCGGCAGACAGCGGCAGGAAGAAAAACGCTGGGGCGGAGAGGAGCAGGCTGGCGGCGATCACGCGGCGGCGGTCGAAGCGGTCGGCCAGCAGGCCGAAGCCCACCCCGGCCACGCCGGACGCCAGCCAGAACGAGCTGGTGATCAGGCCGTACTCGGCCGGGGACCAGCCGCGCGCCTGAAACAGCACCGGGATGAAGTTGACGGACCCAGGTTGGGCCAGGCTGCGCAGCGTCACCATCAGCACCAGCAGCGCCAGCGCCCGCGCCGAGATCACGACCCGCGCGTTGACGGCAGTGTGCGCAGCCTTTGCCCGGCGGTGCGCCCGCCGCGAGGGGATGGTGAGGGCCATCAGCGCCACAACCGGCAGCGCCAGCAGCCCCACCGAGAGCACCGGTGTCACCGTGCCGCGCTCGATCAGGCGCACGTCGAAGGCCGGGCCAAGCGCCTGGGCGAACAAATAATTGATGGTGGCCGCCTTGTTGAGCAGCAGGCCGGCCAGCGCCGGCCCCAGCCCCAGCCCCAACTGGCCCATCAGGAAGAAATAGGACAGGCTGCTGGCGGCGCGGCCTTTTTCGCTCTCGGCGGCCCACAGGCTGCCCACCGGGTGAAACGCGCCGCTGCCCAGCGCCGGCACGATGAAGGCTGGCACCATCAGCCAATACAGGCCGCCATCGGCCGTCAGCGCCGCCACCAGCATCCAGCCCACTGTCCAAGCGACGCCCCCAGCGCCCAGCAGCCGCCCGTTGCCGCGGTCGGCCAGCCAACCGAAGAACGGCTGGGTGACCGCGCCCAGCAGCGCGGTGACGCCCAGGATTGCGCCGATTTCGGCCACGCGCAGCGGCACAATGCTGGCGCTGATGAAGGCCAGCAGCACCGGCCCCATGCTGATAAACGTGTCGTTGGTGAGGTGGCCTAGTGAGACGGCCCAAAACAGCCGGCTGCGCGGAAACATCGCTTCCCTGTCGCTGGTGCGCTGCACACGCTGACTATTGTAATGCTGGGCGGGCGCAGCGCGCGCAGACCAAACAGGCCCATTATCACAGGGACAGCAGGATGTAGACAGCTTTTCCGGTTAGATAGCACGCGCGCGGAAAACACGTGCCTGCCGATTGGTGAGGCTGGGAGAGATAGGCTATAATGGGTCACAGCTGGTGAGCGTAAGTGTGCCCTTGCTTAACGCCGCATATGAAAGGAGTGTATCGCGCCCAACACTTGGTTGTTCCCCAAGCAGCCCATCTAACTATTCGCTTACAGACCGGGGGATCAAAAAATGTACAAGAAGTTTTCGCTAATCTTCATCAGCCTGCTGCTCGTTCTGTCCATCGCGCCGTATGCGGCCAGCCAGGACGACCTGCCTAAGATCGGCTTTTTGCCCGGCGTTGTTGACCCCTTCTACCAGGTGATGGAACTGGGCGTAAACGCCGCTATCGCTGACTTTGGACTCCAGGTTGTGACACAATACCCAGATACCTGGGGGCCAACAGTCCAAACGCCTATTCTTGACGCTATGGTGGCCCGCGGCGACCTAGACTACATCATCACCGCGCCCACCGACCGCGAGCAGATGGTCGCCCCGCTGCAGGCGGCAGTTGACGCCGGCATCAAGATCATCACAGTGGACACGTTTCTGGGCAATGGCGATTACGAGGAAGGCCCGGTGACGTTCCCGCTGAGCTACATCGGCTCGGACAACGTTGAGGGCGGGCGCATCGCCGGTCAGGCGCTGGCTGATGCGCTGGGCGGCCAGGGCAAGGTCTATATCCAGAACACCAACGTTGGCGTAAGCACGACCGAGCAGCGCAGCGAGGGCTTCCGCGAGGCTATCGCCGAGTATCCTAACATGGAAATCGTCGGCGAGGACTACAACCTGGACGACGCCAACACGTCGGTCGAGCAGACCGCGGCGGTGCTCCAGCGTGTGCCGGACTTGGGCGGCATCTTCGGCGTAAACGTGTTCAGCGCGCAGGGCGCTGGCACGGCCGTTGTGAACGCGGGTCTGGGCGGCGTGGTGCAGGTCGTTGCGTTTGACGCCACGCAGTTCGCCATCGAGCTGCTGCGCAGCGGCGACGTGACGCTGGTGATCGCGCAGAAGCCGTTTGACATGGGCTACCTGGCCGTTGCGTTTGCCATGGCCGACTGGCGCGGTGTAACCAGCCTGCCGCGCCGCGTGACCACCGGCTACGCTGTGATTAACGCCGACAACGTGGACGATCCGGAAGTTGCACGGTTCATCTATCGGGTTCCCTGATACGCTTAACTGATCTTGCGGTTGTCCGGGGGCGCGCCAGCAGCGCCCCCGGATCGCTTGCGCTACACAAGGAGCAGTTCATTGACGCTTGACAGTCAAGCGGAAGCCGCAGCGCCAGTCCCGATTGGCAGGCGCTGGGGGCGTAAACAGATCATCCTCACACTCAGCCGGGTGTGGGCCTGGGTGTTCCTCGTCGGGCTGATCGCGTTTTTCACGATCTCGGTTTCGATCACCAGCGGCGGCGTGGTCAACTTCCTGTCGCTGCGCAATTCACAGAACATCCTGATGGCGATCACGCCCGTGCTGCTGATGGGCCTGGGCCAGACATTCGTCATTATCTCCGCCGGCATTGACCTATCGGTCGGCTGGGTGATGGGGTTGGCTTCGGTGGTGTCGGCGCTGGTCATCCGCGATCTGTTCGCGGGCGGGATGGCGCAAGAAATAGCCATTATCATCGGCTTCGCTGCTGGTCTGCTGGCCGCTGCCGTGCCGGGTGTGTTGAACGGTCTGATTATCGCGCGGCTGAAAGTGCCGCCGTTTATCGTGACGTTGGGCATGTCGTTTATCGCGCGCGGCGTGGCTTTTCTACTCTCCGGCGGCAACGTGGTGGGCAACCAGCCGCCGGGTGTGCGCAGCTTCGGCAACGAGGCGATGCTGTACGTCGTCTCCGGGGAGGGCGGCGGCATCTACTTCTTGCAGCGCCCCGATGTTACTGGCGAAGCGCTGCGCCAGCTTGACCGGGTGTTTCAGTGGCCGGTGGTGGTAACTGCTATAGCAGTCGCGATTGCCGCCTTTGTGCTGCACCGGATGCGCTTCGGCCGCCACACCTACGCCATCGGCGGCAACCGCGAGGCCGCCGTGCGCGCCGGCGTGCCGGTGGACCGCCATACCGTCATGCTGTACACGCTGTCGGCGCTTACGGCTGGCCTGGCGGGCGTGCTGCACACGGCGCGCTTTTCCGGCGGTTCGTCCATTGCTGGCGACCCGCTGCTGCTGTCGTCCATTGCGGCAGTGGTGATCGGCGGCGTCAGCCTGTTCGGCGGCTACGGCTCGGTGATGGGCACAGTCATCGGGGCGCTGATCATTGCCGTTCTCATCACCGGCCTGGTAATGCTCAACGTTGAACCGTTCTGGCAGTTCATTGTGGTCGGTATTGTCGTGATCCTGGCGGTGCTGATTGATCAGGCACGCGACCTAATCATCGGCCGCATGGAGTCGGAGTGATGGCAGTGGAGCCGATCCTGTCCGTCAAGAACATCGTCAAGCGCTTCGGCGGCCTGACAGCGGTCAACCGCGTGAGCATGGACCTTTATCCTGGTGAGGTAGTGGGGCTAGTGGGCGATAACGCCGCTGGCAAATCCACCCTCATCAAGTGCATCTCTGGCGTTTACCAGAAGGATGAAGGCGAAATCTACTTCATGGGCCGGCGGGTGGAGTACTCACGGCCGATTGAAGCGCGCGAGGCCGGCATCGAAACGATCTACCAGGACCTAGCGCTGGCGGGCAACCTGAACGTGGGCGCGAACATCTTTTTGGGGCGCGAGGTGCTCAAGCGCAGCCTGTGTGGGCTGGTGCGCACGCTTGACGACGCGCACATGCAGGCCGAGTCGAAGAAAGTGCTGGACGAGCTGGAGATTCACATTCCGGATTACCGTCAGCAGATCGAGACGCTCTCTGGCGGCCAGCGGCAGGCCGTGGCGATTGCCCGCGCGCTGTACTGGCAGGCGCGCGTCATGATCATGGACGAGCCAACCAACAACCTAGGCGTGGTCGAACAGCGCAAAGTGCTGGGGCTGATTCGCAAGCTGCGCGAACAGGGCGTGCCGGTCATCCTCATTACCCACACGCTGCCGGACGTTTTCGCCGTTACAGACCGCATCGTTGTGCTGCACCGGGGTCGCAAAGTGGCGGAGAAGAAAACGAGCGAGACCGACAGCCAGGAGATCGTGCAGTACATGGTGGGCGCGCTGGACGACACCCGCCCCGCCGCCTGACAGCTGTGTCCTGTCACCGCGCGCCGCACACCCACACCGCTGGACAGAACACCCCCTCTCCAAACGGAGAGGGGGTTGGGGGTGGGCGTCGGTTTACCGGCGGGAGGAGCTTACTTGACCACACCTATGCCGGCGAAGTAGGTCTTGAAGGCTGAGGCCTCCATGGCAAAAGTGCCGTCCACAGCGGCCAGGTTGATGGGCCGCCACCAGCTGATGTCGTAGAAGAACACCGTGCCAGCCAGCGCGCCAGCGGTTGCTTCGGTGTTGCCCCACGGGTTGCGCAGCACGATGTACTTGCGGTCGCTGCGGAAAGCCCAGCCCAGAACCGTGTAGCAGTGGGAGGCCACCACGTTGGCGTCAGCGTAGACGATCTTCTTTTCGCTGGCCTCGCCCGACGAGTAGGTCCAGGCGGTCATGGGGTTGAACGTGCGGTAGCTCAGCGAGTTAGCGCGCACCAGGTTCCACAGCGCGTCGGCGCTGTGACTGGCGGTGGCGTAGTAGTGGCGCTTGCCACCGGTGAGCTGCGCAGTCGCCCACACGCAGTCGCCCCAGGCTGTCGCAGTGATGTCCGGCTGGTCGCCGGTGTGGCCGGTAACCAGCTTGGCGAAGGCCTTCTCGTACACCGCCGGCCAGATTTCGCCGGCCTCGCTGGAGCGGCAGTAGATGAAGTTGTTGGTGGCAGTGTTGAGCGGGACGGCGTCCGTCACCTCGATTTCCCTGTCAAGCGCCCCGCCGCTGTCTGGCTTGTAGAAGCGGATCATATTGGTGAACTGCTGCTGGCCGGGGCCGATGGCGCGGGTGAGGTGCTTGATGTGGTACGGCATGGCCCAGGCTACCGCCGAAAGCGCAGCGATGTAGTAGCAGTTGGCTACCGCGCCTTGGATAGGATCGAAGAACTCGGCGGCCTCGTTGAAGAAGCGGCCGGGGTCGCTCCAGGTGGCGTTGGGCGGCGTCCAGTCAGCGGCCTTGTTGCCGCTGCGCTGGGGATCAAAGGCCACCGTCTTGATGACCGCTGGCGTGAACACCTGCGCCAACCGCTGCAAGCGCTCGCGCTCTGGCAGGCGCAGGCGCAGACGCAGGTAGCGGAAGCCCTCCATCTCGGCCGACTGCACCGGGATACCCCCCACATCTTCGGTGTCGAAACGCGGCCCCAGGTCGCGCAGGAACTGGATGCTGAGCGTGTCTACCGGCGTCTCCAGGTCGTTTACGCTCACCTTCACCTCGACATCCAGCAGCGGCGAGCGGGTTGGCTCAAGCTGGAATTTTTCGTTGAGCCGCATTCCGATGTACAGCGGGCCTTCGTAGATGGGGTCGAACAGCTCTTCGTAAGGTGTTTGCAGAATCTCTTCGAGCAGGCGGGGCCGGTTTTCCACGGTTTTCCAGTTGATCTTGCGCCCGGCCACCAGCTCGGCCAGGGCATAGGGGTTGATGACAGCGCTGTTCAGGGCTGCCTGCTGCGCGTCGTCCGGCTGTGGTTCCGCATTGGTAAACATGTGCTTTTTTTCCTCCCGTGATGTGTGTGCAGCGTCAGCATATAACGATATGCATTACAAGCCCCTATCACTGCCGCGCGGCCAAAATAGGACATAGGTCCCGGCCCGCTGGCGCTGGCGGCGGAGAACGCCGCGCTCAGGTCAGCGCCACTTCGGGATTTTCACGTGCCGGCCTGTGCTGGCGTGTGATATGATTGCGCCGTTGTTCACAGACCCAACCGACTCCGTAGACGAGGAGATGCACACGATGGGCAACGACGGGCACAAGCGGCTGGTGATCCCCGGCCCGGTAGAGGTGCGCCGCGAGATCCTGGAGGCGCAGACCGAATGGATGATAGGCCACCGTTCAACGGCTTTTGCTGAGCTGTTCGCCCGCCTTCAAGGCAAGCTGAAGGCGGCATTTTTGACGCAGCACCGCGTTCTGGTCAGCGGGTCGTCCGGGACCGGCCTGTGGGAGGGCGCGTCACGCTGCTGCATCCGCGACGACCGCAAGGCGCTGCACCTGGTGGGCGGCGCGTTCAGCGAGCGCTGGGCCGAGATCAGCCAGCTCAATGGCAAACAGGTGGATGTGATCGAGGTCGAGTGGGGGCAGGCGCACACGCCTGAAATGGTAGAGGCTGCCCTGAAGAAAGCGCGTTACGACGCTGTGTGCGCCGTTCACAACGAGACGAGCACCGGCGTGACCAACCCGATCAAGGATATTGGGGAAGTTGTGCGCCAGCACGAAGACACGCTGCTGCTTGTTGACACCGTCAGCGGCATCCTGGGCGCGGAGTTCCGCACCGACGACTGGGGTGTGGACGTGGCGCTCACGTCGTCGCAGAAAGCGTTCGCGCTGCCGCCCGGCATCGCCTTCGCCGCTGTCAGCGACCGCGCGCTGGCCCGCGCCCAGCAGATCAAGCACCGCGGCTACTATTTTGATTTCATCGAGCTGGACAAAAGCCTCCAGAAGAACAACACGCCGTCTACGCCGCCGATTGCGCTGATGTACGCTGCCGACAAGCAGCTCGACGACATCGCCGCTGAAGGGCTGGAGAACCGCTGGCAGCGCCACCTGCACATGCGCGATCTGACGCATCAGTGGGCGCTGGCGCGCGGGCTGGGGCTGTTCGCGCAGGAGGGCTACCGTTCGCCCACTGTGACCGCCGTTGCCACCACGCCCGGCTTCGATGTGGACGCGATGGCTAAGTTCATGTCGGGCAAGGGCTTCAGCATGGACAAAGGCTACGGCAAGATCAAAGGCAAGACGTTCCGCATCGCTCACATGGGCGACATGCAGGTTTCGACGCTGGAAGAAGTGCTGGCCGGCCTCGATGAGTTCATGGGCGTATAGCGCAGGAGACAGATAGACTGTGCCCTACCATGTGCTGATTTCCGACAGTGTAGACCAGGCGGCCGTCGAGCTGCTGCGCCAGGCTGACGGCTTTACTGTGACCGCGCCCGGCGGCATGTCCCGCGCCGAGACGCTGGCCGCCATCACCGCCGCTGACGCGCTCATCATCCGCAGCGCCACCACCGCCGACGCCGAGCTGCTAGCTGCCGCGCCCAACCTGAAGGTGATCGCGCGCGCTGGCGTAGGCGTAGACAACGTAGACCTTGCCGCTGCCACGCGCCAGGGCATCGTGGTGATGAACACCCCCGACGGCAACACCATCGCCACCGCCGAACACGCCTTCGGCCTGATGCTGGCGCTGGCCCGCCATATCCCCGACTCGGAGATTTCAATGCGCAGCGGCAAATGGGATCGCAAAACGTTCATGGGCGTGGAGCTGCGCGGCAAGACGCTGGGCATCATCGGCTTCGGGCGCATCGGGCGGGCGGTGGCCAAGCGCGCTCTGGCCTTCGAGATGATCGTGATCACCAGCGACCCGTACATCCCCGCCGACGTGGCCGAGGACTTTGGCGTCGAGCTGGTGGACCTGGACACGCTCTATGCGCGGTCAGATTTCATCACGCTGCACAGCGTCATCACCGACGAAACGCGCAACATGATCAACGCCGTCAGCCTGGCGAAGATGAAGCGCGGCGTGCGCATCATTAACGCGGCGCGCGGCGCGCTGATTGACGAGCGCGCCCTGGCCGAGGCGATCAAGAGCGGCCACGTGGCTGGGGCCGCGCTCGACGTCTACAGCGCCGAGCCGCCGCCCACCGATCACCCGCTGGTGGGGCTGCCGGGCGTGGTGCACACGCCGCACCTGGCGGCCAGCACAACCGACGCGCAGATCAACGTCGCCATTGAGGCAGCCCGGCTGGTGCTGGACGCGCTGCAGAAAGGCGAATATCGCAACGTGTGCAACCCGGAAGTGCTTAAAAGCTGACAGCCGCAGGTCGCCAGCCAACAGCCAGGCCTGTATAACCTCACCCCGTTCCGCTGGCGCGGGACACCCCTTTCCCAATGGGAGAGGGGTTCGGGGTGAGGTCATTTTTTGCGGAACGTCACCACCACCTCGTTCTGGTCGCACCGGTCGCTGGTGACGACGGTGTAGGCGTTAGACAGCGGCTGGCCGTTGAGGTCGTAGAGCGTAAGCGTGAAAGGGGCGAGCGCCGGCGCGCTGCCCAGCCGCAGCGTGAACGCGCCGTCGTCACCGGCGATGGCCGTCACCGCTTCGGGCGCATCGTCCTCAGCTGACTGCGCGCGCAGTTGATAGCCGGCCAGCGGCGAGCCGCCGGCGTCCAGCACCGTCCCCGTAATGCCAACCCACTCGCAGCCACCCGCCCAGGCGCGGTACACAACATCCGCCTCCATGACAAAGTCCAGGCGGGCCGGCGCGATAGCCTCGGCTGGCAGCGGCGTCCGCGTGGCAGTGGGTTCGGGCGTGGCCGTGGGCGGGACCGGCGTGACGGTTGGCGGCAGCGGCGTGGCTGTCACGATGATGGGCACCGGCGTGAACGGCGGCAGCGGGTTGAGCGGCGTGTAGGGGTCCGCCACCAGCAGGCCGACATAAACGATCACGCCAGCCGTCGCCAGCAGGAAAAACGCTGTAACCAAGTTGGCTGTCCGATTGCCGCGGCGGCGCCGCGCAGGCTGCGCTGGCGGCGGGCTGGTATACGCCGGCGGCGCTGCCGGGGGTAAACGCTCGTCGCCCGGCGCGCTGCCGCTGGCCGCCGCTGCCGGCGGCGGCAGGTCGTCCTCTGGTGGGAACAGCGGTTTGCGCGGCTCCAGGCTCTTTTTGCGATCCTTGCGGCCTACGCGCCGCACGCCGCCTGTGTCCTGCCGGTCGCTCATCGCCGTGTCACAGTGGGCGGGTCTGGATGAAACGAACCAGCGCCAGGTTGCGGGCGCAGTCGCCGGGGAAGGTGACCTGCACGCGGGGCGAAATCACCGTGCCGGCCGTCGTCTCAAGCTGGACGAAGTAGGTGTTGGTGTTGATGACGTTGTCCACCGGCTGCTCCCAGCCCGCCTCGCCGTACTGTGTGTTGGAGCCGCTCTGCACCAGCCGGTCGAGGTTGGGGCCAAAGACGCGCACGAGCAGGCCGTTGAGCGGGCTGCCGTTGAGGTCGAACACCTGCCCGCCGATTCCCTGCCAGGCGCAGCCCGCCTGGTTGGCGAAGTTCTGGGTGAACACCACCTCATTGTTGCGCAGGTCGAACGGGAACGGCGAGGTGGTGGCGGTAAACGTGGCGGTGGGGCCGCTGGGTGTGTCAGTAGGCGTGGGCGTGAAGGTGGCGACAGGCGTCGGCGTGTCGGTGGGCGTGTTGGTTGGCCCTGGGGTGTCGGTGATAGTGGCTGACGCGGTAGGGGTGGGGGATTCTGTCGGCGTGATGGTGGGCGTCAGAGTCTCGGTGGGGGTGGGCGTGGCGGTGGGCGTGGCGGTGGGCGGCAGCGTAGACGACGGCGTAAGCGTAGGAATCGTGACCGGTGTAGGCAGGTCAGCTATCGCTTGGGTTTCGACGCTGGGGCCGAGCAGACGGGAGATCACGAAAACAATCCACAGCAGCGTCAGCGCCAGAAAGATGATCGAAATGAGGTTGTAGATGCCTCCAGATTTCCCCATGCAGCTGCCCCCTTGTTCTCACCTGCTCATTTGCGCACTGGCACAGGATGTGGGTGTGCCGCTCTACTGCCGCTCGATAACCGCGTTGTACAGCAAACCTCGCAGCCAGCGTTCGAAGGCGGCCTGCGCCAGCACCGGCTTCCGGTCTTCCGGCACTGGGCGCGCGTCGCGCTCCAGCACCTGCACCACGTGATAGCCCAGGCGCGTAGCCACCGGGCCGGCGATCTGGCCGGGCTGCAGCGAGAAGGCCACCTGCATAAGCGCCGGTTCCAGCAGTTCGCCGTCGGCAAACCAGCCCAGGTCGCCGCCTTGCTCGCGCGTGGTTACATCGCGCGACAGCGCCGCAGCCAGCGCGCCGAAGTCCTCGCCTGCCTGCAGGCGGGCCAGCACGTTCATCGCTTCGCCCTCGGTCTCCACCAGAATGTGCCGGGCGTGCACCTGCGGCACGTTCTCCGGCAGGCTGCCGACAATGCGGTCGCGCACCAACCCCGCGATCAGCGCCGCGCGCAGGCTCTGGCGAAATTCCTCCTCGGTGTAGAGGTTGTCGGCCAGCCAGCGCTGCCAGGCCGCATCATCGGGGACGAGCGCGCGTGTGGCCTGGTACTCCGCCTCGACCATGTCGGCCGTGACGACGATGCCCTGCTCGGCAGCCGCCTGCTCAATCAGCGCCTGCTCGATGAGCATGTCGAGAACGGTGGCAGCCAGCGCGTCGCGGTCGGCCGCTTGGCTGTTCTGCAAGCTGCGCGCCAGCAGGCGCTCGTAGTCAGCCTGCGCAATAGCCACGCCGTTGACGCGCGCCGCCACCAGCTCGCCGCTGGCGGCTGCCCCTTGGGCGGCGGCTTCGGGCGTGGGTGTAGCGGGCGCGGCAGTCACCGGCAGCGGCGCGTCGGGCGCGGTCGGTTCAGGCTGAGGCGCGCCGCCGCAGGCAGCGAGTCCCAGCAGCAGAGCTGTTGCAGCAAGACGGATAAAAGGCAACAAACGCTTCTCCTTGAGGTGCGGTGGGCGCCCGCGCCATCCACGTCGGGCGAACCGGTTCCATTATGCTATCACCGTCACAATGAGGCAAGTTGGAGCTTGCGGCGCGACACTCGCCCTGTGCCACCTGATCGGCTTCGGTGTATAATGCCGCCCACTGGAGAGGTGCCAGAGTGGTTGAATGGGCCTGTCTCGAAAACAGGTGTAGTCTTACGGCTACCGCGGGTTCGAATCCCGCCCTCTCCGCAGCAGGCAGCGCAGGCCATTACGGTCTGCGCTTTTTGCTGGCAGCAGTGTGAGCGGTTGTCTGCCGGACTGATGACAAACGGCATGCCGCGCGCCGCGCGGCCCGGTGTTATGATAGTGTGTGGTCACATCCGGGCAGCAAGCAGGAGTGCGTATGGCCCTTGAACCCCCTTTTCCCGAACTGGACGAACTATTAACCATGATAGGCGAGGCCGGCCAGCGGCTGTGCGAGATCGAGTCCACCGAGGGCGCAGCGGGCAATATATCGGTCTATGTTGGCTGGCCGATTGAGCCGCGGCGCCGCTTCCCCATTGCCGAGACGATCGCCACGCCCATCGCGGTGCCAGAGCTGGAAGGCAGGGCCGTCATTGTGACGGGGTCGGGGCGGCGGCTACGCGAAATCGCGCGCGATGCCGAGGGCAACGTGGGCATCGCCGTGATCGGGCCGGGCGGCACGGGCGCTGCTGTGTACACATCGCCGCGCCGCCATTTCGCCCGCCTGACCAGCGAGTTTAACTCGCACCTGGCCATTCACCGCGACCAAGTGGTGCGCACCAGCACCAACTTCAGCGCGGTTATTCACGCCCAGCCGCCGTACATCACGTTTCTCAGCCACATCCCCGAATACCGCGACCAGCGCTTTTTCAACCAGCGCATCATGCGCTGGGAGCCGGAAACGATCGTGTTTCTGCCTGAGGGCGTGGGGGTGACCCCGTTCTGCGTGCCGGGGTCGCCGGCGCTGATGGAGACCACGCTGGCGGCGATGCGCCACCACCGGGTGATCGTGTGGAGCAAGCACGGCGTGGTAGCCCGCTCGGATACGTCGGTGAAGCGGGCGGCGGACTACATCGAGTACGCCGAGATCGGCGCGCGCTATGAGTACATGAATCTGCGCTGCGGCGAGCGCGCCGAGGGCCTGTCGGCGGATGAAATCCACGCCATCTGCGCGCATCTGGGCATCCAGCAGACGATTTTCTGACCGGCTGATTGAGTCCAGCTTTTCGCGGCAGCAGTCAACAAGGAGAGAAGTATTCGTATGGCTGTGCAGGTAACATTCCCCAACGCCGGCAAGATCATCCGTCTTGGGCGCGTCCTCAACCCGCGCAACAACCGCGCCGCGGTGATCGCGTTCGACCACGGCGTGCACGTGGGGCACATCCCCGGCAACGCCAACCCCGGCGCAACGCTCGAAATGCTGGCCGAGGCCGGGGCCGACGCCTTCCTGGTGGGGCCGGGCGTGGCGCGCACCTACGCCAGCGTGTTCGCCGGTCGCGGCGCGCCAGGCTTGATCCTGCGCGTGGACTGGACCAACCGCTGGCTGGACGAGAACAAGCTGGGTTATAAAGAAGGGCGCGGGCGGCTGATCGCCTCTGTTGAGGACGCGGCCCGCCTGGGCGCGGACGCGGTGCTGGTGTATATGTTCATCGGCTATGAGGACCCAGACGCGGAGGCAGCGCAGGTGGAGGACGTGGCGCGCGTGGCCCAGGACTGCGACACGCTTGGACTGGGCTGCATCATCGAGCCGATGCCGCGCGGCCTGCTGGTGGGCGACAACCCCTACCGCGCCGATTACATTGCGCTGGGCGCGCGCATGGCCTGCGAGATCGGCGCAGACCTGCTCAAGACGGACTACAGCGGCAGCGCCGAAACCTTCCGCCAGGTCACCGAGGCGTCGTTCCGCCCGGTGCTGATCGCCGGCGGGCCGAAGACCGCCACCAACCGCGAGGCGCTGGAGATGGTGCACGGGGCGCTGGAGGCCGGCGCGTGCGGCATGTTCATCGGGCGCAACGTGTTTCAGGCGCCGGACCCAGCCCGGATGATGCGCGTGATGCGCGCCATGATTCACGACGATCTGCCGGTGGACGCTGCGCTGCAGCAGCTAGGAGAGGGGTGAGATGGGTGTCGTTTCCTGGGAGCGCGACGCGCTGGAAAAACACAGCGTGGATATGCGCCAGTTCATCGGGTTTCGCCAGTCCACGCTGCCGGACGGCGGCCGGATTATCGAGGCCTACAACGGCAGCGGCCTGACCTTCACCGTGCTGCCAGACCGCGGCCTGGATATCTGGACAGCGCATTACAACGGTCTGCCGCTGACGTGGATCAGCCAGAACGCGCCTCAGCTGCCGGACAGCGCGCTGCCGTGGCTGCGCCAGTTCAACGGCGGGCTGCTGGTTACCTGCGGCCTAACGCACGCCGGGCCGCCCGAAACTGACGATCAAACCGGCGAAGTGCGCGACCTGCACGGGCGCTACAGCCGCCTGCGCGCCCACGACGTGAACGTCTCTGGCGGGTGGATTGGCCCCGGCGCAGACGCGCGCTACATCGCTGAGCTGACAGGAACGGTGAGCGAAGGGGCGCTGTTCGGCGAGCAGCTCCGGCTGCGGCGGCGCTGCGCGCTGGAGCTGGCCCGCCCGTCCGTCTCGATCAGCGACCAGGTCACCAATGTGGGCGACACGCCGGCGCCCCTGATGGTGCTCTACCACTTCAATTTCGGCTACCCGCTGGTGCGCGCTGGCACGGAGCTGGCCGTCGCCAGCCGGGTGTACCCGCGCGACGCCCGCGCCCGCGAGGGGCTGGCGTCGTGGGAGGTGTACGAGGGGCCAACGCCCGCTTACGCAGAACAGGTCTACTTCCATCATGTGTGGGCCGGCCGTGACCAGTACGCCCTGGCGGCGCTGCTCAACGCCGATTTCGGCTTCAAAGTGGAGTGGCACACGCCGACGCTGCCTTATCTCACACAGTGGAAGAACACGCGCCAGAACATCTACGTCAGCGGCATCGAGCCGGGCAACTGCATCCCTGAAGGGCTGAATGCCGCTCGCCGGTCTGGCCGGCTGGTGATACTCCAGCCGGGCGAGACACACCTGTTCCGCTGTGTGCTGACTGTGCTGCCAGATGCCGAAGCCGTGCGCGAGTGCCGCAGCGCGGTCGAAGTGATGCGGGAAACGGGCGAACCTGTGCCCAACTGCCGCCTGGACGATTTCGCCGGCTGACGCGCCTGTGCGTTTGGCGCTTTGCGTCTACAATAAGCGTATGTGCCCTAGCGCGAGGACCCAGCCATGCGTTCAAACCGACTGCTGGCGGCGCTGCTGGCCGCCGTCTTATTAGCAGCCTGCCAGCCGCAGCCGGAGCCGCCGCCGCTGCCCACGCTGGCCGTGCTGGACGAGACAGCGGCGCAGCCGACGCCAACTCAGGAAAGCGCGCCTGCCGCTGAAGCTGCCGCCGCCTCAGACACGCCCCAGGCCCCGCCTGCCCCGTCCGACACGCCGACGGCGCTGGCCTCTGCCACGCTGATCCCCAGCGCGACCTTCACGCCGCCCCCGCCCACTGCGCCGCCCCCCACCGCCACGCTCGACCTGCCGCCGACGCCAACGCTGCCAGCGGTGCGCATCTCCACCGTGACGCCGCCCCCTGGCGGGGCTGTTTCAACGCCGCTGGCCCTGGCCGATCTGGTGATCACCGAGCGCCAGTTCCAGAACGAGATTGACCGGCGCGTGCCCAGCATTGACACCATCCAGCGCGTGCGCATTGATTTCACGCCGCAGAGCATCAACGCCGAACTGACGGCGCTGGGCGGCGCTGCGTTCGTTACCGGGAACGTGCAGCTAAACATCCAAATTCAGGGCGGATTCGCCGTGATCACAATCGGCGATATCACGGTCAACGCGCCAGAGCCGCCGCCAACGTACATCGAAGTGGCCAGCCGTGAGTTTTTCTCGCTCCTCATTGACGCGCTGGACACGCTGCTCAACAGCCGGCTGGCGGGCGAGTTCGACCTGCAGGAGCTGACGCTGACCGACGACACCATCGAGGTGCGCCTGCTGATCCCGGCGCGGTGAGGCGGCAAACGCCCACGCTTTCAGGACGGCGGGCCGCGCTCGCCGTTTTTGTTTGCAGTATTTCGGGCGGCGCGCGCGTTTTATTAGATGGATTGGGTTCGCATTGGGAAGCAGGCCGCATGAGCTGGGAAGCTGCTGACGAACACGACCTAGTCGTGCGCGCGCGCTGCGGCGACACAGAGGCGTTCCGCACCTTGTACGCGCACTACTTTCCCCGCGTTTACGCTTACGTCGCCTACCGCGTGGGCCGCGCGCAGGACGCTGAAGACATCACCGCCGACGTGTTCATGAAAGCCGTTGCCGGGTTGGCGCAGTTTGAAGATCGCGGCGCGGGCGCGTTCGGCGGCTGGCTGTTCCGCATCGCGCACAATCAGGTTGCGCTGTTTTACCGCCGGCAGCGCCGCGCGGGGGAGCCTGTCGCGCTGGACGAACTGCCCGATGTGCCAAGCGGCGATCTGCTGCCGGAGCTGGCTGTGCAGCGCAAAGAGCGGTTCGCGCGGCTTCGGGCGCTCATTCTGGCGCTGGCCCCGCGCCGCCGCGAGGTGGTGCTGCTGCGCTTCTTTGGCGGCCTGCGCAACCAGGAAATCGCCGAGGCGCTGGGGCTGGACGAGCGCACGGTCGCCGCGCATCTGTCGCGCGGGCTGGACGATCTGCGCCGGCGCGCTGCGCCGGAAAGAGAGGGAGAGCTGCTGTGACCGACAACCACAACCGCGACCGCGCGCTGCTGGACGAGCTGTCTGCCGTCGTGCCACAGGCCGATCCTGCTTTCCGCGACCGCCTGGAAGCCCAACTGCTGGCCCAACTCCAGGAACGAGCATTGCACACGCCAGAAGAGGAGATTAGCGCCATGCAGCATGCATTAATGTATCCACATTCCGTTCCGCAAGAGGCCAACCATTCGCTGCGCAGCGTCGCGGCGCCGCTGACGCTGGCCGCCGCCCTGCTGATGGTCATATTGGCGGGCAGCGCGCTGCTGTTTATGGGCCAGCCCGACAGCGGCGCTGACCCGCTCGCGGCGGCGCAGCAGCAGACCGCCACGCCAATACCAACTGCCTGCCCGCCGCTGCTGAATTGGACCGAGCGTTACACTGTTCAGCCAGGCGATACCTTGCTGGGCGTTATCGTGCGCCACGGCGTGGACGCCCGTCTTTTCCTGGAAGCCAACTGTTTAGATGAAAACAGCCGTCTGATCCCTGGGCAGACAGTATATCTGCCGCTCCCAATTGAAGAACCGTCTGCCATCAGCCCAGCGCCTGCTGTGTCGCTGCTCACACCCACGCCGATAGGCGCAGACGCTTTGCCGCTGCAGATTCCGCTGCCGCCAACGGTTCAAGCGCCATCGGCGAGCGCGGCCGTTACAGACGCGATTGTTGTGACGCTTGAAGCCACGATCGCTGCGCCCGCCGGCTATGTGCCGGTGGTTATCGCTGCGCAGGATATTGCGCGCGGGGCTGTCATCACGCCCGACATGCTGGCGGTGGTCTACTGGCCGCTCGATCTGTACCAGGCGGCGATCAGCTCTCTCGGCGCTGACGTTGAAGACCTTTACAGCGCGGTCGAACAGATTGCCGGCCTGTACGCGAACGCGGACATCCCACGCTTCCAGCCGGTGCTGGTCGCTGATCTAGCGCCCCAGCAGCCGTAGCGCAAGCGGCGGTCTGGCCGGCGCTGGTAGCAGCGCCGTCACATACGCTACACTAGACGGCAGGCGCGGCAGTGCCTGCCGCTTTTGTTCGCATGTGAGGAGAACGGTGCATGGCGAAGGACTACGATCTGCTGGTGCTGGGCGCGGGGCCAGGCGGCTACATTGCCGCCATCCGCGCCAGCCAGCTTGGCCTGAAGACCGCGATTGTTGAGAAGCAGTACTGGGGCGGCGTGTGCCTCAATGTGGGCTGCATCCCGTCGAAGGCGCTGCTGCGCAACGCCGAACTGGCGCACATCGTCAACCACGAGGCCAAGACGTTCGGGATGGTCATCGAGGGCAGGGTGACGTTCGACTACGAGGCAGCCTACAAGCGCAGCCGCCAGGTCTCGAACCGGCTGGTCAAGGGTGTGCAGTTCCTGATGAAGAAGAACAAGATTGACACCTACGACGGCTGGGGGACGTTCACGGACGCGCACACGCTTGAGGTGGCGCTCAACGACGACAAGCGCGAGACGCTGGCCTTCAAGTACGCTGTCATTGCCGTTGGCGCGACGACGCGGCTGATCCCTGGCACGTCGCTCAGCGCCAACGTCGTCACCTACGAGGAGCAAATCCTAGCAGACAAAGTGCCGGACAGCATGATTATCGCCGGGGCGGGCGCGATCGGCGTGGAGTTCGCCTACATCCTGAGCAATTACGGCTGCCAGGTGACGCTGGTCGAGTTCCTGGATCGCATCCTGCCGCTGGAGGACGAAGAAGTGAGCGCGGAGCTGGCGAAGCTGTACCAGAAGCGCGGCATCAAGCTCATGACCAGCACGAAGGTGGAGCGGATCGAGGACACCGGCAGCGGCGCGCGAGTCACTGTGACTGGGCCAGACGGCCAGCAGCAGACGCTGGAGGCCGAGCGCGTGATGCAGGCCATCGGTTTCCAGCCGCGCACCGAGGGCTATGGCTTGGAAAAGACCGGCGTGAAGCTGACAGAGCGCGGCGCGATTGAGATCAACGAGTGGATGCAAACCAGCGTGCCGCACATCTACGCCATCGGCGACGTGACGGCCAAGCTGATGCTGGCCCACGTGGCCGAGGCGATGGGCGTGGTGGCGGCGGAGCACATCGCCGGCGCGCACACCGAGCCGCTCAACTTCGACATGATGCCGCGCGCCACCTACTGCCAGCCGCAGGTAGCCAGCTTCGGCTACACCGAGGCGCAGGCGCGCGCGAAAGGCTACGACGTAAACGTGGCCAAGTTTCCCTTCCAGGCTAACGGCAAGGCGCTGGGGCTGGGCGACTCGTCCGGTTTCGTTAAAGTGATCGCTGACAAGAAGTACGGCGAAATTCTGGGTGCGCATATGATCGGCCCGGACGTGACCGAGCTGCTGCCAGAGCTGACGCTGGCGCAGCGCTGGGAGCTGACGCCCTACGAGATCGGGCGCAACGTGCACGCGCACCCCACGCTGAGCGAGGCGATCAAAGAGGCGGCGCACGGGCTAGAAGGCCACATGCTCAACCTGTAAAAGTCAGCACGACAGCAGCACGATGGTGGGGTACAGCCGCAGATAGTGGTAGGGGGACATGAAGCCGCGCCAGGGGGCGTAGCCGCTCGGCTGGCCGTCGGCGCTGAGGCTAACGGATGACACCGGCAGGCGCGGCGAGAGGCGCGGCGCGCAGCCGTCCTGCCGCAGCTTGACGCGCACCTGGCCGCCGCGAAAGCTGAACTGCAGCAGGCCCGGCTGGATGCCTTCCGGCGGCCCCAGCGCGGCCAGCACATCGCCCAGGCGCAGGCCGGGGCAGTTGGAGAGGCGCGTTTCGGTCACGATGGCGTTGTAGTGCTCGAGGCGCACGGTGCAGCCCTCGACATGTGGGCGCGGCGTGTAGTGCATGTGGGCGCGATCCTGGGCGTCGCTTGACGGGTCGTAGCCCTGGCTGACGAGGATCTGCGACGCGCGCGGCACGAGCATCTCGCCGGGGCGGATGCCGTTCCAGCAGGGCAGGGCGCAGCGCGGGCTGCCCGCCAGCGGGCCGGCCGGTGGATCAGCGAGCCGCCCCAGCAGGCCCGCTGCCAGCGCCAGCAGCGCCAGCGCCGCCGAACCGACCAGAGCCGCCGTCAGCGCCAGCCGCCTCACGGCCACCCCGCCTGCCGTCGTGCCTCGAACAGGATGACCGCCGCCGCTGCTGCCGCGTTGAGCGACTCGGTCGCGCTGGCCATGGGCACGGCGATGCGGGCCTGCGCCAGCCGCGCCGCCTCTTGGCCTGCGCCGCTGGCCTCGCCGCCGATGATCAGCGCCCAGGGACGTGACCAGTCAGCTTGGTCGTGGCGCAGGTTGGCGCGCGCGTCCGCCAGGTAGACCGTGAGCGGGGCGCAAAATGTCTCGATTTCGGGCCAGGCGCGCTCGGCCAGCGGCACGCGGAAGTGCGCGCCCATGCCGGCGCGCAGCACTTTGGGATTGAACGGGTCCACGCAGCCAGGGGCCAGCAGAACGGCGTCTACGCCGGCAGCGGCGGCTGTCCGCAGGATCGTGCCCAGGTTGCCGGGGTCGCGCAGCGCGTCCAGCAGCAGTGCGCGCTGCGGCAGGGCTGGCAGCGGCAGCTTTGGCGTGGAGAACACGCCTACGATGCCCTGCGGCTGCTGCGTGTCGCTGATACAGCGCATAACGCCTTCGGAGATGGCTAACGCCTCTAGGCGGCTCGCGTTTACGAAGGCGTCAATCTCGGCGCTGCCGGGGGTGTATAGGATAAAGTCGGGCTGGTGGCCGCTGGCTACCGCGTCGCGCACCAGGCGCAGCCCCTCCAGCGCCACACGGCCCTCGCGGCGGCGCGCCTTGGCCTGGGTTTGCAGCGCCCGCGCTAGGCGGACGCGCGCGTTGGCGGTGCTGGTGATCATCAGCAAAAAGCGGGGCCGTGATGACCCCGCCGCTGGGTAACTTGCCGGTCAGGCGCTACTGGTTCATCTGGCTGAGCGCAGCCAGCTTGTCGAACGTGGCGCGGTCGCGCACAGCGATATCGGCCAGCATCTTGCGGTCAATCTCGACATTGGCCTGTTTGAGGCCGTAGACGAAACGGCTGTAGCTGAGGCCGTTGAGGCGGGCTGCGGCGTTAATGCGGGTAATCCACAGCCGGCGCATGTCGCGGCGGCGGTTGCGCCGGTCGCGATAGGCGTACCACAGGCTCTTGAGCATGGCCTCGTTGGAGCGGCGGAACAGGCGGCCGCGCGTACCCCACTGGCCCCGGACCATCTTGAGCACTTTTTTATGGCGGCGGCGCCGCGTGAAGCCGGTTTTTGTCCTTGCCACGGTAACAGACTCCTGCAAGCAAATGCCCAGAGGCGTCGCCCTGGGCGGGTTCGGTCAGTGCAAAAAAGCGCAGCCTGCGTCAGGCGGGCGGGTTGGCTTTGTAGCGCGACAGATACGGCGCCAGCTTCTTCACCTTCTTCACGTCGCTGCTGGCGACCGGAATCATCGTTGTGAATTTGGCTTTGGTGCGTTTGGGGGTGCGCCGGCGCAGGTGACTCTTGCCGCCTTTGGTGCGCACAACTTTGCCAGTTCCGGTCACCCGAAAACGCTTGGCAGTGGCCTTATGCGTCTTGAGCTTGTATTTCTTTCCCACGTTGAGTGCTCCAGCGTTACTTTTTCTTGTCTGAGATAGGTGCCAAGACCATCAGCATGGTGCTGCCTTCGAGGCTGGGAGCCTGTTCAACGGTGGCGATCTCCTTCAGCTCTTTGGCGATTGCCTCCAGCCGCAGCCGAGCGATATCCGGATAGTCGCGCTCGCGCCCGCGGAAGCGCACGCGCACGCGCACCTTCATCCCGTCTTCAATCCATTTACGCGCGTCGCGCACCTTGAAGCCCAGGTGGTGGTCGTCCGTCTTGGGGCGCAGTTGGATTTCCTTGACCTCGATGATCTTCTGCTGTTTGCGCGCCTTGCGCTCGCGCCGCTGCCGCTCATATTGGAACTTGCCGAAGTCCATGATACGGCACACCGGCGGTTTGGCGTTGGGCGAGACCTCCACCAGGTCAAGCCCGCGCGACTCGGCCAGCGCCAGCGCCTCGCTCAGCGGCATGATACCGATGTTCTCATTGGTGTCCGAGATCAGGCGGACTTCCCGCGCGCGTATCTGGTCGTTGATGTGAAATTCCGGCGAACTGATAGCCTAATCACCCTCTCTATATCGTACAATCGCACAGTGCAACACAGGCGGGACTGCGATAAAAGCGCCGCACAGGGCTGGCAAGCAGCCTGTGAGTGTTTCGGTGCTGCGCGTCGTAATGTCTGGCAGACGATGGAGCGTAACGCCGAACAACCACGCCCGGCAGGGCGCGTACCCACCGGCATGATTATAGCATACACAATTACTGGCGTGCAAGATTAATGTGCGGCGAATGCGCGGAAGCGCGCTGCGCGCCGTCCGGCTGGGCCTCCAGCGCGGCGAGAATAGGGGGGCGGGCGGCGGCGAAGGCGCGCACGTTGGCCAGCGCGTCGTCGAAGGCGGCCAGCAGCTCCTCATCTGTGCCTTTGTAACGGCGCAGCGTCTGAGCGGCGCACGCCGCGCAGCCGCGCATTGCGCGGTAGCTGTCGGTCTCGCAGCCCAAACAGCCGTTGAGTCGAATCATCATCAGCATGAAAGCCAGTGTCTCTTCGTGCGTCTCTGGCAAACTGGCGACACGGTCTACCAGCGCCTGCCAGCGCGGGCCGCGCAGTCCGCGCAGGGTGGGTATCGCGCGGTGGGGAAAGAGCAGTTCGTTGTTAGTGTACATAAAAACGCTATCCCGCAGAACGTGTGCGAACTGGGTTGTAAAACGTCGGTCTCGCAGCCGAGTCAGCGGCTAAATACGCTGAAATGACACTGTTCATCATAGCATAGAAGCGCTGGCCCACGCAACAGGGTTAATGTACTGGTCAGGCGTGGGATATACTAGACGGATAGAGGACTGCTGAAGGAACGGAACATGCGGCGCGCTTTGCTTGTGCTCACACTGCTGCTGGCCGGCTGCGCAGGCGGCGCAGTGACGTTCGCGCCTACGCCCACCCCGCCTGACGCAACGCCTGTTCGCTACGACCACCCAGGCGGCGTTTTCTCGGCGCGGGTTCCACCGGCGTGGGTGGTCTATGAGCAGAACACGACCGCGCTGGCGGCAGCCTTCTTCTCGCTGCCGGGGTCGAACGACCCGGCCCTCACCGTGGCTGTCGCCAATTTAGGCCGCGCGCTGGACAGCGCGGCTTTTGCCGCCCTGCTCAACGACTATCAAACGCGCCTGCGGCCCGGGGCTGATGCCTATGTCGAGCACGACCGGCGCGCAATGGGCGACGGAAGCTGGCGTCTGACCGGCGTGCGCACGCTGCCCGGCGGCATGCCGCAGCCGCTCAATACATTTGTGCAGCAGGTCGGAACGCATCTGGTGGTCATTGAGGCGGTTGTTCCACCGGAGCCAGACCAACTGGCCGCCTTGCAGACCGCCGTCAACAGCGTGCGCGTAAACCCCGATTCGCATTTGGAGCCGGCGGACGCGGCTGTGCTGGCGGCGGCGTCCCTTCCGCTGGATGTGACCCGCCTCCGCGCTTGGACGACGCCGGCGGGCGTGCTGTTCATCACCGGAGAGGTCGTTAACCGGGGCGCGGAGCTGGCGGCCCGGCTGCCGGCCCGCGCTGTGCTCTACACGGCCGACGGGCTGGCTGTGGCCGAGGCGGTGGACACAGTGATGGGCCACGCGCTGGCGCCAGGCGGTTTTGCGCCGTTCAGCCTGCGCTTCGGCCAAGGCGTGCCGGCAGGGGCAGTGCGCTACGCGCTGGCGCTGGGCGAAAACGGCTGGCAGCCGGGGCCGTCAGACATCGTCTACGGGCCGGATCGCTTGGACTGGATTGACGAGTCGCGTTTTGATGATTTCGGGCGGCTGGTGATCAGCGGCGTGGTGACCAACGTAGGGGCCGAGCCGGTGGGCGACCTGCGCGCTGTTGCCGCTGTTTTTGACGTGGCCGGCAGCGTAATCGCTGCCGGCTACAGCGACATCGCCGCTGCGCGGCTGGGGCCGAACGAATCGGCGCGCTTTGAAATCGTCATACCGGAAATGGGCGGCGCGCCGGCGCTGTACACTGTCAGCGTGCAGGGGCGGGCTGCTGCCGGCGGAGGTGAACCGTGATCGAGATTGATATTCCGGGCCGCGCGCCGCTGGCGCTGGCTCATCTGGTGCTGGACGTTAACGGCACGATCGCGCTGGACGGCGCGCTGCTGCCGGGCGTGAAGCTGCGCCTAGATCATCTGCGCCAGCAGCTTGAGGTGCATCTGCTGACGGCGGACACGCACGGCCAGCAGGCCGCCATTGACGCAGAGCTGGGCCTGCGCGCCAGGGTTATCACGCGCGGCACGCCGGAGAAAGGCGCGTATGTGCTGAGCCTGGGCGCCGATGCTGTCGCGGTGATGGGCAACGGTGCCAACGACACGGCCATGTTCAACGCCGCCGCCCTGCGCATCGCCGTGCTGGGGCCGGAGGGGCTGGCGGCCGAGCTGCTGCGCAGCGCCGACGTGCTGGTGCGCGATCCGTGCGAGGGCCTCGATCTGCTGCTGCACCCGCGCCGGCTGGCGGCCACGCTGCGGCGCTGAGGCGCGCAGGCGGTTGTAGAGGGCACTTCTTGAACTGAATTTAAACTCGTTTGTGCCGTGCGCAAGGCGTATTTGCGTATAATGCAGCTAAGCGTTGACTTTATCGGGAGAACAATGATGAACTATTCTACATTCAGTTCATGGCAGAGGCAGCGCGCGGCGGCGCTGTGTCTGCTGCTGGCCCTGCTGCTGGGCATTGGCGGGGCGGCGCTGGCGCAGGATCGGCTGCCCACCGACCAAGTCGAGGAGCTGGCCCGCAGCGTGGTGTTGATCGTCGGCTTAGTGAACGGCGAGGCGCTGCAGTTCGGCAGCGGCACGATTGTTGACCGCTTTGGCACGATCTACACCAACCGGCATGTGGTCGAAGGAGCCAACGACTACGCCATTTACATGCTGGATGACCTCAACGAGCTGCCCGTGCTGCGCTACTACGCGGCGCTCTACCTGATGTTCGACCAGATGGACTTTGCTATTCTTCAGATCAACCGCGATGCCGACGGGCGGGCTGTCCTGCCCGGTTCGCTCGACCTGCCGTTCATTGACGTGGCCAACAATTACCGTCTCAGCGACAGCGTGGTGCGCGGCGACCGCATTCACATCTTTGGCTACCCGTCTATTGCTGACGGCTATCTGGCGGTGATCCCCGGCAGCATCACCACCATCCGCAACGGCGACATCGGTGGTAAGCGCATGCCCGTGTGGCTGCAGACCGACGCCGAAGCTTCCCCCGGCAACAGCGGCGGCCTGGCCGTCAACGCGGACGGCAAGCCGATTGGCATCCCGACAGAGGTCACGGCTGAAGAGCGCACGGGCGGGCGCTTTGTCGGCATTCTGCCGCTGTCGGCTGTGTACGAGCTGTCGCAGCTCCCGGTTGGCCAGACAGCGCCGCAAACAACCACGCAGGACTCGCCCAGCAAACCGGACGGCGGCCAGCCGCCCCAAACACAGCAGACCAACGCCCCAGGCGGGCCAAACGAGAACTGGACGTGCGACACCGGCGAGGTGATCACCAACGGCACGCGCATAACGGTGGTGCTGATGCGCTCCGGTTTCACCTACAAACTGACGGCGCTGGGCGTGGGCAGCTTCGACCCGGTTATTATGGTGGCTGACTCCAGCGAGCGCAGCGGCTTCTGTAACGACGACAGCAGCGGCGCCAGCACCTACTGGGCCGACCTGCCCGGCGTGGGCCGCGTGAACGCCAACAGCACCTCTTCGCAGGTGCAGTTCAGCCAGCGCACCAGCGGCATGGACGACATGCACCTGATCGTCGGCGGCTACAACGGCATGGGCGGCGAGGTCATCGTGATCCTGGAGGGCATGGCTGTCACGCAGGCCGACGGCGCTGGCGACCCGTTCTCGGTGCGCATCACAGAGAGCATGGTGCGCTCCGGTGTGCCGCTGACAGTGTACATGTTCGCCCGCGATCGCCAGCTCGATCCGTTCATGCGCCTGGTAGAGCTGAATCGCACCGGCCGTGAGACATATGACATCTACGACATTCTGGACACCGACGACATTCCTATTACCTGCGACGACGCTGGCAACCCCAGCCTGTGCTGGGGTGAGTCGTCGGTGCTGGCGAACCAAGCTGACGCTATGCTGCGCATCTCGCCGCAGGCAGCCGCTAACGCCGGCTACGACACGCTCACCTACCTGATGACCAGCTACGAGCGCCGCTCAACCGGCAACTACTACATCGTGTTCCATCTGGGGCTGGCGCCGTCTAACTGACGCCGCGCCCCCTTCTGCCTCACCCCCGCGCGGCCAAGCGGGGGTGAGGGTTACGGTGTGCTGCCTCCTACCGCCGCAATCAGGGCGAACAGCTCTATTAGCTCCGGCGGCGTGTAGCCATCCTGGGCGTTGATGGTGCGGCCTGCGCCGTCCTGCTCCACGCTGAGGCGGTAGCGGTACTGCTCGCTGCCGGGGCCGCCGGCCACCGTGAACTGCCCGATGATGTTGAAAAAGTCAACCGACCGCAGCTTCTGGTTGATGGCAGCGATCTCCTCCGGCGTGATGGCGACTGGCGCGCCGTTGCGGCGCGCGCTGCCGTCGGCCTCGATCTCGATCAGCAGGTCGAGGTTGTTAGGGCCGCCGGTCTGCTGGTAGATGAGGCGCTCGAACGGCGCGTTGATGTCGAAACCGCGGCCATCAGGCGGTTCTTCGGTGACGGGCGCCGTCACGATGACGCCGGGCGGCGGCACGGTGATGCCCAGCGGGGGCAGCCGCGTGGCCTCGCCTTCGGGCGCGGCAGCAGCGCCAGCGTCTGCGGTCGGGATGTCCGTCGGCGCGTCAACCACCGCTGCCGTGGGCAGAGCGGACGGCGTTTCGCCGGCGCAGCCGGCCAGCAGCAGCGCTGTAATCAGCGCGAGTAGTGTGTAACGCATCGCAGTTCCTTCCGGTTGATGTGCGGCAACACCCTTCAGTGTGCGCGCAAATGCCCAGCGCGACAAGTGGGCATTTGTACCGCGCCGGACGGCGCGCGGTACAATGGACGCCGCGGACGGCGCACACACCGGGGAGCAGCGGCTATGAGCGTGGTGAGCTTTGGCGAGGTGTTGATTGACTTCGTCGCGCTGGAAAGCGGCGTGACGGTGGGGGAGGCCTCGGGCTTTGTCAAAGCGCCGGGGGGCGCGCCCGCCAACGTGGCTGTGGCTGTGGCGCGGCTGGGCCGACCAGCCGGCTTCCTGGGGCAGGTGGGCGACGATCCGTTCGGCCGTTTCCTGGCCGGCGTGCTGGCCGAGAACGGCGTAGATGTGTCTGGCCTGCGCTTCTCTGCCGAGGCGCGCACGGCGCTGGCTTTCGTGTCGCTGGCCGACGGCGGCGAGCGCAGCTTCGTCTTTTACCGCCACCCCAGCGCCGACATGCTCATGCGTCCGGAAGACGTGGCGCTGGATGTGATTGACCGCTACCAGGTGTTTCACTTCGGCTCGATCACGATGATCAGCGAGCCGTCGCGCTCGGCCACGCTGCGGGCAGTCGAACACGCACTGGCCGCTGGCAAGCTGATCTCCTACGACCCCAACCTGCGCCTGGCGCTGTGGCCCGACGCGGCTGCTGCCCGCGCCGGCATGCTGGCCGGGCTGGACTACGCCCACATCGTCAAGGTGAGCGAGGAGGAGGTGGACTTCCTGGCCCCTGGCGTGGGCGCGCGCGCCCTGTGGCGCGACCGCACGCGCCTGATCGTGGTGACAGCGGGGGCCAATGGCGCGCGGCTCTACACGCGCAGCGCTGAGTACTACGTCCCTGGCTACCAAGTGACGCCAGTGGACACCACCGGCGCGGGCGACGGGTTTGTAGCCGGCCTGCTGGTGGGACTGCTGGATCACCCGGACGACTACGCTGACCGCTTCGACGAGCTGCTGCGCTTCGCCAACGCTGTCGGCGCGCTGACCACCACCAAAAAAGGCGCTATTCCCGCCTTGCCCACGGAAGCCGAGGCGCGCGCCCTGATGCAGTCTGCTGCCCCCCAATCTTGAAGGCAGCCCGATTCCTTGAGACTGCTGTGCCCTGGGCGGGTATATACTGCGAGTAGAGCCGGTCAGCGCGAGGTGTGCGCGATGAAGCAGAATGAACTGACCTGTCCGAACTGCGGCCAGCGGATGCGCTACGACATGCAGCAAGGCAAGATCGTCTGCCCAACCTGCGGCCACGCGCCGCTCGATGCAGCGGCGGAGAAGGTGCGCGCTAAGCCGCGCCCGCACGTCAAAATCACCCACCGCGGCGAGGTGAACGGCCGCGCGTTCAGCGTTTTCCAGACTGGCCACGACCACCTGCACCGGGGCGACACCGCAGCGGCAGCGGCGGCGTTCCAGCGCGCGGCGGAGTACCAGCCGGATTTTGTGGACGCCTATTACTGGCTGGCCGAGATTGCGACCAGCGAGGCCGAGAAACGCAAGCACCTGAGCATGGTGCTGGCGCTGGACCCAGCGCATCCGCAGGCCCTGCGCGCCATGATGGTGCTCAACGGCCAGCTCACGCCGGAACAGGCGGCGCGCACTTACCATCACAACGATCAGCAAGTGCGTAAAGCTGAGTCGCCAGTAGACGCTGCTGCAAAAGCGCTGCTGTGCCCGGTTTGCTCCGGCAATCTCACCGTTAACGAGACGACCGGTCAGGTCACGTGCCGCTTCTGCGGCCACACCGAGCAGCGCGCGCCGCGCCGCGCCGCCGGGCCGGAGTCGCTGGCGATGGCGCTGATTAAGCGCAAGGCCGAGCCGGTGCGCTGGGCAGTGGGCGAACGCCTGCTGCACTGCAACCAGTGCGGCGCAGAGCGCATGCTGCCAGCCCACAAACTGTCGGACGACTGTCCGTTCTGCGGCTCGACGCACGTGATCCTCAAGGACGCGCTGGAGTCGTTCGAACAACCAGATGGCATTGTGCGCTTTGTGCTCAGCGAGCAGCAGGCGCAGGCCGCTTTACACGCTAGCCTGCAGGGGGCATTTCAGCGCATCGCTGGCTTCTTCGACAACAACCGGATTAAACGCGCCGTCTTCAACGGGGTTTATCTGCCCTTCTGGGTGTTTGACGCCACAGTTGAGATCGCGATCACGCGCACTTACAAAGGCGGCAGCTCGAACCGCAGCGCGTATTATATGCCTGCGCCGGCGCAGGCGCGCATTGAGAGCCGCGTGCCCGACGCGATCTACGATGTGGCAGTGTGCGCCTTCACCTCGCCGCCGCCGGCGCTGGCCCAGCGCCTGCTGCCCTACGACTTGGGCGCAGCCGATGCCTACGACGGGCGCCTGCTGGCGCGCCACTCGGCGGAGCTGTACAGCGTGGATTTTGACAAGGCCTCGCTGGAGGCGCGCAGCACAATTGCGCGCCTGCTGCGCGACAAGCACCAGCGGCAGCAGGACACGTCTGACGATCAGTACCAGGTAACGGTGTTTGTCAACGCGCAGAGCATGAGCTTTCGCCTGCTGCTGCTGCCGGTGTGGATCGCCTCTATCACTGAGGAGGATGGCGACCAGCGGCTGGCGCTGATCAACGGTCAAACGGGGCGCGTGGTTTTGGGGAGAGCGGAGAAGCGCCGGCGCGACGACAGGCAGCGCTAGCGTTCAGCGCCACGATGGGCTGTCGAGCAGGCCGCCGTCGCGCACCAAGCGGTTGACGCCGCGCGGGATCGGCACGTCGCTATCTGGCCCCAGGCTGCGGTTGTAGATTTCTGCGTAGTTGCCCAACCGGCGGATCACACGCGCCATGAAGTCGTTGGCCAGGCCCAGCGCGCCGCCCGCGCCCAGCGCCGGATCAAGCAGGCGGGCGGCCGGCAGGCC
>DAOTWC010000058.1:0-31702 GCA_034435995.1 Anaerolineae bacterium | reverse complement strand
GACGCCTGCCCGCCAGAAGCGCCGCGCCTGACGGCCGGTGAGGAAGGGCGCGTGTTGGGCAGCGTGACGCTCAACGTGCGCCGCGAGCCGCGCCGGGGCGACAACCGCGTCGGTCAGATGCCGCCTTACGCCATGTTCAGCGTGCTGGAGGGGCCGGTGTGCGCCGAGGGCTACCGCTGGTGGCGCGTGCGCTGGCATCACGTCGAACGCGACGTGACTGGCTGGATCGCTGAAGGCAGCCCGCACAGCGAAGCCTGGGTAGAGGCGCGGGGGCGGCGCGTCATGCTCAATGGGCGCTGGTACGTTGTCGGTGAAGACGGCGCGCCAGAGCCGGAAGGCTGCCTGACGCCGCCCGATGACTACACCCGCGTCCGGGATGGCTGGGCGGTGCTCAACGCTCGCACGCGCGCCATGCTCGACCACGCCCAGCGCCTCTACGAGGCGCAGGCTGGCCGGCGCTACGCGCGCTTTGTCATCACACAGGGCAGCTACAACCCCGGCGTCGTGGCCGCCAGCTTCGGCACGCACGACGGCGGCGGCGCAGTGGACATCTCCGTGCGCGATCCTGAGACGTGGCAGGTGCTGGAGGCGGAAATGCCGGCCATGATCTACGCGCTGCGGGTGGCAGGCTTCGCCGCTTGGGTGCGCGCTGAGGGCAGCCTGTACCCCAACTCCCCTGTTCACATCCACGCGGTAGCCGTGGGCGACCGCGATCTGTCGCCGGCTGCCTGGGCACAGGTCTACGGCCCAGGCGGCTACCTAGCCGGCTACGACGGCCTGCCAGCCGACCGCGGCGGCCCCAACCCCGACCCGCACGGCGGCCCAATCCTCTGCCGCTGGATGCTGGCAGCCGGATAATGCGCGCCGGCAGTGTCGCCATCAGCTTCTATTAAGAATATTTAACATTATATTAACCTATATATCGCTTTAGCTTAAAACATTTGTCAGCGGCCTTTAATCTGCGGCGGCTAGCATATCGTCCGGCGGTGGGGCTTGGCCCGCGCTGCGATCTGACCGTGACATACAAGGAGTAAATGCTGTATGAACCGTGCCAAACTGATGGGTTTTCTCGCTGTACTGCTGCTGGCGCTGAGCGCTTTCGGTGTTTCCGCTCAGGGACAGACCATTGTTGACATTGCCGTTGGCAACGAAGATTTCTCGACGCTGGTGAGCCTGGTGCAGGCGGCGGGCCTGGTTGACGTGCTGGCCGGCGAAGGCCCCTTCACCGTGTTCGCGCCCACCAACGCCGCTTTTGCCGAGCTGCCGGCCCCGGTCGTGAGCTACTTGCAGCAGGACATTGACCTGCTTACCCGCGTGCTGACCTATCATGTTGTCGCCGGCAAGGTGATGTCGTCCGACGTGGCTGCTGGCGAAGTGGCCAGCGTTGAGGGCAGCCCGATCACCGTGTCTGTCAGCGACACGGGCGTGATGGTTGACCAGGCCAAAGTGGTGGCGGTGGATATTGAGGCCAGCAACGGCGTGATCCACGTCATTGACTCGGTCATCATCCCGCCCATCACCCTGCCGGATGTGGATCCGCTGAGCGTGACTGGCAACATCGAAATTGACGGCAGCTCCACCGTTTACCCGCTGACCGAGCGCATGGCCGACCTGTTCAACCGCGACGGCTTCCCGGATCGCATCACCGTTGACTTCTCCGGCACCGGCGCCGGCTTCAAGCGCTTCTGCGAGACCGGCGACACCGACATCTCCAACGCTTCCCGCCCGATCCGTTCCTCTGAAGTGGAGCTGTGCCGCGCCATCGGCCGCGAGCCGCTGGGCTTCTTCGTCGCCATTGACGCGCTGGCAGTGGTGGTGAGCAACGACAACGACTTCGTCTACGATCTGACGCTGGAGCAGGTGGCCCAGATCTTCTCTAGCGGCCAGGGCATCACCTGGGCCGACGTCAACCCCGAGTGGCCAGCCGAGCCGATCCGCCTCTACAGCCCCGGCACTGACAGCGGCACCTACGACTTCTTTGTCGAAAAGGTGTTTGACAAGAACGAAGAGCCGATCCTGAACGCCCCTGGCATCCAGTTCAGTGAAGACGACAACGTGCTGGTTCAGGGCGTCATCGGCAGCCCCTTCGCTATCGGCTACTACGGCTACGCTTACTACCAGGAAACGCAGGATCAGACCCGCGCGGTTGCTATCGAAGGCGTGCTGCCCACACCTGAGACCGGCGCAAGCGGCGAGTACCCGCTGGCCCGTCCGCTGTTCATCTACAGCACGCCCAGCATCATGCAGGAGAAGCCGCAGGTCGCCGCGTTCATCAACTACTATCTGAAGAACGTGCCCTCGCAGCTGGGCACCGGCTCTGACCAGATCGGCTACATCGCCACCAACCGCTTCATCCAGAACCGCGACTTCCTGTTCTGGCTGGCTGGCGTTAACGTAGCTCAGTAAAACCGCAGTGCGCTTTGCCGTTGAGGGAGGGCAAAACCCTCCCTCAACTTGCAGCGGACAAATGTCTGCCATACGTGCGCGTTGAGTGTGTAACACACGACACACAGAGAAGGAGCAACATGGAAACCCCAATTAACGCAGGTGCCGGGGTAACGCCGGCGCAGGAAGTGCAGCGCCAGACAGCCGCTGACCGGCTTGCGGGCGCCAGCGCTGACTTGTCGTGGCATCCCCGCCTAAGCGAGCGCCTGATCGCTGCCGCTTTGTTTCTGGCCGGGGCTGTCTCTATCGTGACGACAATCGCCATTGTAGTGGTGCTGGGGCGTGAGGCGCTCAATTTCTTTATCACCATTGAATGGCTGAACACCAACCGCACGCTGCCTGCCGCGATCAGCACAGAAGATACCAGGATTGCTGTCAGCCGCAGCGGCGGCTCGCTCAACGTGGGCGATCTGATTCGCATCGGCGCGCTGGGCAACGAGTACGTTTTGATCCTGGAGACCCCTGACAACGAAACCATTGTGGTCGAGCGCGGCGCGCGCGGCACGCCGATCGAGCCTCACCCAGTTGACAGCACGCTGTACAAGGCGGCTGAGGTGACGCTGTGGAAATTCATCAGCGAAACGCGCTGGGCGCCGCAGATCGGGCAGTTTGGCATCCGGCCGCTGCTCAACTCCACGCTCATAACGAGCACGATTGCCATTCTGGTGGCGCTGCCGATCGGCCTGGGCGCGGCCATCTACATCAGCGAGTACGCCAGCCGCAGTGCGCGCAAAGTGCTCAAGCCCATGATCGAAATCCTGGCCGGCGTGCCCACGGTGGTTTACGGCTACTTCGCGCTCACGTTTGTGACGCCGTTTTTGCGATCGCTGCTGGGCGTGAACACAGTGGAGGTCTACAACATGTTCTCCGCTGGGGTGGTCATGGGCATCATGATTATCCCGACAATCAGCTCGATCAGCGAGGACGCGCTCAACGCCGTGCCGCAGTCGCTGCGCGACGCCAGCTACGGCCTGGGGGCTACCCGCCTGGAAACCAGCTTCCGCGTGCTCATTCCGGCCGCTTTATCCGGCATTGTGGCCGCCGTTATTCTGGGCATCTCGCGCGCCGTGGGCGAGACGATGATCGTGCTCATTGCCGCTGGCGCTGGCCCTAACCTGACCATGAACCCCTTCGACGCCGCCGAGTCAATGGCAGCGCACATTGCCCGCATCAGCACCGGTGATATCCCGGTGGGTTCGATTGACTATAACAGCGTCTTTGCCGTAGGCCTCACCCTGTTTCTGCTGACGCTGGTGCTCAACCTCATCAGCACGTTCATCACCCGCCGCTTCCGGGAGGTGTACTCGTGAGCGCACAGACCGAGAACAAGCCGCTCATTGATCAGAGCGAGAGCGAGTTCCTTAAACAGCTTCAGCGGCGCAACCGGCGCGGCGCTGCCTGGCAGAGTTACTTCATCTTTGCCAATGTGATCGGCCTGGTGCTGCTGGGCATTCTGCTGGCCCACATCGTCAACCAGTCGTTCGGCATGGTGATCATGCGCTACATCCTGCCGCCCGAACAGATCTCAGACCGACCGCTGGAGGAGCTGAGCGCTGAGGAACTGGCCGATGTGCTTGTCGCCCAGCAGCCGAACCGACTGCGCGTGATGATCCGTGACCGCCTCAGCGCTGTCGAACCGGGCCGGTTCACGCAAATGCCGCTGAGCAAAGCTTTAGAGGGCCGTTCCTTCCCCCCAGAGTGGGCTGATCGCACCATCAACGACCTGTCTATCGAAGAGCAGCGCCAGTTCATGCTGGACAACTTCTCACAGGGCGACCTGCTCGACATCGTGACGGAAGAAGTGCTGCGCCCGCGCGTGGTGCGCAGCTGGTCGCTGTTGGAAACGCTGTTCCAGCGCGCGGAAATCGAACAGGTGTACCAGGAAGACCTGGCTGAGTCGCCCACTGACGACCTCATCTTTCGCGTCTGGATCAGCCTGGACTTCGTGACCAGCTCAGTGTCCAGCTCTGCCACGACTGCCGGCCTGCGCACCGCGCTGCTCGGCTCAGCGTGGATTATCAGTATCACAGCTCTTGTGGCGTTCCCATTGGGCGTGGCGGCAGCCATCTATCTCGAAGAGTACGCGACCGACAACTGGTTCAACCGCGTCATCGAGATCAACATCCGCAACCTGGCGGCTGTGCCCTCCATCATCTACGGTATGCTCGGCTTGGCGGTGTTTGCGCTGGCCCTGCGCGAGATTACCAGCGGCGCGGTGTTTGGCGTAGGTGAACCGAGCGGCCGCACGGTTATCTCAGCGGCGCTGACGCTGGCGCTGCTGGTCCTGCCGGTGATCATCATCCAGTCGCAGGAAGCCATTCGCGCCGTGCCGCAGTCGCTGCGCGATGCCAGCTACGGCCTGGGCGCCACCAAGTGGCAGACAGTCAGCCGGCAGGTGCTGCCAGTGGCCTTCCCCGGCATCCTCACCGGCGTCATCCTGGCGATGTCCCGCGCTGTGGGCGAGACCGCCCCGCTGTTGGTTGTGGGCGCGTCTACGTTCATCGGCGTGGACCCCAACGGCCTGTTTTCGAAGTTTACAGTCGTTCCCATCCAGATTTACCAGTGGACAGCGCGCCCGGAGCAGGTGTTCCGCAACGTGGCGGCGGCGGCGATCATTGTTCTTCTGATCGTCCTGCTGTTCCTTAACGCCACCGCGATCTATCTCCGCAACCGCTTCAGCAAGAGGTTAGCATGATGCAGAACGGCAACGGCAGCAGCGCAGTTATAATGCGCAACGTCAGCATCTACTACGGCGAATACCGCGCCGTAAAAGATGTGACAATGGACATCAAGGCCAACAAGATCACCTCGTTCATTGGGCCATCCGGCTGCGGCAAGAGCACGGTGCTGCGCGCCATCAACCGCATGAACGAGCTGATCGAGGGGTCGTGGATGGAGGGAGAGGTCATCTATCGCGGCCGCAACTTGTACGGGCCGGGCATTGACCCGATCGAGGTGCGGCGGCGTGTGGGCATGGTGTTCCAGAAAGCCAACCCCTTCCCCAAGAGCATCTACGACAATGTCGCTTATGGGCCGCGCATCTTGGGCGTGCGCGACCGCAAAGCGCTGGACGAAATCGTCGAAAAGAGCCTCAAGGACGCGGCGCTTTGGGACGAGGTGAAGGATGACCTCAAGAAGCAGGGAACGGCCCTCTCTGGCGGCCAGCAGCAGCGCTTGTGCATCGCCCGCGCTATCGCCGTCGAACCAGAGGTGATCCTCATGGACGAGCCGTGCTCAGCGCTGGATCCGATCGCCACGCAGCGCATTGAGGACCTAATGAAGGAGCTGGTGAGCACCTACACTATCGTGATCGTCACGCACAACATGCAGCAGGCGCTGCGCGTATCCGACGAAACCGCCTTCTTCAATATTCGCAAGGAAGAGCGGGACGGCAAAGAAACGCGCTGGGGCGAGCTGGTTGAGTTTGGCCCAACGAGGCAGGTGTTCGAACAGCCTAAGCAGCAGGAAACAGCCGATTACATCAGCGGCCGCTTTGGCTGATCTGCGCTGCCGTGCGGCCCCTGTTCGCATTGCTGACAGCCCTTGCTGGGCTGTTTTTTTACCGAAGCCCCGGCCGGATTCGTGTTATAGTGGTTTGACAAATCACGCTGTTCGGGGGTTTCGGTGAGCAAGGTCGAGACCATTTGCCAGGCCTACGCACGAATGCGCGACAGCGGCATCGCCGTCAAGGCGGCTCTTAACCTGCTGCGCGACAGCATTGACTCGCTGGACGAGACCGATAAGCTGGTGGTGGCCCGCCAGCTCCGCGACCACGAGGCTCAGCGGAGCGGCGGCGCAGGCGCGCCAGCCGCGGCAGCGGCTGCTCAACAGTCCGATGCCACCGCCAGCAGGCCGCGCCCGCTCGCAGCGCGGCAGACCGCCGCCGCGCTGCTGGGGCTGGAGTGGGTGAGCTGTCCACGCTGCGGCAGGAGCAGCCAGCGCCACGAAGTCCTGTGCTACGCCTGCGGCCATCTGCTGCAGGCCGCCCACAGCGCCAGCGAGACCCAAGCGCTGGCCGAGACCAACGATCTCTCACACAGCAACGATTTCTTCGACCAGGACACTGTGCTGGTGCTGCGCGCGCGGGCTACTGGCCGGGTATACGAGGCCCAGCCGCAGCGCAGCGACCACGAGCTGGTGATCGGGCGCGGCACAGCCGGCAGCGCCGTGCTGCCTGACATTGACCTGGCCGATCAGGAAGGGGACAGCGTGGGTGTGTCGCGTCTGCACCTGGCGCTGCGCTACGACGCGCGCTATCACACAATCAGCGTGTTCGACATGGGCAGCGCCAACGGCACGTACATCAACGGCCAGCGCCTGCACGCCCACGAGGTGCGCGTGCTGCGCGATGGGGACGAACTGCGCTTAGGCCGGCTGGTGCTCACCGTGAGCTTTCGCCACCCAACCTGACCGGACAAGCTTTAGGGCTGGCGCAGCGCCCGCGCCAGCTCAGCGGCCTCGGACACCAGCCGTTCGTACAGCTCCCACATCAGCGCGTCATCAACTTGATACAGGCCGCCAAAGCTGCCATCGCCCAGCACCGCGCGCATTGTCTGGCCAGCCTCTAGATAGCCTAGGTTGACCGGCAGCTTCTCGCCATCTGGCACGTCAACCACGCGGTTAAAGGGGAAGTTCTCGCCCCAGTTGGCGTGATCCAGCAGCAGGCCGTGCTCAGCCTGGAACGCGCGCGAGGCCTCACTGATCCACCAGTCGTACCAGGTGATGCGCGCGTGGCCCTCCATGCGCAGGTCCTCAAGCTGACTCGGCAGGCTGTTGCCGCCGTGTCCGTTGATAATCAGAAAACCGCCGAAACCCTGGTACAGCAGGCTCTGGACAATCTCTGTCAGAACGCTGTCGAACACCTGCTTGCTCAGGGCGATCGTGCCGGGGAACGCGGCGAACAGCGTGCTGACGCCAAAATTCAGCGGCGGCGCAATCAGCACCTGCTCGCGCTCAGCCACCGCCTGCGCGATGCGCAGCGGGATCAGGACATCGGTCAGCAAGCTGAGATAGGCGTGCTGTTCGGTCGCGCCGGTGACCAGGATGATGCGGTCGTCGGTGTTAAGGTAGCGGTCTACATCCATCCAGTTCAGGTCTTGCAGCTGCATCGGGGGCGCTCTCTCACATCAGTGCTGATACAGAGGCGCTATTATAGCGCGCCCCGCGCCCCCCTGGCGCACAATGGTCTTACACCTGAACAGCCCTGCCTGCGCGCGGGGACTGGTGAAGATCATGGATACAGACGGCGATTCTAAGCGTAGAAAAACCCGCATGTGTCCGCAAAATTTACCCCTCCCTACGCGCGCCTGTGGCGCAGTGCCCAATTTGAGCTATACTCTAATAGGCGGCTTTAACCAACACTCTCGAATCGCCGCCTGTGAAAAGGAGATACACTTTATGCGCAAGTATCGTTTGCAAATCGTTTTCTTAGTCACGTTCGCCCTGGCTGCCTTTGCCGTTGTGCCGCTGATCGCGCAGGACGGGCTGGGGCTTGTCACCTTCAACTCTTACACCAGCGACCCCACCCCGCGCGCCTTCGAGGAGCAGGTGGTCGCGGCCTGGAACGAGGCCAACCCCGGCACACCGGTGCAGCACTCCATTGTCAATCACGAGGACTTCAAGCAGGCTATCCGCGCCTATCTAGTGGCTGATCCCGCGCCAGACGTGCTGACTTGGTTCGCCGGCAACCGCGCCCGCTTCTTCATTGACCGCGGCCTGATCGCCGACATCTCCGACATGTGGGAAGCCAACGGTTTCGACGAGGCCTACGCGCCTGGTTTCAACGCGCTGGCCGAGGTGGACGGCGCCAAGTACTTCCTGCCCACATCGTACTACTGGTGGGCCGTGTACTACCGCCCGTCGCTGTTCGAGGCCGCTGGCATCGAGAAAGCGCCGGAGACGTGGGACGAGTTCCTGGGCGCGTGCGACGCGCTCAACGCCGCTGGCATCACCCCCATCACGATCGGCGCGCGCTTCAAGTGGCCGGCCGCTGCCTGGTTCGACTACCTTAACATGCGCGTTAACGGGCCGGAGTTCCACATCAACCTGATGCTGCTGCAAGAGTCCTACACTGACGAGCGCGTGTTCAAGACCTTCGAGTACTGGCGCCAGTTGATTGACAACAACTGCTTCATCAGCGACCCCGCCGCCTACGACTGGCAGGAGGCGATTGACCCGATGGTGCAGGGCGACGCCGCTATGTACCTGATGGGCGCGTTCATCGTGGACAGCTACCCTGATGACATGGAAGACGATCTCGACTTCTTCCGCTTCCCCATCATTGACCCGAACGTGCCAATCGGCGAAGACGCCCCCACCGACGGCTACTTCATGTCGGCTGGCGCGCGCAACATGGAAGGTGGCAAGGCTTTCCTAGCTTACCTGGGATCGCGCGAGGTGCAGCAGATGGCGCTGGACACGCTGGGCCGCCTGCCCACCCGCGTGGACGTGGACCTGTCCAACGTCTCTGACGTGACGCGCAAGGGCATTGAGCTGATCCAAACCGCGGACTACGTGGCCCAGTTCTACGACCGCGACACCACACCGCCGATGGCCGAGGCTGGCATGGATGGCTTCATGCGCTTCTGGGACAACCCGGACGACATTGCCGCCATTCTAGAGGAGCTGGAGGCTGAGCGCATCCGCAATGTGGAGGAGCAGGCCGCTCAATAGCGGGCAGCAGCGCGCTGCCTGACGTGTAAACGCCAAGCGCGGGCACGGTCGGTCCTGTCAGGGTTGGCCGTGCCCGTTTGCTTACTGCGCTGTTGGTCTCTGGTCGTTAGCCGCTGGCTGCCGGCCGTGGCTTTCACACGCTGAGACCAGATGCCAGAGACCAGAGACTATCGGAGACTCAGTGTTTACAAGGGGACGTTATTCTATGGCTACGCTATCTCGCCCGGCGGCGGCCGCGCCCTGGCGGCGCATTAACTGGACGCCCTATTTGTTCCTGGCCGCGCCGCTGTTCCTCTATTTTGTGTGGATCATCTGGCCAACAATCAACACGTTCTACATCAGCATGACTAACTGGGACGGCATCTCGCCCAACCCGGCGTTTGTTGGCCTGGAGAACTACCAGCGCTTGTTCACGCGCGACCGCACGTTCAGCGAGGCGCTGCTCAACAACGTGCGCTGGCTGGCCGTGTTCATCACCATCCCCACCAGCATCGGCCTGGCGCTGGCCATGATCTTCAACACCGAAATGCGCGGCGGCCGCTGGTACAAAATCAGCTTCTACTCGCCGCTGGTGCTGTCCTTCCCGGTAATCGGCCTGATCTGGGCCTGGGTGTACAACCCGCGCCTGGGCCTGCTCAACGGCCTGCTGGCCGGCTTGGGCGTGGAGAACCTGCCGGGCTGGCTGGGCAGCCGCGATCTGGCAATCTGGTGCGTCATCGCCGCGGCCGCCTGGCGGCAGGTGGGCTACGTGATGGTGCTGTACCTGGCCGGTTTGAAGAACATTGACCCCTCGATGGTGGACGCGGCTATGGTGGACGGCGCTAACCGCTGGCAGATGTTCCGCTTCGTCATCTTCCCCCTGCTGGCCCCAGTGACCACAATCGTGATCGTCATCTCGATCATTGACTCGCTGCGCGCCTTCGACTTGGTGGCGATCATGACGCGCGGCGGGCAAAGCACACAAGTGCTGGCCAACTTCATGTACATCGAGGCGTTCAACAACTACCGCATGGGCTACGGCGGAGCTATCGCGGTCGTGCTGTTCGGCATCAGCCTGATTTTCATCATCTTTTACCTGTCGCGCGTGATCCGGGACGAGCTGGAGTACTAAACTATGGCCACGACCTCAACAACTGCTGCGGCTGTTCGCCCAGAAATCGCCGCCCGCCCGACCACGGCGCGCCGCCGCGTGCCGCCGGCTGTGTTCTTCAAGCACGCCTTTCTAATTGCGCTCACCCTAATCTGGCTGATCCCGATCGCGGCGGCGTTCGTCACGTCGTTCCGCACGATGGACGACATCACCACCAACGGCTTCTGGAGCATGCCGCAGAACCTCACGCTGCTCAACTTCCAGCGGGCATGGACGACGGCGCGCGTGGGCAACTACCTGCTCAACAGCTTTATCATCACGCTGCCGGCGTTGGTGGCAATGCTGTTCCTCTCGTCGCTGAGCGCCTACGCCTTAGCGCGCTTCCGCTTCCGGCTCAACCTGCCCATCTACTTCATGTTCGTGGCCGGGACGATGCTGCCGTTCCAGATTCTGCTGCTGCCGGTGTTCGCGCTCACCAAGAGCCTGGGCCTGTACGACACGCACTTGGCGCTGATCCTGATCCACACGGCCTTCCAGCTCGGCTTCTGCACGTTCGTGCTGCGCAACTTCATGCGCACCGTCCCCAGCGAGATTTTCGACGCCGCCAAAGTGGACGGGGCCAGCGAGTTCCGCAGCTACTGGCGCATCATGCTGCCGCTGAGCCTGCCGGCGATGGCCGCGCTTGCTACGCTGGAGTTCACCTGGGTGTTCAACGACTACCTGTGGGCCATCATCCTGCTCAGTTCAGATTCGCTCAAACCGGTTACCGCCGGGCTGGCAAACCTGCGCGGCCAGTTCAACACGGACTGGCCGGTAATCACGGCGGGTGCGCTGCTGGCGACGCTGCCCACGCTGATCGTGTTCGCCTTCCTGCAGCGCTATTTCATCCAGGGGTTAACGTTGGGTTCGGGGAAATAAAAAAACGGCCAACCCCGCCGCGCTGCAGAAGCGGGCGAGACAGCGCTTACAGATCGCTGGTGATGTAGAGGCTGCTGAACGCCAGCACGTTGAGATGCGCCATCAGCTTTTCAGCGTCGTCCTTGAGGTCAGCGGCGGCGCGCGCGGGCGCAAGATCGGTCATATAGGCCAGCGCCACCGCCTGCGCGCTCTCGCGCAGCTCGCGCGCCAGGGCACGCGCCTCGGCCGCCTCGGAGACAGCCCGCGTCTCAATCTGGGCGGCGGCCTCGCTGTCCAGCCGCGCCGTCGCCCGCGCCGATCCGTTCAGAACCAGCAGGCGGGCGATGTTTTCTGCATTGGCGCTGCGCCAAGCGGCTATTGGCCCGCGGGCCAGCCGCACCGCCTCGCTGGCGCGCTCGATGCGCACGCTGATCAGCGCGTTCTGCGCGTCGCTGCTGATGAGGCTGATGTCAATGTCGCCGGGGCGGCGGGCCAGCGCCTCGTCGCACACCGCTTGAATGCCGGCCAGCGCGTTCAGATACGGGCTGACGCGCGTCGCCAAGAAGTGCGGCGTCAGGCGCAGGCCCTCGCCGCTGCCGCTGCTCTTCAGGGTGATCGTCTCCTCGGCGCTGGAACCGGCGTTGAAGTAGACGTACAGCGCAAGCTGGCCGAGCTGCAGCATGTCGCCGCTGCGCAGCGTGTACGGCGTGTGCGGCTCCAGGCGCACCTTGTTCACGCGAGTGCCGTTAGTGCTGCTCAGGTCCTCTACCGACAGGCCGCCGCGCTCGCGGACGATGCGGGCGTGCTGGCGCGACACCCCCATCACGCCTGCCTGGTACGGGGTCAGGTCCACTGTCGGGGCGATGTCGCCTGGGCTGTAGCGTCCCAGCACAATGCTCCGGCTGCCCTTGACCATCAGCGGCTCTTGGTGGCCGGCGACGACAAACGCCACGATGTCGGGGTCGAGGGAAGCGGCGTCGAACCGGCTCTGCACCAGCGCTGAACTGGCTAGCCCTTCCGGGACTGGCTCAGTGATAAGCGGCGCGGGCAGCAAGTTCACCATCGGTTGACCGCAAAACGCGCATACAGTCGCATCGGCCGCGTTGTTGGTCTTGCACAGCGGACACGCTTTTTCCATAACATCCAATTTAACCTGCATCAATCGTACCGCCCGCTTGTCAATATTAATGCCATTGTACAGGCAAGCCCTTGCACAGCACAAAAGGACATAGGTCCAGCTTGTAATGTGTGGATTAACTTTAAGATATAGTCGAGTAAGAATTGACCTAACGTGAGCGCGGTATAATAGCCGCCCAAGGGCTGGCACAGTCGAGAAGACAGGATTGGCATGGTGAGCTTAGGCGGGCGGATAATCGGGCTGCTGATTGGGCTGGCGCTGCTGGCGGCGGGCGGTCGCATGCCTGCCCAGGACGTGACGCCGCTGCTCACGCTGGCGGTCAGCGCCGGCTACGAGGGCCTGTTCCGCGAAAACGCTTGGTTTCCGCTGCTGGTGCGCGCCGGCAACGACGGCGACGATTTCACCGGGCGGCTGGTGGTTCGTCCGGAGACATCTGGCAGCGCCTTCACCAACGCCTTCAGCGCGCCGCTTGACCTGCCCTCCGGCAGCCGCAAGGCTGTGTTCCTCTATGTCACAGCGCGCAGCTTTGCCACGCAGGTGCGCGTCGAACTGCTGGACGACGCCAGCGGGGCGGTGGTGGCATCGCAGCCCGCCGGTCTGCGCGCCGTGCTGCCGCAGGATCAGCTCCACGTGGTGATTTCCGGAGCCAGCGCCGGCGCGGTGGACCTCACGCCGATCCGCGCCGGAGGGTACGGCGCATTCCAGGCTAACTGGACGCTGGATAACCTGCCGGACGAACCGGCCGCGCTGGATGCGGTTGACACGCTGCTGTTCAGCGACGCTGACACGGGCGCGCTCAGCCCGGCGCAGCGCGCCGCCATCGCCGACTGGGTCGCACGCGGCGGCCACCTGATCGTCACCGGCGGCGCAGGCTGGCAGCCGGCGGCGGCTGGCCTGGCCGACCTGCTGCCGCTGCGCCCCAGCGCCAGCCAGCCAGTGAGCAACCTGGACGCGCTGGCGGCGTTGGCCGGCGCTGATCAACTGCGCGGCGACACGGTGGCAGCTGTCGGGACGCTGGCCGCTGACGCCGCAGTGCTGGCCGCCGCGCCGGATGGCCTGCCGCTGCTGGCCCGCCGCGCTCTGGGCCTGGGCACGGTGGACTACCTGGCCGTTGACCCGCTGGCCGCGCCGCTGCGCGCCTGGAACGGCCTGGGCGATTTGTGGTTCACGCTGGCGGCCAGCCGCCCGCCCATCCCCGGCTGGACACGCGGCTTCATCAACCCGGAGCGCGCCGCTGTCGCCGCCAGCATCTTCCCAGGCTACGATCCGCTGCCGGCCGTGTTCCCCCTGCTGGGCTTCCTGCTGGTGTATCTGCTTCTGGTGGGGCCGCTCAACTTCATTGTGCTGCGCCGCCTGAACCGGCTGGAGCTGGCCTGGGTGACGATCCCGCTGCTGATTGCCGCCTTCAGCGCCTTGGCCTGGGCGGTTGGCTTCAACCTGCGCGGCAGCGCCGCCGCGATCAACCACCTGACAGTTGTCCAGGCGTGGGCCAACCACGACAGCGCGCAGTCCGACAGTCTGCTGGGCCTGCTCTCGCCGCGCCGCGCCACCTACACCCTCACCATGACCGACGGCAGCACGCTGCGCCCGCTGGTGGGCGGCCCTCAGACCAATCCGTTCGCCAGCAGCATCCTGGCGGGCATGGACATCCGCCAGGCTGAGACGTTCCAGGCTTACGATTTCCCCGTGGACGCCAGCTTCGTTTCGACCTTCGCTGCGCGCGCGTCCGTGCCAGGGCCGGCCATCAGCGGGCAGGCAGCCCTGTTCTATGACCCTGCCCTCGGCGAGCGTGTGCTGCGCGGCTCGCTGCGCAACGCCAGCGGCATCACGCTGAGCGACCCCGTCATCCTGACCCAGGGCGTGACTCTGCGGCTGGAGCAGCCGCTGGAGCCGGGCGCAGTGCGCGCCTTCGAGCTGGTGCTGGCCAACGTCAACCAGCCAGCCGCCCCCGCGCCGCTGGAGCGCACGTTTGAGGCGCCGATCACGCGCATTGGCCTGCGGACATCCATGCCTGGCCAGGGCGAGCAGACAGTGATTGACATCCTTGGCCCAGAGCGCTACGACGCGCGCGCCTACATCGTGCCGCCGGGCCGCAGCCCGGAGGCCCAGGCGCGCCGCCTGCGCCAGCTGTTCCTTTCGTCGTTCATCGTGGATCAGTACGGCTCGACCGCGCGCGGCGACCGCGCTTTTCTCGCCGGCTGGTCATCCGCGCTGCCGCCCGGCGCAGCCCTAGAAGGCGCAGCCTGGGAGGAAATCGGCGAGACGCTTTATCTGATCGAGCTGGCGGTGGACGTCGAGCAGCCTGCTGGCGAGGTCGTCATCGGGCTGCCGCGCTTCACTTGGACGGCGCTGGAGCGCAGCGGCCTGGCCAGCACGGCCGCCCCCACCGGCTTGGTAATGCAGCCGGGCGACAGCGCCGTCTTTCGTTTTACGCCTCAGCCTGGGGCCGTGCTGGCCGAGGTGCGCGCGCTGCGCGTGCTGGCCGAGGGGACCAGCGCCGCGCGCGCCGGCCTGCCGCTTGAACTGTGGGATTGGCGCGCCCGCGAGTGGGTTCCCATTGAGCTGACTTCCCAGCGCGGCGCCGCCAGCGCCAGCCGCACGATCGGCGCGCCGGCCCGCTTTCTAGGGCCGGGCAACGCCGTCCAGATTCGCCTCATCGCCGAACCGCTGGGATCGTTTCTGCGCATTGACCGGCTGGGCGTCGAACAGGTCGGGCGCTACTGACAGCCGGGGCGAATCATGCGGGCGGCATGTGCCCAGGCCGCCTGTGTGTGTTGTGTGCTGCGCTGGGCCTACTTGCGCCGCGTGCGGGCGCGCAGGCTGACCAGCGCGAAGGCGAACATCAGCGCGCCCAGCCCCAGCGCCGATGATATGCCGCGCGCCACCAGCTCCACGTCGAAGCCGCTGTTGAGCAGGGCGCGCATGGCCTCCAGGATGTACGTGATCGGGTTGAACTGGGCCGCTGTTTGAATCCAGCCACTGAGCAGCGACACCGGCACAAATGTGGCCGTCAGGAAGGTGAGCGGGAAGAACAGGAAACTGGCCCCCTGCGTGGCAGCGGCGTTACCGCTGCGCAGCGCGACGCCCACGGTAAAGCCGGCGAAGCCCACACCCAACAGCAGCGCCAGCGCCAGCACACCAACAATGCCGACCGCGCCCGTAACCGACTCCAGGCCCATGAGAAGGGCAATCGCCATGATGATAGAGGTTTGCAGCACCAGAATAACAGCGCCGGCCAGCATGGCCGCCAGCAGCAGCGCGCCTCGGTTAACCGGTGTCAGCATCAGCTTGTCAAAGTAGCCGCTGGCGATGTCGCGGACAATGCTCTGTCCGGCCACGCCTGCGCCGCTCAGCGCGGCGCTCACGATCGAGACCGGCAGGATGAAGCCTAGGTAGCTGTTGCTGCCCAAACCGGGCAGGAAGCTGGCCGCGCGGCTGAGCGACGCTTCGTACACCAACAGAAAGAAAGCGCTGATAATCAGCGACGGGATGACCGCCGACGGCGTGCGGAAGATCGTGACCAGGTTGCGCCACGTCAGGCTGATGACCTGCAGGGCAATCGGCATGGTGCGCTTGCCCTGGCGAACGCCGAAAACAGCGCGGTTGGATGTCGTGATAGCGCTCATGTCCTATTTCTCCTGTGTGTGGGCGTTAGGCGGCTTCGGATTCCGGCGCGGCGGCAGCCTTGAAGCGCTGCCCTGTCACCTGCAAGAACACGTCGTCCAGCGTAGGCTGGGTCAGCGTGAGCGACAGCGGCTCCATGCCGGCCTGCTGCAGGCGATTTACAACAGCGGGTATGGCAGCGGCCGCGTTGCGCAGGTAGAGGCGCAGCACGGTGCGGTCAGTTTGGACGCGCTCCACCATGTCGCTCAGCTCAGCAGCGGCGCGCTGGACGGCGTGTTCATCGCGCAGCGTCACGTTGATTGCCTCGCCGCCCAGGGCGGCTTTCAACGCGGCGGGCTTGCCCTCGGTGACGATCCGGCCGCCATCAATGATGGCGATGCGGTTGGCCAGCTCGTCGGCTTCCTCCAGATACTGGGTGGTGAGGAAAATGGTCATGCCCTGCTGCTGGTTGAGGCGGCGCACCTCGTTCCAGATATCGCGCCGGCTGGCTGGGTCGAGGCCGGTGGTCGGCTCGTCGAGGAACAGAATGGCCGGCTCATGCACCAGCGCCAGCGCCAGGTCAAGCCGGCGGCGCATCCCGCCGCTGTATTTGCCCACCTGACGATCGGTAAAATCGCTCAGCTTGACCAGCTCCAGCAGCTCGCGGGCACGGGCCTGGGCCTCACGCCGGCTGCGCCCGAAAATCTGCCCCTGCAGCGTGAGCAGTTCCAGCGGCTTCATCAGCGGATCCAGGCCGATTTCCTGCAGGGCAACGCCAGCAACACGGCGCACGGCGGCTGCCTCGCTCACCACGTCGTAGCCGCCCACTGTGGCCCTGCCAGATGTGGGCAGCATCAGCGTGGTGAGCATGGCAACGGTTGTGCTCTTGCCTGCTCCGTTCGGGCCTAGAAAGCCGAATATCTCGCCCGATTTTACGGTAAACGACACGTCATTTACGGCGGTGAAACTGCCGTACTGCTTGACCAAGTTTTCGGCTGTGATTTCGCGGCTGTGCATCAAACATGTTCCTCCCTGTGCTGCTGTGGTGACGACGTAACCCTACGCCTGGCGCATGAGCGCACTGTGAGCACGAGCTTGGCGTTACCTAACAATCGTTAGGTAGACAGCCGAACCGCTGAACCATTCATGCCCGGCAGCGCGCTGAATGGTCTGTCATGGTCTTAATGCAGGCCAACAGTGTGCATGGAACAATAAGATTTAACACCTTTAACGGCTGCATTATTCCTCAAGCATCTCGGAAAGAAACGCGCGCTATGGCCGCTGTCACCCAGGCGCCCGCCGTCCACACCAGCACGTTTGCGGCGCTGCGCTACGCCAACTACCGCCTGTATTTCGCCGGACAGCTCGTCTCGCTGTCTGGCTCGTGGATGCAGGTGGTGGCGCAGGGCTGGTTGGTGTTCCACCTCACGCGATCGGAGCTGTGGCTGGGGATCGTGGCCGCCGCCGCCGGCCTGCCCTCCATCGTGATCTCGCCCTTCGCCGGCGTGCTGATTGATCGCTTCTCGCGGCGCGCTATTCTGCTGGCCACGCAGATTTTCCTGATGGCGCTGGCGGCAGTCATGGCGGCGCTAACGTTCAGCGGCACGGTGCAGGTGTGGCACGTGGTAGCGCTGGCGGCGCTGGGCGGGTTAGCCAACGCTGTGGACGCGCCGGCGCGGCAGGCGTTCGTCCGCGACATGGTGGGCCGCGATCACATCACCAGCGGCGTGGCGCTCAACTCGATGATGTTCAACAGCGCCCGCATCGTCGGCCCGACTATCGCCGGGCTGGCGCTGGCCAGCGTTGGGGCCGGCTGGTGCTTCTTCATCAATGCAGTCAGTTTCCTGGCGGCTATTGTGGCGCTGCTGCTGATGCACCTGGAGGGCGCGCCCGCCCCCAGCGTTAAGGGGGTGCCCCCGCTGACGGCGCTGCGCGACGGCGTGCGTTACTCGCGCCAGCACGGCGCCATCGGCCCACTGCTGCTGCTGTCGTCGGTCACGTGCCTGTTCGCCGTGAACATCGTGTCTGTGCTGCCGGCGTTTGCCGCTGTGACGCTGCGCTCGCCCGTGGAAGGCTACTCCACGCTCAGCACGGCCCAGGGCATCGGCGCGGTGCTGGGGGCGCTGACGCTGGCGTTCGCTGGGCGAACGTTCGGGCGGGGGCACGTTGTGTCGGCCATGGTGCTGCTCATCATGGCTGCGGCGCTGGGCTTGGCCACGACGACGGCCGTGCTGCCGGCCGCCCTGTGCATGACGGCGCTGGGCTTCAGCGTGGTGATGTTCTTCGTCAACATCAACACGCTGATCCAGGATCAGGTGCCGGATGAGTATCGCGGGCGCGTTCTCAGCCTGTACACGCTCACGTTTCTGGGTTTCTCGCCCATCGGTTCGCTGGCACTGGGCGCGCTGGCCAACCACATCGGCACGCCGCCGGCCATCGCCCTCTACGGCGCGCTCAACGGCGCGCTGGGCGTGCTGGTGCTGCTGCGCTGGCGCGCGCTCTGGCGCCTGCCCTGAGGCCATTAGCCAGCTCACCTAACCCCATCCTCGCCCAGCGTTGCGGCACATCAGCCTGTGTTGTTTGACGATCGGCTTAAAACGGGTCACAATGGTTGTATCAACCAACCGCTTACCACCACTCGTTCGTTCGGCTGATTGAGCGCCGCCGCCCAAGCTGGGGGGACGCTAGATAAGGATTTCGCTTATGGAAATGGGTCATGTGCTGGTAATCGGTTCCGCTGGCATTGACATTAAAGGCCATCCGCAGCAGGCGGTTGATCTGGCTGCGCCCAACACCGGCGTCGTCCGCCAGACAGTGGGCGGCGTGGCCCGCAACATCGCCGAGAACCTAGCGCGGCTGGAGATCAACACGGTGCTGCTGACCGCCGTCGGGCGCGACCACGCCGGCCGGCGCGTGCTGCGCCGCTGCCAGGACGCGGGCGTGGACGTGAGCCACGTGCGCATCATGCCCGGCCAGCGCACCGGCACCTATCTAGCCGTCCTGCGGCCCGACGAGCGGCTGCTGGTGGCTATCAGCGACTTCGCTGTGCTGGCCGCGGTTGACTCGGCGTATCTGGCAGGTCACGAACCGCTGTTCGCCGAGGCCGCCCTAATTGTGATTGACGCCACGCTGGACGAGGCTGCCCTAGCAACTGTCTTTGAGCTGGCCAGCCGCTACAGCGTGCGCGTCTGCGCCGACCCCACTACCCCGCGTCTGGCTGGCCGCCTGTGTCCGTATCTGGACCGGCTGTACATGGTGTGTCCCAACGCTGCCGAGACGACAGCGCTGTGCGGCCTAGAAAACCCGGCCAGCGATCACGAGACCGCCGTGGCAGCCGCGCGTCACTTGGTGTCGCTGGGCGTGCAGATCGCAGTCGTCACGTTGGGCGAGAGCGGGCTGGCCTACGCCGACAGCAGCGGCGGCGGCTACATCCGCGCCATCAAGACGCAGGTAGTGGATCCCACCGGCGCCGGTGACGCTTTTACCGGGGCGGCCATCTTCGGCCTGCTCAACAACCTGGACGTGGACGAGGCCATGCGCCTGGGCGCTACCGCCGCTTCGCTCACGCTGCAAAGCCAGCAGGCGGTGCTGCGCAACCTCTCGCCAGAGCTGCTCTACGCCCGTCTGGCGGTGTGATTGGCTGCTTCTAGGGCGCAGGAGGCAGGGCTGCGCCAGCCAGCGGCGTCTCGCCGACCTCGGCGTGTCCGGCCACGCATCCAGACTGTACGCTAAAACGACGCTGTTGAATCGGTCTGGCTCAGACTGACGAGGCTGAATCCAGGGGCGGCGCGGCGTCATCGCGGGCCAGGCCCAGCAGCTTCGCCTGGCGCTCATAGCGCTGCTGGGCGAGCTGGCGCAGGTCTGCCACCAGGTCGGATTCGTCGGTGATCTCCACGCCCAGCAGCGATTCGACAGCGTCCTCCAGCGTGATAAGGCCGGCCGTGCCGCCGAACTCGTCGAACACCAGGAAAATGTGCTGGTGGCGGCTGATGAACTCGGTCAGCGCGCGCTCAACCGTCATCGTCTCCGGGATTGAGTGCAGCGGGCGGGCCATCTCGGCCAGCGTGACGCTGTCGCGGTCCTCGGCAGCGGCTGAGAGAATGTCGCTGCGCAGCACGAAGGCGCTGGCGTCGTCCGGCGTGCGGTCGTAGAGCGGAATGCGCGAGTACGGCAGCAAGCGGTGCGTCTGCATTACCGCGCCGACGGTCAGCTCTTTCCGCAGCGCCAGCATGACCGTGCGCGGCGTCATGATGTCGCTCACGTGAACGCCGCGCAGGTGCAGCAGGTTGCGCAGGATCACCTGCTCGCTCTCGGCCAGGCCTTCCTCGCCGGTGCTGATGCGCGCCATGACTTCGATCTCGCCCCGCGTGACAGTCGGCTCGCGCTCAGCCGGCGTGAGCAGCCGCGTCAGCCGGTCGAACGCCCACACCGCCGGGGACAGCGCTACTACCAGAAGCTGCACGGTGTAAGCCGTGAACGGCAGCAGCGGCTTCCAGTAGACCGCGCCCACCGTCTTGGGAACTATTTCAGAGAACACCAGAATCAGCAGCGTAAGCACCGCCGAGATAATGCCGATGAACTCGCTGCCAAAGATGGCCGCCGCCTCTGCGCCAGCGCCGGCCGCGCCCACCGTGTGGGCAATTGTGTTGAGCGTGAGGATGGCGGAAATCGGGCGCTCGACGTTTTCCTTGTGGCGGCGCATCAGCGCCCCGGCCCGGCTGCCGGATTCGGCCAGCACTTCAACATGCGACTGCGACGCCGTCAGCAGCGCCGCCTCGCACAGCGAGCACAGAAACGAAAACCCCAGCGCCACCAGCACGTAGATCAGCAGTGTGCTCAACGACCCGGCTGCGCCAGCGTCCGGCGTGACCGGCGCGAGCAGCGGCGCGGCGTATGGCGACAGGAGAGTCATGGGGTGAACCCGTACAGGATACGACCTCAAGCATAACAGCAAGCGCCCGCACCGGCAAACAGCGCGGGCACAGCACGACTGTCTCGCTCACAGCCCCTTTGCCTTCGCTTCGTCCCACAGCGCGTCGAGTTCGGCCAGCGTGCAGTCGGTCAGCGCCTTGCCCGCGGCAGCCACCCCCTGCTCAACATAACGGAAGCGCCGGTAGAACTTGGCGTTGGCGGCGCGCAGCGCGCCCTCTGGCTCCACCCCCAGCCAGCGCGCCCAGTTGACCAGCACGAACAGCAGGTCGCCCAGCTCTTCGGCGCGGTCGCCATCGCTGCCGGCGGCCTCCAGCTCGGCCAGCTCCTCCTTAACCTTGGCGATCACGTCGCCGATCATCGGCCAGTCGAAGTTGACCTTGGCCGCGCGCGCCTGGTACTGGTAGGCCTGCAGCAGCGCCGGCAGCGCCTTCGGGATGCTGTCCAGCACCGACTCCTCGCCGCCCGCGCCGTTGTCGGCCTTCTCCTGGCGCTTGAGCGCTTCCCAGTTCGCCACGACGCGCGCCGGGCTGCCGGCCACATCCACCTGGCCCCACACGTGCGGGTGACGCCGGATCATCTTCGCGTTGATCCGGCGCAGCACATCCGGCATGGTGAACGTCCCGTCCTCGGTGGCGATCTGCGTGTGCAGCACGATCTGCAGCAGCAGGTCGCCCAGCTCGCCGGCCAGCGCCCCGTGATCGCCCTGGTCAATAGCCTCCAGCACCTCGTAAGCCTCCTCGATCAGATACGGCCGCAGCGACTCGTGCGTCTGCTCCCGATCCCACGGGCAGCCTTCGGGCGCGCGCAGGTGCGCGATTACCTCCTGGAACTGCTCAAAGCTCGACATCTCGCCCAGCGCCGGAACGAACAGCGCCGTCATGTGGCCGATGTGTGGGCTGCGGTCAATCTCATACAGCGGCAGCGCCTCCACGCGGGCTTTATCTGTTCCGGCAGCGTGTATCAGTTTCACGTCGAAATCGTCGGGGTACTGGTTCATCAGCGTCAGCTTGACCTCAGAGGCCACGCCCTGGCTGTAGAGCTGGCCCAGCAGCGCCGGGTAGTCGGGGTTGATCGGCGGGTGATGCATGGCGGCGATCTCCAGCGCGTCGAACACCTGCAGGCCGTCGAGCGCGTCAACCTCCAGCAGGCGCAGCGTTGGCTCGACAAAGCTGATGCCGCTGACGATCTCGACCGGAATGCCGTGCGCTTTGGCCTCGGCCAGCAGGCGTGTCGTGGTCGCCTCTCCCACCAGTGGATCGCCAGGAACACAGTAGACAACATCGCCCAGGCGCGCCACGGCGATCAACTGGCGCACGATCATCTCGTACACGGCCTCGAAATCGTCTAACGACTCGTAGAGTTCGTCGAAGCTGTGGTAGTGCTTGTCTGGCCCCTGCGGCAGACAGGGCACGCAGCCGTGCTGCGCCGTGCGCAGGTAGATCATCTGCGCCTGCTTGAGCGTGCGCCAGGCCCGGCGCGACAGATCATCCAGCGACCCCGGTCCCAGGCCGACGATGGTGAGCGTCATAGTTGGCATTCCTCTGCACGTTGACGGGCCTGCGTATTATAACAGAGCCAGCGCCGACAGGCGTAAGATCGGGGCGATTCTCGGCGTCTAAGTGCCGTAATCGCAGCAGTGTACAGGTGATGCAGCCAGTGAGCGCCGAAGAGCAAGCAGTCCCGACCACGCCCGAGCCGCGCGATCCCAACGCTGAAGTGCTGGTGATCCCGCGCGCGCTTTTCAACTACATCGTGATCGCCGTCGTTTTCCTGGCGGTAGGCATTGTGATCGGCCTGGCGATGGGCGGCCGCCAGGCACAGCCAGGCGGCGACACCCGCGCCCTCATTGATGAGGCGGTGGCGGCGGCCTTCGCCGCCCAGTCCGAGCGCCTGTCCGAGCTGGTGGCGCAGGCGGTGGCCGCGGCGCAGCCGCCCAGCCTGGACAACCCCAACAGCCGCTTCGCCGTCAGGGCCAGCGACGATGACCCGTTCCAGGGGCCGGAGGACGCCGCCGTCACCCTGATCGAGTTCAGCGATTTCAACTGCGGCTACTGCGGGCGCTGGGCCAACACCACGCTCGGCCCACTGGTGGAAAAATACGGCGACCGCGTGCGCTTCGTCTACCGCGACTTCCCCATCCTGGCAGATACATCAGTCACAGCGGCGCTGGCAGCCCAATGCGCCGCCGATCAGGGCCAGTTCTGGGCCTACCACAACACCTTGTTCCGCAACCAGGGCCGCTTCAGCACTGACAACCTGGTAAGCTATGCCAGCGAGCTTGCCCTCGACGTTGACGAATTTCGCGCCTGTCTGGAAGACCAGCGCCACCTGAACCGCATCGCCGCTGATTACCAGGCGGCGCAGGCGCTGGGCATCCGCGGCACGCCGGCCTTCTTTATCAACGGCCGGCCTATCTCCGGCGCGCAGCCGCAGTCGGTGTTCGAGCGCATTATCGAGGAAGAGCTGGCCGCCGCCGAGGCCAGCGGCTGACTCGGCCTCACGCCGTGCAGAACCCCGCCGCGCGCGAGGTGAAAAAATCTCTCATACAGCTCAGACAGTTTGAGCGCTATAATAGTGCGCGTTGAACTGTGCGCATTTGATATGAGGTGCTCTTGCGAGGGAAGTTCTAATGCTACGAGCAGCTTGCTTTCTAATGATTCTGATGTGCGTGGCGCTTAGCGCGGCGGCCCAGCCGGCAGAACTGGTCGTCCAGTCTCCGGCTGAGCTGGAGCCGGCCGTTGCAGCGCTGTACGCCGCGCTGGGCGGCACCGATACGCTGACCTTTGCAGACGAAGCCGCGCACATCGTGGTGACTGGCGAGCCAGACGCCGCCGCGCTGGACACAGTCTATTTCCTGCCGGATGTCGCGCTGGCCCTGCAGGCCGACAGCGACGCCGCCCGCCAGCTCATGGCCTTTGCTGTCTCGCCCGACGGCCAGCAGGTGCTGATTGACCTGGGGCTGCTGCCCGCTGTCGTGACTGTTACCGACCAAGCTGGCTTCACCGTGGATATTCTGCAGCCGGTGCGGGGTGTGGTCAGCCCGTACAGCTTGGTGACATACATGGTCTACGTCGTCGGCGCGGGTGACCGGCTGCTGGCGGCGGGCTTCCTGGGCGCGCGCGACCCGCAGGGGGCGGCGGCGATGGAACGCATTGACCCGCGCTTCCCAGAGCTGGCCGCCTCCGACATGAACCAGAACAACGCCAACGTCGAGGAAATCGCCCGGCTGGCCCCGGATGTGATTTTCAGCTCTGCCCGCGCTGACTGGCTGGAACCAGTGGACCAGCTTGGGATTCCGATTGTGCGCTTCGAGGGCGAGTCAATCGAGGCGCTCAAGGACGGGGTGCTGCTGACAGGGCAGATTCTGGGGCCGGACGCGGCGCATCGCGCGCAGATGTGGGTTGACTATTACGACCGCGTGGTGTCTGAAGTGGTGGCCATCAGCAGCCAGGTGGAAACACCCGTGCGCGTCTTGTTTACTGGCACACAGCCGACCCGCGTCGCCAGCGGCGAGATGTACCAGAGCGCCGTCATCGCAGCCGCCGGCGGCGTGTCTGTTACCAGCGAGCTAACCGGCTACTGGAACGACGTCAACCTGGAGCAGATCGCGCTGTGGAACCCCGACGTGATTCTAGTTCCGCCCTACGGCGGCGCGTCAGTAGAGGCCATTACCGAGAACGCCGAGTGGCAGCTTCTTGACGCGGTGCGGAACAGGGCGGTCTACCGTGTGCCCAAGCTGGTCGCTCCCTGGGACACGCCCACGCCGGACTCGGTGCTGGGCGTCATCTGGCTGGCAGAACTGCTTTATCCAGACCTGTTCCAGCTGGACTGCCCGGCTGAGACGCGCTACTTTTACAACACGTTCTACGATTACGCGATTTCTGACGAAGAGATCGCTATGTTATGCAGCCAGCCGTAAGGGCAGAGCCGCGCGTCGCAGCGCGGCCAGCGTTGTTGAACAGACAGCGGCTCCAGGGCGGCGGCGCGCTGTACGCCGCCATCCTGGGGCTGCCCCTGCTGCTGCTCGTCGTCGCGCTGATGCTGGGCGCTTACCCCGTTGAGATGGCCGACGTGCTGCGCGTGCTGGCCTCGCCTCTGCGCCCTGACCTGGCCGAAAACATCCCGGAGATCGTGCAGCGCCTAATCCTCAACGTGCGGCTGCCGCGCGTGCTGGCCGCCCTGCTGATCGGCGCGGGGCTGGCGGTGGCGGGCGTCGCCTTTCAGGGCATCTTCAAAAACCCGCTGGTGGACTCCAACCTGCTGGGCGTCACCGCGGGGGCGGGCTTCGGCGCGGCGCTGGCCCTGCTGCTGCGCGGAACGCAGGTTCAGGTGCAGGTCGCAGCTTTCGGCTTCGGGCTGCTGGCGGTGTCGCTGGCGTTTTTCGGCAGCAAGCTGTACAGCACCGCGCCGATGATCGTGCTGACGCTGATGGGCATCCTGATCGGCTCGCTGTTCGGCTCGCTCACCTCGCTGCTCAAATACCTAGCCGACCCGCTCGACGCCCTGCCCGCCATCACCTTCTGGCTGCTGGGCGGGCTGACCGGCGTGACATGGGCGGACATCCCCCTGCTGGCCGCGCTGACAGCGGCCGGCGCGCTCGTCTTTGTGCTCATCCGCTGGCAGTTTAACATCCTGTCGCTCGGCGACGCCGAGGCGGTCACGCTGGGGCTGAACCCGAACCGGATCAAGCTGCTGATTATCGTGTGCGCCACCCTGATGACCGCTATCGCCGTGTCAGTCGGCGGTGTCATCGGCTGGGTGGGGCTGGTGATCCCGCACGCCGGGCGCATTCTGGTCGGCCCCAATCACAGCCGGCTGATACCGGCCTCGCTGGCGCTGGGCGCGTCTTTCCTGCTGCTGATTGACACGGTATCGCGCACGATGCTGCCCACCGAAGTGCCGCTGGGCGTCCTTACGGGGTTGATCGGCGTGCCGATCTTGATCGTCCTGCTGCGGCGCAACCGCACCGGCTGGTGATGCCCCATGCTGGAAGCGCGCTGCATCTCTTACATTTACAAAGACGGCAGACTCGCGCTGCATGATGTATCCGTCAGCCTGGAGCGGGGCAGAATCCTGTACCTGCTGGGCCATAACGGCAGCGGCAAAACCACGCTGCTATCGTGCCTCAGCGGGGTTCTCAGGCCCACGCAGGGGAGCGTGCTGCTCGATGGAACGGATATCCGCCGTATCTCGCCCGCTGAACGGGCGCGCAAGATCGGCCTGATCCCCCAGGTGCACGTGCCGGCGTTCGCCTACACCGTACGCGAGATGGTGCTGATGGGGCGCGCGCCGCATTTGGGGTTGTTCGGCGCGCCCAGCAGGCAGGATCGCGACGTCGCCGATGCGGCGCTGGCGCGGGTGGGGCTGGCCGATTTCCGCGAGCGCGTGTACACCGAACTCAGCGGAGGCGAGCGCCAACTGGTGATGATCGCACGCGGGCTGGCGCAGCAGTGCGATTACCTGCTGATGGACGAGCCAGACGCGCACCTCGACCCCAGCAACCAGCACCACGTCCTGGAGATCGTGGCCGAGCTGGCGCAGCAGCGGCTCTCGTTCGTGATCGCCTCGCACGCGCCCAACAGCGCGCTGCTGTACGCTGATCACGTCGTGCTGCTGCGGCAGGGGCGTGTGCTGGCCCAGGGCAGCGTCCGCGACACGCTGACAGAGGACATGCTGACCGAGGCTTACGGCATGGCCACTGAAGTCATCTACCGCAGCCGCAACGGCCAGCGCGCCCCGCGCGCGATCATGCCCCGGCGGCGCAATGCCGCCCTGGAGGATATTGAGGTGATCAGCCTGAAGCCTTCCTCGCTGGGCACGCCTGGCTCGCCGCTGGAAGCCATTTTCGCAGCCGGTGCGCATACCCCGCAGATCGTGCTTGTCACAGGCGAGAGCGGCTCCGGCAAGAGCGCTTGGTGCGCCGACCTCATCATGCAGACCCAGCGGCAGGGCCTGAGCGTGGCGGGCGTGCTGTCGCCCGCTGTCGTCAAAAACGGCAGCAAGATCGGCATTGACGTGGTTGACTTGGTCAGCGGGCAGCGCCGCCGTTTGGCCCAGCGCCGTGACAGCTCCGAGACGGAGATAATGACGCCCATGTGGGCGTTCGACAGCGAAACTGTGCAGTGGGCTAACGGGCTGCTGGAGCAGGCCCCGCGCTGCGAGCTGCTGGTGGTGGACGAGCTGGGGCCGCTGGAGTTCCAGCAGAACAAGGGCTTCATCGCCGCGTTCCCGCTGATTGACCGGCGTCAGTACCGGGTGGCGTGTGTGGTCGTGCGTCCCTCGCTGCTGCGCGCTGCGCTGGCGCGCTGGCCAGGCGCTTACGTCGTGGACGTGGACGACGCCTGAGCAGCGGTTGGCGTGGAGCAGCTTCCTGCGCAGTAACCGCATGTAGCAAGCAGGAGCTGTGACCCTAGCTGTGCTGCTGCCATGTCACATGCTCTGCCGCATATGCCTCAACAGCCTGCACGATCTCTGCCGGTGAGCGGGCAAAAGTGAGCAGCGGCAGGTAATCGGGGTGGGTGTAGCGGTTGTTGAGCAGCGGGTCTGCTGGCGTGATGCGCGAGCTTCCGAAGACGGCGATCACTGTCACAGCACGCTTCCCTCCCTGACGGCAGACGAGGCTCGATTATCGCACAGCCGCGGCGCGAGTCAATCGGCGAGCGGCGCGTGGCGCGCTGTGCCTTCCCGCCAGAGTGCGCTACTATTGGCGCTGTGTGCGCCAGCTCAAACAGGAGCGAACAGCGATGCGCTTGGCAGTTTTTTCCGACATTCACGGCAACCTGACCGCGCTGGAGGCAGCGCTGGCCGATCTCGACGCCGTGGGCGGCGCAGACCGCGTGTGGGTGCTGGGCGACCTGGCGGCCTTCGGCCCGCGCCCGTCGGCTTGCATCGCCCGGCTGCGCGCCCTGCGCGAGACCTGGGGCCAAGACCGCTTCCAGATCATCGGCGGCAACACCGACCGCTATTTAGTCACCGGCGAACGGCTGCGCACGCCGCCTGCCGCTGACGAGACCGCCTTCAGCAGGCTGGCCCAGGCCTGGCAGGAGCGCGACACCATCCTCAACTGGTGCGCCGGTCAGCTCACCTGGGCTGACTACGAGGACCTTAAAGATCTGCTGGGGCACGAGCTGGACCTGCACGTCCCCAGCTACGGCCATGTCATCGGTTATCACGGCACGCCTGGCAGCGACGAGGGCTTCCTCACGCCCGAAACGGAAGCCGAGGAAGCCGAGGACGCGCTGCTCGACCGCGAAGGGCGGCTGGGCATCGGCGGGCACATTCATCGCCAGATGGACCGCGACCTGGGCCGCTGGCGCGCGGTCAACGTCGGCAGCGTAGGCATGTCGTTTGACGCGCCCGGCTTCGCCCAGTGGGGCTTATTCGCGTTTACAGACGACGGCGCGCTGACGGTAGACCTGCGCCGCGTCCCGTATGACGTGGCGCAGCTTGAGGCCGATCTACACGCCGCTGGTCACCCGCTGCCGGCCTGGTTCATGCGCATTGCGCGCCCAACCGGGAGCTGAGACCATGCCCGACCGCGAGCGCCTCATGAGCGAGCTGACCGGCGAAAACGACGTCGGCGTGCTGCTCATCGCGCAGATGGGCGGCGTGCCCAACGAACTCCAGTTGATCGTGCAGACGGCGCAGTACGACCCCGCCGCGCAGGGTCTGCGCGAGCGCAGCGCTTACATCATCCGCGTGCTGGGCGTGCGTGAGCACCGCCTCACGCTGGGGCTGTTCCCGCGCCTGTTCTTCGCCCAGCAGCACCCCATTCTGCTGCACCACAACGAGCCGCTGACAGCGGTGCACTTCGAGGGCCGCCCGGCAGACGTGAACGAGCTGGCGCTGGACATCCACCAGGCACACGCCAGCACGTTCGGCCCTTGGCGCGAGCTGGCGCGCGATCTCAACCGCGAGAAACCGCTGGTGGACCTGCTCAGCAGCGGGGGCGGCCTGCTGGGCGAGATGCCGCGCAGCGCCGCCGAGCGCATGGCGCGCGTGCTGGCGCATCACGGCCTGCAGGCACGCCTGGAACAACTGGAGCCAGAACGCGACCCAGTGGATGAGCACGGGCGCTCGCAGATGTGGCAGATGCTCGGCATTGGCGACTCGTACTTCGTCGCCCTATCGTTCGCCGTAGATCGCATGCAGGGGCGCGCCCGGCCAGCGTCTGGTTGAGAGTCGGCCTGCCTCAGGCCGGCTCCAGCTCGTCAATCACCGTTTCGATCAGGTCCACTGCCTCGCGCATAGCAGCGGCGTCGAGCGCGCGCGCTTCCAGATCAGCGTAATACGGGGCAAACTGCGCCCACTCCCAATCCATCACCTCGCGCGCGGTCCGGGGCAGGGTATTAAACATTGCGGCTTCCTCATTGTGCTACAGGATTGTGCTGCAGGACACAGGCCGCCCATGATAGCGCGCCCGCGCCCACCCCGCGACCGGTGTGGATCGTACCAACGCTGGCCTCCGGCGCGCCCGTTGCAAACGCGCGCGGCCTGCTCTATACTTCGGCGCGTAAACACAGCGGAAGCCAGCCATCACGCGCTGTTTGCGCGCTGACCAGCGCCCGCCTAGGCCGTTCGAGCGCGGAGGCGGATTCGCGCTTTTTATTTGCCGCCGCCAGAGGACAAGTGACAGTGGTTGAGGCTCTCAAGATCAAACCCCGCCTGCCCAAAGGGATGCGCGACTTCCTGCCCCAGGAGCTGCTCAAGCGCGACTATGTGTTCGGCGTCGTGCGCGAGGTGTTCCACCTGTACGGCTTCGAGCCGCTGCAAACGCCGGTGCTGGAGCTGCACGAAACGCTGATGGGCAAATACGGCGAGGACGCCGAAAAACTGATCTTCATCGCCCAGCACCCCGGCGGCAAGGAGGAGCTGGCGCTGCGCTACGACCTGACTGTGCCGCTGGCGCGCGTGGTAGCGCAGTACACCAACGACATTACGCTGCCGTTCAAACGCTACCAACTGGCGCCGGTGTGGCGCGCCGAGCGCCCGCAGCGCGGCCGCTACCGCGAATTCTACCAGTGCGACGCCGACATCGTGGGCGTGGCCTCGATGAGCGCCGACGCCGAGATTCTGGCGCTGGTTGTGACGGCGCTGCGCCGCCTGGGCTTCGAAAAGTTCACGGTCAAGATCAACAACCGCAAGCTGCTGACGGCCATCGGCCAGTACAGCGGCGTGCCGGACGCCCAGCTCGGCGACCTGTACATCAGCGTGGACAAGTTCGACAAAATCGGCGCCGACGGCGTGCGCGATGAACTGCTGCGGCGCGGCCTGCCGGAAGCAGCGATCAGCCGCATGATGGCGTTGATCCAGGCGCACCGGCCCGGCCTGGCGAATCTCGACCTGCTCGACGAGGCACTGGGCGGCCTGCCGGCTGGGCAGGACGGCCTGCGCGAGCTGCGCGAACTGGCCGCTCACCTGGCCGAGTACGGCGTGCCCGCCGATAACTACGACTTCGACTTCACGATGGTGCGCGGCCTGGGCTACTACACCGGCCCGATCTTCGAGACCGTCGTCACTGAGCCGAACTTGGGCAGCATCACCGGCGGCGGGCGCTACGACGACTTGATCGGCCTGTTCCGCAAGGAGAGCCTGCCTACCACTGGCACGTCGCTGGGCATCGAGCGCATCATTGATCTAATGGACATTCTCGACCTGTACCCGCCCGGCATCGGCGGGACGGTGACGCAGGTGCTGGTGGCCGTGTTCGACGACGCCACCCGCCCGGCGGCCACGCGCTTGGCGGCGGATTTGCGCGCCGCCGGCCTCAACACGGAGCTGGCGCTGGACGGGCGCGGACTGGGCAAGCAGTTCCAGTACGCCGACCGGCGCGGCATCCCGCTGGTGGCGCTGCAGGGGCCAGACGAAGTCGCACAGGGCGTGGTCAAGCTCAAGCGGCTGGCCGACGGCGTTGAAGTGAGCGTCCCCCGCGCCGAAGTCCCCGCCCGCGCGCGGGAAATGGTGTAATGTTCAGTAATTTTTTAATAATCTGACAGCATAAAGCTAAGTCAGGGACATGCTAGAATGAGTGTGAGCTGAGAAGTCTTTGCATGCAATCGTGAAAAAGCGTGAACGATGGCTGTACAGTATAGTCGCAAAATAACCGGACTTTACTATATCACTCACATCGAAAATATCCCGTCGATACTTCGCCACGGCATTCTCTCTCATCAAGAAGTACAGAGGCGCGATATTTCGTACAAGCCGATCTATGATGAAAGGATTGTGAGCAGAAGAGAGAAAATATTATCGCCGGAAGGCAAAAGTCTATGGAACTACGCAAACCTCTATTTCCAAGCTCGGAATCCGATGTTGTTCAGGGTTGTTGAAGAAACAGATATCTCGACAATTGCCGTTGTCAGGGTGCGCCGAGACCTGTTAAAGCGCCCTGATATCCTGCTCACGACAGGTAACGCAGCACACGCTGCATCCGAAATTGTGCCATTTGATAATCAAGTACTTAAGGAAATCGCTAGATTTCTTGATCTAGAATACTGGAACGAAACTGATGGCACAAAACGCAAAATCATGGCGGAATGCCTTGTCCCTGATCAAGTTGAACCTGATTGGATTGAAGCCATATACGTCGCAAACGATGAAGCTGCCGGGCACGTAAGGAAATTAATCACAGGACATACAGCATCTATAGACGTTATTCCTGATCCACATATGTTTTTCCGCCCTGATTGGCAGAAATACATCACACGTAATCTTGCCATCGCTAAAGGTGATATGTTCTTTTCCCGAATGCAAACACTGACGATTAGTGTGAACATCGTTGGCGTAATGGGGAAAGGTCTGGCATCAAGAGCTAAATTTCAGTTCCCGGATGTGTATGTCAATTATCAGACACTCTGCAAAAAGGGTGTGTTAGAGGTGGGCAAACCGTTCTTGATTACGCGTGAAACTTCACTATCATCTGAGCT
>DAOTWC010000057.1:0-3098 GCA_034435995.1 Anaerolineae bacterium | reverse complement strand
CGCCGCCGTTCGGGAACGTGCGGTCTCTTGGATGGTTTCACGCTCTTTTTCGGTCATCTCGCGTACCTGGAGTCGGCGGGGCATGGGTCAGCTTCCTTTTTGCCCCGATTTTACCCTTATTTACCGGATGAGCCATTTAGAAACTGCCCTCAATCCCGCAGCAGCTTCACGCTACAAGGCCCACGCGCCGTCACGTATAATGCAGGCATTGTTGTTCACGCGAGATACGCCATGCGCCCAGCTCTGTTTCTCACCTTGGCCCTGCTGACCACCAGCGCCGTCTCTGCCCAGACGAACACTGTAACAGTCGTCGCCGACCAGACGGTCAATGTCCGCAGCGGCCCTGGCGCGCAGTTCGAGATTGTTGCGCGGCTGGAAGCCGGTGACACCGCTGTCGCTGATGGGCGTGACAGCGCAGACAGTCTGTGGCTGCGCGTGGTGCTGGCCGACAACCTGCGCGGCTGGGTGGCGACCTTCACTGTGATTGTCAGCGGTGATGTGCAGACGCTCAGCATCGTGAGCGCCGACCCAGACTCTGTCCCCCCTGCCAACGCGCAGGGCGACGAGGTGCGCGTAGTCGCCGTAGGACGGGTCAACGTGCGCAGCGGCCCTGCCATCACTTACGACGTTGTAGGCCAGCTTGAAGCTGGCGATGAGGCCCAGGCCCAGGCGCGCAGCAGTGAGACAAACGACTGGCTGCTGATCGAAAGCGCTGAACTGTCGGGCTGGGTGGCTTTCTTCACTGTGACTGTGCTGGGCAACCCGGACACGCTGCCGCTGGGCGTGCCGGAAATCGGCGGCAGCGGTTTGATTCCTCCTTCGGCCCTCACCCGGACGCGCTACAACACGCGCCTGCGCGCTGCCCCCTCATTCCTAGCCCCGGTGCTGGAAGTGATCCCGTTCGGTTCGACAGTGCAGCCGCTGGCGCGCAGCAGCGACGGGCGCTGGTTGTACCTGGCCTACGACGGCCTGCGCGGCTGGAGCCTGACCAGCCTACTTGATGTGGCTGCCGAAAGCGTGGAAAACCTGCCGCTGGCCAGCCTGACACGGCAGCCTGCCGCCACACCCACACCGGCCCCCGCCGCCGATTCGTGAATTTTTCGTGAAATCCAGCTCAGTGCAAGATTTTGTAAGGTGGGTGCGACGCCGGCTGCGGCACAATCGCACTAGGTGGGATGTGCCTCCTAGCACAATGTAGCACACTCAGGAAGGAAGACACACGCCGATGGACCCTTACTCTGCACCTGGCAGCCAGAACGAAACCACTGTTTGTCCCGCTTGTAGCGCGCCCAGCCCGCGCGGCGAACCGGTTTGTTACGCCTGTGGCCGCCTGCTCGACCTAGTGCCTTCTGGCATTCGTACGAGCGCGCTGAGCAAGCCAGCCTCCAGCGGTTTCACCCCCTATTATTTCGACCAGGACTCGCGTTTGTTCCTCCAGGTGCGCGGGACGAACCGCGCGTTCGAACTGCGCCCGCAGGACAGCCCCCGCCCGCTGGTGATTGGCCGCGATGGCAGCGATGCGCGCCTGCGCGTTGACGTGGACTTGGCGCACAGCGGCGGTGACAAGCTGGGCGTCTCGCGCCAGCACCTCGCCATTCGCTACGACGCCCAGGCGCGCGTGGTCACCGCCACTGACCTAGGCAGCGTGAATGGTTCGTATGTCAACGGTCAGCGGCTGCACCCCGGTGAGGTGCGCGCCCTCAACCACGGCGATCAACTGCGCCTGGGCAAGCTGGTGCTGCTGGTGACAATCCTGTACGACTTCGATGAGATTGACCTGCCGCGGGGCGCCACTGCGCTCGGCTGAGAGCGCGTCAACTGTTCAGCGCAGCCCAGCCCGACCAGTTTCGTGCGCCGACAAGCGCGCCTGGATGCAGGCTGGCAAGATTTTTCAGGGCGGCACGCTGCGCGGAATCACTAGCAAGCTCGACTACCTGCGCGACCTGGGCGTTACCTGCCTGTGGATTGGCCCGGTGTGGAAGCAGCGCGCTGACCTCGAAACCTATCATGGCTACGGCATCCAGAACTTCCTCGACGTTGATCCGCGCTTCGGCACACGCCAGGACATTGGCCTGAGGCGCTGCTCTGCTACAGCGCCACCACCACAGCAGCAGCCAGTTTCTGAGTGTGCGTCAGGCTGATATCCCACTGTGTCAGCTTAAGTTCGGCGGCCAGAGCAGCAGCCGGGCCGTGCAGCAGCAGCACAGGCCGGCGGCTGTCGTTATCGGTGCGGATTTCAATGTCGGTCCACGCTACAGTGCCGATGCCCGTGCCCAACGCTTTAGCCACCGCTTCTTTAGCAGCGAAGCGCGCTGCGAGGCTAGCGTGGTTATCGGCACAGTCAGCGCGCTCGCCCGGCGTGAACAGGCGGTTGAGAAAGCGCTCGCCCAGCCGATCTATGCCCGCGGCTACGCGCGCAATCTCAATCATGTCCACACCGCAGCGGAGCATAGTTCAGCGCAGCCGTTTGATGTAAGCGTTCGGCCAGTAGGTAACGCGCTCGCTCAGGGCGCTTTCATTGAACAGCCATGCCGGCTCTTCGATAGCAAAATCAGGGTGCGCGGCCACGAATTCGCGCGCTGCTTCCTGCGGATTGTTCCATGTCCAGTCGGGTTGAGTGCGCTGCTGTCCGGCGATGTCGGCCATGATGCCGTCGGCGGCCACGATGTATGACCCCGGCGTGACCAGCGGCGCATACGCTTCCAGTTCTGCCAGTACGTGCGCTTTGGTGTGGTTCGAGTCCAGCATCACGAACACCTTTTCGCCTGGCTTGATCTGCGCCCGCACCTGGTTCACGACCTCCGGCGCAGTGGAACTGCCCTCGATGAGTGTGATGTAGGGGAAAAGCGGGTGCGCCTCGATGGCCGCGCGGTTATGTGGGCGGATCTCGATGTCTACGCCTATCACACGCCCCTTGTCCAGCGCTTTGCACAGGCTGGCGTAAAAAACAAGCGAGCCGCCGTGTGCAATGCCCGTCTCCACAATCACATCCGGTTGGAGCGTAAAGAGCACTTCCTGCACACGAATCATGTCCTCAGGCAGTTGGACGATAGGCCGACCCAACCAGGTGAAGGTGTAAGAATACTTGTGATGCCAGC
>DAOTWC010000056.1:0-44704 GCA_034435995.1 Anaerolineae bacterium | reverse complement strand
CTGAGCACGATCAATCACCATCGGATTCAGGCCGATAACTACGTATTCCTGGCGCAGGTGATACTCCACCAACAGGCGCACAGCCTTAGCGGCGCGCATACTGTACGCGCCTTCTCGGACGCGTCGCATTACAGCAGACATAATCTCGATCTGTGTAATCTGGGCAACGATCACGGTGTTGCCCCTGGCAGGTAAGCAGATCGCCCGTACCCAGTCTGTGCCTGGCTCCTGCGCATATCGCTTGACCAGCGCGCTGCTGTCGAAGAAATAGTGACTCACGGCCCCTCACGGCGTTCAGCGATGATGTCCGCTGACAGCGGCGGCTGATCGCTAACTGTGACATCGAGTTCACGCAGAAGCGCCAAGTCATCCATGTCGTGATCTAGACGAGGCATATCTGTCACAAGGTCGCCGAGAGCAGCCCGCGCCCGGTCGCGTTCCGTGAGAATCATCAACCAGATTTCCTGTCCTTCGATGAGTTCAACCGGGTCAAGCAAGCGTAAGCGCCCGTTCTCGTAAACTGCCCGCAGCGTCTCAAACATCAGCGCGCCTCTCTACTCCGATTCAGTTTCAATTGTAGCACAAGGATCACCTTACTCGCTGCGCAGGGCGCGGGCGGTTTGCATTCGCCCCAGATGCCAGGCAGGGTACACGCCCGCCGCCAGCGCCGCCACCAGCGCCACCAAGAAGGCCACGACCAGCTCGCCCGGCGCGAGCGCGAGCTGCATTGTCCAGCCGAACGAGCGCACGTTGATGCTGAAGATCAGCACCACCGCCAGCACCAGGCCGATGGGCAGCGCCAGCAGCCCGGCAGTGCCCCCCATCAGGCCGGTCTGCAGCAGCGTGTACTGCCACAGCTGGCGCGGCGTGAGGCCGGTGGCGCGCATCACGCCGTAGGCGCGGGCCTGCTCTAACTGGAGCGCCAGCAGCGCGCTGAGGATGCCGATGAACGCCACCACTGTCGCCAGCAGGCGCAGCGCGATCGTGATGGCGAAGGCGCGCTCGAACACCTCGAACACGCCGGCGCGCAGCGTGCGGTTGTCCTGCGCCTGCAGGTCTGTGCCCACCAGAGTCTCGCGCTGGAGCGCGGCGATCACGTCCGCCGGGTTCACGCCGTCGTCGAGAAACAGCGCGATGCTTGAAATGTACGGGTCGTTGTAGAACTGGCGGTAGACCTGATCGGACATGAACACCGCGCCCTGGTCAGTGGTGTAGTCGTAGTACACGCCCAGCACCTCGAACGTGTGCGGGCCGCGGTCGGTCAGCAGCGTGAGCGCGTTGTTCTCCGGCGTGATGCCGCGCCGGAAGGCGAACGGCTCGCTCACCATAACGCCGCCGGCGTCCAGCGCCGCGAAGTAGTCATCGTAGGGGACGCTGAGCCAGGCGAAGCGGCGCTGGCTGGCGGTCACATCGCCGTCGGCAGTGTTGAGGTTGACCGGCGGCAGATCGGGGTAATCAGGCGCGAGGACGCTCACCTGGCGCGACGTGACCACGCGGGCCACGCCCGGCAGCGCCGCGATGTCGTTCACAATGGCCGGGTCCACGTCCACACTGGCGCGGTTGGCCGTCAGCAGCGGCGGCGAGATATAGATGTCCGCGCCCAGCGTCGTGTCCAGCCAGTCGGCCACGCTGCCGCGGAAGCTGTCAATCATCACGCCAACGCCCACGATCACGCTGACGGCGACTGTCAGCGCGGCAACGGCCACCGACGTGCGGCTGAGCGAGCGCGCCACCGCGCGCGGGGCCATGCGCCCCAGCACGCCGAACAGCCGCCCGCCCGGCGCGACGGCCAGCCGCATCAGCGCCACCAGCGCCGCCGGCGTGAACAGCGCCCCGCCCACGACAACCGCGAACAGCCCGCCAAAGCCGATCACTAGGCTGGTGGTGGGCAGGTTGAGCAGCAGCAGCCCAACAGCGATCAGCGCCAGCGCGCCCAGCGTCACCAGCGGAACGAGCCGCTGCGAGCGCTGCTCGAAGTCTGATCGGCGCAGCGTGCCGGCGGGCGGCGTGGTCGTGGCAGCATACGACGGAAGCACCGCTGTGAGCAGGCTGGCCCCCAGGCCGACAACCGCGCCCTTAGCTAGCGTAAGCGGGTCAACAGCCACACCCTGCACGTTGACCGTGAAGTACAGGTCGCTGATGGTCTGGGCTACCAGCCCGACCGCTGCCCGCCCGAAGATGATGCCCAGCCCCAAGCCAAGAACCGTGCCCACCGCGCCCAGGATCAGCGCCTCGCCCAGGATCAAAGCGAACACCTGGCGGCGGGTAGCGCCCAGGGCGCGCAGCGTGCCCAGCACGGGCCGGCGCTGCACCACGCTGAACGTGACCGTGTTGTAGATAAGGAAAACGCCCACCACCAGCGCCAGCAGGCTGAGCGCCTGCAGGTTGAGTTCGAAGGCGGCGGTCATCTGGCTCAGCGCGCCTTCCTCGCGCGCCGGGACGAGCGCCGCGCCCGGCGGCAGCAGCGCCTCGATGCGGCTCAGGTCGTAATCCGGCGGCAGGATCAGGTCCACGCGGGTGATCGCGCCGGGCCGCCCAACGATCTCCTGCGCCGTGGCGATGTCGGTCAGCAGCAGGTCGTCAATGGCCTGCGCGCTCAGGCGATCCTCTGGCTGGAGCAGGCCGATCACGCGCACCGTGACGCGGGCGTTGCCGGCGCGCAGTGCCAGCGTATCGCCGGCGCGCACGCCGAAGCGGTCGGCCAGCGACTGGCTCATCAGGATGGTGTTCGGCTCGGCGATGAAGGCGTTGAGCGCGTCGAAGGCCGCTTGGCTGCCGCCGTCCACCTGCACCGCCGTCAGGTAACTGCGGAACGGCGGCTCGGCGAACGTGTCCACGCCGAACAAGCGCAGCGGCTGGCCGCCCAGCTCGACTCCGCGCACATACTCGGCGATCACCGGCGCGGCCTCGCGCAGGCCCAGCTCCAGGCGCAGGCGCGTGTAAACCTCGGTGGGCAGGCCAGCCGGCCCGCCGGTGATGCGGTGCGTCGCCCTGCCGGTGATGCTCTCCGTGCTCAGGTTAAAGGCGCGGCTGGCGGAGCTGTTGGCCAGGTCAATGGCGATGACCATCGCCACGCCCAGCGCCACGCCCAGCACGAACAGCAGGCTTTGCAGAAAGCGCCGGGCCACATACCGGCGCGAGAGGCGAAATACAGCGCGCATGTGGGTCGTCAGTCCTCAGTCGTCAGCTTGCAGTCGGAGTGGTCGCTAGGCGTCAGCCGTCAGCTGTACCGCACCCCCCGTCGCATGGCGCTGCGCCCTCGGCCAGCACATGAGGATGGATGGGGATGAGGTAATCTGTTTCTGGCTGATGACTGACAGCTGACGACTGATAGCCGTCAGCTATCGCAGTGTTCTGGCTCGCCCTGCAGCGGCTTGCCCTCGGCTTCGGCCTCGCGCTGGTCAGGGTCGTAGCCCAGGCGGCGCAGCGCCTCAAGCACGGCCTCGCGCAGGTTGTCGTTAGGCGCGTAGCTGAGCACCTCCAGCAGCGGGCCAACAGCGCGCGGGTCGCCCAGCTTGCCCAGCGCCTGGGCCGCGTACAGCGGCGTCTGATAGCCGGGCGCGTCCAGCGCCTGGATCAGCGCGTTCACGGCGCGCGGGTCGCCCAGCTTGCCCAGCATCAGGGCGGCGCGCCCGCGCGCAATCAAGTCCTCATGGGTGTTCTGTACCAGCAGGATCAGGGTCGTAACCGCTTCATCGCCGCCGAGCATGCCCAGCTTCATCACAGCAGTGCGCCGCCGGTCTTTGTTGACATCGCGCAGCTCGACGAGTATCTGTTTGATGGCCTCAGGATCACTGTTGGTCATGGGTTGCCTTCTCCCCTTTTACCCGCTCGCCATCCCTGGTATCGCGGCGTGCTACCGAATAGCATTAACTTCAATGCCTGTCAAGAAATGCTAATCTGCCCCTGGCCAGCCGCCGCCAGCGGCCGGTTCAGCGTAATGTGCAGCCGTCCCTCGTGGATGCGGCAGACGCGGTCGGCGAGCGGCACTATTTCCGGGTTGTGCGTGGCCATCACCAGCGTGCGCCCGGCATCGCGCGTCAGCTCCAGCAGCAGGCGCAAGACGCTGGCCCCGGTGTCCTCGTCCAGGTTGCCGGTTGGCTCATCGGCCAGCACCAGCCGGGGCTGCTGCACCAGGGCGCGGGCAATCGCCACGCGCTGCTGTTCACCGCCGCTCAGCTTGTCGGGAAAAGCAGCAGCGCGGTCGGCCAAGCCCACGCGCGCCAGCAGCTCGCGCCCGCGCTGTTCAGCGGCCTGGCGCGCCAGGCCGCGCAGCTCGGCGGGCATCGTCACGTTTTCCAGCACAGTCAGTGTCGGGATCAAGTTAAAGAACTGGAAGACAATGCCGATGTTGTCGCGGCGAAACAGCGTCTGCTGGCGGTCGTTGAGCGCAGTGATGTCGGTGTCGCCCACGCAGACGCGGCCGGCGTCGGGCCGGTCAATGCCGCTGATCAGGTTCAGCAGCGTGCTCTTGCCGCTGCCGCTCTTGCCCAGCACCACGAAGAACTCACCGGCGTAGATGTCTAGGTCAACGCCCTCCAGCACCGCGCGCGTTCGCCCGCCTTCGCTGTAGCGGCGTGTAAGCCCAGTTAGGCGGATGAGCGGTTGTGCGTGGTGGCCGTTGCTTGTCGTCATTGGGCGGCAGTCGCTGTCGTTACAAATTTCACAGGTTATAGTCACATTGTAGCATGCGACCGTCAGCGGAAGATTATAACATCTGCTGAATGTTTTCTGAACGGTGCGTTAAGCCACCGCGCCAATCCGCCGTTGCCTTGCCCCCCAAACTGTGCTAAGCTGTGATCAACAACCAACAGGTGCTTAAACAGCACTCATCAAGAGCGGTGGAGGGAACCGGCCCGTCGAAGCCGCGGCAACCCCCGAAGCATCGGGACGGTGCCAAGTCCGGCAGAGTCCATCTCTGGAAGATGAGCAGCGATGTGTTCTGGCTAACCGCGCCTCTCTTACCGGAGAGGCGCTTTACATTGGTCGTCCAGCGCACGCAAGGAGCAGCAAACCCGTGAGCAACAACCTGACCTTCATGACATCCCCGCGCTATTTCTTCACCTCGGAGTCGGTGTCGGAGGGCCATCCCGACAAAATGTGCGACCAAATCTCCGATGCCATCCTGGACGCGATCCTAGATAAGGACCCTTATGCGCGCGTGGCCTGCGAGGTGTCCACCACCACCGGCTTGGTGCTGGTGATGGGCGAGATCACGACCACCGCCTATGTGGACATCGAGCGGCTGGTGCGCGAGACCGTGCGCGACATCGGCTACACGCGCGGCAAGTTCGGCTTCGACGCCGAGACGTGCGGCGTGATCGTTTCGATCAAGGAACAGTCGCCCGACATCGCCCAGGGCGTTAACCGGGCGCTGGAGGTGCGCGAGGGCCAAACCGAGGACGAGGCCATCAACGCCATCGGCGCGGGCGACCAGGGCATGATGATCGGCTTCGCCTGCGACGAGACGCCGGAGCTGATGCCGCTGACGATCTCGCTGGCCCACCGCTTCACGCGCCGCCTGGCCGAGGCGCGCAAGAGCGGCGAACTGCCCTGGCTTCGCCCGGACGGCAAGAGCCAGGTGACGGTCGAGTACGCCTACGGCAAGCCGCGCCGGGTGGACACCATTGTGATCTCGACGCAGCACTCGCCGGACATCACGCAGAAGGAAATCCGCGAGCAGGTGATCGAGCACATCATCCTGCCCATCGTCCCTGACCACCTGCTGGACGACAAGACGCGCTTCTTTATCAACCCCACCGGCCGCTTTGTCACCGGCGGCCCGCTGGGCGACTCCGGCCTGACCGGCCGGAAGATCATCGTGGACACCTATGGCGGCGTGGCGCGCCACGGCGGCGGCGCGTTCTCCGGCAAGGACGCCACCAAAGTAGACCGCAGCGCGGCCTATATGGCGCGCTATGTGGCCAAGAACGTGGTCGCGGCTGGCCTGGCCACCCGCTTTGAGCTGCAGGTGTCCTACGCCATCGGCGTAGCGCACCCCACCTCGCTGGCTGTCGAAACCTTCGGCACGAACGTCGTGCCGGAGGAGCAGATCGAGGCGCTTATCCGCAAGCACTTCGACATGCGCCCGGCCGCCATCATCCGCGACCTCGACCTGCGCCGGCCCATCTTCAAGCAGGTGGCCGCCTACGGTCACTTCGGCCGCGACGACCTGGATGTGCCCTGGGAGCGCACCGACAAGGCCGCGCTGCTGCGCGCCGACGCCGGCCTGTAGCGCCCTACGCCGCTAACACCGGACGCCCCGGCCCCCGCGCGCTGCGCAGCCGGGGCGTTCGTTTGTTTTCCGTTTGAGTCTTAAGTTGCCTGGGCCTGCGGCCTGCTGTATAGTGAAAAGTGGCAGGCTGGCTGTGGGCAAGGAGGTCCGGCGATGGGCATGTTCTTCTTCCGGCTGCGGCGCTGGATCTGGCGCTTCATGGTCATCTTCTCGTTCATCGTCAACGTGGTGCTGGTTATCGTGGTGGCTGCGCTGCTGCTGCTGCTGTTCGACATCAAGGCCAACATCGCCGAGCCGCTGGTGGGGGGGCTGCACCGCAGCTTCGTCGGCCTCGACCAGGCGACTATTGACTGGACGATCCCCGTGCGCGACCGGATTCCGGTGGTGATGACCGTGCCCCTGGAGACCAACACCACCGTGGTGCTCACCCAGCCCGTTCCCCTCAACGTCTCGGCCAGCATTGACCTGCCCGGACTCAACGCGGTCGGCGCGGCGGCGCAGGTGCGGCTGACGCTGCCGGCGGGCCTGGCGCTGCCCGTCAGCCTAGACTTGGACGTGCCGATCAACGAGCAGCTTGACGTGGCGCTGGACGTGCGCGCCGTTATCCCGCTGCAGAGCACCCAACTGCACGACGTGGCCGAGAGCCTGCGCCTGCTGTTCGAGCCATTTGTGCGCGGCCTGGCCAACCTGCCCAGCGGCTTCGACGAAGTGCCGGCGCTGGTGGGCGCGCTGCTGAGCGGCAGCCCGCCAGACCTGATGCGCTGGCCGGAAGACGCGCCCAACACCTGGCCCGGCTTCTCGCAGACGGCCGGCCTGAACTACGACCTGTTCACCGAACCCTGGCCGCTGCCCAACCGCCCCGTAGCCACGGGCATCGTCGTGCCGGGCGGCGTGCCCGCACTCGACGAGCAGGTGCGGCCTGAGGTGCGCGCCGCCGGCGGCGTGGACGAAATCAACGCGCGCGCCCGCCACGAGATGGACAGCCGCTACATCCCGCCCCAGTTCTACGACGGCACGCTGGGCAGTTACATCGTGCGCCTGCGCAACGGCAGCTTCGCCATCGAAACGGCGCCGCCCGCCGGTGGCGGTTGAAAGCGGCCGCCAGACGCAGTAAGATTGAACCGTTCGCACACAGACTAAGGTAAAACAGCGCCCCATGACCAAGCCCCCGCCCAGGCCTCGCATCTGTGACTACGAAGGATCAAACTACCGCACGGAGTTCTGGGAAAACAAGGACCGCGACTACGAGGATCGAGTGGAGCGCGCGGCCCTGCGCCGGCTGCTGCCGCCCAGCGGCCAACGCCTGCTGGAGATCGGGGCCGGCTTCGGTCGGCTCACCGAGGAATACAGCGGGTTCCGCCAGGTTGTTCTGCTGGATTACTCGCTCTCGCTGCTGCAAAGCGCGCAGGAGCGGCTGGGCCGCTCCGGGCGCTACATCTACGTGGCCGCCGACGCCTACGCCATGCCCTTTCGCCCCGGCGTGTTCGACGCCGCCACGATGGTGCGCGTGATCCACCACATGGCCGACGCACCGGCGGCGCTGGCCCAGGTAGCCCGCGCGCTGGCCCCCGGCGGCGTGTTCGTCCTGGAGTACGCCAACAAGCGCAACGCCAAGGCCCTCATCCGCTACGCCCTGCAGCGCCAGACGTGGAACCCGTTCGACGAAGCGCCGGTCGAGTTCGTCGAGCTGAACTTCGACTTCCACCCAGCGTACATCGCCCGCGCCCTGAGCGCAGCCGGCTTCACGGCTGAGCGCCGGCTGCCGGTGTCGTTCTTCCGCCTCAGCGCGCTGAAGAACGCCCTGCCTACCGACACGCTGGTGCAGCTCGACAGCTTGCTCCAACACACCGGCCTGCTCTACACCCCCAGCGTCTTCGTACGCGCCCGCGCCAGCCGCCCCAACACCCCCGACAACCTGGCCGCCGAGGCAATCTTCGCCTGCCCGGAGACCGGCGCGCCGCTGGTGGTTGAGGGCGAAACGCTGGTCAGCCGCGCCAGCGGGCGGCGCTGGGCCGTGCGCGACGGCATCTACGACTTCAAAGCGCCCTTGGAGTAGCGGCGGCGCGGCCGCCGCCTACAGCTCTTCCAGGTGGCTGTCCACCCAGGCGTTGTAGCGGGCGCGGATGGCCTGCGTGTGCGGGCCAGGCGCGCCGCTGCCGATTGGCTGGCCGTCAATTTCGACAATCGGGATCACACCGCGGCTGCTGCTGGTGAGGAAGGCCTCGGCCATGCGCGGGATGTCCGCCAGGCGGGCGGCCTCGCGCTGCACCGGCAGCACCGCCGGCGCCACCTCAAACACGATCTGCTGCGCCACGCCCGGCAGCACGCCCGCGCCGGCGGTGCGCAGCGCGCCATCGAGCACGGCGTAGAAGTTGCTGCTGAAGCCCTCCAGGATTGACCCGTCGGCGCTCACCAGCAGGCCCTCGTAGACACCGGGCGGCAGCGCCGCCTGGCGGCGGTTGTGCGCCCAATCGCTCGTTTTGGCCTCTGGGTTGCGCCGGGCCAGCCCCGGCACAGTGGCGCAGCGCACGCCCTGGGCAATCAGCTCTGGCCCCGGCGGCGTAAACGACTCCAGCGACAGGATGACATGATCGGGCTGGGCGCGCGGCACAGTGATGCGAAAGCGCGACTCAGCGTGCCCAGCTTCTTCGATCATCTGGCGCAGCGCCGCCCGCAGCCGCGCGCGATCCAGGCGCAGCGGGATGCCCTCGCGCCGCGCCGAGTCCTCCATGCGATCCAGATGCGCGTCCAGCTTGAGGGCGCGCGTGCGCTGGAACGTGCTGGCAATCGTGTAGATTCCGTCCGGCTCGTGAGGCAGGGCCTCGGCCAGCGACTCAGCAGTGTAGGCGGCAGGCTCTAAACGGCCGTCCGGCGTTAGGATGCGAATTAAACAGGGAGACATCGGCTTCCTTGCGCTTCGGCAGCGGCTCACACTGGCGCGATTGTAGCGGCCGGCCCGCCGCCGGGCAACAGCCCGCAGGAGTCGGTCAAACGGCGGATTCTAGTGGAATCATAGGCGCTGACAAACTGCAAAACAGTGCTATGATTGTGAATGGACTACACTCTCATTTCACGCTAAATGCTGTTTGTGCAGGCTGACGCAGTTTTGCCGGTCAGCTCTGGTTTGTGAAAGCGGGTCATTCCGGTGGCCCGTGCTGTTTGTATGCGCGCCGCCGCGCCGGCAGAGGTCGTTCGATGAGCACCACCACGATGAGCAGTTTCAACCCGAAAGTTGAACGCGCCAACTACAACCACTTGGTCATGGACATCGTCTGGTTCGGCCTGGCGCTGGCCGCCACCAGCCGCTTCTTATCGGTATACGCCATCCGCTTGGGGGCCACGCCGGCAGACCTGGGCTGGCTCACGGCGCTGCCGTTTATCGTTCTGCTCGGCTCTAACCTGCTCAGCACTTGGTGGCGGCGGCACTACCCGGATTCCATCAGCGCGCTCTTCTGGCCGGCGCTGGGCATGCGCCTGATGTTCCTGCTGCCCGCGCTGACGCCGCTGTTCCCGCCGCACCTGCAGCCCGGCTGGCTGATTCTATCGGCGACGCTGCCGGCCATCCCGCAGGGCATCTCCAGCACGATCTTTGTGGTGATGATGCGCGAGGCCGTCCCCGAAAACGCGCTCACCCGCCTGCTGAGCCAGCGCTCGCTGTGGATGAACGTGGCGCTGGGCGGGGCGGCGCTGGCTTTCGGCTTCTGGTTGGAGAAAGCGCCGTTCCCGCTTAACTATCAAATTATGTTCCTGGTGGCGTTCCTGGCAGCGCTGTTGAGCCAGATACACGTGCTGCGCATTCGCGTGCAGCCCGCGCCGGCTGCCCCACAGCGTCAGGCGGCCGGCCGCGCGCGCCCGCTGCGCGAAGGGGCGTTCCAGCGCACGATCGTGATCGCCCTGGTGATCCACATGGGCTTTTTCGCGCTCATTCCGGTGACGCCGCTGCATCTGGTGCAGACGCTGGGGGCTTCGGAAGGTTTCGTGGCGCTGTTCGGCATCTCAGAGCTGGCGGCGGCGGCGGTCATCTGCGTCTTTATTGACCGGATGGCGCGGCGCGTCGGCAACCGGGCGCTGGTGGGCCTGGCGATGATCGGCACAGCCGCGGCAGCCTTCATCCTGGCAGCGGCCCACAACCTGCCGGTAACGCTGCTGGCCGGCGCGCTCAGCGGCGCGTCATGGACGGTAGCCGCCATTGCGCTGTTCGGCGTGTTTACCGAGAGCACGCGGGACGTGCCGCTGGCCGAGACAACCAACCACACGATCATCTACCACCAGGTAATCTACATCGCCGCTTTCATCGGCCCGCTGATCGGCAGCAGCTTGGCGCAGGCCGGCCTCAATCTGGTGTTGGTGATGCTGATCGGCGCGCTGCTGCGCTTGACGGCGGGCGGGGTTGTCCTCAAGCTGGAGGCGCTGTGGGCGCTGGCGACCCACCGATCAGCCGACCGGGCGTACAGGCGCTTCTAACCTCACCCCTAACCCCTTCTCCATGTGGAGAGGGGGAGTCGAGCGCAGCGAGACGGGGGTGAGGTTTCAGAACAGGCCAACGACGCTGCCGTTCTCGTCAATGTCCACCTGCTCGGCGGCGGGGTGATCTGGCAGGCCAGGCATAGTGCGTATGTCACCGCACAGCGGGTAGATGAAGCCCGCGCCCACGCTGGCGCGCACCTCGGTGATGGGCAGGATGAAGCCCTTCGGCGCGCCCTTCAGGCTGGGGTCGTGGCTCAGGCTGAGCTGAGTCTTGGCCATGCAGATAGGCAGGCTGCCAAAGCCGTTGGCCTCGTAATCGCGGATTTGGCGGTCGGCCAGCGGCTCGTAGCGCACCGACTCCGCGCCGTAGATTTTCGTGGCGATCGTCTCGATCTTGGCCTTGATCGGCTGATCTAGGTCGTAAAGAAACCGAAACTCGCTGGGCGTCTCCGCCGCGCTGACCACCATCTCGGCCAGCTCGATTGCGCCAGCGCCGCCCTCGGCGTGGTGGCGCGACACCGCCGCGCCCAGCGCCCCAGCCTCCACCGCAATCCGGCGGATCACCTCGATCTCCTCCGGGTGATCGCTGTCGAACACGTTGATGGCCACCACCGGCGTCACGCCGTGCAGGTTGAGGTTCTCGATGTGTTTGACCATGTTGACCGCGCCCTTTTCCACGTCAGCCGGGCTGCAAGCCAGCATCTCCGGCGGCAGCGGTTTGCCGGCCACTACGCGGTAGCTGCCGCTGTGGGCCTTCAGCGCCCGCACCGTCACGACTAACACAGCCGCGTCCGGTTTCAGCCCGCTGCAGCGGCACTTGATGTTGAAGAACTTCTCTGCCCCGATGTCCGCGCCGAAGCCGGATTCAGTAATCAGATAGTCGCCGCACTTGATGCCGATGAGGTCGGCCAGCACGCTGCTGTTGCCGTGGGCGATGTTGGCGAACGGCCCGGCGTGCACCAGCGCCGGCGTGTTCTCCAGCGTTTGCAGCAGGTTGGGGCGCAGCGCGTCCTTCATCAGCACGGTCATCGCGCCGGCCGCGCCAATCTGCTCGGCCGTCACCGGTTTCTTGTCGTTGGTCAGGCCGATGACGATGCGCCCGAAGCGCTGGCGCATGTCCTGCAGCGACGTCGTGAGCGCCAGAATGGCCATCACCTCGCTGGCGACGGCGATGTCGAAACCGGTCTCGCGGATGACGCCGCCCTCCATCTTGCCGCCCAGCCCGATGATAGTGCGGCGCAGGGCGCGGTCGTTTATATCCACTACGCGCTTCCAGGTGATGGTGTCGGCGTCAATGTTGAGCGGGTTGCCGCGCAGCAGGCGGTTGTCAATCATGGCGGCCAGCAGGTTGGTGGCGGCGCTCACGGCGTGGATGTCGCCGGTGAGGTGCAGATTGAACGTCTCCATCGGCACGACCTGCGCGTAGCCGCCGCCCGCCGCCCCGCCCTTGATGCCGAAGGTTGGCCCCTGCGATGGCTGGCGCAGCGTGATCACGGCGCGCCGGCCAATGTGTTTCATAGCTTGGCCCAGGCCGACAGTGGTTGTCGTCTTGCCCTCGCCCAGCGGCGTGGGCGTGATGGCGGTGACGTCAATGTAGCGGGCGTTGGGCCGGTCCTTGATCTTGTCGAGCACATCCAGGCGCAGCTTGGCCACATACGGCGTGCCGAAGATGTCCAGGTCGTCCGGGCCGAGGCCCATCATATCGGCGATCTCGTGCACGTGTTTCAGCGCAGCGCGCTGCGCAATTGCCAGATCAGACAGCATGAAAATCAACCTTTCGTTTATCAATTTCCTTCCAGTGTAGCAGATCAGCGCGCTGGCCCGCCGGTAAGTTCATCACGCCGCCGGCGGACAACCTTCAGTTTCGGGGCGCAGGCGCGAACCACTGCATACCATTAAGACCATTGGCGCTTCAAAACGCGCCGGATTCGGCCCTACAATCGTACGCGGCGTATGAGCAGATGGGCACAGCAGCCGGCCCCCGCAGCACCGCAGGACAAACGATGAACATCTACACACCGGCGGCAGCGCGCAGCCAGGATGAGCAGAACTTTCACCACCTGGTAATGAACGCGATGTGGTTTGGCGTAGCGCTGGCAGCCAGCACGCGCTTTCTGTCGGTATTCGCCATCCGCAGCGGGGCCACGCCGCTGGAGCTGGGGCTGATTTCGGCGCTGCCAGGGCTGATGGCGCTGGCGACCACCACCTTCCTCAGCCGGTGGTGGATGCGCCACTTCCGCGACAGCGTGCACGCGGTGTTTCTGCCCGCGTTGGGCGTGCGCCTCAGCTTTCTGCTGCTGGCGCTGACAGGCTTTGTCCCGCCGCAGTGGCGCCCGGCGTGGATCATCTTCTCGGTGTCGGTCTCGGCTTTTGCTGAGGGCATCAGCGCTGTGGTGTTCACGGTGATGCTGCGCGAGGCTGTGCCGCAGAACCGCTTAACATCCCTGCTGAGCCGGCGCAACATCGCGCTGAACATCGTGCTGGGCATCAGCATCCTAGTGTTCGGCTACTGGCTGGAAACAGCGCCGTTCCCCGCCAATTACCAGGTGATGTTCGCCGTCGGCTTTATGTTCACGCTGATCAGCCTGTGGCACGTCACGCGGGTGCGCGTGAACGAAACCACCAGCCTGCTCAACCACCAGCCCGATGAGGCGCAGCCGGGCAGACGCGCCTGGCGCTCGCCGGCCTTCCAGTTGGTCGCTTGCGCGGCGGCCTTCATGCACGTGGCGTTCTTCTCGATTGTGCCGGTCACGCCGCTGCGCCTGGTCAACGAGCTGGGCGCCGCCGAGCAGTTCATGGCGCTGTTCGGCATGGTGGAGCTGGCAGCGGCTATCGCCGTGTCGTTCGTCACCAGCCGCTTCGTCGCGCGGCACGGCAACCGGTCACTGATCGCCGTTTCGATGGTCGCCACCGGCCTGGCGGCGCTGGTGCTGGCGCTCAGCGGCAGCCTGCCGCCGACGCTGCTGGCAGCGGTGCTGTCGGGCGCGGGCTGGACAGCCGCGACCATCGGGCTGTTCGGCTACTTCACCGAGAGCACAGCGCCCCAAGATATGCCGCGCTTTACTGCCGCCTACACCCAGGTGATCTACCTGGCGATCTTCATCGGCCCGCTGGTGGGCAGCAGCCTGGCCAACGGCGGGGCCAACCTGACGGCTGTGCTGCTGCTGGGCGCTGCGCTGCGCCTGCTGGCGGGCGTCTTCACCAGCGCCGCTGGCGCGCTCACGCTGCGGCGGCTGGCCGTTTCCTTTCACATCATGCAGTGACTCTCGGCCCGGCCAGGCAGGGGAACAGCGGAACGCGCGTAAGACTTTGTGCAATTTGCCAGGCCCAAGTTGTTGCGCGCAGCGCCTGCAGCGCCGCCGTTCGCCCGCGCCTGCGCGCAATTGTGACAACTGACACTTAGCTCCGTTGCAGATTGTACTGATACCCATCAGCGCAACCTGTTATCCTGGGGATAGGAGAAGATGTAGATGACCGTTGTTTGTTATTTTGAGTAGAAAGGATGCAGCCAATGGCGAGCGGCACTATCACCATTGACTGTGACCGCTGCAAGGGCTGCGGCCTGTGTGTGGCGGTTTGTCCCCAACACGTCCTGGTGCTCGACCAGGACTGCCTGAACGCGCGCGGCTATCACCCGGCGGCGCTGGTAGACCCCAGCGGCGCGTGCACCGGCTGCGCCCTGTGCGCCCTGGTGTGCCCGGACGTGTGCTTTGCCGTCTACCGCGCCCCCGTGCGCCGGCCGGCGGCCGTCTGAAGGCTGGAGGTATTCCCCCGATGACCCGCGAACTGTTGAAAGGCAACGTCGCCATCGCCGAAGCGGCGGTGCGCGCCGGTGTCGAGGCGTATTTCGGCTATCCCATTACACCCCAGACCGAACTGCTGGAGCACATGTCGGCGCGCATGGTCGAGCTGGGCCGCGTCTTTCTTCAGGCCGAGAGCGAAGTAGCGGCCATCAACATGGTGTACGGCGCGGCCTGCGCCGGCGCTCGCGTTATGACCTCGTCGTCCAGCCCCGGCATCAGCCTGATGCAGGAAGGGCTGTCGTACATCGCCGGCTCAGGGCTGCCGTGTGTGGTGGTGGACGTGATGCGCGGCGGGCCGGGCCTGGGCAACATCCTGCCCTCGCAGGCCGACTATTTCCAGGTCACGCGCTCGGCAGGCCACGGCGACTATCACCCGATTGTGCTGGCGCCAGCCTCGGTGCAGGAGGCAGTTGACTTCACCGCCCTGGCCTTCGACCTGGCCGATCAGTACCGCCACATCGTCATCATCGCCGCCGACGGGCTGATCGGCCAGATGATGGAACCGGCGGAGCTGCCGCCGATGCAGCCGCTCCGGCGCGACCGCCCGGAGTGGGCGCTGACCGGCGCCGCCGGGCGGCCGCGCCGCGCCATCATCTCGTTCAACCTGCACGGCGAGGCGCAGGAGGCTTACAACCTGCGCGTGCAGGAGCGCTTGCGCGCCATCGAGCGCGCCGAACAGCGCTGGTACGAGTTCGCCACCGACGACGCCGAACTGCTGGTGGTCGGCTACGGCACAGCCGGGCGCATCGCCCACACGGCGGTTGAGGAGGCGCGCGCGCGCGGCTGGAAGGTGGGCCTGTTCCGGCCGCAGACGCTGTGGCCCTTCCCGTCGGATCGCCTCTCGGCGCTGGCCGACCAGATTGCGGGCTGCCTGGTCATAGAGATGAACGCCGGCCAGATGGTGGAGGACGTGCGGCTGGCCGTGGGCTGCCAGGTCCCGGTGGCCTTTTACGGGCGCATGGGCGGCATGGTCCCCATGCCAGAAGAAGTGTTCGAGGCCGTCGAGCGCGAGTACAAGCGCTGCCGGCCGTGCGCAAAAGCGGAGGCGACGCGCCTATGATGACCCCAGTGCAAGCCCCACCCGCGGGCATGGAAGTCGTTTACCAGCGCCCTGAAGCGCTGTCCGAGGTGGAGACGCGCTACTGTCCCGGCTGCACGCACGGCGTCGCCCACCGCATCCTGGCCGAGGCGATTGACGAGCTGGGCCTGCGCGAGCGCGTGATCTTCGTCGCGCCGGTCGGCTGTTCGGTGTTCGCCTACGAGTATTTCAACGTGGATGCCTGCGTGGCAGCGCACGGGCGCGCCCCGGCGATGGCCACCGGCCTCAAGCGCATGCAGCCGGACAGCATCGTCATCACCTACCAGGGCGACGGCGACCTGGCCTCGATCGGCGCCGCCGAGATTCTGCACGCTGCCGCGCGCGGCGAGAACATCACGACCGTGTTCATCAACAACGCCGTCTACGGCATGACCGGCGGCCAGATGGCCCCCACGACGCTGCCGGGGCAGAAGACCACGTCGTCCCCTTGCGGGCGCGATGTGGCCCTCACCGGCCAGCCGATCCGCATGAGTGAGCTGCTGGCCGGGCTGGATGGCGCGGCCTACGTGGTGCGCCGCACGCTGCACGACGCCGCCGGCATCCGCCGGGCCAAGAAAGCCCTCATTACCGCGCTCAAAGTGCAGATGCGCGGCCTGGGCTTCAGCATGGTCGAGCTGCTGTCAAGCTGCCCCACCAACTGGGGCCTGACACCAACCGACGCGCTGGCGTGGATCGAGGAGCGCATGATCCCGTATTTCCCGCCCGGCGATTACAAGATCGCCCCCGGCGTGAAGGCGCTTGAGAACGGGAGAAAGTAGCCTTACAGCGATGAAAGAAGAGTTTGTTTTTGCAGGGTTTGGCGGCCAGGGCGTGATGTTCGCCGGCCAACTGCTGGCCTACGCCGCGATGGACGAAGGCCTCGAAGTCACCTGGATGCCGTCGTATGGGCCGGAGATGCGCGGCGGCACGGCGCACTGCTACGTCATCATCAGCAGCAAGCCGATCGGCTCGCCGCTGGTCAGCCGCCCCAAAACGGCGGTGGTGTTCAACGTGCCGTCGTTCGACCGGTACGCGCCGCTGGTGGCCCCCGGCGGCCTGCTGGCCTACAACGAGTCCCTGATTGACCGGCAGCCGCAGCGCCAGGACATCGCCGCGCTGCCTGTGCCGGCCTCGGCCCTAGCAGACACGCTGGGCGACCTGCGCCTGATGAACGTGGTGATGCTGGGCGCGCTGCTGGCAGCCCGCCCTGTGCTGCCGCTGGGCGCGCTGCGCCGGGCGCTGGAGCAGCACATGCCGCAGCGCCGGCGCAAGATGCTGGCGCAGAATTTGGCGGCGCTCGAACGCGGCGCGGCTTACGCCGCCGATCTGGCGCCAGCCTGAACCACACAGCGCCCCGGCGGGGGCGCAGCCAGAACCAGCGGTTGGGCGCTCGCGGCCGCGCTGCGAGCGTGAAGAGAATTACGTGTGTGCTGCACAAGGAAGGTCTATGACGCAACAGATGACACTGTACACAGAGGAGCGGGCTGTTTTCGGCCCGGAGGGCCTGGATCAGCTCATCACAACGCTGGCTGACCGGGGGTTTCGCGTCATCGGGCCAACCGTGCGCGATGGCGCGGTGGTGTACGACGATATCGCCGCCGCCGCCGACCTGCCGGCCGGCTGGGCCGATGAGCAGACTAACGGCCGCTACCGGCTGACACAGCGCGGGGACAAAGCGCTGTTCGGTTACACGCACAGCGCCCAATCGTGGAAACGCTACCTGCACCCGCCTGAAGCGCGGCTGTGGGCAGCCCGGCGCCTCAACGGGGCGTTCGCGCTGCTGCCCGAAACGCACGAGCCGCAGCCGCTGGCGTTTATCGGCGTGCGCGCCTGCGAGCTGGCCGCCATCGCCGTGCAGGATCGCGTGTTTCTGGGCAGCGGCGTAGTAGACCCCACCTACGCAGCCCACCGCCAGGGGCTGTTCATCGTGGCTGTCAACTGCGGCCAGGCCGGCGGAACCTGCTTCTGCGCCTCGCTGAACACCGGGCCGCGCGCCACCAGCGGCTTCGACCTGGCCCTCACCGAAATCGCGCACAAGGACGAGCACTATTTCGTGGTCGAGGTGGGCAGCGCGCGCGGCGCTGAAGTGCTGGCCGCGACCGCGCACCGCCCCGCCACTGACGACGAAGCGCTGGCCCCGGAGCGCATCACTGCCCGCACAGCCGCCCGCATGGGCCGATCGCTCGACACCGGCGGCCTCAAGGAGCTGCTCTATGACAACCTGGAGCACCCTCGCTGGGAGCAGGTGGCGCAGCGCTGCCTCGCCTGCGCCAACTGCACCATGGTGTGTCCCACCTGCTTCTGCGCCACCATCGAGGACACCACAGACCTAGCCGGCAGCCGAGCTGAGCGCTGGCGCAAGTGGGACTCGTGCTTCACGATGGATTTCTCCTACATTCACGGCGGCAGCGTGCGCTTCTCCGCGCGGGCGCGCTACCGCCAATGGTTGGTGCACAAGCTGGCGACTTGGGTGGATCAGTTCGGCACGTTCGGCTGTGTCGGCTGCGGGCGCTGCATCACCTGGTGTCCGGTGGGCATTGACCTGACCGAGGAGGCGCGCGCCATCCGCGAAACCAGCGGCAGGATGCAGAAAAAAGAGGTGGTTAACGATGCAAACGATTGAGGAAATTCTGGCACAGCACGATTTCTTCCGGGATATGGACCCGGTGTACCTCAAGCTGCTGGCCGGCTGCGGCATGAACGTGCGCTTCGACCCCGGCGACTACCTGTTCAGGGAGGGCGAACCGGCCAACACGTTCTTCCTCATCCGGCACGGGCAGGTGGCTATCGAGCTGTACGACCCGCGCCGCGGCCAGCTCCCCATTGACACCGCCGGCGAAAACGAGGTGCTGGGCTGGTCGTGGCTGTACCCGCCCTACAAATGGCACTTCAGCGCCCGCGCCGTCTCGCTCACGCGCGCTATCGCCATGGACGGCAAATGCCTGCGCGACAAATGCGACGCCGACCACGACCTCGGCTACGACCTAATGCGGCGCTTCGCCCTCATCATCATTGACCGGCTTCAGGCTACCAGACTGCAGGTGTTGGACGTCTATGGTTGACCAGCTCTTCGCACCCACAATCACGGCTGCGCCCGTCGAGCCGATGCTGCCGGAGGTGTTCCGCATCCAGCGCGTCGTCAAAGAGTCCTACGACACCTTCACGCTGGAGCTGGAGCCGGACCGGGGCAACCGCGTTTTCCCGTTCGAGCCGGGGCAGTTCAACATGCTCTATGTGTTCGGGGTGGGCGAGATTCCCATCTCCATCAGCGGCGACCCGCTGCACCCGGAGACGCTCATCCACACCACGCGCGCCGTCGGCACGGTGACGAAGGCGATGGGCGCGCTCAAACCCGGCGACGTGATCGGCGTGCGCGGGCCGTTCGGCACAGAGTGGCCGGTGCGCGCCGCCAAGGGCTACGACGTGGTGTTCGTGGCTGGCGGCATCGGCCTGGCCCCGCTGCGCCCGGCGCTCTATCACATCCTGGCCCACCGCGAGAAGTACGGGCGCATCGTGCTGCTCTACGGCTGCCGCAGCCCAGAGGACATCCTCTTCCGGCGCGAGCTGGAGAAGTGGCGCGCCCGCTTCGACCTGGAGATTTACGTCACAGTGGACTACGCCAGCCCGCGCTGGCACAGCAACGTCGGCGTGGTCACCAAGCTGATCCCCAAAGCGCCGTTCGACCCGCTCAACACGATTGCGCTGGTGTGCGGCCCGGAGGTGATGATGCGCTTCACCGCCATCGAGCTGGCCAAGCGCGGCGTTCGCCCGGACGACATCTACATCTCGATGGAGCGCAACATGAAGTGCGCCATCGGCTTCTGCGGCCACTGCCAGCTCGGCCCGGTGTTCATCTGCAAGGACGGCCCCGTGTTCACCTACCGGCAGATGCAGGGCTGGCTCGCCCAATGGGAGATTTGACCGATGCCTGCTGAACGCAAACCCAAACTGGCGGTGTGGAAATTCGCCTCGTGCGATGGCTGCCAGCTCAGCCTGCTGGACTGCGAGGACGAGCTGCTCGACGTGGCCGGCGCGGTGGAGATCGCTTATTTCCCAGAGGCGACGCGCGCCGTCGTGCGCGGGCCGTATGACGTGTCACTGGTTGAAGGCTCGATCACGACGCCGCACGACGCCAAACGCATCGCTGACGTCCGCAAACAGTCGAAGTTCTTGGTGACAATCGGCGCGTGCGCCACCGCCGGCGGCATCCAGGCGCTGCGCAACTTCAAGGACGTGGAGGAGTTCACGTCTTACGTCTACGCCACGCCTGGCTTCATCGAAACGCTGGACAAATCCACACCGATTGCCGATCACGTCTTTGTGGATTTTCAACTGCGCGGCTGCCCGGTCAACAAATACCAGCTTGTCGAGGTGCTGAGCGCCTATCTCAACGGGCGCAGGCCAAACACGCCGCCGCACAGCGTCTGCATCGAGTGCAAGCGGCGCGGCGTCACCTGCGTGATGGTGGCCCAGGGCACGCCGTGCCTGGGGCCGGTAACGCACGCCGGCTGCGGCGCGCTGTGCCCGTCGTACAACCGCGGCTGCTACGGCTGCTTCGGCCCGATGGAAACGCCCAACACGGCGTCGCTGGCCGCCTGGTGGAACGAGCGCCTGGGCGCAGCCGACGCCGACATCGTCCGCGCGTTCCGCGGCTTCAACGCCTACGCCGAGCCGTTCAGAAAGGAGAGCGAAGCCTATGAGCACGCGAACAGTCAAGGTTGATTATCTGGCCCGCGTCGAGGGCGAGGGCGCGGTCACGGTCAAGATCAAGAACGACAAAGTGACCGACGTCAAGCTGCGCATCTTCGAGCCGCCGCGCTTCTTCGAGGCGTTCCTGCGCGGGCGCAAATACAGCGAAGCGCCGGACATCACAGCGCGCATCTGCGGCATCTGCCCCATCGCCTACCAGATGAGCAGCGTCCACGCGATGGAGCGCATCTTCGGCCTGCAGCTCACCGGCCAGCTGCGCGCGCTGCGCCGCCTGATCTACTGCGGCGAGTGGATCGAGAGCCACGTGCTGCACGCCTACATGCTGCACGCGCCGGACTTCTTGGGCTACCAGGACGCCATCGCCATGGCCGCCGACTACCCGCAGGTGGTCAAGAACGGCCTCAAGCTCAAGAAGGTGGGCAACGAGATCGTCACGCTGCTGGGCGGGCGCGAGATTCACCCGATCAACGTGCGCGTGGGCGGCTTCTACAAAGTGCCGAGCAAGCGCGAGATGGACGCCCTGGGCGCGAAACTGCGCGAGGTGCGCCCCATTGCCGAGGAGTTCGTGCGCTTCGCCGCCAGCCTGCCCTTCCCCGCCTTCGAGAAAGACTACGAGTTCGTGTGCCTCTCCCACCCGGACGAGTACCCGTTCAACGAGGGGCGGATGGTCTCCAGCAAAGGGCTGGACATTGACGTGTCGGAGTACGAAATGCACCTGATCGAGGAGCACGTCAAGCACTCGACAGCGCTGCACGCCTACCGCAGGGGGCACGGCCCGTATCACGTGGGGCCGCTGGCGCGCTACAACCTGGAGTACGCCAAGCTGACGCCGGCGGTGCACGCGCTGGCCAAAGAGGTGGGCCTGCAGCCGCCGGTCAACAACCCGTTCAAGAGCATCGTCGTGCGCGCGCTGGAGACGCTCTACGCCGTAGACGAAGCGCTGCGCATCATTGACCAGTACGAGCCGCCCACCAAGCCGGCGGCCGATTACACAGTGCGCGCCGGCACGGGCTGGGGCGTCTCGGAGGCGCCGCGCGGCAGCCTGTACCACCGCTACACGGTGGACAGCGACGGCGTGATCCTGGACGCCCACATCAGCCCGCCGACGGCGCAGAACATGAAGACGATCGAGGATGACCTGTGGCACTTCGCCGAGACGGCGCTCGACCTGCCCGACGACCAGCTCACCTGGCAGTGCGAGCAGGCCATCCGCAACTACGACCCGTGCATTTCGTGCTCGGTGCACTTCCTCAAGCTGGAGGTTGTGCGCGAGTAAGCACACCTCACGCCCTGCGTTCATCTCGCGTTCATGCGTTGGGTGTACACTTCAAGCTGCCAGCAAACCAGACTGGCAGCTTTTTTCGTTCTGATTCTCGATTGCCCATTCCGTGTGATACTGCAGGGACCGATCATGCGAAAACTCATACCGGTTGCAGTCTTAACAGCGATTTTGGGCGCGGCGCTGGCGGCCGCCGCCCAGGACAGCGGAGGAGGAACCGTGCGCAGCCAATACGAAGGACGCATCCCCGCCCCGGAGTTCCCCGGCGGCCTGGACTGGCTCAACGTGCCCGCGCCGCTGACGCTGGCGGACCTGCGCGGCAAGATCGTGCTGCTCGACTTCTGGACCTACGGCTGCATCAACTGCATCCACATGATCCCCGTGCTGGCGCAGCTTGAGGAAAAGTACGGCAGCGCGCTGGCGGTGATCGGCGTGCACTCGGCCAAGTTCGACAACGAAGGCCGCACCGACAACATCCGCCAGATCGTGCAGCGCTACGGCCTGGAACACCCGGTGGTCAACGACAGCGGCTTCGACGTGTGGCGAACGTTCGGCTCGTTCGGCGTCAACGCCTGGCCAACGTTCGTGCTGATTGACCCGCGCGGGCGCGTGCTGGCGGTGCAGCCCGGCGAGGTGCCGTTCGAGGCCTTCGACCGCGTCATCGGCGGCATGGTGGACTACTGGGACAGCCTGGGCGAACTCGACCGCACACCCCTCACGCTGGCGCTGGAGCGCGATCAGCGCCCCAACACCCTGCTGGCCTTCCCCGGCAAGGTGCTGGCCGACGCCGCCACCAACCGCCTGTTCATCGCCGACAGCGGCCACCACCGCATCGTCATCGCCGATCTGCTCACCTACGAGGTGCTGGATGTGATCGGCGGCGGCGCGCCGGGCCTCGCCGACGGCGCGTTCGAGGCGGCGCGCTTCAACCAGCCGCAGGGGATGGCGCTGGCTGGCAGCACGCTGTACATCGCCGATACGAAGAACCACGCTGTCCGCGCCGCGGACCTGGGCGCGCGCACCGTTCGCACCGCCGCCGGCACGGGCGAGAAAGCTGCTTGGGGGGCAGTGGGCGGGCGGGCGGATGTCTCCGCCATCGCCAGCCCGTGGGACCTGGCCTTCGACGACAGCGGCCTGCTGCACATCGCCATGGCCGGGCCGCACCAACTGTGGGCGCTGGACCTGAACGCGGGCGTCGTCTACCCGCTGGTGGGCAGCGGGCGCGAGGGGCTGGTGGACGGCCCGCTGGCCGAGAGCCAGCTCGCCCAGCCCAGCGGCCTCTACTTCCGCGACGGCGTGCTCTACTTCGCCGACAGCGAGTCGAGCAGCATCCGCGCTGCCGATTTGACCAACGGCCAGGTGTTCACGCTGGCCGGCCCCACTGCCGAGACCGTGCCCAACCCAGCGCAGCGCCTGTTCGCCTTTGGCGACGTGGACGGGCCGGTGGGCCAATCGCGCCTGCAGCACCCGCTGGCGGTGACCGGCGGCCCAGATGGTTATCTCTACGTAGCCGACACGTACAACAGCAAGATCAAGCGCATTGACCCGGCGGCGCGCCAGATCGTCACGCTGTACGGCGTGGACGGCGAAACCGGCGGCTTCCGCGACGGCGGGCCGGATGAGGCGGCCTTCGACGAGCCGGGCGGCCTGGCCTACGCCGACGGCAGGCTCTATGTGGCCGACACCAACAACCACGCCATCCGCGTGATTGATTTAGCAGCGCAGCAGGTGACAACCGTTGTGTTCCCCAACCCGGAGGCGCTGCAGATCGGCGAGCGGCCTACGGTCGTGGCTGGCAACAGCGCCCTGGGCGCGCAGGTCGCACTGCCAGAGCAGACTGCTGCCCCCGGCGATGGCGAAATCGTGCTGGACATCGTGCTGCCGGAGGGCTACAAGCTCAACGCGCTGGCCCCCTTCAGCGCCGACTGGGTGACCAGCGGCGAAGCGGTCATCATCGCCGAGGCCGACCAGCGCCAGCGCCTCTCTGATCCCGCGCTGCCGCTGCGCGTGCCGGCGCGTCTGCTGCCCGGCAGCGACCTGCTGCATGTAGACTTAACGATCTACTACTGCGAGGCGGTCAACGAAAGCCTGTGTTTCGTCGAGCAGGTGAGCATTGACGCGCCAGTGACCGTGACGGCCAACGGCGGCCAGCCGGTGGTCAGCTTGACGCACACAATCGTCCCGCCGGAACTGCCGACTGCCGGCGGCTTGTAAAGCCTGACAGGGCAGCTTACGGGGCGGCGCGCCAGGCGTAGAGGACGTATGCGCCGGCGTCGTCCTGCCACACCGGCTCCAGCCAGCGGGCGGCGGCCGCGTCGAACTGGCGGTTCTCCGGCGCGGCGCGCGTCTCAACCTCGGTGAGGAAGCGCCGCCCGACGTCGAACACCAGCACGTAGTCGTCGCCGGCGGCCTGCCAGCCCGCGAACACGTCGTCGGGCGAGCGGCCGGCGCGCACGGGATGCGGCCAGGCGTCGAGCAGCGAATCCGGAGCGCAGGCGAGGTGGGCGGGACAGTAGTAGCCCTGTGGCTCCCACAGGAAGCGCACCCGCGTCCCGGCGGGCAGCTCTGCCAGCCGCCGCATCGCGCCAGCGTACACCCCCAGCCGCCCGTCGAGGTAGGCGGCGCGGTCTGCGGCGGCGGTAAGATAGGCAGCGGGGCGTTCGCGCACGGTGACGTAGACCATCTCGGCCAGCGCCAAAACCAGCGTGAATGCCACAATCCCGCGCAGCACTGGGTACAGGCTGAACGGCTTCTGCGGCCAGCGGGCCAGCCCTTCCAGCGCCAGCGCGCCGGCGGCTGCTGAGACAGCCAGCGCAGGCATCATCAAGCGCGTCTGCGCGCCCAACAGCGTGAACGCCGCCAGTGCCGCCCAGATCAGCAGCAGCGGGGCCAGCAGCGCCCAGCAGGCCGCCGCCAGCGCGCGGGCGGGCGCGTCCAGCCAGCGCCAGCCCAGGGGAACGAGCAGCGGCAGCGTCAGCAGCCAGGGGCCGGCGGTGAAGGCGAAACCGGCAGCCTTTTCCACCCCAAAGATCGCGGCTGCCGCCGGCAGAATCAAGACTTGCCAGCCCTCGCCGCGCCCAGCCAGCCCCGCGCCGCCGAAAAACAAGTCAGCGCGGGCAGCGTCCCAGCCTAGGCCGTCGAAGAAGAACGGGTACACCGGGTTGTAATAGAGCAGCAGGCCGCGCGCCAGCCAGGGCAAAAACAGAATCAACGCGGGCAGACCCAGCAGCAGGCCGCTGCGCACAGCGCGGCGCGGGGCAGTCCAGGCCGCGCCGGCGGCCAGCGCCAGCAGCAGCACACCCGCTGTGTACTTGACGCCCAGGCTGAGGCCGGCGCTGACCCCGGCCAGGATCAGCCAGCGGTCATCGCGCGCGGCGCGCCAATTCGCAAACGCGGTCAGCGCGGCGGCGCTGTAGAGCAGCACGCCCAGGTCTACATATGGCCAGCCGAACAGCAGCCAACTGCTGTAGGCGCTCACGATGAGCGCGGGGGCCAGCCAGCCGGCCGCTTCGCCGCCGTGCCGCCGGGCCAGCCCGCCCAAACTGATCAGCGCCAGCAGGCCCAGGCCGAAGTGCAGCGGGGCGGCGGCGGTGTCGCGCCCGAACAGCGCCATGCCCAGCCCGTAGAGCGTCTCCACGCTCTGCGGGAAGCCGAGGTAGGGGTTGTCGGGCCGGGCGACGATGCGGCCCGCGGCCAGGTAGCTGCGCGGCCCGTCCAGGTGATACATCAGCGCGTCCCAGGCGACCGGCGGGGCCAGCGCGTGCAGCAGCGCCAGCGCCAGCGCCGCCAGCGTGAAGGCGGCGAGGAAGCGCGGCCATGCCCCGGCGGGCCAGCGGCTGCGCGCCAGCGCCCGCGCGGCGGCCAGCCAGCCGCGCAGCCCCGGCCAACCGAGCGCAGCGGCGGCCAGCAGCAGCGCCCACAGCGCCGCCGGCGTGTACAGCCCGGCCAGCCCCAGCGCCAGCGCCGCCATGCTGAGCAGCCCCAGCCCGGCGGCCGCCTCCAGCGCCAGCCTCTCGCCGTTCGACAGCAAACCCGGCGGCAGCAGGCGCGCCAGCGCGCGCCGCCCCAGGCCGCCCCCAACGGCGATTATCGCGCCGGCGGCCAGCAGGTCGAGCAGCGCGCCGCCCAGCGTGAACGCCATCTCGAAGCCGGCGGGCTTGTGCACCCAGTAGTACCCGATGAGCAGCGCCAGCGCCGCCGCCAGGATCAGCATCCCCCGCGCCGCAGCCTGTGTTCGCTCTGTCATGCGCCTTCCTTTGCCGGCAGCCGGCGTGCGCGTTCTCACCCCTTTACCCTACCACCAGAAGCGCCCTGCCACCCTTGAGAGCGGCTGCTGTGCGCCGGCTGGCCGGCCTCTTTCGGCCCGCTAAACCCGCGCCAACGCTATTTTTATGCATATCGGTTACAAGAGTAATGCGAGACAAATCTGTTCACGGCGTAAATGCCGCTTTCCCAGTACAATTGTTCCTGTCTAGCTGCATCAAGCTGCATCAGCAGCACCCTGATGCACCGGTTACCAGTGAGGTAATGTAAACCCCCATGATGCGTTTTGACCGTTTCACCGAGCGCGCGCAGGACGCCGCCGCCAGGGCCTACGAGATTCTCCAGCGCTACGGCCACAACCAAGTGGACACCGAGCACATCCTGCTCGCGCTGCTCGACCAGACCGACGGCGTCATCCCCCAAATCCTAGAGCGCATGAGCGTGGACGTGAACGCCATCCGCGCCCGCCTGGACGAAATCCTGCGCGCCAGCCCCAAGGCCGCCATCTATGGCGGCGGGACCGGACAGGTGTTCATCACGCCGCGCGTCAAGCGAATCATTGACCTGGCCAACGAGGAGGCCAACCGCCTGCGCGACGAGTACATCTCGACCGAGCACATCTTCCTCGCCATCCTCAGCGAGCGCAACACGGCTGTCGCCAAGATTCTGGCCGACCACAACGTCACCCGCGACCGCACCTACGACGCCATTAAAGACGTGCGCGGCGGCCAGCGCGTCACTGACCCGCAGTCGGAGAGCCGCTATCGCACGCTGGAGAAGTACAGCCGCGACCTCACCCGCCTGGCCGCTGAGGGCAAGCTCGATCCGGTGATCGGTCGCGACGCCGAAATTCTGCGCGTGATCCAGATTCTGTGCCGCCGCACCAAGAACAACCCCGTGCTGATCGGCGAGGCCGGCGTGGGCAAGACGGCCATCGTCGAGGGGCTGGCGCAGAAGATCGTCGCCGGCGACGTGCCGGAGCTGCTGCTGGGCAAAACTGTCATCAGCCTGGACCTGGGCGCGATGCTGGCCGGCAGCCGCTTCCGCGGCGAGTTCGAGGAGCGCCTGAAGGCCGCCATTGACGAGGTTAAGCGCGCCGAGGGCGAGATCATCCTGTTCATTGACGAGGTGCACCAGGTGGTGGGCGCAGGCGCGGCCCAGGGCGCGCTGGACGCCGGCAACATGATGAAACCGGCGCTGGCGCGCGGCGAGCTGAACGCCATCGGCGCGACCACGCTGGACGAGTACCGCCAGTACATCGAGAAGGACAGCGCGCTCGACCGGCGCTTCGCCCCGGTGTTCGTCGAGGAGCCGAGCGTCGAGGACACGATTGACATGCTCTTCGGCCTGCGCGACCGCTACGAGGCGCACCACAAAGTAACCATCTCCGACGACGCGATCGTGGCCGCCGCCCGGCTGGCCGCGCGCTACGTTACCGAGCGCAAGCTGCCGGACAAGGCGATTGACCTGCTGGACGAAGCCGCCGCCAAGCTGCGCGTGGCGCTCTACTCGATGCCGCCCGAACTCAAAAAGATGAAGGACTCCATTGACCGGCTGCTGGCCGACGAGGAAGCCGCCGGCATCGCCCGCGACTACGAGCGCGCTGCGGAATACAAGGTGCGCCGTCTCCAGCTTGAGGAGGAGTTCGAGCGCCGCCGCTTCGTGTGGCAGCAGGAACACACGCTCGATGAGGTGGTGGACAGCGAAGATATCGCCCAGGTGGTCGCCCAGTGGACGGGCATTCCCGTCAGCCAGATGCTGGAGACGGAGAGCGAGAAGCTGCTGCGCATGGAAGAGGCGCTGCACCAGCGCGTGATCGGCCAGGACGCGGCCGTGGTGGCCATCGCCGACGCCATCCGCCGCTCGCGCAGCGGCCTGAAAGACCCCAAGCGGCCGATCGGCTCGTTCATCTTCTTGGGGGCCAGCGGCGTGGGCAAGACTGAGCTGGCCAAGGCGCTGGCCGAGTTCCTGTTCGACGACGAAGAGGCGCTGGTGCGCATTGACATGAGCGAGTACCGCGAGCAGCACACCGTCAGCCGGCTGTTCGGCGCGCCGCCCGGCTACGTGGGCTATGAAGAAGGCGGCCAGCTCACCGAAGTGGTGCGCCGCCGCCCCTACCGCGTGATCCTGTTCGACGAGATCGAGAAGGCCCACCCAGACGTGTGGAACGCGCTGCTCCAGGTGCTGGAGGACGGCCGCCTCACCGACGGCCAGGGCCGCACGGTGGACTTCCGCAACACGGTCATCATTATGACCAGCAACCTGGGCACGGAGTTTGTGCGGCGCGGCGGGGCGCTGGGCTTCATCCAGCCGACAGACGCCCAGGCGGTGGCCGACCACCAGAAGATCGAACGCGCCATGCGCGAGACCTTCCGGCCGGAGTTCCTCAACCGCATTGATGAGATCATCATCTTCGCGCCGCTGACGCTGGCCGACGTGGAGAAGATCGTGGACCTGCAGATGCGCGGCATTGCCGAACGGCTGGCCGAATCCGGCATTGGCGTCCATCTGACTGAACCGGCGCGCCAGTGGCTGGCTGAGAAGGGCTACGACCCGCAGTTCGGGGCGCGCCCGCTCAAGCGCGCCATTCAGCGCTACATCGAGAACCCGCTGAGCGTGCAGCTCCTCAAGGGCGATTTCACGCCCGGCGACCTGGTGGTGATTGACGAGATGGGCGGCCAGTTGATCTTCGAGCGGCACGCCGACGCCAGCAGCGACTACCTGCGCCTCAATCAGCGCGATCTGCTCGGCCACGAACGCCGTCAGCCGCGTTAAGCCTAGGCCTTGTGCCTGCGCGCCGGCATCCCCTCTCCGCGCGGAGAGGGGATGCTTTTTCGTTGGGCGTTATCCCTGCCAGAACGCCTCGCTCAGGTACTTGTAGGCGCTGTCCGGGAACACGGTGACGATCACGCCCGGCTGGCCGGAGTCGGCCAGCTCTTCGGCTACCTGGAGCGCGGCCACCATCGCCGCCGCCGAGCTGATGCCCACCAGGTAGCCTTCCTCGCGCGCCAGCCGCCGGGCCATCGCGTAGGTCGCCTCGGTGCTGACGCGCAGCGTGCGGTCCGGCAGAGCCGGGTCGTAGATGTCCGGCCGGATAGCGGTGGGCATGTGCTTGAGTCCCTCCAGGCCGTGGAACGGCGAGTCCGGCTCGACGGCCACCACCTGCACGGCCGGGTTGTAGTGGCGCAGGCGGCGGCCCGTGCCCATCAGCGTGCCGCTGGTGCCCAGCCCAGCGACGAAGTGCGTCACCGCTCCGTGCGTCTGCTGCCAGATTTCGACGCCAGTTGTGTGGTAGTGCGCCTGCCAGTTGGCCGGGTTGCCGTACTGGTTTGCGTAGAAGTAGCGGTCGGGCGCGGCCTGCACCAGCTCGCGCACGGCCAGAATCGCGCCGTCAGAGCCTTCCAGCGGGTCGGTCAGGATCAGCTCAGCGCCGTAGGCGCGCAGGATGGCCAGGCGTTCCGGGCTGGCGTTGGCCGGGATGTAGAGCCGCACGCGGTAGCCGCGCGCCGCGCCCAACATGGCGTAGGCGATGCCGGTGTTGCCGCTGGTGCTGTCCACCAGCGTCTTGCCGGGGGCCAGCGCGCCGCTCTGCTCAGCTTGGCGGATGATGTTAAGCGCGGCCCGATCCTTGACGCTGCCGCCGGGGTTAACCCACTCGGCTTTGGCGTAGACGCTCACCGACGGCGGCAGGTGGGCGGTGATGCGCTGGAAACTGACCAGCGGCGTGCCGCCGATCTGCTGCTCGACGGTCAGCGCGGGAATGTAAAGCCTGGGCGTTGTCGCTGCTACCATGTGTGCCTGTGTCCTTCTGCGCGCCAGCCGGCGCGGGTGATCTCGATCCTGATTAACGCTGCAGCTCAACAAAAAAGCCAGCAGACAGCAAAAAAGCGCGGAACTCTGCCCGGTCACAGTGACGGTGGCTGCACCACCGCCCCAGGGGCGTTCCCACGCTTCTTACGGCCTCTGCTGGCCTCGGTTACTGGCTGAGTTTACCGTCTGAAGCTGTGGTCAGCGCCCCTGCTTCAGACATGTGCAGGCCTGCATGAGCGTATCTCTCCGCTGGTCGAACTTTTCAGGCCACAAGATTACAGCTCAAAGTCTAACCGAACTGCGGTCCGGCTGTCAACCGCTTCTGCCGAACGTTAGTCTGGCGCTCATCTAGGGCCGGTGGGGCCGGCCCAGGCCGTCAGCAGGCGGTCTCGCCCTGGAAGCCCGCCGGACTCCACACCGGCGGCGTGTTGCCGGGCAGCGCTTCGTCGAAGATGGCCCACGATTGGGTGGCGGTGTCCACAACGGCCAGGGCGTAAGCGCTGCGGAACGCCAGCCAGCGCCCGTCGGCGCTGAAGCGCGGGTAGTCAGCGTAGGCCAGCGCCGGGTTGTCGAGGTAGAGCGCGGCATCGGTATCGGCCCAGCCCAGCAGCGGAATGCGCCACAGGCGGTTGTCGCGCACGTCGCGGAAGTCGCGCACGGCGGCCAGCATGGCGCTGCCGTCCGGCAGCCAAGTAAGGTCGAGGATCAGACTCCACTGCTGGCTGAGCTGTGTCGGCAGAGCGCCCGCCTGCCCGGCGATCATGTAGAACTGGTCGTTGCCGGGGCTGGGCGAGTAGACAAAGCCGATCAGATCGCCGTCTGGTGACCAGCGCGGCCCGCGCACGCTGCCGGTGGGAAAGCTGGTGAGGCGCTGCTTGGCCTGGCCGTCGGCGCGCACCAGCCACAGGTCGGCCTCGCGCAGCAGCGGGGCGGGCGGCCCGGTTTGGCCGGCTGGCGTCGGCACAGCGGTTGAGTAGATGTCAGCCCCGGCAGGGCGCTCATCGTAGGCGATGTAGGCCAGCCATGCGCCGTCCGGCGACCACTGCGGCTCGTGCTCGTCGCCGCTGGCGCTGTAGAGCTGGGGCGCGCCGCCGTCTGCGCTCACCCAGGCGATGTGATAGGTGCGGCGGACGCCGCCGTCGCGCTGCGGCACGTCGCGGATCAGCGTGAAGGCGACCCGGCTGCCGCCTGGCTGCCACTGTGGATTCCAGGCGCGCCACGCGTCTGGCAGCAGCTCGTCGTACTGCACCAGCGCGCGCACATCGCTCCCGTCCAGACGGGCGGTGTAGACGCGGCTGGCGTCCGGGCCGTCGCTGCGCGTGAACAAGAGGCGGCAGCCGTCGGGGCTGAAGCCCCACACGCGCACCCAGCCGGGGCCGAAGCGGAGTTCGCGCCGGGCCGCCCCGCCTAGATCGTAAACGACGATGCGATCCTGCTGCGCGGTGTCGGCGGCCAGCAGCGGCCCCTGCAGCGCGGCTTCCTGCGCGCCCAGTCGCGCGGCCAGCGCCAGCAGCAGCCCCAGCGCCAGCAGCGCCAGGACAGCCGCTCGGCTCACCGGGCAGCCTCGGCCCGCTCGGCGCGGTAAACTGCCACCTGTTCAGCCAGCCATGTCACCCAGGCGTCCAGGCCGTCGCCCGTGCGGCACGACAGCGCGAACGTCGTCAGGCCGGGGTTGAGCGTTTCCACGCCGCGGCGGAAGCGCTCCATGTCGAACGTCACGTAGGGCAGCAGGTCTATCTTGTTGATCACCAGCGTGTCCACGCCGTGGTACATGGTGGGGTACTTGTAGGGCTTGTCGTCGCCTTCGGGCACAGAGGCCACCAGCACGCGGCGGTGTGTCCCCAGCGCCCAGCCCGACGGACACACCAGGTTGCCCACGTTCTCAACGATCACCAGGTCGAGATCGGCCAGCGGCAGGCGCGCCAGCGCGTCGCGCACCATCCAGCCCTCCAGGTGACAGTTGCCGCCGGTGTTGATCTGCACCGAAACCGCCCCGGCGGCCTCGGTGCGCTCGGCGTCCAAGCTGGTGGCCAAGTCGCCCTCGATCACGCCCAGGCGCAGGCGGCCCGCCAGCCGCTTCACGGTCTCCTCGATGAGGGCGGTTTTACCCGCGCCAGGCGAGGCCATCACGTTGAGCGCGTAGACGCCGGCGGCGTCCAGGCGCGCGCGGTTCTCCGCCGCGATCTGGTCGTTGGCGCTCATAATGTTTTCCACAACGGGTATGCGTGTCATGGAGAGTCTCCAGTCGTCAGTCGCTAGTCGTCAGTCAAACCTCACCCCTGAATTCCCCTCGCCCACGAAGGGGGTCAGGGTGAGGGTTATGCCGTCTCCACATCAATCGACTCGACGTAGAACTCCTCGCCGCCGGTCACGCGCACATCGCTGCTGCCGCACTGCGGACAGGCGAAATCGGCACTGGCCGCCAGCGCGAACGCCGCGCCGCACGCCTGGCACTGCATCTGAGCCGGCACGCGCTGGAAGTGCAGCCGCGCCCCCTCGGCGATCGTGCCAGCGGCGATCATGTCCCAGTAGAACTGCACCGAGTCGTCCACAATCGAGGAAAGCTGGCCGATCACCAGCCGGATGTCTGTGATGCGCGCTGCGCCGGCCTGTTCGGCGTGGCGCACGACGATGTTCAAGATGCTCTGTGTCACCGGCAGCTCGTGCATGGCGATCAGCAGATGCGCGGGAGCTGCTCGCCGCTGAGCATGTCCACCACGCGGTCTGCGCCGATGGCGCTGCGCAGCGTCACCAGGCCGGCGCGGTCGTCGCGCACCTCGCCGATGCGCACGGCATCCTCGCCCAGCGGGTGCGCCCGCAGGATTTCCAGCGCGCGGTCGGCGTCTTCCGGCGCGACAAACGCGGCGAAGCGGCCCTCGTTGGCCACGAACAGCGGGTCCAGCCCCAGAATTTCGCACGCGCCGCGCACGTCCTCGCGCACGGGCACGGCCCGCTCGTCAATGTGAACGTGCAGCTTGGCCGCCTCGGCGATCTCGATCAGCGCGCTGCCCAGCCCGCCGCGCGTCAGGTCGCGCAGGCAGCGCACGCTGACACCAGCCTCAATCAGCAGGCGCACCGGCTCGACCAGCGGCGCGCAGTCGCTCGCGATCTCGCTTTCGAAGGCCAGTCCCTCGCGCTGCGCCATGATGGCGATGCCGTGCCGCCCGATGTCGCCGCTGAGCAGGACGGCGTCGCCGGCGCGCACGCTGGCCGGGCTGATCTCCAGACCGTGCTCGACCAGGCCGATGCCGGCGGTGTTGATGAACACGCCGTCGCCCTTGCCGCGATCCACCACTTTGGTGTCGCCGGTGACGATCTGCACGCCAGCGGCCTGGGCCGCGGCCTGCACGGACTGCACTACGCGCCACAGCGTGTCCATCGGCAGCCCTTCCTCGATGATAAGCGCCAGGCTGAGCGCCAGCGGGCGCGCCCCGGCCATCGCCAGGTCGTTGACCGTGCCGTTCACCGCCAGCGCGCCGATGTCGCCGCCGGGGAAGAACAAGGGGCGCACCACAAACGAATCCGTGGTGAAGGCCAGCCGCGCGTCGCCCAGGCGCAGCACAGCGCTGTCGTGGCGCGTCGCTAACAGCGGGCTGCTGAAGGCCGGCACGAACATCTTCTCGATGAGCGTGTGCATCAGCTTGCCGCCGCCGCCGTGCGCCAGCAGCACGTGCGGATACTGCGAGATGGGGATGGGACACGCAAGCGTGAAATCAAGGGTGTCAGTCATTAGTCGTCAGTCGTCAGTCTGCAGTCTTTAGTCGTCAGAACCTCACCCCCGCGCACCTGCGCCTCGCTTCCTCTCTCCATCGGAGAGGGGGTTAGGGGGTGAGGCAGCGCAGTCACGCTGGGTCGCTGAACAGCTCGCGCCGCCGGTAGCGGTAGTAAGCGGCGCACGCACCCTCGCTGGAAACCATCGTCGCGCCCAACGGGCGCTCCGGCGTGCAGCGCGTGCCGAAGGCTGGGCACTCGTGCGGCTTCTTCACGCCCTGCAGCACCAGCCCGCTGATACACTCGGTGTCCTCCTCAACGCCCGGCCCGGCCAGCCCGAAGCGCTGTTCGGCGTCGTAGGCAGCGAATTCCGGGCGCAGCGCCAGCCCGCTGTGCGGTATCTCGCCGATGCCGCGCCACTTGCGGTGCGTCACCTGGAACACCTCGCGCAGCAGCGCCTGCGCCGGCACGTTGCCCTCGCGCCGCACCGTGCGGCTGTACTGGTTCTCGACTTCAGCACGGCCTTCTTCAAGCTGCTTCACCACCATGTACACGCCCTGCAGAATGTCCAGCGGCTCGAAGCCGGTAACGACGAACGGCACGCGGTACTTGGCCGCCAGCGGGTAATACTCCTCAAAGCCCACCACCGCGCACACGTGGCCCGCCGCCAGGAAGCCGCTGACGCGGCAGTCAGGCGCGCTCAGGATCGCCTCGATGGCCGGCGGGACCAGCACATGCGACACCAGGATCGAGAAGTTTTTGATGCCCAGCTGGCGCGCCTGGTAGACGGCCATCGCGTTGGCGGGGGCGGTGGTCTCGAAGCCGACGGCAAAGAACACCACCTGCTTGTCCGGGTTGAGCCGCGCGATCTTGAGCGCGTCCAGCGGCGAGTAGACCATGCGCACGTCGCCGCCGCCGGCCTTGACCGACAGCAGGTCGGTGCGCGAGCCGGGCACACGCAGCATGTCGCCGAACGACGTGAAGATCACATCCGGGCGGGCGGCCAGCTCGATGGCGCGGTCAATCAGCTCCACCGGCGTGACGCAGACCGGGCAGCCCGGCCCGTGCAGCAGCGTGATCTGCGGCGGCAGCAGCGTGTCCACGCCGAACTTGATGATGGCGTGCGTCTGCCCGCCGCACACTTCCATGATCGTCCAGGGCCGCGTCGTGATTTTGGCCAGCGCCTCGGCGTACTGGCGGGCGGCCTCTGGATCGCGGTACTCGTCAATAAACCGCATCGTCGCCCACCTCAAGCTCGTCCAGGTCGCCGATCTCGCGCAGGTACTCGAACACCTTGCTGGCCTCGGCCTCGTCTAGCGTGCTGATGGCGAAACCAGCGTGGACGATCACGTACTCGCCGGCCTGCGCCTCCGGCACATACGCCAGGTTGACCTCTTTGACGACCCCGCCAAAGTCCACGCGGCCGGTGCGCATGATCGGGTCATCGCCGGAAATGTCGAGAATCCTGCCCGGAACTGCGAGACACATCGTAAATCACTCCTCACCCTAAATTCCTCTACTCGTAGGGGGTTGATGCATCACCCCCGCGCCTGCCCTCACTCACCCCCTGCGCCAGCGCCGCCGCAATGAGCTGACCCGGCGCAATGCCGCCGTCGTTGGGCGGGATGCGCCGGTGCCACACCGGTTCAAAACCGGCGGCGCGCAGCCGCGTCACAGCTTGCTCGGTGAGGCGGCGGTTCTGGAAGCAGCCGCCGGTCAGAATTACACGCTGTTCGCCGGCCTGCTGCGCCACCGCGACCATCATTTCTACTAGTGTAGTATGGAATCGCGCCGCCTGGAATCCCGCCGGGACGTTTTTATGCCGTTCGTCGTCAATATTGCGTATCATCTGTCGCCAGTCGAGGACACCCTCGGCGTCCAGCGCGAACGGGTACGGCTCGTCCGCCGTGAAGCCCTCGGCAGCGAACTCCAGCATCATGGCCGCTTCGCCCTCGTAAGCTGACTGCTGCGCCAGGCCCAACAGCGCTGCTGCCGCGTCGAACAGCCGCCCGGCGCTGGACGTGAGCGGCGCGTTGAGGCCGCGTTCGAGCATTGTGTGGAGGACGGCGCGCTCTTGTGAACTGAAAGCCGCCAGCGGCGGCAGGTCAGCGCGCTCGAAAACCTGCGCGCCGTACACAGCGAAGAGCGCCCCCAGCGCCGAGCGGCGCGGCTCGCGGGCGGCAGCGTCGCCGCCGGGCAGGCGGAACGGCAGCAGATGCGCGGCGCGCTCCCAGCCACTGTCGGTCACGCGCAGGAACTCGCCGCCCCACACCATCCCATCTGGGCCGTAGCCTGTCCCGTCCCACGCGATGCCCAGCGCCGGCGGCGCGACGCCGTGCTCAGCCATACACGCCAGCACATGCGCGTAGTGGTGCTGCACGCGCACCAGCGGCAGGCCGGCGCGGACAGCGTGCTGTGTCGAAAGATAGTCCGGGTGCAGATCACAGGCGATCACCTGCGGCCGCAGGTCGTAGAGCGCCTGCAGGCTGGCCGCGGTGCGCGTGAAGGCGTCGAAAGCCTGGGCCGTCTCGAGATCGCCGATGTGCTGGCTGGTGAATATGTCGCGCCCAACGGCCACCGCCACCGTGTTTTTGAGGTGCGCGCCCACCGCCAGCGCCGGCGGCAGGTCGAACGGGGCGCGCACCGGCAGCGGCGCGTAGCCGCGCGCCCGGCGCAGCACCAGCTCGCGGCCGGCCATCACGCGCACGATCGAGTCGTCCACGTGGCGGGCGATGGGCCGGTTGTGCGCCAGGAACAAATCGGCGACGCCGGCCAGCCGTTCCAGCGCCTCGCGCTCGTCGGTGCAGATCGGCTCGTCAGACAGGTTGCCGCTGGTGGCCACTACTGGAAAGCCCAAATCAGCCATAAGCAGATGGTGCAGCGGTGTGTAGGGCAGCATCGCGCCCAGATAGGGGTTGCCCGGCGCGACTGCCTCAGCCACGCCGCCCACGCCAGCGCGGCGGCGCAGCAGCGTGATCGGCGCTTCGGGCGCAGTCAGCAGCGCCGCTTCGCGTTCCGACACGTCGCAGTCAGCGCGGATCGCGTCTAGCGACGGGTACATCAGGGCGAAGGGCTTGGCCTCGCGCCGCTTGCGGGCGCGCAGCCGCCGCACCGCCGTTTCGTCGCGGGCGTCCGCCATCAGGTGGAAGCCGCCCAGCCCTTTGACCGCCACGATCAACCCAGCGCGCAGCGCGTCCTCTGCCAGCCGCAGGGCGTCGTCGTCGCGGGCCTGTTCGCTCCCGTCTGGCCCCCACAGCGCCAGGCGCGGCCCGCACACCGGGCAGGCGTTCGGTTGGGCGTGAAAGCGCCGGTCGAGCGGATTTTCGTACTCGGCGCGGCAGGCCGGGCACATGGGAAAATGGCGCATGGTGGTGTTGGGCCGGTCGTAGGGCAGCGCCTCGATGATGCTGTAGCGCGGGCCGCAGTTGGTACAGTTGGTGAACGGGTAGCGGTAGCGGCGGTTCGATGGGTCGAAAATCTCGGCCAGGCAGTCCGGGCAGGTGGCCATGTCCGGCAGCACCAGCGTCGTGCGCGCGCCGCCGCTCGCGCTGCTGCGGATTTCGAACGCCGTGTAGCCGACCGGCGTGAGCCGCGCTGTCTCTACGCTCTGTACGATGGCGCGCGGCGGGGCGTCGCTCTCCAGGCGGGCGCGGAAGGCTTCCAGCGCGGCGAGCGGGCCTTCCACCTCAATGAACACGCCCTGCGCTGCGTTGTTCACCCAGCCGGCGAGCGCCAGCTCGCGCGCCAGCCGGTAGACGAACGGGCGGAAGCCCACGCCCTGCACCGCCCCGCGCACCGTCAGCCGCAGGCGGGCCGCCTCATTGACCTCATCCACGTCGCGCTGCGCGCGACTCCCCCGCTCCACATGGAGAGGGGGTGGAGGGGTGAGGTTCGCTATCTCCTCAATCACCCGCTGCGCGGCTTCGTGCGCCGCCGCCGCGACAGCCTCCGACGGCGGCGCGCCGAGCGTGAAATCCGCCGCCTCGACGCCGTAGATCACCAGGCGGGGCGGGAGCTGGCCCAACGCGCGCGCCATCTCGACTGCCTCGGCTGCGCCGAACAGGTGCGACGACGCGGCGAACAGCCCACGCGGCAGCGGCCGTGCCAGCGCGTCCACGCGGTGGATCGTCCCCGGCGGGCCGCCAGCCTGCGCTGCGTCCAGCAGGTAGACGGCGTCCGCGCCGGCGAACACGTCGAGCAGCGCCGCGCCGTCGCCGGTGGATTCGACGACGGTCACGCCGGGCAGGTCAGCGGCGCGCACAGCGGCGGCGGCCAGCAGGCCAGCGGCGTCGTCGCCGCGCAGCGGGCTGCCGATGCCCACGCACACGATGCGCAGCCGCGGCGCGGCGCTATCCGCCGTATCGTTCGACATACGCCCGCAGGTCATCCAGCTTGAGTTCGCCTACGTGCCGGTCGCGCACCACGCCCGCCCGGTCAATGACGTAGGTCATCGGGATGCGGTCGGCGCGGTAGGCGGTGTTGGTGCGAAAATCGGGATCGAGCAGGATAGGTATGCCGGTGATGCCCTGCTCCGTCAGGAAAGCCTCGATGCGCGCCGCCGGCTCGCCGGCGTTGACGGCCAGGATGATCGGGCCGCCCTCCGGCTGCTCGGCCATAAAGGCCATGAAGGCCGGCAGCTCGCGGGTGCACGGCTCGCACCAGGTGGCCCAGAAATTGAGGAACACAGGCCGCCCGCGCAGGCTGGACAGCCGCACCGAACCGCCGTAGAGCGTCTCCAGGTCGAAATTGGGCGCGGGGCGGCCCACCAGCGGCGAGACCTGCGCCGTAACCGGCGCGGGCGTGGGCGGGGCCGGGTTCAGGCCGCCGCTGGCGTAGACAGCCGCCAGCGCGCCAGCAGCGCCCAGCAGCGGCACCAGCAGCAGGGCCAGCAGCGCCGGGTTGAGGCGGCGGCGTTCAGGTTGGGGGTCAGCGGTCATACATTACGTTCTCCATTAGGGCTCGCTCCGCTGCTGTCCTCACCCCTTGTCCCTTCTCCATTGGCAAAGAAAGGAGTCGCGCACAGCGCAGCGAGGGCGAGGCGCTGGCATCACGGCACCCAGCGCGGGAAATAGGCGTTGGTCGCCACCAGCGTCAGCGCGCCGGTTTCCAGGTCATACGTCCACACCTCAGGGCGGCCGGCGTTGTTGATTTCGCCGTCCTCGGTCAGCTCAGGGAAGCGCTGGATCACCAAGCTGCGCCCCTGCGGGTCCCACGAGAAGAAGCCGTTGAAGTAGCGCGGGTCCTCGATCAGCGGCGCGGCCTCGCCCGTGGAAGTATCCAGCAGGTAGAGCTGGCGCGTGCGCGTGTAGCGCTCGTCTAGGTAGCGGCGGGCCAGCGCCAGCCGCACGCCGTCCGGATGCCAGTCGCTCTGCGTGTCGTCCTGCGGCTCGTCGGGGCTGGTCAGGTCCACGATCTGGCCGGTCTCCAGGTCAGCCATCTGCAAATTGGAGCGCGCTTCCATGCCCTGAATAATCAGGCGCGGAAAGACAACGCGCCGCCCGTCCGGTGACAGGCTGACATCGCCGCCGCCGGCGCGGGTGGGGATGAGCGCGGTGCTGCCGTCGGTGAAGTCGTACACCAGGATGCCCAGGCTGTTGTTGTCGAATACGGCGATGCGCGTGCCATCAGCCGACCACTGCGGCGCGTAGCCTAGAATCTGCGAGTCAGCGAACAGCGGGCGCGTGCTGGCCGGCGTGGTGGTCAGGTCAATCAGCCAGACACGGGTGGGGCTGGCCCCCACGTTGTCCAGGCCCAGGTTGTAATCAATCCGGTGGTAGGCAATCATCTGGCCGTCGGGCCGCCACACCGGCGTGTTGCAGTCGCTCTCCGGGCAGTTGGTGAGCTGCTGCAGCGCGCCCGTCTGCAGGTCGAGCAGCTTGATATCGGACGTGCCGGTCTCGCTGCTGCGCTCAGCGAAAGCGATGCGCGTCCCGTCCGGGCTGATGTCAAAATTGAGCACGCTCGACGGGCTGAACGTCACCTGCTGGGCGCTGGCTGGGTCGGCTGGGTCGGCGATCCACACGTTCTGCGGCACGGCGTCAGACGGGGCGAGGTAAGCCACGCGCGGCGACCGCACGTTGAAAGTGAAGCTGACAGGCCGCAGCACCTCGCGCCCGGTGCGGCCCTGCGCCCCGCGCTCCAGCGTGACGGTGTAGGCCGCGCCCGGCTGAAGCGGCTCGGCGGGGCGAAAGCGCAGCGTGCTGCCGGTCCAGGCGAAATCGCCCTCGACAGGCGGCTCGACATGGAAACGCGGCGTGACAGTGTCCCACTGCATCGGCTCGTTGAACTGGATCGCGACGCCGGCGGTGCTGGCAGCCACCCCAGTAGGCGCGGTGCGCACGATCTGCACGCCCACGTTGTCGCCCAGGGCGATCACCAGGATAGTGGCCGCCACCAGCCCGGCGAGCACGGCCAGCACCATACGGTCAAAGCGCGTCATTGGTCCGCCTTTGCCAGGACGAACCTCACCCCGTCGCGCTGCGCGCGCCTCCCTTCTCCAAGTGGAGAGGGGTTGGGGGGGGTGAGGTTATGGATACAAATACGGGTGCGCCGGCTGCTCGACTACCTCGACGCTGGTCGGGCGCAGTATCGGCTTCTGCTCACCGCGGAACGTCCCCAGCTCGAAGCGGCCCAGCACGCGCACCCAGGTGTCGAGCGGCGGCACATCGTGCCACTGCACCGGCAGGCCCACCGCCACCGAGTCGGCCACGCAGCAGCTGATAGTGAAGCGGGTGACCATGAACACGTCGTCGTCCATTGTGTCATCGTGGTAGACAAAGCCGATCACGTCGGCCTCCTGGCCGTTGAGGGCGCTCAAGTCGTCCGTTGCGTTGAAGACGCGCACCCAGTCCAGCACGTTGCGATCCAGCGGGGCGATGGTAAACGTCATCGCGCCGCCGCTGGCAACAGCGTCCATGTTGAAGCTGCCGCCGACAGCGCTGGCCCCCAGCGGCTGCGACGGCACGAGCGTGCCCAGCACCAACGGGACAGCGACGACGGCGATCACGCCCCACGAGAACGCGCCGTGATCGTGGTCATGATCGTGATCGTGGTGCGCGTCGTCGTGGCTGTGGCCGTGGCGCAGCAGCCGGTAGACAGCGGCCGCCCCCAGCAGCAGGAACAGCGCCGCCGCCACAACGCTGAGCCAGGCGAAGCGCGCGTTGATGTAGTTGGCCAGGTTGCCGCTGACGATGTTGTAAACGAAATACAACCCCAGGCCGATCAGCAGCGCGGCCCGCGCCCAAGCGTAAATCGTCTCGCGCCGGTGGTCGTGCTCGTGGTCATGATCGTGATCATGGTGATGGTCGTGGTCGCGCAGGCGCTCAGCGGTTTGCATGGCAGCAGTGTGCTCCGGTCTTATAACGGCAGATTGAGGTTGATCCACACGCCGATCAGCAGCGTCATCAGCAGCGGCAGCAGGATCAGGTAGGCGACCACGCGCCGCTGGAACACGCCTAAGAACATCATCGTGCTCTTGATGTCCACCATCGGGCCAAAGGTGAGGAACGCCAAGATCGAGCCAGCCGTGAACGTGCCTACAAACGCCAGCGCCAAGAAGGCGTCCACTGTCGAGCACACGCTGAGCACAAACGCCATGATCTGCATGACGATCACCGACGTGACCGGGCCGGTGCCCAGCGCCAGCAGCACATCCTGCGCCACCAGCGTCTGCATTCCCGCCGCCAGCATCGAGCCGATCACCAGGTAGCGGCCCATCTCGAAGAACTCATCGGCGGCGATGCCCAGCGCGCGCAGCAGGCCAGCGCCCAGCGCCGGCCGCCGGTAGACCGGCAGCGCGCTGCCCGAACCGCCCGCCGCCGGAACCAGACCCCGCGGCAGCAGCACGTCCTGCGGGCGCGCGCCCAGCGCGAACACCAGGCCAGCGCTGATGGCGACAACTGCTGTAATGACAAAGCGCCCGATGAAGATCGGCCCCCAGCCGAAGGCGGTGAACGTGCTGGCGACTACAATCGGATTCATCACCGGCGCAGCCAGCAGGAACGTCACACCCACCGACATGGGCAGCCCCTTGCCGAACAGCCGCCGCACCACCGGCACGACGCCGCACTCGCACACGGGGAAAGCGAAGCCCATGAACGCGCCGGCTATCGTGGCCAGCACCGGGCTGCGCGGCGTCAGCCGGGCGATGTCGTCGCGGCTGACGAACACATCCAGCAGGCCCGACACCAGCGTGCCCAGCAGCAGGAACGGCGCGGCCTCGATAAAGATGCCCAGAAAGCGGGTGGTGAAGATGGTGAGGACGGTCCCGGCATCCTGGCCGGTTCCCACTACAGCGCTCAGGAGCAGCGCGGCCACGGCCAGCAGCGCCAGCCACCAGCCGAAACGCCGCACCAACTGAAACACGCTTACGTCAGATTGCATTGGCTCGTTCTCTCGCGTTTCGCCGGTGGGCGATTCTACCAGAAAGTGGGGGGTTATCCAGCCTGCCTGCAACACCCCGTCGGGCGGCCGCGTATTGTTGTGTAAGAACAGCGGAATAAAGGCGGAAAGGAGCTGACGATGAAAGCCTGGAAAGAGCTGGAGCTGGACGGCCTGCGCTGGGTCGAAGTGGGCAGCTACCGCTACGAGCTGCGCACCCAAGACGATGAAGTGATCGCCACCATGAAGCGCCTTCGCTGGTGGAACAGCGCTGTCGAGGTGGACGCGCCCGGCAACCGCTGGCGCTTCGAGCGCCGCGGCTGGTGGAACCGGCGCATCACCATCCAGACAGCAGTGACCGGCGACGAGCCGGCCCGCTTTGAATACCGGGGCATGTCCAGCGGCCGGCTGATATTCGCCGATGGGCGCGCCTACGACTGGAAACAGAGCAACTTCTGGGGCACGAAGTGGGCCTGGGTGACGCCGGACGGCGAGCCGTTCCTCGGTTTCCAGAGCGGCGGCATCCTGCGCCTGAACGCCGAAGTCAGCAGCGCGCCCGCCGCGCGCGACCTGCCCTCACTGGCGCTGCTGGTGTTCCTAGGCTGGTATCTGCTCACGCTGTACCAGGAGGACACGGCGGGGAGCACTGTAATTGTGGCCACCTGAGGCCGCCCCGCTCTGCAGCCCGGACACCGGTCCGTTTCATGAACGTTGGATGAGTAACCGCTGCGGTCTGAAACTGATTCTCATCTGCTGGCGGTAGCATGGTTGGCGGGCGCGCAGCCTTCTGCCGCCCGCTGACACAGGATGAGATATGAGGAGAACAGTATGGTGCGCAAGAGCTTGATCGTGTTGGCGCTGCTGCTGGTGGCAGCGCTTCCGGCTGTCGCTCAGGAAAGCGGCGTGACGGTGGTGGACGGGCTGGCCAGCCCGCGCCAGATGTCGTTCGACAGCGCCGGCAGCCTCTACATCGCCGAAGCAGGCAGCGCCGGCCCCAACCTGACCGCCAGCGACGACCCCTTCGGCGCGTCCAGCCAGATCACGCGGGTAGCGCCAGACGGCACGACTGAGGTAATCGTCACCGGCCTCATCAGCTACCGCGCCGGCAACCCGCTGGGCGCGCACGACGTCATCGTAACCGACGACTCGATTTGGCTGCTGCTGGGCGAGACCAGCGATTTCCGCATTCCGTTCACGCACGCCCTGGTCGAACTGGACAAGGAAACCTACCGCGTCAAGACATTCGTAGACCTGCTGACCCTGGAGCTGGAGCAGGACCCGGACGGCAACCCCAACCAGCAGTCTAACCCTGTTGACATGGCGCTGACGCCGGACGGCACGGTGTTGATTGCCAACGCCGGCTGCAACTGCCTGATGGCTTGGTCGCGCGAGGCCGGCCTGAGCGTGGCCGCCGCTTGGTCGTTTGCCGACGACAACCCCGTGCCGACAGCAGTCACGGTGGGGCCGGACGGCGATATCTACGTGGGCTTCCTCACTGGCTTCCCCTTCCCGCAGGGCGGCGCGCGCATCGAGCGCTGGTCCGGCGGTGAGCTGGTGCAGACCTACACCGGCCTAACAGCCGTCACCAGCGTGCTGGTAGACGCGATGGGCACGATCTACGCCGTCGAGACCAGCCTGCAGGGGCCAGGCCGCGTCGTGATGGTGGGCGCGGACGGCGCGATCACGCCAATCGCTGAAGGCCTCAGCGCCCCCTACGGCCTGGCGCAGGCCCCTGACGGCCGCCTGCTGGTGTCCGTTGGCGCGTTTGGCGGTCAGCCGGGCGCAGTGATCGCGCTGCCGGCTGTGCAGTAATCAAACACACTGCCTGGCCCCCGCGCCGCATTGCACGGGGGCCGGGGCGTATCTCACAGCGTATCTCACAAGGAGAAAGCGGCTATCCATGGTTTCAAGACGTGTAACGATCCTGCTGGTGCTGCTGGCGTTTGGCGCGGGCGTAGCGGTAGGCGTGTTCGGCCTGCTGTGGGCTACCGGAGGCGACGCCACGCCCAGCCGCGACGTGCGCGAGGTAGCGCCTACGCTCTCATTGGAAGAGGCCGCGCCCGCGCCAGAGGCCACCGAGCCGCCGCCGACAGAGGCTGCCGCCAACCCGGCTGCCGCGCCCGCAGCGCAGCGCGCCTTATACCGCATCACCGAGGACGGCTCGCAGGCGCGCTACAAGATTGACGAGACGCTGCTGGGCAACCGGATTACCGTCGTGGGGGCCACAGCGCGGGTGGCCGGCGACATCATCGTGGACTTTGCCAGCCCGGCCCAGTCACAGGTGGGCGTGATCGCCGTTAACGCCCGCACCTTCCGCACCGATCAGGAGTTCCGCGACCAGGCTGTGCGCGGCCAGATTCTGCAGACCTCGCGCCCGGAAAACGAGTTCATCACGTTCGAGCCAACGTCCTACAGCGGTCTGCCAGCCGGCCCGGCAGCCGTGGGCGACACGCTCGACTTCCAGATCACGGGCAACCTGACCGTGCGCGGCGTCACCCGCCAGGTCACGTTCGACGTCAGCGTGACAGTCGAGGCCGAGGAGCGCATCCGCGGGACGGCGACCACCACCATCCTCTACCGCGATTTCGGCATCGGCATCAACGCGCCGCCCACTGTCAGCGATATCGCCGACGAGGTCACGCTGGAGATTGATTTTGTGGCGCTGCGGGTGGCGGCGTAGACTCTAAGCGCGCTATTCCAATCTCCGCGGCTCGCCGCTATAATTCGCCGTTGTCCGGCCCTGCAGCGGGGCTTTTTCCATAAGGGATGCAGACAATGACAGATACAATCGCGGATGGCCTGGTGGTCAGCCTGGCTTACGTATTGAAAGTGGACGGCGAGGAAGTGGATCGCGCCGAGCGCGACGACCCGTTCGAGTACCTGCACGGCGCGGACAACATCGTCCCCGGCCTGGAGACGGCGCTCACCGGCAAGCGCGTGGGCGACACGTTCAAGATCAGCGTGCCGCC
>DAOTWC010000055.1:0-11615 GCA_034435995.1 Anaerolineae bacterium | reverse complement strand
CGAGGTCTCCGTGTTCTACTGCGCGCCTGCTGTTCACTTCGTGTGCTCCACCGGGCCGTCATTTGCGGGTCTTCGCTGCTGCGAGACACTTAAGTAAGCGGCCTCAGATTGGTGAAGTGAACCTGGAGGGGAACGCCATAATTCTATGAGTACTCAGGCGGCGCCACGTACACTTATGCCAGCGGCTTTTGACCCTCCGTTCAGTTTCCAGTGTAATTCGGTGTGCTATAATTCTATGAAGAATCGTCGGTTGTCTGGCGCAGGATGTGCGCTGTGAGTCAATCTGCCAGAATGCGCATGACAGCGGCAGAATTTGCGGAACTGCCGGAATCTGACCAGCCAGCGGAACTCATTCATGGCGAGGCGATCATGTCGCCGACGCCTACAGACCGCCACCAGAGTGTGGTTGGCGCGCTGTACGCCTTGCTGCGCGAACCGACCCGACAGACAGCGCTTGGCGGGGTAGTGCGCCTATCCCCCCTGGATGTCTATCTGGACGCGGTGAATGTGGTTCAGCCGGATGTGTTCTGGGTTAGCCCGCAGAATGCGCGCTGTGTCCTAAGAGAAGATGGTTATTGGCACGGCCCGCCCGATCTGGTGATCGAGGTGGTGTCACTTGGTTCGGTCAAGCGCGACAAAGCGGTCAAGTTCGCGCTGTACGAAGAAGCTGGTGTCCGCGAGTACTGGATGGCTGACCTTGCCACAGCACACGTGGAAGTGTGGTCACTGCGCGACGGCGTTTTCGTTCGTCTGGGCGCTTTCGTGGCCGGTGATGTCTTCGAGTCCCCGGCGCTGGGCGGTCGTTCTGTGCCCGTGGCAGCGATCTTTGCCGACTGAGGCGCTGCGCTGCAAGGGGGTTGAGCGAGAGAAGGCGTGGCTTTCGCGGGGCTAGAGCCTGAATTCTGCAAGCCAGCGGCTGGCTCAGCGCGGCAGGCGCTCTGGCGGGATATCCCGCAGAAGCGGATTTTGCAGGTCGCGCGGCGACATCAGCGGCGCGTCAATGCCCCAGGGGATGGCGATCTGCGGGTCGTTCCAGGCCACGCCCAGCTCGTCCCTGCCGCCGTCGTAGTAATTATTGACCAAATATGTGAGCGTGACGTCGGTGAGCGCCAGGAAGCCGTGCGCCACCCCCGTCGGGATGAACACGCCCACGTTGTTTGTGTCGCCAATTTCGTAAGTCTCCACCGCCATAAAGGTCGCTGACGACCGGCGCAGGTCCACCATGCCCACGCGCACGCTGCCCCGCGAGACATACCAGTAGTCAATCTGGTGGTGGTGGTAGTGCAGGCCGCGCAGCACGCCTGCACGGCTGTCGGAGCGGTTGCTCTGTATCCGATCCCAATTGATCCAGGGGAACCACTCGCGGCGAAAGGTCTCCATGAACTGGCCGCGCTCGTCAGCATAGGCCTTGATCGGCATGAAGTAAACACCGGCGATGCGCTCGGAAGGGCGAGCCGGGGTCTGGTGCTGCGTCATGATGCTGTCCTTGATGTGCATGCCGGGCCAGCGCTCCTGTGTGTGACTGAGAGGCTAATTCACCCTCACTTAACGCCACGCGCCTTGCCCTGTCCTAAAGAGTCAGCGCGACGGCGGCGGCAGCTTGAGCCGCAGGTAGATGATCGGCTCTAGGCCGCTGCCCAGGTCCATCTCGCGCGTGTAGCTGTCCTTGAAGCCCAGCCGTCGGTACAGCGCCAGTGCGCTGGCGTTGTGCGCCTGCACGCCGATCTCCACACAGCCGGCGCCCATCTCACGCGCGGCCCGCGTGAGGTACTGGATGATGGCCGTGCCAATACCCCTGCCGCGGCAGTCAGGCGTTACAATCAGGTCGCTGATTTCGCCGCAGCGCGGCCACAGCGTGAACTGACCGTAGCCCGCGACAGCGCCCGCGTCGTCCAGCGCGGTGACGCCTAAGCCGCGCCCCTGGGCCGCCGTCTGGCGCGCGCGCATCACAAAGCGGTACACTGTCTCAAAGTCGCGCTCTGGCCAGCAGGCGGCGCGCAGCCCTGGCGTGTCGCCTGCCCGCACCGGACGAATGGTGATGGCAGGGTTGGGCGTGCGCAGCGCCATAGGGTAATCAGCCAGAGAAGCCATACTCTCAGTATACATCACACCGCTCCACAAGGGCAGCAGCGCGGGCGCGAATGTGGTACAAACAGAATTGCAGCAGGCAGTAGGAGAGTGAACCATGCGAGAAGTCGTCGTTCTTGATGCAGCGCGCACGCCAGTGGGCCGGCGCAGCGGCTGGCTGCGCGAGGTGCACCCGGTGCGGTTGGGGGCAGAGGCGCTGTGCGCCGCGCTGGCGCGGGCCGGCGTTGAGCCGACACAGGTGGATCACGTCATTATGGGCTGCGTCAGCCAGGTGGCCGAGCAGACGTTCAACCTGGCGCGCAACGTCGTGCTGGACGCCGGCCTGCCGATCAGCGTGCCGGCCACAACGGTTGACTTTCAGTGCGGCTCTGGCCAGCAGGCCGCCCACCTGGCAGCAGCTATGATCGCCAGCGGCCAAGCCGAGATCGTGGCAGCGGGCGGCGTGGAGAGCATGACGCGCGTGCCGATGGGGTCCAGCCTGACGGCGGGCACACCCTTTACCGACCGCATCATGCAGGCGCACAACATCGTGCCGCAAGGCGTGGCTTCCGACGAAATCGCCCTCAAGTGGGGCATCAGCCGGGCAGAAGCCGATCAGATCGGCTACGACAGCCACGTGAAGGCCGCCCGCGCTACAGAGCAGGGCTGGTTCTCGCGCGAGATTGTCCCCCTGCAGGGGCTGGACGACGACGGCCAGCCGCTCACGGTGGATCGTGACCAGGGTATCCGCGCCAATCCATCGCTGGAGAAGATGGCTGCTTTGCAGCCCGCCTTCACGCCGGACGGCGTCACCACCGCCGGCAACAGCAGCCAGATCAGCGACGGCGCAGCAGCGCTGGTGCTGGCCAGCCGCGAGCGCGCCGAGGCGCTGGGCCTTACCCCTAAGGCGCGCATTGTCTCGGCCGTTACCGTCGGCAGCGACCCGCACCTGATGCTCACCGGCCCAATCGAGGCCACGCGCCAGGCACTGCGGCGCGCCAACCTAACGCTCGATCAAATTGACCTGATCGAGATCAACGAGGCATTCGCCACCGTGGTCGCCATGTGGCAGCGCGAACTGCAGCCGGACATGGCGCGCGTGAACGTGCACGGCGGAGCCATCGCGCTGGGCCACCCGCTGGGGGCCAGCGGCGCGCGTCTGCTCACGACTCTGCTATACGCCCTGCAGACACACGACAAGCAGTTCGGCTTGCAGACTATGTGCTGCGGCGGCGGCATGGGGACGGGTACGATTATTGAGCGGCTGGCGTGACGCGCCCGCACATCGGCTGTGCGGGCGCGTTGTGAATTGTTCAGACTGTACATATAAACCGAAAGAAATATGAATGACGAATGCGCCTCGTCTTCATCTAAGATTGATATTAAATCAATCGCCGACGATCGCAGCCATCGCTGCTGGCGATGCCCGCTTCAGCACGCTGGTGACCGCGCTGCAGGCCGCCGGTCTGGTGGACACGCTCAACAGCCCTGGGAGCTTCACGGTGTTCGCGCCCACTAACGCCGCTTTCGCCGCCCTGCCTGCGGGTCTGCTTGACACTGTGTTGGCCGACAAGGACCTGCTGACAACCGTGCTCCTATACCACGTGCTGGGCGGCACCGCCCTGGCCTCTGACGTCGTAGGCCAGACCTCGCTTAACATGCTGGCCGGCGGCCAGGTGCGCGTGGACGTGCGCGAGGACGGCGTGTACCTGAACGACACCACCCGCATCCTCATCACTGACATTCGCGCCAGCAACGGTGTGATCCACGTCATTGACAGCGTGCTGATCCCCGGCACCTGATCCCTCGCGCACCCGCGCACACCTTGTGTCTACTGCCCCCTGCCGCGCTGCGGCGGGGGGTTTTATTAAGACTTTGTTCTGGCACACCGCGCTGAGCGGGCGGTAAACTGACCGCTTCGGCTGCTTTAGCGATGAGGTTCTGCATGACCGCACTGTTCTCACCCACGCGCGCCGTTGGCGCAGCGCTCATCGTGGGCGCTGCGTTGCTGGGCGCTGCCGTCCTCGCTCAAACCGACCCTGTCACTGTAACGCTGGTCGCCGACGGGCTGGCCAATCCCACGCGATTAGTTCTATCTCCGGATGGGGGCAGCCTGTTTATCCTGGAACAGGCGGGCGCTGTCCAAGTGGTGCGCGACGGCGAACTGCTGTCGCCGCCCTTCCTCAGCCTCAGCGCCAGCCCAGTGGGCGAGAGCGGGCTGCTGGGCCTGGCTTTCGACACAGCCTTCGCGCAGAACGGCTACATCTATGTCTACTACACCAGCACCGAAGGCGAGATCCACAACCGCCTCAGCCGCTTCGAGACCGCCGGCGACCGGGCGCTGCCGGAAAGCGAGACCGTGCTGCTGGCCATGCCGCCGCTGGGCGGCGCAACCGATCACAACGGCGGCCAGATACTGTTCGGGCCAGACGGCGCGCTCTACCTAGGCGTGGGCGACAACACCTATCCGCCTAACTCGCAGGCCCTCTACAACTACTCTGGCAAGATTCTGCGCCTCAACCCGGACGGCAGCGTGCCGGAAGACAACCCGTTCACTGGGCAGGAGGGCATCAACCCGGCCATCTGGGCTTACGGCCTGCGCAACCCATACAGCTTTGACTTCCACCCCCGCACCGGCGAGATGTTCATCAACGACGTGGGCCAGGGAAGCTGGGAGGAAATCAACCGAGGGCGCGCCGGGGCCAATTACGGCTGGCCGATGACGGAAGGCTATACCAGCGAGGCGGGAATTGACGGGCCGCTGTACACCTATCCGCATGGAATCGAGGGGCCAGTTAACGGCTGCGCCATCACCAGCGGTCGGTTTTACGCGCCGCTGCGGCCGCAGTTCCCAGCCGACTACCTGGACAGCTATCTGTTCAGCGACTTCTGCCGCAGCTGGATCAAGCGCTACGACCCGACGGCCAACCGCGTGTACGACTTTGTGGAGTCCGAAGCCTACGGCATTACCGACATTCTGGTGATGCCAGAGGGCTTCCTGTACTTCGTCGCTCAAAGCGCGCCTGGCGGCACAGGCGCGCTCTACCGCGTGGACTACACAGCGGGGATGGCCCCGCAGATGGTTCGCCAGCCGCGCAGCCTGCGCCTGGCGGCCGGCGAACCGGCCCAGTTCGCCTGCGCTGCCGTTGGCGAAGGGCCGCTGGCATACCGCTGGCTGCGCGACGGCGTCGAAATCCCCGGCGCGAATGAACCAGTTTACGAGATTGCCCAAACTACGCTCGATCACGACGGGAGCGCGTTCGCCTGCACAGCGACGAACGCGCGCGGCGAAGCCGTCAGCCGGCCAGCGCAGCTCGCTGTGATCGCTGGTAGCCGGCCTGAAGCAGCCATCGAAGCGCCGCCGCCGAACTACCGCTATCGCGCCGGAGAGACGATTGCCTTTGCCGGCCTGGGCCGCGACGCTGAGGACGGCGACCTGCCGCCAGAGGCACTGAGGTGGGAGGTCGAGTTCCACTTCGCGCGTTTCGTCTTCCCCTTCCTGCCGCCGCAGAGCGGCCTGCGCGAGGGCGAGTTCACCATCCCCATCACCGGCCAGACCAGCACCAGCGTGTTCTACCGCGTCATCCTGACCGCCACCGACTCCACCGGGCTGACCTCGCGCACCTACGTAGATATTCAGCCGCAGGTCGTGCTAATAGACCTGCAGACCGAGCCGCCAGGCCTGAATCTGATCGTTGAGAACAACTGGCACGGCGCGCCGCACCGGCTGCCCAGCGTGGCCGGCATGCTGCGCGATATCAGCGCGCCCGAACAGACGGTGAACGGCGTGCGCTACGCGTTCGAGCGTTGGTCAGACGGCAGCGAGCAGGCGACGCGGGCGTTCGTCACGCCAGATACGGACACTGTGCTCATCGCTGTTTTCCGGCAGGAATAGCGCCCGCTGCCGGCCAGGCGTGTCAGAAAGAAACAGACCGCTCGCGGACGTCACAGCCTGCGGCGGTCTGTTATAATCTGGACAAATAATAGTGCCAGGAGTGGTAGCTCATGGTGACGAAAACGCGCATGACAGCGGCGGAGTACCGTCAGCTCCCGGAGACGACCCAGCCGACCGAACTCATCGAGGGGGAAATCATTGTGAGTCCTGCTCCTACTAACGATCACCAAAGCATTGTCCGGCAGTTCGTCCTGCTGCTGTGCAGCATGCTTCCCAGTGAGCAGGTGATGTTTGCTCCTCTTGATGTGCATCTCGACGATGAGACAGTCGTGCAGCCGGACGTGTTTTGGGTGAGCGGGCCGGACAGCCGCTGCCAGCTGGGCGACGACGGCTACTGGTATGGCGCGCCTGACCTGGTGATTGAGGTGCTGTCGCCGGGCACAGCCCGCCGCGACAAGGCGGAGAAGTTTCGCCTGTACGAGAAACACGGCGTGCGCGAATACTGGCTGGCCGACCCGGACGCGCGCTATGCCGAGGTGTGGCGGCGTGCCAGCGACGCCAGCCGCTTTGAGCAGCAGGGCGTGTACGGCCCGGACGAATCGTTCGAGTCGGCGCTGCTGGGGCAGGTTGTCACGCTGGCCCCGATCTTCCCCCAGGCTTAAATTTCCAGGTAATCGCGCAGGCAGCGCTTACAGCCGGGCGAGCCTGTCGAAGCGCAGATACCGGTTAGCGAAACGATCCACCCATTCCGCGCTGGTGTGCCGCATCAGCGCAGCGACAACCGCTTCCAGCGTCCACACGCGGAAGGTCGCGTGATCGTTCAGGCAGTCGCCATAGCGCGCAGCCGCGCTGGCGCAGGCCCGGTTGCCTTCAGGGTACAGAAAGACGAACGCGCCTTCGTCGAAACTATCGGCGTGTTGCAGCGCCCCGGCCAGCAGGTGATCGCGCCAGATTTGCTCCAGCGGCGGCTGGCGCAGCAGCGGCAGCGCGTCCGGCCTGAAACAGCCCATAGCGCCCGCGACTTCGTCGTAGCGCGGACGATGCCTGTCGTTCCCGCCCGCCAGATTTTCATGATACTTGACCTCAACGCCGAGAAACCCGCGCGCCCCGGCGGGCAGCGTGTATTCGATATAAACATCGAATGCAGAATGGTCGCCGGTGTAGCGCGGGTCGCCGCGCCCCGGTGAATGCTCGAATTCGAGCCGGGTGACGCGGACAGCCTGTTTGCCGGTGAGGTCGGCTGTCACGACTGAGGCCAGCGGCAGATCGTGCTTCAGTTCGGCAAACAGGTTGAAACACAGCGGCTGGCTGGAGAGCAGATTGTCGTAGATGCGCGGTTGGGCGATGAGTTTTCCGGCCTGCCCGGCGCACGCCACTTCAGCGCGGACAGTCTGCCGAGCGGTGCCGGTGAGGAAGTTCGCCAGGGTATCCCGCGCCCAGGGCATCGGCAGCCGTGCCCCGGCTGGCTGCCCCCCGTGTTCGCCTGGCGGATACCCCTGCTCGGCGCGCCAGACGGATTGCAGCAGCCGCGCCTGCCGCTGGAAAGGGTTATCAGACCGGACGTAAGCGTAATAGCGCCGGTAAACGTCCACGTCCATTGTGCCCCTTGCGGCAGACAGCCGCGTCAGATTTCCAGGTAATCGCGCAGCTGGCGGCTGCGGGTGGGATGGCGCAGCTTGCGCAGCGCTTTGGCCTCGATCTGCCGGATGCGCTCGCGCGTGACGCCGAAGTGCTTGCCCACCTCTTCAAGTGTGTGATCCTGGCCGTCCTGCAGGCCGAAGCGCAGCTCCAGCACCTCGCGCTCGCGCTCGCTCAGCACGCCCAGCGCCGAGCGAATCTGCTCTTTGAGAAGCTGGCGGCTGGCGGCGTCCACCGGCCCCAGCACCTTGTCGTCCTCGATGAAGTCGCCCAGCAGGCTGCTGTCCTCCTGGCCGATGGGCATTTCCAGGCTCATCGGCTCCTGGCTGATGCGCATGATCTTGCGCACTTTCTGGGCGGCGCGGCGCAGCTTGCGCTGTAGGCCGGGGTCCATGCGCGTGCCCTCGCGCTTGATGAGGCGTATCGCTTCGGTTTCCTCCGGCGTGAGGAAGTCCATCTCCAGCGCAATCTGCTCAGCGGTCGGCTCGCCGCCCAACTCCTGCACCAGGCTGCGCTGCACGCGCATCAGCCGGTTGATCGTCTCGACCATGTGCACCGGAATGCGAATGGTGCGCGCCTGGTCGGCAATGGCGCGGCTGATGGCTTGGCGGATCCACCAGGTGGCGTAGGTGCTGAACTTGTAGCCTTTGGTGTGGTCGAACTTTTCGACGGCGCGCAGCAGGCCGATGTTGCCTTCCTGGATCAGATCGAGGAAGTTGATGCCGCGCCCCATGTAGCGTTTGGCCACGCTCACCACCAGGCGCAGGTTGGCGCGGGTGAGGGCTTCGGTAGCCAGCACGCTCTTCTGCTCGATGCGGTCGAACATTTCCGGCAGCTCTTCCAGCGCGTCGGTGTCTTCGGCCAGCCACTGGCGGAACTGGGGCAGCGGGGGCAGCTCGCCGTGATCCCGATACCACTTGCGGATGGCCATCTGCTCGTCAAAGGGGATCAGGTACAGCCCCTCGGCCACGCTGAACAGCCGGCGGGCCAGCTCGGTCCAGGGTTCATCGCGGCCCCAGTCGCGCTGGAGCAGGAACTGGCGGATGTAGGACTCGCCGGCCACGTCCCACGTGTCGGCGATCATCTGCACCTCGTCTATGATCCGTCGCAGATCAGGAGGTTCGATGCCGAAAGCAGCCACGCCCTCCAGCACCTCTTCCCAGTTGCGCAGGACGTGCTCGTAAGCCAGCTCGATAGCGCGCTGTGGTTCGGGTTCAGGCGGGGGGCTGGCGCTGCCCGCTGGCACGCGCGCCAGCGAGTCCAGCAGCGTCTGAAGCAGGCGCTCAGCGGCGATGTGCGTGCTCAGCCAGGTCTCGCGGTTGGGGTCCAGCAGCGGCACCTGGCCAATCTCTTTGAGGTACATGCGCACCGGATCATCGGAGATGGGCAGGCTTTCCAGCGCGTCGTCAGCGTCTTCCAGCTCGTCGTCTTCCAACTCGTCGAAGTCGTCCTCATCGGTTTCGTCCAGCGGGTCGAGCACGGCCGCAGGCTTGCTGCCGCGCTTGGGAGAGGCCGCAAACAGCGTGTCATCGTCGTCATCAAGCTCAACGTCGTCGTCAAAGTCAAAGTCGTCTGCGTCGCTAACATCAGCGGCGTTTTTCGGGGGGCGGGCATCCTGCTGGTTCTTGGTTTTGCGTGCCATGTTGTTTCACAATCGAGAAAGAACGAATAATGATGGAAAGCGGGACAGTAACTCTGGCAGTGGCTGAATGGCTCAATGCTGGACGCGAGCCTGCTGCTGCAGCTCAGTTTCGATCAGCCCTTTCGCGCGCACCGAGAGCCGGCTGAGCGCGCCGAAGGCCTGTTCGTCGCCAGCAGGGGGCGTGTCCATCATCAGAACGGTGAGGTCTTCGCACTCGCGCTTGAGGCGTTGATGCCGCAGGTAAAGCACATTCTCTATCAGTTTCCTGCGGGCGTCCACTGTTGATTTGCTGCGCCGTAGGTGCACAGTCAGGTCCGCCTGGAGGCCGTAGCGCAGGCGCGGGCGCAGCGTGTCCAGCGCGTCGGTCATGATCTCATCCAGCGCCGCCCGCAGCGCGTCGTCCAGCATAAGCTGAAGCTGCTCGAACGGCTCGCGCTCGTCCTGGCGCAGAGCGGCCTGAAACGCCGCCATGATGGCGCGGTGGTCGCTGTGGCCAAAATCGTCCACTTCGAGCGCGCGCAGCGGCCCGCGCTGGAGCGCCGGATCGTTCCCAGCCAGCTCGCGCAGCTTGCGGTTGACAGCGTAGACCAAGTCCGGCTCGACCAGCAGGGCGCGCAGCACCTCAGCTTCGCGGCGGGCAGTCTTGGCAGGCGGCCGGCGGCGGGCTGGGGCTGTGGGCTGGGCGCGCAGCGCCTGGCTGCCGGTGGGCGGTGGCGCGTCGAACTGGCGCGGCGGGCGGGCGCGCTGCACCCGTTCCTGCTCGGCCGCCCAAGCCAGCAGGTCGCGCTCGTTGACCGCCAGCGCGGTCAGCCGGCGCTCGTGCTTGAGTTTGACCAGCCGCAGGGCCAGCTTCTGCACGTTTTCGCGGGCGTACTGGCTGTTGTCGCTGGCGAGCAGAATGGGCAGCAGGCGGCGGGCGAGGCTCTCCACCTGCTGCGCGCCGGCGTCTGGCGGCAGATTGGCGATCTCGGTGTCAATCACGTAATCGGCTACTGGCACAGCGGCCTCTACCAGCGCCTGCCAGCGCTCCGGCGCTTCGCGGATCAGGTCGTCGGGGTCTTTGGCGTCGGGAATCTGGAGCACGCGCAGCTCTACCTTCAGGCGGCCGGTGTAGTCCGCCCGTAGGGCGGCGCGCGCTACCTCTAAGCTGCGCATCGTGGCGCTCTGGCCGGCGGCGTCGGAGTCGAGCGCCAGGATCACGCGGGTGGCCCAACGGGGCACGAGCAGCCTGAGCTGCGGTTCAGTCATGGCCGTGCCCATCTGCGCCACGACGTTGAGGAAGCCCGCCTGGTGCGCCTGGATGGCGTCCATGTAGCCTTCAACGATCACGGCCGTCTCGCTGTCACGAATGGCCCGTTTAGCGGCGTCCAGGCCGAACAGCGTGCGGCTTTTGTCGAACAACGGCGTCTGCGGCGAATTGAGGTATTTGGGGTTGTCGTCCGGGTTGAGGGCGCGCGCGCCAAAGCCGATCACGCGCCCGCGTTCGTCGCGGATAGGGATCATCAGCCGGTGGCGGAAGTAATCGTAGACGCGGCCGCCCTCGCTGCGGCGCGCCAGCCCGGCCTCGATCAGCGCGTCGTCGTCGTAGCCCAGGGCGAAAAGATGGTCGCGCAGGGCAGTCCAGGCGTCGGGCGCGTAGCCGATGCTGTAGGCGGCCAGCGTTGCGTCAGCAAAGCCGCGTTTGCGCCGCGCATAGTCCAGCGGGCTGGGGTTGTCCCACAGGCGCGCGTGGAAGAACTCGGCGGCGGTCTGCAGCAGGCCGCGCAGGGTGTCCAGATAGGCGTCGGCAGTCTGCTGCTGCGGACTGCGCGGGCGCACCTCTACGCCCACCTGCCGCCCCAGCTCGCGCAGCGCCTCGCTAAACGACCAGCCGTGCAGCTTCATGGCAAAGCTGAACACGTCACCGCCCTCGGCGCACGCGCCAAAACAGCGCCAAGTCTGCGTCTCTGGGTTGACAACGAACGACGGGGTTTTCTCCGCGTGGAACGGGCAGCAGGCCTTGTAGTTGCGGCCTGCTTTCTTGAGCGGCACAGTCTGCTGAATGTATCTGACGATATCCAGCCGGCTCTTAATGTCGTCGGCGACTGACACAGCCTTCTCCCCCACACGTGCGTACCGGCATTATACGTATGTGCGGCGGGACATGCAACTCGCAATCAGGCGCGCCGCCGCGCCTTTAGTTCGAGTGCTGGGAAAAGGCTGCTTTGCTGCAGACGCACTGATCGTGCGTGACAGCTGGCCGTCCGCAGCGGCCAATGGCCTGTAATTGTGTTATGCTAATAGTAACGGAAACGCGGTCTCACACGCGAGGTTGGGGTTTACTGCACAGCGGGCGCGGACACTGCCATGTCAAACGCACTCGGAACCGGCAGA
>DAOTWC010000054.1:0-43776 GCA_034435995.1 Anaerolineae bacterium | reverse complement strand
GCCGGAGCGCAGGCTCCTATTCTGGCGGTTTATGGCTCGAACGACAAGCACATCTCCGCCGAAACGGTGGCGGCGCTGCGGCACGAGCTGGCCGGCGGGCCGCTGCCGCACCGCGTCATCGTGCTAGAGGGCGCCGGTCACAGCATCTTCAGCGACGACGCCAGCCCGGCCGCGCTGGGCCACGCCCGCGCCGCCTGGTCGGCCACGCTTGCCTTTCTCGACAGCCTGCTGGATCGTCCGCGGCGGGGGGGCCGCCTGTCGTGAGCCGCGTGTGCGAGGTGTGGCAGCTTGGGGAGATGGACTACGCCGCTGCGCTAGCGCTGCAAGGCCGGCTGGCGGCGGCGCGGGCGGCCGGTGACGCGCCCGACCGCCTGCTGCTGCTGACCCACCCCCACACGTTCACGCTGGGGTCTGCTGCCCGCGCTGAGCACCTGCTTTGGGACGCAGCCGAACGCGCGCGGCGCGGGGTCGCTGTTCACCGCGCTGATCGCGGCGGCGGCGTGACCTATCACGGGCCAGGGCAGCTGGTGGCGTATCCGATCATCACGCTGGAAACCCGCGATCCGATCGCCTACGCGCGCGCGCTGGAGCAGGTCGTGATCGGCGCGCTGGCCGATTTCGGCATCCGCGCCTGCGCTGTCGCAGGCCTGACCGGCGTGTGGGCTGATACGCCCTCAGGGCTGGCCAAAGTGTGCGCGATCGGCGCGCGCATCACCGCCCGCGGCGTGACCAAGCACGGCTGCGCGCTCAACGTCAGCGCGGATTTGTCGTACTTTGGCGGCATTGTGCCGTGCGGCATCCGCGACCAGGGCGTGACGAGTATGGCGGCGCTGCTGGGCGGCCCAGTGGACACAGACGCCGTCACGGCGCGGATTGTCGCGCGCTTCGGGCGCGTGTTCGATGTTGAAATGCGAACGACCAACCCAGCGCGCAGTCCGGCAGCGTATCAGTTGTTAGATCTCTGCGCAAGGTGAACGCGATGATCAAGCTGCAGTCTGTCATCACATGTCCGGTGTGCGCTTACGCTAAGGCAGAGACAATGCCCGCCGACTACTGCCAGTTCATGTACCAGTGCGAGCAGTGCAAAACGGTACTCCGCCCCCTGAAGGGCGACTGCTGCGTGTTCTGCTCCTACGGCAGCGTGGTGTGCCCGCCGAAACAGCTTGAGAACCAGCAGCGGGCATAGGGCGGGCCTGTTATTCGCCCTGCACGGCCGCGTCGCCGTAGACTTTCTCCTGCTGGTCGGGCCGGCGCTGGTAGAGCCAGGTCAGATGTGCCAGCCGGTCGCGGGCCGGGTTGTCCAGGTCCCTCGGAATAAAGCGCCACGTCCAGTTACCGGAGGGCCTGCCGGGGGTGTTCATGCGCCCCTCCGGGCCGATGCCCAGCACATCCTGCATGGGCGCGACGAACGTGTGCCCCACTGACATCATGCCCAGGCGGATGAGCGCCCAGTTCGGCTCGGTCACCTCGCGGTCAGCGTAGTGGTTGATGAACGCGCGCACGCCCTCATGAGCTTCCTGCTGCCACCAGCCGACGGTGGTGTTGTTGTCGTGCGTGCCGCTGTAGACCACGCTGTTAGGCGTGTGGTTGTGCGGCAGGAACGGGTTCTTGGGGTCGCTCCAGGCGAACTGGAGCACCTTCATGCCAGGCAGGCCGAAGCCGTCACGCAGCGCCTCAACATCGGGCGTGATGACGCCCAAGTCCTCGGCGATGATGGGCAGCGCGCCCAGCGCGTCGCGCACAGCCTGCAGGAAGTCAGCGCCAGGGCCGGGAATCCACTCGCCGTTGATGGCGGTTTCCTCGCTGGCGGGGATTTCCCAATAGGCGGCAAAGCCGCGGAAGTGATCCACGCGGGCCACGTCCACGACGTTGAGACAGGCGCGCACACGATCCAGCCACCAAGCGTAGCCGTCCGCCTTCATGACGTCCCAGCGGTAGAGCGGGTTGCCCCAGCGCTGGCCGGTAGGGCTGAAATAATCCGGCGGCACGCCAGCGATGACAGTGGGATAGCCCTTCTCGTCCAGGTAGAACATGGACGGGTTGGCCCACACGTCGCTGCTGTCGTGCGCGACGAAGATAGGGATGTCGCCGATCAAGCGGACGCCCCTGCTGGCGGCGTAGGCCTTTAGCTCGCCCCACTGGCGGTGGAACACCCACTGGCGGAAGCGGTGTTCGGCAATCCGGCGGGCGTGCGTCTGGCGGGCTGCGCCGATGGCGGCGGGCTGGCGCAGGGCCTCGGCCTCCGGCCATTCCACCCACGGTCGGCCGTGATAGGCGTCCTTGAGGGCGGCGAACAGCGCGTAATCGCCCAGCCAGTGGTCGTTCTCGGCGCACCAGGCTTCGAAGTCGCCTTTCACGCCGGCGTCGCCGTCGGCGGCGAAGCGCTCATAGGCGCGGCTGAGCATGTCGTTGTAATACGGGATGACCCAGCCGTAATCCACCTGGCCCACCGGGAAATCGGGGACGCTGGCGGTGTCCTCGTCGGTCAGCCAGCCGTCGCCCACCAGCTTGTCCAGGCTGATGAGGATGGGGTTGCCGGCAAAGGCGGAGAGCGTCTGGTAGGGCGAGTCGCCGTAGCTGGTGGGGCCGAGCGGCAGAATCTGCCACACGCTCTGCCCGGCGGCTTCCAGCCAATCTACGAAACGGTAGGCCCACTCGCCCAGGTCGCCGATGCCGTAGCGGCCCGGCAGCGAGGTGGGGTGCAGCAGCACGCCGGCGGCGCGCGGGAAGAGGTTGGCCGTGTCGGTCATAAGAACGTTATCCTTGCAATACGCAGAATCTAACGCTAATCCAATTCGCTCGGTCCAGCGCAGCCGAACGCTGTTTGTTAGAGGCTATCTCAAATAACAAGCTCGCGCCAGCGGGCGGCCACGGCCTCCACCATCTCGTCGGCGGTCATGTAAGTGGTGTCAATGACGTGGATGCCAGGCAAGCGGCGGGCGGCCCACTCGCGTTTTAGGTGGCCGACAGCCAGGGCGCGCTCATTCGGGTTGTGATAGCGCGCGCCCAGCGCCAGGTGCTCGCGCTGGAGCACGGCGTCGAGCGCAGCCACCAGGCAGATGACCGGGCCGGTGGCCGCCAGCCGTTCGTAGTGACCGCTGCGCAGCAGCGTCTGGCCGCTGATGCGGATCACGGTGTCGCGGTAGAGCGCGGCCTCCAGCACGATTTCGGTCTCCAGTGTCTTGAGGCGCGCCTCGCCGAAAACGGCTCTGATCTCGTCCAGCGACATGCCGGCACGATCCTCGATCAGCGTGTCAACGCTGACAAAGCGCCAGCCCAGGCGCGCGGCCACCAGCCGGCCCACCGGCGGCTGATTAGGGCCGGTGTAGCCGGTGAGGATCAAGTTGCGGTCAGTGAGGGGCAGGCCGGCCAGCAGAGTCATGCGCGCCAGCCTGGAAACCACTGGTCGAGGATGTCGGGCAGCTCGTGCAGGCTGTTGACAGCGCGGTCGGGCACGATCAGCCCGCTGAGCATGGGCGGCGCTGGGTGAGTCACGCGCAGGACGGCCTGCAGGCCCGCGGCCTGCGCCCCAGCGATGTCGGCCACCGGGTTGTCGCCCACGAACACCGCCTGCTCTGGACGAGCGCCGACCAGACGCAGCGCGTGCTCAAAAATGGCCGGGTGGGGCTTGAGATAGCCGACGTCGGCGGCAGACACGCGGCACTCTGGGAAGTGCGGCAGCAGGCCGAAGTGCTCGATCTCGCGGTCGCGCAGCCACATCGGCTGGTAGGCGTTGGTAACGATGCCCACGCGGACGCCGTGCCGGCGCAGCAGCGGCAGCACGTCGAGCGCGTCGGGAAAGACGGCCGCGCCGGGGTGCGCGCCCCAGGGGTAAGCTTCCAGCAGGCGGCGGGCGCTGACGCGGGCCGGCGGCACGCCCAAGTCCACCAGCGAGTTGGCCAGAACTGCGCCCAGGTGCGGGGCGCGCAGGCTGGCGCGCGCGTCCTCCCAGGCTGCGCGGGTGCGGGCGAAGAAGGTGGCCACCAGGGCTTCGAAGTCGTCCAGTGGGTGCAGCTCGGCGCGGACGTAGTCATAGACGCTGCGCAGCAGCGTTCGCTCGCGCTTTTCCCAGTCGTGGTCAAAGCCGCTCCAGTCAATGAGCGTATCGTCCAGGTCGAACAGCACCGCTCTGAGCACGGGCGCTGCGCTCATGGGACAACCGCTGCGCGCCACGCCAGCAGCGTCTGCTCGATGCCGGCGCGCTGGTCGGGGTAGCGCGGGGTCCAGCCCAGCTCGGCCTTAGCGCGGTCGGTGCGGGCGCGGGCCGAGGCGTCGAGGATGGCGCGGTGCGTGGGGTGCATGAGCGCCTGGCCTACCAACGGCGGCAGCCACTGGCGGCGCGGCGCGCTCAGCCCCTGGCTGGCGGCGAAGGCGGCGGCGAAATCGGCGATAGAGGCCGGGTGATCGTCGGCGACGTTGAAAACGGCCCCGGCCGGCTGGCGCTCGACCGCCTGAGCGATCGCAGCGGCCAGGTCGTGAGTGTGCACCCAGTTGGCCACGTTCTCGCTGCTGCCCAGCGGCAGGGCGCGCCCGGCCAGCAGCGCCGCGCTGAGCGCGGCCGTGGCCTCGCTTTCCGGGCCGTAGACGCAGCCGGCGCGCAGCACACAGCCGGGCGCGGCCAGCGCGCGCTCCTCGGCCAGGGCCGCCGCCAGGAAGAAGTCGTCGTCAGTGTCCAGCGGCGCGTCCTCGTCTACCCACGCCCCGCCGGCGTCGCCGTAGAGGAAAGTGAAGCTGGTGTGTACCAGGAAGCGAGCCGCGCCCGTCTCTAGGGCGTCAGCCAGCGCCGCCGTGCCGTCCACCAGCAGGCGCTGTTCGCGCTCCCAGTCCACGCCCTGCAGCGGCTGGACGTTGACCGCCTGCGGAGCCAAATTGACGACGACCTCGGCGGCCAGCATCTTCAGCGTGCTGACGATCTCGCTGGGGCGCAGCGGGTCGTTGTAGACCGGCAGCCCGCCGGCCTCGCGGATGCGGTGGGTGTCGTCCAGCGTGACGGCGGTTCCGGCCACTTGGTGGCCGCGGGCAGCCAGCAGCCGTGTCACAGCGAGGCCCAGGCCCTGGGTAGCGCCGGTGATATACACGCTTAAAGAGTTGTTTTCGCTCATGATGGCGCCTGCATGTGTGCCTTTGTGTGCGGGGATACCGCGCCGATTATGCCACTTTAGCGCCGGACGCACAATACGCGGCGGCCGGTGGCTGATGGGGAGTGGTGAAGATCACGGACACGGACGGTGATTCTAAGCGTAGAAAAACCCGCATGTGTCCGCAAAATTTACCAGTCCCAAATCCTCACCACCACCCCGCCCGCTTTATTGTGTAACGCTGGGGAGACACCCCGCCAGCAGCGGCCTGACTCGTGCCGTTTTACTTCATCTGATCTCCGTCCCTGCGCGGCCGCCAAACACGGGTATAATGGCTGGTGTGGACGGCATGACGAACAGAGGATCCGCGTGATACGACGGCTGCTGCTTGCGCTGCTGCTGATCGCCGCTGCCTGCCAGCCCGCCGCGCCCGCGCCGGTGGCACAGCCGCTGCCGACCATCGCAGTGCTGCCCTCTCCTACACCGGAAGCGTTCAGCCAGGACGCTGCCGAGCGCGTGGCGCGCACATTCCTAGAGGCTTGGCGCGCCGCCGATTTTGAGGCCATGCACGCCCTCACCAGCTTCGCCAGCCAGGAAGCCACGCCGCTGGAGGCCTTCACCGACCTCTACAGCGAGGCGCACAGCGTCATGTCGCTGGTCAGCCTGGACTACGACATCGCCAGCCAACTGCGCGACCGCAACAACATGGAGGTGTTCAGCTACAGCGTCACCTTCCACACCAACCTGCTCGGCAGCTTCACCGACGCTAACCGCACGCTGCGCCTGGTGTTCGACCCGCGCAGCCAGGCGTGGCGCGTCGCCTGGTCCCCCGGCGACATCTTCGCCGCCATGGCCGGCGGCGGCCGGCTGCGCCTAGAGCCGCGCATCCCCAGCCGCGCCAACATCTACGACCGCAGCGGCCTGACGCTGGCCGACCAGAACGGGCGCATGGTGGCCATCAGCGTCGTCAAGCGCGATATCCCACAGCACGACGACTGCGTCGCAGTGTTAGCCGAGGCGCTTAACAAACCGGCCGACGACGTGCGCGCCGTGCTCGATCAGCGCGGCTTCGATCAGCTCTCCGAGATGGGGCTGGCCGAGCCGGCCGTTTTCCTGGCGCTGCAGGAGCGGCTGCAGCGCGCGTGCGCCGCCCAGTACCGCGACCGCGCCGTGCGCCGCTACCCCAACGGCACGCTGGCCCCGCACATCCTGGGCGCGGTAGGCTTCCCCAGCGAGGCCGAAGTGCCGGCGGTGGTGGCCGCCGGCTTCCCGCGCGATTCGATCCTGGGCCGCAGCGGCATCGAGCAGAGCTGGGACGCCACGCTGCGCGGCAGGCCGGGCGGCCGGCTGCTGGTCGTCAGCCCTGGCGGCGAGCAGACTGTGCTGGCCGAAAGCGCCTCTGAGCCGTCGCAGAGCGTGTGGCTGACGCTCGACACCGCCCTGCAGACGTTCGTCATCGAGCGGCTGCAGCGCGCCTACAGCGAAGTAATCGGGCCGGCCTCGCGCGGGGCGGCGGCCGTCGTGCTCAACCTGAACACCGGCGAAATCCTGGCCATGGTGAGCTACCCGCTGTTCGACAACAACGCCTTCAACTCGTTCCCGGTCATCGGCCGGGCAGCCGCCGACGCCATCGTGCGCGAGGTGGAGGCCGACCCGCGCCGCCCGCAGCTCAACCGCGCCACGCTGGGCGCGTACCCCGCTGGCTCGGTGTTCAAGGTGGCAGATGCCGTCGCCGTCCTCGACAGCGGCGTCTACACGCTCGACACGCGCTACACCTGCGTCGGCAGCTGGAACCGCGACATCCGGCGTGCAGACTGGCTCGCCGGCGGCCACGGCACACAGACCGTTCCCCAGGGCCTGATGAACTCGTGCAATCCCTTCTTCTACGAAGTCGGCTACCAGCTTAACCAGGCCGACCCCTGGCTGCTGCCCACCTACGCCCGCCGGTTGGGCTTGGGCGTGCCCACCGGCCTGCGCGACCTGCCCGAAGTGCCGGGCAGCATTCCCGATCCCGACTGGCTGCGCCAGCGCGGCTTCAGCTGGACGTTCTCCGACTCGGTCAACATGGCGGTGGGCCAAGGCTATGTGGACGTGACGCCGCTGCAGGTGACGCAGATGCTGGCGATCGTGGGCAACGGCGGCACGCGCTACCGGCCGCAGCTCGTGCTGCAGACCGGCATCCTGGGCGAAGCGCCCAGCTACACCATGCAGCCCGACGTGCTGGACACCCTCGACCTTGACCCGGTGGCGCTGGCCGGCGTGCGCGAGGGCCTGTGCAGCGTGACGACAGCCAGAAGCGGCACAGCCGAATACGTGTTCCGGCGCTCGCCGCTGCAGCGGCTGGTGGTGTGCGGCAAGACCGGCACGGCCCAAGCCCCCGGCGCGGGCGCGCCGCCGCATGCTTGGTTCGCCGCCTACGCCCCGCGCGACAAGCCGGAGATCGCCATCGCCGTGATGGTGGAGAACGCCGGCGAAGGCTCCGCCATTGCTGCGCCGATCGTGCGCGACATCCTTGAATTCTACTTCTTCGGCGAAGATGCGCCGGATTACTAATGCGCGTATGCCCGTTCGCCGCGCGATCTGCCTGCTGACCGCGCTGCTGCTGCTGACCGCCTGCGGCCCAGCCGACACGCCGCCGCTGCCCACGCTGGTGCAGCTTCCCACACTCACACCCACATCCGACCCAGCGCCGCGCCCACTGGCTTTCTGGCAGCCGGCGCAGGGCACGCTGGCTGATCCCGCCGCTACCGCCTTGTGGACGTTCAGCGCGCAGGCCGGCGACGCGGTGCGCCTGCGCGCCCGCGGGCCGGTCAACCTGGCGCTGCGCGCGCCCGACGGCGCGCCGCTGGGCGCAGGCACTGATTTTGCGCTGCGCCTGCCCACCGACGGCGCTTACACGGTCGCGGTTCAGCTGGCGGGCGCCGACGCCGGCAGCTATGAGATCGGCCTGGCCTATACCGACCGGCCCGACCCGGCCAGCTTCACCGCCACGCCGCTGCCGGTGATCGTGGGTGTGCCCACGTCCACGCCGTTTTTCGAGGCGCTGGGCACGCTCATCGGCCCGCTGGCCGCCGGCCTGCCGGTCGAGGGCCAGTTCGGCGGGCGCAGCGGCGAGCCGCACGTCTACACTTACGACGGCCGCGCCGGCCAGTTCATCAGCGTCTTGATGGAGCGCACCTCCGGCACGGTGGACCCGGTGCTGCGGCTCTACGACGCCGCCGGCGCGCCGCTGGCGGTGGACGACAACGGCGGCGGTGGGACGGCTGCGCTGCTGCGCAGCGTGCGCCTGCCGGCTGACGGCCGCTACCGCATCGTGGCAGTCGGCAAGGCCCAGTCCGGCGGCTACCGCCTGGCGCTGACCGCAGGCGACCGGCCGCAGCCGGTGACGCCGACAATCATGCCGCGGCCCAGCGCCACGCCGTTTGCGCTGGCGATTGCGCCCACGGCCGCCCCAGCCGCCTCCGGCGCGCTGCTGCAGGATCACGCGCCGGTGAGCGCCGCGGTGGACCGGCCCGGCGGCTTTGGCCGCTTCACGGTCGCTGCCGCCCCCGGCGACTTTCTCACGCTGGGCGTGACGCCCACAGAGGGCCTGCGGCCCAAGCTGGAGCTGTTCGGGCCGGACGGCGACCTGCTGGCAGAGCAGACCGCGCCGCGCGCGGGGGCCGAGGCGCTGATCGCCATGTGGCCGGCGGCAGCGGCCGGGCTGTACACCGTGCTGGTCACAGGCGCAGACGAGACCGCTGGCGCGTTTACGCTGGCCTACGGCGCTGGGCCATCGCGCGAGGAAATCGCGCGCGGCGCGGCCGCCGCCGACACGCCCTACGAAGGCCAGATCGTCCGGCTCGCCACGCGCGAGGTGTGGACGCTGCCCCTTAACCGCGGCGACGTGATCAGCGCCGCCGCCAGCCCCACCAGCGCCAACGCGCTTGACCCAGTGCTGGAGCTGGTCGGGCCGGACGGCGCGGTCATCGCCAGCGACGACAACAGTGGCGGCGCGCCCAGCGCCCTGATCCAGCGGGCCGTCGCCCCAGCCGCCGGCGTTTATCAACTCCGCGTGGCGGCGGCCAACGCCGCCAGCGTCGGCCCGTACCGCCTGATCTGGCGCTACATCGAGGCTGCGCCCACGCCCACGCCCGACCCGCCGCGCTTCCTGCTGATGGCGATAGCCGATGACGTGCCGCTGAACGCCTACCGCTTCTACCCGTTTCAGGGGCGCGCCGGCCAGACGATCCGTGCGCGCGTCAGCGCAGCGCCCGGCAGCCGCCTCGATCCGGTGGCGGCGCTGCTGGGGCCGGACGGCATGGTGATCGTCGAGGTGGACGACATCCCCGGCAGCCTGGACGCCGAGATCGTCTACACGATCCCCGCGGACGGCACGTACACTGTGCGCGTCAGCGGCTATCTGAGCGGCGGGCCGTTCAGCCTGGTCGTGGACGTGCTGCTGTAGCTGCAGCGGCCGGCTGCTGCCCCAGCGGCCGGCCAAAGGCCCTCTTCTCCTCGGCGCGCCGCGCCATCTCGGCCGGCAGCAGCGCGTCGAACGAGATGCCCTCAAACGGTGTTGTTTGCATAAAAATGGTGTCCTTTTTGCGCAGGAGCGGCGCTCAGCGGCGCGGGCGCAGGTCGCCGGCCAGCACCAGCAGCAGCCCGATCGGCACGACGATGCAGCAGCACACCTGAAGCCAGATGCCGCCGAAGGCAAACAGGTTCCAGGCCCAGGTCAGCAGCGACCACACCGGCCCCAGCGCGTTCTGCAGCGTTTCGGCAGCCGTTGGCGGTTCCGGCGGGGGCGGGGGCGACGGCGTGATCGTCAGGCGGGCGGCGACGGTGGCCTGCACGTCCGGCGGCGGCGTGGCAGTGGCGGCGGCCGCCGTCTGCGTCAGACGCGCGTTGACCTCAGCCTGCACCGTCTGCTCGACCTGCGTGGGCGAGAGCGGCTCGGCTGGCCTCGGCTGCGCGATCAGCATCAGCAGACCGGCCAGCGCCATCCCGCCCAGCACAACGTAGAAAATCCACTTGAACAGGCCTGTCAGCTTCATCGGCGCGCCTCCGCGTCTGCCACACATACTCTGATTGTACTGCCAGACGCCCGCCAGAGAGAGTCGAATCAAAACGGGGCGGCCCGTACGTGTGGGCCGCCCCGCCGGTTTGCGCTGCTTGCGGTGGATTAGTACATCCCGTCCATGTTCGGCGAGCCGCCGGGCATGGCCTTTTCCTTCTCCGGAATGTCAGTGATGAGCGCCTCGGTGGTCAGGATCATGGCGGCGATAGAGGCGGCGTTCTCGACCGCGCCGCGTGTCACCTTGGCCGGGTCAGGGATGCCGGCCTCGACCATGTCCACGAACTCGCCGGTCATCACGTTGTAGCCGATACGATGGTTCTTCTTGGTCTTCTGCAGGCGGCGCACTTCCTGAATGATGACCGCGCCGTCCACGCCAGCGTTGCCCGCGATCTTGCGCATGGGCATCTCCAGCGCCTTGCGCACGATGGCGACACCGGTGTTCTCGTCCTCGCTGTCCAGCTTGAGGCCCTCCAGCGCCGACACGGCGTTGATCAGCGCGACGCCGCCGCCGGGCACAATGCCCTCTTCGACCGCCGCGCGGGTGGCGCTGAGAGCGTCCTCAACACGGTGCTTCTTCTCTTTCAGCTCAGTCTCGGTGGCCGCGCCCACGCGGATCACCGCTACGCCGCCGGACAGTTTAGCCAGCCGCTCCTGCAGCTTCTCGCGGTCGTAATCGCTGGTGCTGGCTTCGATCTCGCGGCGGATCTCCTCGATGCGCCCCTTGATCTTGCTCTCCTCGCCCTGGCCGTCCACGATGGTGGTGTCCTCTTTAGTGCTCACCACCTTGCCGGCGCGGCCCAGGTCCTGAATGGTGACGGTCTCCAGCTTGCGGCCGGTTTCTTCGCTGATGACCGTGCCGCCGGTGAGGATCGCGATGTCCTGCAGCATGGCCTTGCGGCGGTCGCCAAAGCCGGGGGCCTTCACCGCCAGCACGTTGAGCATGCCGCGCAGCTTGTTCAGCACCAGCGTGGCCAGCGCCTCGCCGTCCACGTCCTCGGCGATCACGACCAGGTCGCGCTTGCCGATCTGAACGAGCTTCTCCAGAATGGGCACGATGTCCTGAGCGGCGCTGATCTTCTTGTCGTGGATGAGGATGTAGGGTTCCTCGACAACGGCCTCCATGCCCTCGGGGTTGGTGATGAAGTAGGGGCTGATGTAGCCGCGGTCGAACTGCATACCCTCGACGTACTCGGTCTCGAACTCCAGGCCCTTGCTCTCCTCAACGGTCACCACGCCGTCCTTGCCCACTTTGTCCATCACCTCGGCGATCAAGTCGCCGATTTCGGTGTCCTGGGCGGACACGCTGGCCACCTGGGCAATTTCCGCTTTGGTGCTGATGGGCGTGGCCTGGTCGAGAATGTTGCGGGCGACCCGCTCGGTGGCGGCTTCGATGCCGCGCTTAAGCAGCATCGGGTTGGCGCCGGCGGCCACGTTCTTCAGGCCCTCGTTGACAATCGCCTGGGCCAGCACGGTGGCGGTGGTGGTGCCGTCGCCGGCGATGTCATTGGTCTTCGTAGCGGCTTCCTTCAGGAGCTGCGCGCCCATGTTCTCAAACGGGTCTTCCAGCTCGATTTCCTTGGCCACGGTAACGCCGTCGTGGGTGATCGTGGGCGCGCCGAATTTCTTGTCCAGCGCCACGTTGCGGCCTTTGGGGCCAAGCGTGGTCGCAACAGCGTCAGCCACCTTGTCCACGCCGCGCTTCAGGCTGGCGCGAGCGGCTTCCTCGAAGATGAGTTGTTTAGCAGCCATAATCGGTTATCCTCCAGATTTGTACTTGTGTGCGGGTTGCTCAGGGGGCGGTACTACTCTACAATGCCGAGGATGTCGCTTTCCTTCATGATGAGCAGCTTCTTGCCGTCAATCTTGATCTCTGTGCCGGCGTACTTGGCGAACAGCACGCGGTCGCCCACCTTCACGTCCATCGGAATGCGCTTGCCGTCGTCGTCGCGCCGGCCCTCGCCCACTGCCAGCACGTTGCCCTGCTGCGGTTTCTCTTTGGCCGTCTCCGGCAGCACGAGCTGGCCGCCAGCAAACGTGTCTTCCTGCTCAACCGGCTCGACCAGAACGCGGTCACCCAGGGGGCGCATCTTGATAGCCATAGGTCCTATCCTCCATCGAACGAATTGATAGTGCGGAGATACACAGCCGCGCACGGCGCCATGTGTTTACAGCGTTAGCACTCTCGCTTGAGAGTGCTAATTTGACTGCCCACAATATAGCAGAATGCGCCCACAGCGTCAAGCATTTCTAGCAAACTTTTTACGCGAGTGCCAACACCGCGGCCGGCTGCGAAGCGCCTGAGCGTGTGGTAAACTGTGGGCGAGGTAACAAAGAGGGGAAGCGAAAGCGTGAACAGCGCCCGGCTGCCGACCACCTGGGAAGAAGACTACGCCATGCTGATGCCCGCGCAGCCTGACAAGGACGAGCGCTCGCGCCTGGGCTACTTCCTGGACTGGCTGGCGCTGATGGGCCGCGCCTGGTATCAGCCAGACCTGGAGGCCTACCGCGACTACCTGCTGCACGACAAGCCCAACCGCCGCGGCGGGATCGGGCTGGCTCCCTCTACTGTGCAGGCGCACCTGGCGACGGTGCGGAGCCGCTACGCCGCCATCCTGCGCGACAACCGCGTGCGCCGCGCGCTCTACGAGCTGGCCCCGGCTGGCTTCGGCCCAGCCGACCGCAAGGCCTTTGTTGACGAAGCGCTGCTGCGGCTGCAGAACGCCGTCTACCCGTCGGCCGCGCCGGTGGCGTTGGTGACGCGCCGCGACGCCGCGGACGCCGATCACCTGCGGCTGACGCCCGAGCAGGTGCGGGCGCTGCTGCGCAGCCCCGGCCAGGACACGCTGGCCGGCCTGCGCGACACCGCTGTCTTCGCGTTGATGGCCTGCACTGGCATCCGCGAGGCCGAGCTGTGCGCCCTGGACGTGCCCGATCTGCGCGCGCGCCTGGGCGGCGAGCTGGCGCTGCGCGTGCGCGCCGGCAAAGGCCGTCATCAGCGGTTAGTGCCCTACGGCCCGCTTGATTGGTGTCTAACCTACGTGGAACGCTGGCTGGCGGCGGCACGCATCAGCGAGGGGCCGGTCTTTCGCGGCCTATACCGCGGCGGCCGCGCAGTGCGGCGGACGCGGCTGAGCACGCGGGCCGTTAACGACATCTTCAACCGCTGGCCGATCGAGATTGACGGCGCGCTGCGGGCCGTTAGGCCGCACGACCTGCGCCGCACCTACGCCCGCCGCGCCTACGAGGGCGGCATGGACCTGGAGCGCATCCGCCAGAACCTGGGCCACGCCAGCGTTCAGACGACACAGGGCTACATCGGCACGCTGGACGCGGGCCAGCGCCGCCCGCCGGCGATGTTCGCGCCGCCGCACCCGCCCGAACAGCACGCAGAGGGGATGATTCCGTGAACACGATCCAGCACAAAGTCAACATCATGCGGCCTGTGACCGACATCTTCCGCTTCGTGGCCGATTTTAGCAACACGCCCCAGTGGCAGCCGGACACGGTGGACCTGCGCCGCGCCGGGCAGCTCAGGCTGGGGGATATGGTGGTGGGCACGCGCCGCGTCATGGGCCGCACCATGCACGTCAACGCCGATGTGATCGAATACGTTCCCAACCAGACGATCATCTACAACGGCGTGATGGGCGGCTTCTTCTTCCGCACCACTTACAAGTTCACGTTCGCCGGCAGCGGCACGGACGTGACCGAGATCATGGAGATTCGCATCCCCTGGTGGAACTTCTTCCTGCGCCCGTTCGTCACTGGCGCGCTTGACAGCCAGATCAAGACCGGCCTGGACAACCTCAAGCGCGTCATGGAAGCGCGCAACCGGGCGTGAGCGCCAACCGCTGGCTGGCGCTGATCGCGCTGGGGGCGCTGGGCCTGCGCCTGGGGCTGGCGCTGCTGGTGACGCACCCCGGCATCGGCGACCCCACGCACTACTACAACCTGGGGCGCGAACTGGCCGCCGGGCGCGGCTTTGTCATTGATTACATCTGGCAGTACAATGACCCGCCGGACGACATCACCCACCCCGACGACCACTGGATGCCGCTGGCCGGCGTCCTGGCGGCGGGCGGGCTGGCGCTGGCCAGCGGCAGCGCGTTCGCGGCGCTGCTGCCGTTCATTCTGCTGGGCACGCTGCTCGTCCCGCTGGCTTATGCCGCTGCCCGCCAGCTTGAGGTTGGCGCAGGCGGCAGCCTGTTCGCCGCCGCAGCCGCCGCCGTGCTGCCAGAGCTGGTGCTCAACTCGCTGCGCACCGACACGACCATCCCTAACGCCGCGTTGGTCACAACTGCCGTGCTGCTGTTCAACCGGGGGCTGCGCACCGGCGGCCTGGCGGCCTTCGCTGGCAGCGGCCTGACCGCCGGCCTAGCTTATCTCACCCGCAGCGACTCGACTCTGCTGCTGGCGGCGCTGGCCGGCGCGCCGCTGCTGCGCGCGCGATGGGGCAGTCTGCCGCGCCAGCGCTGGGCCGGGGCGCTGCTCGTGCCGCTGGTCGCGCTGCTGACAGCCGCGCCCTGGCTGGCCCGCAACGCGCAGACGCTGGGTTACCTGACCGCGCGCGAAACGCAGTACATGTACTTCTTCGCCGACCAGCGCGACCACTACGCCTACGGCCAGACGTTCACGCTGGAAACCCTGCTGGCACGCCAGACGCCGGCGCAGATCGCCGGCAAGCGCCTGTTCGAGCTGGCTGCTGGCGCCAAAATGATGTACAACGCGCTCGACGTGTTTCTGCCGGTGGCCGTGATCGGCGGGCTGGCGCTGCTCATCGCCGCCCGCGACCGCCAGCGCCTGCTGACGCTCAGCCCGGCGCTGCTGTTCGTGCTGGCCGGCTGGCTGTTCTACGCGCTGCTCGTGCCGTACAAGGCGCAGAGCGGCAGCTTCAAGAAGCTCTACCTCTCGGCGGTGCCGCTGCTGCTGCCGCTGGCCGGCTGGGCGCTGGCGCGGGCGATCAGCGACGCGCGGCTGCGGCTGGGCGCGGCGGTTATCGCGCTGGCCCTTACCGCTGCCAACGCGGTCGAGCTGGTGCGGGCTGACGCCGCTTTCACGGCGCGCTACGCCGACTACATCGCCCAGGTGGTGGCGGCGGCGCGCGCCCTGCCCGACACCAACGGCGACGGCGAGATCGTGCTGATGGCCCAGGACCCGTTCATGATCAACTATTTCGGCCTGCGCGCTGTCATGCTGCCGCTGGCCGACCGCGAGGGCGTTCTGGCGGTGGCGCGGCGCTACAACGTTGATTACATGATGATGCCGCCCGACCGTCCCGCGCTCGACCCGCTGTACGCCGGCGGCGAACAAGACCCGCGCTTTGTGCCAGTGGTGGCGATCGGCGGCACCAACGCGGCCTTGTATGGATTTGATTTCGATGCAGACACCGACCAAAGCTAACCTCACCTCCAACCCCCGCTCCGTCTGGAGCGGGGGCAGCGAACCGCGGATTCGCGGGGATGAGGCAAAAATCCTGTGGCTGATCCTGGCGCTCGCGCTGCTGCTGCGGCTGGCATATGCCCTGCCGCTCGACCGCGCCGCGCCCTACACTGACCCTGGCGGCGACAGCGGCTGGTTCTTGGCCAATGGCTATGCGCTGGTGACCGGCTTCGACGACGGCTACCTCACGCGGCTGGACGGCCAGCCGTTCCCGATCGCGCTCAAAAACCTGCCTACGCCGCCGCTGTACCTGCTGTACGCCGGCGTCTGGCAGGCGCTGCTGCCGCCGGAAACGGCGCTGCTGCTGATCCGGGTGACGCAGGCGGCATTGGGCGCGCTGACGTGCTGCTTTGCCTTCCAGCTGGCGCGGGCCGCCGCCGGCGACAGCCGCGCCGGGCTGATCGCGGCCGGGGCGCTGGCTGTGTCGCCGGCTTTCGTGACCGAGGCGGCGCAGGTGGCCACCGAGACACTCTACATTGCGCTGGTGGCTGGCGCGCTGGCGCTGTACGTCGAACGGCGCAGCCGGCCTGCTGCGCTGATGACAGTCGGCGCGCTGCTGGGGCTGGCGACGCTGACGCGCGCGGTGCTGCTGCTGTTCCCGCTGGCGCTGATGCTCCATCTGCTGCTGGCAGACGGCTGGCGGGCGGGGCTGCGCCGCGCCGGGCTGCTGCTGCTGGCTTATGCGCTGGTCGTCTCGTCCTGGACAGTTTACAGCCGCGCCCGCTGGGAGCGTTGGGTGATCGCCGGCGAGGGGTTCTCGGCCTTTCTGTACCTGGGGGCTAGCGACGCCGGCTGGCAGGGCGGCAGCCGCGTGGACGAGGCGCTGGCGCTGGAACTACCCCCTGAGACGGACGATCAGCAGGCGGTCTACCGCGAGCGCGCTGCCGCGCTTATCGGCGCGGACCCGGTAGGGTACGTTCGCCGCCGCGCCGCGCGGCTGGCCGAGGCCTACCTGCAGCCGCACGGCACGCTCCTCTACAGCGGCCCCAGCCTGCGCCGCGCGCTGGGTGACTGGCTGGCGGCGGATCGCACCTGGGCCGGGTTGGGGGCGGTCACGACGACAGAGGGCTTCTGGCCCAAACTGGCGGTATACGCTTTCCACTACACGGCGCTGCTGGGCGGGTTGGCCGGCCTGTGGCTGACGCGCCGCCGCTGGCGCTGGACGCTGCCGCCGGCGCTGTTCATCGCCTACACGACGGCGGCGCACCTGGCGCTGGAGGCGCTGCCGCGCTATATCTTCCCGACAGAAGTTTTCTGGTGGGTTTTCGCCGGCGCGGCGCTGCTGGCAGCGCACGACGCCCTGCGGCCGGTGACAGCGCCCGGTAAAATGCGGCCAGGTTCGGAAAGATGAAAACGAGGAACACATGACCCGCATCCTGGGCATTGAGACATCGTGCGACGAGACGGCCGCCGCCGTGGTGATTGACGGGCGGACGATTGCCGCCAACGTCGTTGCCTCGCAGATTGACCTGCACGCGCAGTACGGCGGCGTCTTCCCGGAGATCGCCTCGCGCGCCCACGTCGAGGCCATCAGCGCGGTGGTCGAGCAGGCCATGCGCGACTCTGGCACTACCTATGACAAACTGGACGCGGTCGCCGTCACGCGCGGGCCGGGTCTGGTGGGGTCGCTGCTGGTGGGGCTGAACTTCGCCAAGGGGGTGGCGCTGGCAGCCGACAAGCCGCTGCTGGGCATCAACCACCTGGAGGGGCACGTCTACTCGCTGTGGCTTACCGAGCAGCAGCGCGCCATCGCTTTCCCAGTGGTGGTGCTGATTGTCTCCGGCGGGCACACCGAGCTGCTGCTGATGACCGGTCACGGCCAGTACCGACGGCTGGGCAGCACGCTGGACGACGCAGCCGGCGAGGCCTTCGACAAGATAGGGCGGCTGCTGGGGCTGCCCTTCCCCGGCGGGCCGAACATCGAGCGCGCCGCCCTCAACGGCAACGCCGCCGCCTATGTCTTCCCGCGCGCCAAACGCGACGACAGCTACGATTTCAGCTTCTCCGGCCTCAAGACCGCCGTCATGCGCGAGGCAACGGTAATGCCTGCCAGCGAGACAACCCGCCGCCAGCGCGGCGCAGAGAAAAAAGCCCAGCTTCGCTCCGGCATTTCAATTGCTGATGTGGCCGCCAGCTTCCAGCAGGCGCTGGTGGACACGCTGGTAGACAAGACCGTGCGCGCCGCCAAGGCCTTCGGCGCGACCGAGATTCTCATGGCGGGCGGCGTGAGCGCCAACCAGGCGCTGCGGCGCACGCTGCTGCGCGAAGCCGGCCTGCCGGTGCGCTATCCGCCGCTGAACCTGTGCACCGACAACGCCGCCATGATCGCCGCCGCCGGGCACTACCGCTACGAGGCTGGGCTGCGCTGCGGCTTGGACATCGAGGCGCTGCCGATGTGGCCGCTCACCAGCGAGACGTACAGCGCCGCCTCATAACCGTTAGAGCGTCAGCTCGCGCCCTTCCTGCGCCGAGCGGTAGCAGGCGTCAATAATCTGCGAGCGGCGCAGCGCCACAGCGCCCGTGAGCGCTGACCAGTCGCCGCTGCGCAGGGCCGCGACAAACGCGCGGATCACGCCCTCGTGGCCCGTCCCTTTGGTCACCTGCGGGCGCATCACGGCGGGCACGCCGCCGATATCGCCGTAAATGCGCAGCGTGTCCTGCCAGCCGTAGTTGACCACCTCGATATCCGCTCCGCCTTCAGTCCCGTAGAGCGCCACGCCGAAATCGTCCTGATGCCGCCCGTAGGCCGCCCAGCTTGCCTCCAGCAGCAGCGTAGCGCCGCCTGCCAGCCGGACAAACGCCGTCGCCAGGTCCTCGACATCGTAGACGGACTGGCCGCCGGTGTCGCCGCGCCCGCCGCGGCCGCGCGGCCCCAGCTCGGCGTAGGTGGCTGCGCTCACAGCGACCGCTTCCGGCTCGCCCATCAGATAGAGCGCCATATCCAGCACGTGCACACCCAGGTCAATCAGCGGGCCGCCGCCGGCCAGCGCGCGCGAGGTGAACCAGCCGCCCATGCCGGGGATGCCGCTGCGCCGCATCCAGGTGGCTTTGGCGTGGTAAATGCGGCCCAGTCCGCCCTGGTCAATGTGAGCTTTGAGCACCTGCACGTCACCGCGCTGGCGGTGGTTGAAAGTCACGTCCAGCGCGCGCCCGGCGCTGATGGCGGCGCGCACCATCGCCTCGGCGTCGGCCAGCGTGTGAGCCAGCGGTTTCTCGCACAACACGTGCTTGCCGCGCTCCAGCGCTGCGATAGCCACCGGCGCGTGCAGGCAGTTGGGCGTGGCCACGCTGACGATATCCAGGTCGTCGCGGGACACCAGCTCGTTGTAGTCGGTGTACGTGTGCGCGATCTCATACTTGGCCGCCAGCTCGGCCAAGCGGCCGGCGCGCGGGTCAGCAATTGCTGTGACCGCGACGCCGGGCTGCTGGCGAAACCCGATGATGTGCGCCTCGCCAGCCCATCCCGTGCCGACGACGCCTACGCGCAGTTGTTGTTCAGTCATAGGTTATAGTCCGTGTTGAGGTGGCGCTGAAACCGCGCTGATTATAGCAGCGCGGCCCGCGCCCCGATAGCGCGCGGCGGCGGCGCGCCAGGCATTCTTAATATTCTTTTTACCTAAACATATTGAAAAAGGGGCAGATTGTTCTATAATACAATGCTGCACAAACTGCATACCTCGGGAAAGGTTGTTCACTATGGTAGCCAGTGTTCAACCCCAACCAGAACGCAAGCGAGGCCGTCCGCGTGGTGTCTTGATGGCTTTACCGGCTGCGTTCTGGTTGTTTTTCTTCTTTGTTCTCCCGCTCGTGATTGTGTTCGTTGTGAGTTTTCTCACACGCGGGCGCGGCGGGGTAGGCCAGTTGCCCTTCACGCTGGAAAACTATGAGCGCGTTTTCAACGTCTTCCTGGGCGTGATTCAAGGCTCGGTGTGGACAGCGCTGCTCACAACGGTGATCTGTTTGCTGGTGGGGTATCCGCTGGCGTTTTTTATCGCCACGCGCAAGCGGCAGTGGGTGCGCACGCTGGCGCTGTTTCTGGTGATCCTGCCCTTCTGGACCAACTTCCTGGTGCGCACCTACGCGCTCCAGACGATCCTAGGGCGTGAGGGCATCATCAACAACCTGCTGGTTGGCCTGGGCCTCACCGCCCAGCCGCTCCAGCTGCTGAACACGACCGACGCGGTGCTGCTGGGCCTGGTGTACGGCTTCCTGCCGTTCATGGTGCTGCCGATTTACGCCTCGGTGGAGCGTTTCGATTTCCACTTTGTCGAGGCAGCCCACGACCTGGGCGCTAACGACCTGCGGACGTTTATCCGCGTGATCTTCCCGCTGACGCTGCCGGGCGTCATCGCCGGGAGCATCCTGGTGTTCATCCCGGCCATCGGCGCGTTCGTGACGCCGGACCTGCTGGGCGGCACGCGCGGCATCATGATCGGCAACCTGATCAACGATCAGTTCAAGGGATCGGGCAACCAGCCGCTTGGCTCGGCGCTTTCGATCGTCATCATGGCGCTGGTGATGCTGGCGCTGTTGGTTTACGTTCGCTTTGGTGACCGTGGAGATGACTGACGTGGCTAACCGCACAATTGCTTCCCCTCGGCTGCGCCCGGCCCCGCTGGTCGAATTCAACGACCTAGCCATCAAGCGGGACCTGCTGGTGCGGCGCATCGGCCGCATCACCCTGCACGTAACCCCCCTCTTCGCCTACTTCTTCCTGTGGGCACCCATTGCCGTACTGATCGTTTTCTCGTTCAACGCTGGCACGTCCGTCTCGACGTGGCAGGGCTTCACCACCCAGTGGTACAGCAACATCTTTAACAACGCCATCAGCGCCGGCTCTGAGGCCGGGCGCTTCTCGACCGCGCTGATGCTCAACGCGCTGCGCAACAGCCTGCTGGTGAGCTTCGCCGCCACCTTCATCTCCACCGTTATCGGCACGATGGTGGCGCTCAGCCTGGCGCGCGGCAGCTTCCCCGGCAAGAAAGTGCTGGACGCCGTGCTCTACCTGCCGGTAGTGATCCCGGAGATCACACAGGCCATCTCGCTGGCCGTTTTCTTCAAGGTGCTGTTCGATTTCTTCGGCACGCTTACCGGGGCGCGCGTCACCACCGGCTTCGGCACGATCATCATCGCCCATGTGGCCTTCTGCCTGTCGTATGTGGTGATTGTGGTGCGGGCGCGCCTGGCCGATATGAACCCGCGCCTGGAGGAAGCCGCCCGCGACCTGGGCGCAAACGAGTGGCAGACCTTCTGGCGCGTCACCTTCCCGCTCATCCTGCCGGGCATTGTGGCCGGGGCGCTGCTGGCCTTCACCATCTCGCTCGATGACTTCGTGGTGACGTTCTTCAACGCCGGCATCGGCACCACCACGCTGCCGATCTTCGTCTACGGCATGCTCAAGACGCGCGTGCCACCGGAGATCAACGCCATCTCGACGTTAATGCTGCTGGCCTCGACGGTGCTGGTGGGCATCTCGCTCGCCATGCAGGGCCGCCGTGCTGCCCGCAGAGCTTAGCGTGCATCTGGTAACTGCGAGTGTCACTTTTAAGGAGGATTAGGATGAACCGACTGCCACTGGTGTTCGCGGTGCTTGCCGCCGCTGGGGCGCTGCTGCTGGCGCCCGTGGCCGCGCAGGGCGCGGTAGAGCCGTGGGTGTGCCCGGAGGGCTTTGCGGGCCAGCACATCAACGTCTTTAACTGGACGACCTACATCGCCGAGAACACGATGGATGGCTTTGCCGCTGCGTGCGGAGTCACCTACACCTACGATAACTACGACAGCGACGAGTCCATGCTCACGCTGATCCGCCAGGGCAACCCCGGCTTCGACATCATCGTGCCCAGCGACTACGCCCTGCTGCTGCTCATCGAGGAAGAGCTGCTGCTGCCGCTCGATCACAGCCTGCTGCCCAACCTGATCCACATCGCGCCAGACCTGCTCGAAACCCCGTTCGACCCGGAAGCGCGCTTCGCCGTGCCGTACCTGTGGGGCACGTTCGGCATCGGTTACAACGTCAACCGGGTGACCGAGCCGGTGACCAGTTGGGAGCAGTTCTTCAACCACCCCGGCCCGGTGGCCTGGATTGAGGACCCGCGCTCGATGTTCGCCATCGCGCTGCTGATGATTGGCGCAGACCCCAACACCCGCGAGCCGGCAGACATCGAGGCGGCCAAGGACTTCCTCATCGCCCACAGCCGCAACGCGGTGGTGATCGCCGCTGACGACGGCCAGGAGCTGCTAGCGCGCGGCGAGGTGGACATGGCGTTCGAGTACAACGGCGACGTCTATCAGATCATCCAAGACTGCGCCTGCGATGACTTCGCCTACGCCATCCCCAACGAGGGCACGGGCATCGGCGGCGGCTTCATCGCCATTCCGGTGGGCGCGCGCAACGTGCCGCTGGCCCACGCCTTCATTGACTACGTCATGCACCCCCAGGTGAGCGCGGACATCGCTAACTACACGGCTTACCCGACGCCCAACCAGACCGCCGTTGATCTGGGCCTGATTGACCCTGACCAGCTCAACGACGACGGCATCTACCCGTCTGACGCCACCCGCGCCAAGCTGTTCTACGTCGAATACCAGGGAGACGAGATCGAGAACCTGATGCGCCTGGCGTGGGACGAGATCAAGATCAGGCTGGGCCGGTAGGCTGTGCTGACCTGTATTGACCGCTTGTGCTGCTCTTGAGGAGCGACTAACCCTATGCGTAACCGTTGCGTTCTGCTCACTGCTGCCACTGTCCTGCTGCTGGCTCTGGCCGCGCCCGCCGCGGCGCAGAGCGCCAGCCCCTGGGTCTGCCCAGAAGGCTTCGCGGGCCAGCACATCAACGTCTTCAACTGGAGCACTTATATCGCCGAAGACACGATGGACAACTTCGCTGCTGCCTGCGGTGTCACCTACACCTACGACAACTTCGACAGCAACGAGTCGCTCATCACCCGCATCCGCCAGGGCAACCCCGGTTACGACATCGTTGTGCCCAGCGACTACGCCGTGCCAGCGATGATCGAAGAAGGGCTGCTGCTGCCGCTCGACCTGACGCGCATCCCCAACATCGCCAACCTGGCCGAGGACCTGCGCGCCACGCCCTACGACCCAGAGAGCGCGTTCGCCGTGCCGTATCTGTGGGGCACATTCGGCATCGGCTACAACGCCACAAAGGTTGCTGAGCCGGTGACGAGCTGGAAGCAGCTCTTCGAGCACGACGGCCCAGTGGCCTGGACGGACGACCCGCGTCTGATGCTCAGCATCGCGCTGGTGATGACCGGCGCTGACCCTAACTCCAGCGACCCAGCGGAGATCGAAGCCGCCAAGCAGTACCTGATTGACCACAGCGACAACGTGGTGGTGATCGCCGCCGACGACGGCCAGGAGCTGCTGGCGCGCCAGGAAGTGGACATGGCGATTGAGTACAACGGCGACATCTTCCAGATCGCGCTGGACTGCGCCTGCGACGATTTTGTCTACGTCGTGCCAGAGGAAGGCAGCGGCGTGTCGTCCGGCTTTATCGCTGTGCCGGTGGGCGCGCAGAACCCCGACCTGGCGATGGTCTTTATTGACTACATCCTGGACCCGCAGGTGAGCGCGGACATCGCCAACTTCACGGCCTACCCCACGCCTAACCAGGCCGCCATTGACCTGGGCCTGATTGACCCGGCGCTGCTGGCCAACCCCGGCATCTACCCCCCAGAGGAGGTGCGGGCCAACCTGTTCTTCCTGCTGCTGCAAGACCCGGAGACCGAGCAGTTGTTCAACGATACCTGGGACGAAATCAAGATTCGGATTCAGGCCGGGTAAAAACCTCGCCGTCCCGCCCCCTCTCCACAGGGGAGAGGGCGGCGGTGCGGTGTGAGAACAAAACCAAGACGTAACGACGAGATGCTGACGAGGTGACCCACAACAAGAAGATGGCCGCAGTAGATGTCGAACTGATCAACGTGACCAAAGTGTTCCCGTCGCGGCGCGCCGGCGGCGAGGTGCGCGCCGTGGACAACGTCTCGCTGCAAATCCGCCAGGGCGAGTTCTTCGCGCTGCTGGGGCCGAGCGGCTGCGGCAAGACGACCACGCTGCGTCTGATCGCTGGCTTTGAGGAAACCACCAGCGGCGAGATCCTCATCCGCGGCAAGGCGGTGCAGGACGTGCCGCCGTTCCACCGCCCAGTGAACACCGTGTTTCAGGATTACGCCCTGTTCCCGCACATGAACGTGCTGCAGAACGTGATGTTCGGCCTGCAGATGGAGGGCGTGCGCCGCGACGAAGCCCGCCGCCGCGCCATCGAGGCGCTGGAGCTGGTGCAGCTTCCCGACGTGCTGGACCGCCGCCCGGCGCAGCTTTCCGGCGGGCAGCAGCAGCGCGTGGCGCTGGCGCGCGCATTGGTCAAAAAGCCGACGGTGCTGCTGCTGGACGAGCCGCTGGGCGCGCTCGACCTCAAGCTGCGCAAGGCGATGCAGTACGAACTCAAGGCCATGCAGAAAAGCCTGGGCATCACCTTTATCTTTGTCACGCACGACCAGGAAGAGGCCATGACGATGTCCGACCGCATCGCCGTGATGGACGCCGGGCGCGTGCTGCAGGTGGGCACGCCAGAAGAGGTGTACGAGACGCCCGCCACCCAGTTCGTCGCCGATTTCATCGGCGAGACCAACTTCATCACCGCCCAGGCGCTGGGGGCCGACGGGCCGTTCGCGCTGCTGCAGCTGCCGGATGGCGCGCGCTTCCGCGCCGTGCCCGCAGGCCCCGCGCCCGCGCCCGGCCAGCCTGTGACTGTGGCGCTGCGCCCGGAGAAGGTTAACCTGTTCCAGACGCGCGGCATCGTGGAGTATGAAGAAGGCTCGGTGGAGCCAGTGGAGGAGTACAAGCGCTCGCTGCTGCGCGACCCCAACATCAACCTCATCAACGGGCGCGTGCGCCAGGCCATTTACATCGGCACTGATACGCGCTATGTTGTAGACATCGGCACAAACGGCAGCGCGCAGTCGGTGGTAGCCCGCGTGCAGAACTTCGGCCTGCGCTCAGACACCTTCTTCGACCAGGGCGAGGACGTCTACGTCTTCTGGAACGCCGAGAACGCGCGCATCCTGCAGGATTGACGGCGGGCGCGCTAGGCCGGCTGAGGGCCGCCCCACCGGGCGGCCTTTTTCGACCGCAGTGGAGACATGCTGATGTACATTTCGCTGATCCGCGCCAAGCTGCACCAGGCGCGCGTCACCGGCGCTGAGCCGGATTACGTGGGCAGCATCGCCATTGACACCGACCTGCTGGCCCAGGCTGGCATCTACCCTTACGAAAAGGTGCTGGTGGCCGACATCGAAAACGGCGAGCGCCTAGAGACCTACACCATCCCAGCTCCAGCGGGCAGCCGCACCGTTGAGATCAATGGCGCGGCGGCGCGCCTGATGCACACCGGCGACCGCCTGATCGTGATGGCCTTCGCCCTATTGGAGCCGCCGCCGCCGCCGGACTGGGCGCCGCGCGTGCTGGTGCTGGACGAATACAACAATGTGCGCGAGGTCATCGGCCCAGCGCCCTGACTTCCGTCACGCCTGGTGGATTGGCTTCAGGGCCGAGGCAGTTAGGGGGATTACATGCCGTTCAAGCTCAAGCCGCTCTATCTGCTGCTGATCTTCGCGCCGCTGGCCATTGCCGCCGAGGTCACGCACAGCAGCCCGGTGCTGGTTTTCGCCCTGGCTGCCCTGGGCGTGATCCCGCTGGCCGGGCTGGTGGGCGAAGGCACAGAGGAGCTGGCCGCGCACACCGGGCCGCGCGTTGGCGCGCTGCTCAACGCCACGCTGGGCAACGCCGCCGAACTCATCATCACGATCTTCGCCATTCGCGCCGGCCTGCTGGAGCTGGTCAAAGCCTCGATTGTTGGCTCGATCATCGGCAATCTGCTGCTGGTGCTGGGCCTCAGCCTGCTGCTGGGCGGCCTGAAGAACGGAGTCCAGACGTTCGACCGGCGCAACGCGGGCGTCAACGCCACGCTGCTGCTGATGGCGCTGGTGGCGTTTATGGTGCCGTCGCTGTTCGACGCCGCCATCGCCGACAACCGCGCCGCTGAGCTGGGCCTGAGCGAGGGCGTAGCTGTCGTGATGATCGTCCTGTACGCGCTGGCGATGGTCTACGCCTTCACGGCCAAGAGCGACGGCGTGAGCCGCCAGCCCGCCGAGGCGCATCACGCCCGCTGGAGCGCGCGCGCCGCGCTGGGCGTGCTGGCCGGCGCGACGGTGGGCATCGTCTTTCTGAGCGAGGTGCTGGTGGGCGCGGTGGAGAGCGTTACCGCCACGCTTGGCCTCACAGAGTTTTTCATCGGCATCATCATCATCCCGCTGGTGGGCAACATCGCCGAGCATCTGGTAGCCGTCGAGGTGGCGATCAAGAACAAGATGGAACTCAGCCTGGGCGTGTCGCTGGGGTCCAGCTTGCAGATCGCGCTGTTTGTGGCACCGGTGCTGGTGTTCGTCAGCCTGCTGTTCGGCGAGACGCTGCTGCTGGTCTACAACACGTTCGAGCTGGTGGCGCTGGCCGCGGCCAGCGTCATCGCAGCGTTTATCGCGCTCGACGGCGAGTCAAACTGGCTGGAAGGGGCGATGCTGCTGGCCGTCTACGCTATCCTGGCGATCGCGTTTTTCTACCTGCCGGCGGCGCTGTAGCGCGCCGGGGACAGAGGCGGGAACTGCCGCTTGACACATTGACAAATATCAATATAATTCAGGCTATGAAGAGCGACCCCGTGCTGTTTGCCAAGGCGCTGGCCGACGAAACCCGCCAGGAGATCATGCGCCACCTGTGCTGCACATGGCTCAGCGTGTCCGACGTTGTGGATAAACTGGGAGGCCGCGTCAACCAGCCCACCGTCAGCCATCACCTGAAGAAGCTGGAGGAGGCCGGGCTGGTGCTGGTGCGCCAGGCAGGGCGCCAGCGCTTCTACACGCTGAACCAGGAACAGATCACGGTGTGCTGTGGGCTGCTGGTGCGCAGCTTCGCGCCGGATTATTCGGCCAACATCGTTGAGGTGGATGCGATTCCGGTGACCAGGCGTGGGTAACGGGCGGCGCTCTTTTTTTCGGCCAATCTATCGAAGGTTATCAATACAACAGGAGGTGCACCATGAGTAGTTCCGTTCACGACAGCGTGCGCGACCGCTACGGCCTCATCGCTGAGACGGCTGTAAGCTGCTGCGGCTCGGACGCCGACACCGCGGCCTGTGGCAGCCGGCTCTACGACGCGGCGCTGCTGGAGGGCGTGCCCGCCGAGGCCGTCAACCTTTCGCTCGGCTGCGGCGACCCAGTCACCATCGCGGGCCTGCGCCCCGGCGAGACGGTGCTCGACCTTGGCAGCGGCGGCGGCATTGACTGCTTCCTGGCGGCGCGGCAGGTGGGGCCGGCGGGCCGCGTGATCGGCGTGGACATGACGCCGGCCATGCTCGAACGGGCCAACGCAGCGAAGGCGCGCCTGGGCCTGACCAATGTCGAGTTCCGCTTGGGGCAGATCGAAGCGCTGCCAGTGGCCGACCAGAGCGTGGACGTGGTGATGTCCAACTGTGTGATCAACCTCTCGCCAGACAAGGCCGCCGTGTTCCGCGAGGTCTTTCGCGTCCTCAAACCGGGCGGGCGCGTCAGCATCAGCGACATCGTGACCGAGGGCGCGTTCAGCGCCGAGATGCGCGCCGACGCCGCCCTGTGGGCCGAATGCCTCAGCGGCGCGGTTGACGTCAGCGAGTATATCGGCCTGATGCAGGCAGCGGGTTTCACCGACATCGTCGTCGTGGACCGCGTTGACGCTGCCGAGCGCGGCATCGCTCTCGACCAGCCGGCGGACGCGCCGCGCATCTACTCGGCGCGCATCACGGCCGCCCGCCCGGCATAAACGCGCCGCCCGCCCTGCTTGTGGCGCGGGTCAATTCGGGTAGAATAAACGGCCACACCACCGCAGCGTGGGCTAGAGTTGGGGTTGGCCGTTGGACTTTGAAGCGCTTGTTGGACATCTGTATATCGTGGGCGGCCACGCCATCAGCGCCCCGCCGCCCGGCGCGCTGGTCGAGGTAGCGCCGCGCAAAGCGGTGCGCGGCCGCGAGATGGACACCATCTTTACGCTGGCGCTGCCCACAGCCGACGCGCCCGCGCCGGGGCGCTTCTTCGAGCAGTTGGCCGAGCACGCCGCCGAGCGCTACTTCGCCAGCAGCGGCAGCATCACAGCAGGCATCCGCGCCGTGTTCACGACGCTGAATCAAAATCTGTACGACCACAACGCCTCTGGCAAACGGCGCTACGAGGCCGCGATGCTGTGCGCTGTCCTGCACGGCAGCGACCTATACCTGGCGCGCGCCGGGACGGCGGTTGCCCTGCTGTCCCATGGGAACACACTGGAGTCTTTCCCCGACATCTTGTCCGGCGAACACGCCCTCGAAGGCACGCCGCTGGGCCAGCACCCAGTTCCGGACACCAAGCTCAGCCGCTACCGCATCGCCAGCGGCACGCGCCTGGCGCTGGCCGACGCGGCGCTGGCGCGGCTGAGCCGCGAGGCCGTGCGCAGCGCGCTCGGCGCGGCCCACATCGGCGAGGTGCTGGCGGGCTTCAAGGCGCTGGCGGCCAACCAGCTCACGCTGCTGGTGGTCGAGTTCGTGCCGCCAGACACGCCGGCCCCGCTGCCAGTGCGCGAGGGCGAATCCACGCGCGAGCTGACCGCGCCGGAGCCGCCCGCCGCCGTTCAGGCAGCAGCGCCAGCGCCCACTCCCCGCGCCAACCCCCTGGCCGGTGTGGTGAACGAGGTGCGCTTTCGCACGCAGCGCAGCGCCGGGGCTGCTGCGCTCAGCCTGGCCAACGGCCTTGACGCCGTTGGCGGCGCGCTGGCCCCGCCCGCCGCCAGCCCAGACGCGCCGCCGCGCCGCTGGCTCTCGCCCGCCAACGTGGGCCGCCTGGTGTGGCTGCTGCCGGTGGCGGTGGTCGTGCTGGTGCTGCTGATGTGGCTGGGCGGCACCGGCCAGAGCGAGTTCGAGCTGTGCGTGGCCGACGCCAACCGCGAGGCCGAGCGCGCCCGCGCCATCGCCTCCAGCGACCGCACCGGCACGCTGGCCGCCTGGAACGCCGTCCTGATCCTGGTCGAGCGCTGCGAAAGCATCCGCGCTGGCGACCCGGCGCTGGCCGCCCTGGTGCGCGAGGGGCAGCAGACGATTGACCTGCTGTCTGAGATCGAACGGCGCGACGTCGTGCCCATCGCCGCCTTCCCTAACGCTGCCTTGTCGCGCGTGATCCTGCGCGGCGAGGACCTGTACGTGCTGGACGACAACAACGACCAGGTTTACCGCGTCACGCTGGCCAGCACCGGCCTCAGCATCCTACCCAATTCGCGCCAGCCCATCATCAACATGCGGCGCGGGGCAACCGTCGGCCAGTTCACGCTGGGCGACATCGTAGACATCGCCTGGGCCGATGACGGGACCGGCCTCAGCCAGGGCAATGTGCTGATCGCCGTGGATCGCAGCGGCGTAATCGTGGAGTACTCGCCCACCTTCCTGGCGCGCGGCGTGCAGCGCCTGCTGGGGACCGAGAACTGGGTCAATCCGGTGCGCATCCACGTCTGGCAGGGGCGGCTGTACATCCTCGACACCGGCGCCAACCAGATATGGCGCTACGACCCGTCGGGCGGCGCGTTCCCCGGCGGCCCGCTTGAGTACTTCACCGGCCAGAACCGCCCGGCGCTGGCCAACGCGGTTGACTTTGCCATTGACCCCAACGGGCGGGTGTTTGTCCTGTTCCGCGAGGGCATCGTCACGGTGTTCCGCACCGGCCAGCAGCAGCCGTTCGGTTTCGCCGGCTTCCCCGATGGCCAGAGCATCACCAGCGCCGAGGCCATGTACTTCAACACCAACCCGATCTCACAAAGCATCTATTTTGCCAGCCGCGCCACACGCACGATTTTCGAGACATCGCAGGCGGGCACCTTCTTCAACAGCTACCGGTCGTATGATGAGTCGCAGTTTGCAGCCCTTAGCAACGTGGTGGCCGACGACAGCCGCCAGGTGATCTACGCGCTGTCCGGCAACGCGATCCTGGCGTTCCGCAAGTAAGACAGCAGGCGAGCGAGATGAGCCTAATACTTACCGCAAACAAACCATGCTATAATGAATATAAATTACGAAACGCGCGGAGACTGCCCGATGAACCCTCCCGCTGATGTGTTGTGGCGGGCCAACAGCGAATACCGCCGGCGGCTGGTGCAAGTGACGACCTATCTCAACCTGTTGGAGCAGCTTGTGCTGCAGGACAGCCTCAACCAAACGCCCACCCTGGCCGCTCTGCGCCACGCCCTCGAAGAGGTGGAGGCGATGATTGCCGAACACCGCGACTGGCGCTATCGCTATTACTACGAGTCGGCCGACAGCCGGCGCATGGTGCAGGATGCAGACGCTGTTTACCAGGCGCTGGCCCGCTTCAGCCGGATGCGCGCCCGCCACGACCGACGGCTGGCCAGCCTGCGCGCGCTGCTCGGCCAGCTTCCGCCGCCCCACCCGCAGGTTACGCAGGTGGCCACTGGCAGCGACCTGTGGGCCATGACTCAGTTCGCGCTTAGCGAATTGGGCCGCTTCGACGATTTCCTGCGCGAGCGCGCTCACGCCCAGCCCTGAGAGCGACCGGCTGCTCGCCCGCGCTGCGCGGCGGCATCGCCAGGTTTGCGCCACAGCCAGACTATGCTATCTTCTGTGCGGCAGCCGCCCCTTTCCAGTGGTCTGTTTGACAGCCAGCAGCATGTAACATATATTAAGAATATGTTAAATACTTTAAGGCGCTTGCTTTCCTGCTGAGGATACGCCATGTCTGCCGCTGCCCTCGCCGCCTATCTTGAGACTGTTCAGCGCGAGCTGGAGCGCGGGCGCGCTGCCAGCGTGGTCTGCCGGGATGCGCTCAAACGCCTGCTGGCGGCGGCAGCTCCTGAGCTGCGCCTGGACGACAACCTGCGCCGCGCCGCGGCTGGCGGGCCGGATTTCGTCCTGTGGCGCGGCCCGCAGCCGGCGGCCTGGGTGTTCGCCGGCGCGCCAGACGATGACCGCGCCGCCCGCTGGCGCGGGGTGCTGCCCAGCGTGCTGGCCACCGACTACCTCACCTTCACCTGGCACGCGCACGCTGGCGCGCGCACAGCCCGCGCCGGCGCGATGCGCGGGGGCCGTTTCGAGCGCGACCGCGACGCTGACGCGGTGCTGGCGCTGCTGGATACGGCGGCGCGCTGGACGCCGCCGCCTGGCCCGTCTGCGCCCGCCGCGCTGGCGGCGCTGACCGGCGTCTACGCCCGCGCCCTGTGCGCGCCGCTGCTGGACGCCGCCGCCGGCGCAGCGCCCGATCCCGAGCTGCGCGACCACCTGGCCGCTGTGCGCGCCGCCCTGCTGCCCGGCCTGACGGCTGAGGCCTTCGCCGCGATGTACGCGCAGGCGTTTGCCTACACGCTGCTGGCGGCCCGGCTGCGCCACCGCGGCCCAGCCCGCCGCCAGCCGTTCACACGCAGCGATGTTCCGTGGAACCTGCCGCCGACCAGCCCGCTGCTGCGCGATCTGTTCCGCCACTTCGCTGGCCGCGCGCTGGACGAGCGCGTCGCCTGGGTGCTGGACGCGCTGGCGGCAGCGCTCGACCGCGCTGACGCCGCAGCCGTGCTGCGCGCCTTTAGCCAGCGCGCTCGCGCCGACGACCCGCTGACCCCGTTCCACCAGACGTTCAGCGCCCACTTTGACCCGCAGCAGCCGCCCGCAGGCGACCCTCTGCCCGCGCCCCTGGCCGGCTACGCGGTGCGCAGCGCGGATTATCTGCTGCGCCGGCGCTTCCGCCAGGGCCTCGGCCTGGCCGATGTAGACGTGAGCCTGCTGGATCCGGCAGTTGGAACGGGGGCTTTCCTGTTCGCGGCGCTGGGCCAGGTCTACGCCACCATGTTCCAGCAGCGCCAGCTTGGCGGCTGGGCCGACTACGTGAGCGATTACCTGCTGCCGCGCGCTGTCGGCTGCGAGACCGACCTGGGCCTGTACGCGCTGGCGCACCTCAAGTTGAGCCTGCTGCTGGAGGCCACCGGCTATGATTTCGCCAGCAGCCAGCGTCTTAACGTGTTTCTAGCTGACCCGCTGGCCGACGCCCCGCCCAGCTTGGGGCCAGGCGCGCTGGGCGCGGCGCTGTACGCGGAGGCCCAGGCCGCCCGCCCCGCTGCCCGCGGTCGCCCGGTGGCTGTCGTGTTCAGCAGCGTGCCGGCTGGGCCAGGGCGTATGACACCCGGTGTTGGGCTGGCGCAGTTGGTGCGCGAGACGTATCAGCCCAGCGACGACAGCGAGGAGCGCGGCTGGCCGCCCGATGCTTACATCAACTACCTGCGGCTGGCCCAGCGGCAGATCGAGCAGGCTGGCAGCGGCATCGCCGCGCTCATCAGCGCCGGCGGCTACCTGGACGACCCAGCGCTGACCACGATGCGCCGCAGCCTGATCGGCGCTTTCAGCGACATTTACCTGCTCAGCCTGCACGACCCGCGCACTGCCGAGTCCGCCCCTGACGAGCCAATCCCTGATGCGCTGCCGGGCGCGGTCCTGGGCATCTTCGTGCGCCGCCCAGGGTGGACACCCGGCGAGCAGGCGCACGTGCGCTATGCGCTGCTGCGCGGCCGGCGCGCCGACAAGCTGGCGTGGCTGGCTGACAACGACCTGACGACTACAGCCTGGCAGGACTTAGCGCCGATGCCGCCGCACTTCACCTTCGTCCCGCACGCCATGGACCTGCGCGGCGAGTACAAGCTGGGCTGGGCGCTGGCTGACGTGTTCGCGCACAGCGCGCCCGGTTTCCAGCCGCTGCCGGGCGTGCCCGCTGTCGCCCTGAACCGCGAAGCGCTGCGCCGCCGCGCCGCCGAACACGCTGGCCGTTCGGTGGACGACGACGCCCTGATCCCGTGTCTGTACCGCCCGTTTGACCGGCGCTGGCTCTGGCTGGACGAGCGCGCGGTTGACCTGACATCTAGCCTGGCGCATTGGGCCGAGCACGACACCCCCTGTCTGCTGGCGGCCCCCGGTGACGCTGCCTGGCCGCTGGCCTGGGCCAGCGCCGATCCCGCCCCGGCTGACCTGCTGTCCGACGCCGGCGCGCTGCGCGTCTTTCCGCTTTATGCGTTCCCCCACGCCGACGCTGGCAGCGCGTCCTCGCCGTTTCCGCCCGGCCCTGACGGCCGGCGGCCCAACCTCAACCCGGCCTTTATTCTCACGCTGGCCAACCGCTTGGGAATGACGTTCGTCGCTGACGGGCGCGGCGACCTGAAGGCCACGTTCGGCCCGGAGGACGTGTTCGCCTACGCCTACGCCGTGCTGAACGCGCCGGCCTATCGCGCCCGCTACGCTGAGTTCATGCGCGCTGACCTGCCGCGCCTGCCCGTCACCGGCAGCAAGAAGCTGTTCCGGGCGCTGGCGCGCAAGGGAAACGACTTGAGCAGCCTGCACCTGCTGCGCCGCGCCGACGCCTGGCCGCTCATCACCGGCTTTGGCGGGGGCGGCCCTGCGCTGGTGGACGACGATTACCCCCGCTTCGTTGAGATTGCCGGCGAGCGCCCGCGCCTCTATATCAACCGCGACAAGTACTTCGAGGGCGTGCCGCGCCCGGTCTGGGAGTTCCGCGTGGGCGAGCGCCGCCCGCTGCACGACTGGCTGGCGGCGCGCCGCGGGCTGGCGCTCGACTGGCAAACCCTGCGCCGCTTCCAGCAGGCGGTGGTGGCTGTGCGCGACACACTGGCGCTGCTGGCCGAGCTTGACACGCTTGTTACGACGTGGCCGCTGGTGTGAAAGACATCGCCCCCGCCCCGCTTCAGCGAGACGGAGGCGATGTTGAAGAAGGAGTTGGAATGCGGCCCTTGCGCTACTCGGCAGTGACCTCGTAGGCGACGCCGTCCAGCACGACGATCACGCGCTCGCCCAGCGCGAAGTAGCCGGCCAGCTCAGGCAAAGCGTCAAGCAGATCAAAGTAGGCAGCGCTGAGGAACGCCACCGGCACAGTCCGCATCGTGTCCGGCTCGTAGGCGGTGTCGGTCCACACGCCGCCGCGCAGGATGAACGTGCGGTCGTTGACGGTGCGGATGGTCGGCTCCGACTGGTACGCCCCGTCGTAGCCGCCGGGCGCGGCCCCGCCCGCCTGAGCCGGCGCGGTCATCGTTGGCACAGCTATTGGCGCGGCGGCGGCGCGCAGGCTCTGCGAAGCGGCAGCGGCGTCCACCGCGCTGGCCCCAGTGTAGCTGCGGGCCAGCGCCTCGGCCTCTTGGGCAAACTGCTGCACGGCGCGGTCGCGCCCCTCGCGGGTGAGGATGTCGTCCTCCTCGATCAGGAAGCTGGTGTAGGGCGTGATGATGCCGTAGCGCACGCTCAGGCTGACGACGCTCTGCACCAGCTCGTCGTTTTCGCCGCGCAGCCGGATCGCGTTGAGCAGGTCGCCGATGCGGCGCGTGGCCCACAGGCGCGCAATAAACGGCTCGCCGCCGGCGCGCGCGGGGAAGTTCAGGCCGCTGTAGGTGAACGTCTGGCGCTGGCCGCTCATCTGGCCGCTGAGTGTGACGGCGACGTTAGCAGCGCCGCCGCGATAGCGCCCCACCAGCGTAAGCTGCTCGCCGGCGAACAAATCCGGCAGCGTGTCCGGGTAAACCAGCTCGACGGTGACGCCGCCAAAATCGAGCGCGATGTCCGTCAGCACCGGCGCGCTGATCTTGTTGTACAGGCTGGCCACCGCCTCGTTGATGCGCTCGCCGGGGCGCACATACGTGACCGCGCCGCGGTGATCGCGCACGATGCTGTCGAGCAGGATGGTGTCCACGTCGTCGCCCACGCCGAAGGCGAAGATGCGCGCGTTGGGGCGGCCGGCGTTCTTCAGGTTGGCCAGGATAGCGTCGGTGCGCGTCTCGCCCTCGGTGGCCAAGCCGTCGGTGATGAACAGCACGGTGGTGGCGCGCTCCGGGTCTACGCCGTCTAGGGCCGCCAGCAGCGCGCCGTTGATGTCGGTGCCGCCCTCGGCGGCCTGCCGGTTGATCCAGTCCACCGCGCCGCGCGCAGCGCCCGCGCCCTCCATCTGGCCGCTGTAGACGCGCCAGCCGGTGCTGAACAAGATCAAGTTGAAGCGGTCATCTGGGTTGAGGTGTTCCAGCACATACGCTGCGGCCTGGCGCGCTTGATCCCACTTGATCCCCTGCATGCTGCCTGATTGATCCAGCACCACGATCACGTCCTTGGCGATCACGCGCTCCTCGGGCACGCGCAGCGGCGGCTGCACCAGCAGCATAAAGAAGCCGTCGTCGCGGGCGCTCTCGCGGTAGGTGAGCAGATTGACGCTGATCGTCTCGCTGCTGATGCCGTAGTACAGGCTGAAATCGGCGTCAGGGATGTAGTGGTTGGCCTCGAAGCCGGCGCGGAACTGCGTGTTGTCGCCCGGCGCGCGGCTGATGGCGATGCTGTGGCTGGGCGAGTACACGCTGCCGACCGGGTCCTGGCCGCGCACGCTGACGCTGATGCTCATCTCGCCCACGCTGCGCCGCCCCTGGCCGGAGGCCTTCAGCGGGTAGAGGTAGTGGATCAGGCCGTTGTCCACCTCCAGCACCTGCGCGTAGGTGATCTGAATGCGGCGCGAGCCGCCGGGCGGGATAGGGAACACGCTGGCCTGGACAGCGCCAGAGCCGATGTACTCCAGCAGCGCCGGGTCGCGATACTGGCGCACGATCTCGTTGTAGATGCTGCGCGCCTCGTCAGCGGCCAGAATTTTGGCGTCAACCGGCTGGCCGTCCACCCACATGGTGAGCTGGCTAACAGCCGCGCCCGCCGGCAGCGGGAAGATGAACGTCCCCTCGGCCAGGCCTTCGCCTTGGTTAGTGAACTGCATGTCCACTTGGGTGGTGGCCACCTGGTTCTCGATGTCGGCGCGGACGCGGTGGTAGTCAACCTTGAGCCAGTCGGGGTTGGTGAACACGCCGCCCGGCGGGGGCGGGGGCGGAATGACGATCTGGGCAGCGGCAGGGACTGCCGCGCCCACCAGCGCGAACACGAGTGCAGCCAACAGCAGGCGTTTCATGGTGACAATCCTCCAGCAGTGTCGTTGTCTGCTGGTAAGACGCCGCCAGGCTGCCATTAGTTCCCTAATGCAGCCGACTCGGTAATAAATCCCTTAACCACGTTATTCTGTGGAGCTACCCCCCAGCACAGCCTCTGCACTAAAATCGAGGCAGAGACGGCTGCATCACCGGAGAGACGCTGCCATGCTGCGACGGCTGCTGCTGTACCTGTCCAGAGCGGGCTGGGCCAGGAACATCGTTACCCACTGGGGGCTGGCGCGGCGCATGGCGCGGCGTTTCGTCGCCGGCGAAACGCTGGATGAAGCGCTGGCGGCCGCACGCACGCTCAACGCCAACGGCCTGTGGGTCACGCTCGACTACCTGGGCGAGAGCGTGGCCCGCGCTGAAGACACCGCCGAGGTCGTCAGCACCTACCGCGCCACGCTGGAGGCGATCGCCGCCAACGGCCTGCAGGCCAGCGTGTCGCTCAAGCTGACGCACCTGGGCCTAGATATTGACGAGGCGCTGTGCTTCGCCAACCTGCGCCGCGTTTTAGAGACAGCACAGCAGCACAGCACCTCCGTGACGATTGACATGGAGAGCAGCGCCTACACCGACACAACGCTGCGCCTCTACCGCGCCGCCCGCGACTGCGGCTTCGCCAACGTGGGAACCGTTATTCAGGCCTATCTCTACCGCAGCGCGGCGGACATGCAGGCGCTGGCCGCCGAGGGCGCGCACATCCGGCTGTGCAAGGGCGCTTACCTGGAGCCGCCAGAAATCGCGTACCCGCGCAAGAAGGACGTGGACGCCAGCTTCGTCAGGCTGATGCAGGCCTACCTGCTCAGCCCGCCGCCGGCCTACCTGTGCATCGCCACGCACGACGAGGCCATGATCCGGGCCGCCGAGGAAACCATCCGCCAGCACGCTATCCCGCCGGCGCGCTACGAGTTCCAGATGCTCTACGGCATCCGGCCGGCGCGGCAGGCAGAGCTGGTGGCAGCGGGGCATCCGACGCGCATCTACGTGCCGTTTGGCGCGGCGTGGTATCCGTATTTTATGCGGCGGCTGGCCGAGCGACCGGCAAACCTGTGGTTCATGGTGCGGTCAGCTTTGCGGCGCTGAGGCCGCTCGGTCAGCCGGCCGGCTCAAGCGATCGGCAGTCCGGCTGGCCAGTGACGACGCCCACGTCCACTTTCCAGGTGGACTCGATGGGCATGGCGCGCCAGCGCTCCAGCGGCACATCGCAGACGTAAGTGCTGTCGCCGGCGCGCAGCGTCACCCGATAGGCTTCGCTGCGCCGGCCTTCGCGCTCGCAGCCGATGCACGTCCCTGTGCGCTGGATTCGGGTGTCCGGCCAGACCAGCGCGTCGTTTAGGCTGTCGCCGCGGGCGCGCACGTCGCGCGCGTAAGTCCAGCGGTCAACAGTGAAGTAGCAGCGCTCATCGTAGACTGGCTCTTGGCGGTAGCGTGTGGTGCACTCGGTGCGCTCGGTAAACGTGCCGTCGCCCCGGTCGCTGCGCACCACGCGGCAGTCCTCGCCATCGGGGACTTGGCGCACGCTGCGCTGCTCGGTGCGGCGCGTGATATTGTATGCCCCGGCGGGCAGGCTGTCGCACCAGGCGCTGTCCGGCTGCGGCCCGTACTGTTCGATCTGAATGGCGCGCTCCCACGTGTGGCCGATGACGTAGACCGTGGTCTCCTGCCTCCAGAACAGCGCGACAAAAATGCCAACCACAGCCAGCACGCCGACGGCGATCAGGCCGACAGCCAGGGGGCTGAGGCCGCCTTTCTTTGCTCCCGGCGCGGGCTGCACGCCGACGCGCTGCATCTCGGCGTCAAACTGCTCCTTGACCACATCGCGCGAGCCGCTGGATTCAAACACCTCGCTCTCGGCGCGCGACTGGTCGGCCAGGCGGCGGGCGCGGGCCGCCGCGGTGAGGGGCGAGCCGCACTGCACGCAGAACTCGGCGCGGGCGCTGTTGAGCGCGCCGCACGCCGGGCAGATTTTGTCCTCGCCGAAGTATTCGTGATCCGTAACCGCCACCTTTTCGGCGTCGGAGGGGAAGTAGCGGGTGTTGGGGTCCTGGGCTGCGCCGCAGTTGGGGCAGAAGCGATGCGTCTTGCCCAACAGCTTCTTTGTCCCGCAGAACTTGCAGTCCCACAGCATCTCGTAGACTTTGTCGCTGCTCATGCTCCCTGTGCCTCGGTCCGGCGTGTTCGCTTATGCGGGCGATGTGACTCGATTATAGCAGCGGACGGCGCGTTCAGGCGTTCAGATTGTCAGGTTGCCGCCCCAGCCGCGCCGTATTCCAGCAGGCTGGCGGCGGCAGTGTCCAGCGTCCAGGCTGCCGCCCGCCCGCGCGCGGCTTCAGCCTCTGCTGGCGGCAGGCGCGCTGCCAGCGCGGCGATGCGCGCGTCGAGGTCAGCGGCGCGCTCCGGTTCGCTGGCCAGATCGCGCCGCAGCAGAACACACAGGGCCAGCGCGTCGGCGTCCTGGCCCTGTGCCGCCAGCAGCCGGGCGAATGCATCCAGCACCTCGCGCAGGCGGGGGGTGTTGGCTCGCTCGCGCTCGATGGCCAGCGCCTCGCGGTAGAGCGCCCATGCGGCGGTCGGATAGCCGTCCTGCGCCTCCAGGTCGCCCAGCAGGCGCAGCGCCCAGGCAGCACCGCCCCGATCGCCGATCTGGCGGCGTACGGCCAGGCTGTCGGAGAGGCGGCGGCGGGCCTCGGCGCGGTCGCCCGCTTTGAGGGCGATCTCGGCCAGCATGCCCAGCGCCGCGCCCACCGCCATCTGCTCGCCCACTTGGCGCAGCAGAGCCAGGCCGTCGTCAACAAGCTGGCGCGCCTCGGCTAGCTGGCCGCGCGCCATGGCGATGGCCCCCAGGTTGACCAGACAGTAGGCAATGCCGCCGCGGTCGTCAATCTGGCGGCGCAGCGCCAGGCTCTCGTTCAAGTAAGCTGCCGCCTGCTCCAGATCGCCCAACAGATCGTGTATTGCGCCTAAGTTGTTAAGCGCGCGCGCCCGGTCTATCGGTTGACCGTCGGTCTGCATGATAGCGTGGCAGGCCTGAAACAAGTCGCGCGCCTGGGCGGTGTCGCCGCGCTGGGCGGCGATCACACCCAGGTTCATCAGCGCGTAGCCCTCCTTGACGCGCGCGCCTGCCTCGCGGTAGAGGGCCAGGCTCTCCTGAGCGAACCGTTCTGCTTGGGCTTCGTCGCCCTGGCGCATGTCTATCTCTGCCAGCAGGCCGAGCGCCTCCCCCAGGCCAAGTCGGTCGTTGAGCGCGGCGTAAGCGGCGTGTGCCTCGGCCTGCCAGCGGCGCGCTTCGACGTAGTCGCTTAGGGCGTAGTGCGCCCGTCCCAAATCCATATAGAGATCGGCGAGCGCTTTGGCCGGATTGTCTGCCTGTTCGTGCGCGCGGCAGGCCAGCGCTTGCAGAAAGAGCGCGCGCGCCTCGCGCGGGGCGCTGCTGTTCAGGGCCTGCCGGGCGGCGATCAGCGCCCAGCGGCCCGCCTGCGCCTCGTCACCGGCCTGCAGCCAGTGCTCGGCCAGCACGGCGGCGTAGGCTTTGAGATCGGCGGCGTAAGCCGCCTCGACAGCCAGGGCGGCGCGGCGGTGCAGCGGGGCGCGCAGCGCCGGGCCAAGCGCCTCGAGCAGGTGTTCGCGCAGCTTATCGTGTGCGAAGCGCCAGCCATCCGCGTAGACCTCCAGCACCGCCGCCTCAGCGCAGGCAGCCAGCCAAGCGTCGAGCACGGCAGCTTCTACGCCAGCGGCCCGCATCACCGCCGAGTCAATGCGCCGACCACAGACGGCGGCGAAGTCGAGCAGCGGGCGCGCATCCTGCGGCACGCGGGCCAGCCGCCGTTCAACCACGCGCCGCACGCCGCCAGCGAACACGCTGGCCGGCAGGGTGCGGCGGCCCACATCGGCCAGCCGTCCGGCCTCCTCAGCCAGAGCGCGCACGGTCTCCACCAAGAAGAAAGCGTTGCCTTCGGTTTCACGCCCCAGCAGATCAAGCACATCCGACTGACGGCCGGTTTCACCGAGCATGGCATAGCTGAGGTCGGCGATACCGGCCCGCGAGAGGCGCGCCAGCTTGAGCGCCTTCAGGCCAGGCAGGCGCTCTGGCAGGTCGGGGGCCTCGTCGTCGCGGTAGTCGGCCACGATTAGCAGCGGCAGACTCTCGACGCGGCGCGCCAGCGCGCGCAGCGGCTCCAAGCTTTCGGTTGTCCACTGCAGGTCCTCCAGCAGCAGGACGGCCGGCCCTGGCAGGCGCGCAAATAGGTCGGCAACTGTGTGCACCAGACGCTGCTGCTGCAGCGGCGCGTCCATCGTAGGCGGTGGGGAAACGGGGCGGCCTAACAGCGCGCTTAGATCGGGCACGATCTCGTGCAGCACGCCGGCCTTCAGGTCAGTCAGCGGCACGGCCAGCGCCAGCCGGCGCAGCGGCTCGCGCCAGAGCTGATAGGGCAGGCCGCCGCCCTGCACGCCCTGGCCTTGTAAGACTGCCGCGCCGCGCACCAGCGCGCGCACGCGCAGCTCGTCGAGCAGGCGCGATTTGCCCACGCCGCTCTCGCCGCCCACCAGCCAGGCGCTGCCCTGGCCGCTGCGCGCCTGTTCGAAGGCCGCCAGCAGCGCGCTGAGTTCGGCCTCGCGCCCCACAAAGCGCGCCGCCTGGATGTAGCTCTCGCGCACCGCGCGGTCCTCGCGCGGGGCTGGCCACCCGACGGCCGTGCACAGAGCCGTTATGGCAGCGTAGGCGTCGGGGTAGCGGCGGGCCGGGTCTTTGTCGAGCAGACGGGCCACCACTGCCCCCAGCGGGCCGTGACCGACCGGCTCGGGCGGCGCAGTGCCAGCGGCGGGCGCGTTGATCGCGTGGTCGGCAGGCAGCAGTACGGTCTCTGTCCTGCCCAGCGGCCGGGCGGGATCAGAGCCGACGGGCAGCGCGGACAGGTCCGGCGCATCGCTGAGAATGGCGCGAATCAGGCTGTCCAAGTCAGTCCCGCTAAAAGGGTGGCGGCAGGTGAACATCTCGAAGGCCATTACGCCGACGGCGTACAGGTCCGCGGCGGGGGTAACGCCCTCGCCGCGCAGCACCTCAGGGGCCATGTAAGCCAACGTTCCGGCGACCTCGCGCGCCTGGGCCGGCTCTAGCGCCAGGCCGAAGTCGAGCACCTTCGCCTGGCCGTCCGCTGTAACCAGCACGTTGTCGGGCTTGAGATCGCGGTGGACGATGCCGCGGCGGTGCAGGTAGGCCAGCGCCTCCAGCACCTGCACCAGCAGGTCCACCTGGCCGGCGGTGTCGCGCTGCTGCGCCACCGCCAGCAGCCCGGCGGCATCTTCAAGCAGCGTCATGGTGAAGAAGGGCTGCCCGGCGGAGTCGAAACCGTAGTCGAGCACGCTGATGATATGCGGGTGGCGCAGCGAGGCCAGCGTCTGGAACTCGCGCGCCAGGCACAGGGCGGTGTCTGGCACGCTGCCGCGCGTATTGAAAGCCAGCAGCCCGGGGGCCACGCGCACGCGCTTGAGCGCCACCATCTGCCCAGTAAGGCGGTCAGTGGCGCGATAGACTGCACCCATGCCGCCCGCGCCCAGTTCATCCCCCAGGACGTAGCGGCCGGCGATGACCTCAGCCGCGCTGCCGGTCGTCATAGGCTGGCAGATCAGCGTGTGACGGGCACGCTGTTCGGGTCGCCGCGCAGGGGGCGAACGTAGGCTGCAGACACCCAGCCAACTGTGTTGGCGAACACCACCTGATACCACGAGCTGTCGCCGGTGCGGCCGATCACCGGCAGAATCTGCCCCCAGGGGATGCGCCCGATCTGCTCGGAGTAGACCGTGGCATCGGCGCGCAGGCGCAGCCCGGCCTGTGTCTGAATGGTGACGCCGCTGCTGGCCGCCGGCTCGCCCTGCGTGACGAACGCATTAACCACCGGCGCGTTGAACTCGTTGCCGTTGATAGCCAGGTAGTAGCCCCAGGCCCACGCCTGGCGGTCGCTGAGCTGGAGCAGGAACCACAGCGCGCGCGGATCGCGCCCGACGACAGCGTACGTTTGGCCGCGCAGGATGCGGCCCACGCGCGGCGCGCCCAGGTAAGGCGCCTCGCGCACGTTGAGCACGCTGGCGCGGATCACGGTCGCGCTCAGCGCGCCAGGCGGGATAGGCGGCAGGCTGGTGGGCGTGGGGGGCGCGGCAGGGCCAGGCGTGGGCGAGGTGTCGCCGGGCGCGCCCAGCGTCCATTGGAGCTGGAGCACGGCGCTGGCCGTCAGCTCGGTGAAATCCACCTGGAAGGTGTGCGGCCCGGCTGTCAGGTCTACCTCGAAGCGCTGCGTCTGCAGGCCGGCCGGCGCTACGTTGATGCGCTCCTGCCCGTCAATCAACACCCGCGCGCCGTCGTCCACTGTAAGCGTGAACGTGTAGCGCCCAGCCTGCAGGAAGTTCTGCGTGGAGGTGAAGCGGGCAGAGAAGTTATCCGGGTTGACAGCGCTCAGCACCTGCCCGTTGACGACCGGCCGGTCAGGCCAGTTGAAGTTGAGGCCGTTGACGCCGGTCACAGTGGCCGCCATCGGGTCCTGAAAATTGGTGTTATTGTAGAAAACCCCAGTCCAGTTGGTGCCAAAATCCTGCGCGCCGGTCGTCAGCACGGCGGCAAACAGGAACAGGGCCGCAGCGAGAACCAGTGCAATGGCCTTCCTTGCTGACATGGCAAACTCCTACGCCGTTCTCCACTTACCCTTAAGTATACTGAGACTGCGGGCCGCCGCCACTTGAGACATCGGTACGGGCGCGACCGCGTAGCCGCGTAAATAATCTCTAAGAAATGCGCGGGCCGCGTTGACGGCGCTGGCCACATACTCCTACAATACATAAGAGACGTGTAACGTGCTGTGAAATCCGGCGGGGCGCAATGCCCCGCGTCTGGTGGATGAGGCTATGGCGAAGAACTATTACGATACCTTGGGCGTCAAGAAGGACGCCACCGAAAAAGAGATCAAACAGGCGTTCCGCCGCCTGGCGAAGCAGTATCACCCGGACGCCAACCCGAACAACCCGCAGGCCGAGGCACGCTTCAAAGAAATCAACGAGGCCTACGAGGTGCTCAGCGACCCGCAGAAGCGGGCCGAGTACGACCGGCTTGGCAGCGCCTATCAGCAGTTCGGCGGCAACGGCGGCGTGCGCTACTACACCAACGTGGACGTGGACGACAGCGCCTTTGCCGACATCTTCGAGTCGCTTTTCGGCGGCCTGGGGGGATTTGGCGGCTTTGGCCGCGGGGAGCGCAGCAGCCGCGGCCAGACGTACACGCGGCAGATGCCGGTTGACGGGCGCGATATCGAGCAGCCGGTCAGCATCAGCCTGCGCGAGGCTTATCACGGCGCCACCCGCTTGGTGAGCCGCGGCGACCGCAAAGTAAAGGTGACTATCCCGCGCGGCGCTACCACCGGCACCAAAGTGCGGCTGGCCGGCGAAGGCGAGCCAGGCGCGGCAGGGGGGCGCGCCGGCGACCTCTACCTTGTCGTTGAGGTCGAGGACGACCCACGCTTTAAGCGGCAGGGCGACGACCTGTACGTTGATGTGGACTTGGACATGTTCACCGCGCTGCTGGGCGGGACGATCGAAGTGCCCACGCTGGACCGACCGGTCAAACTCACGATCCCGGCGGGCACGCAGTCGGGCCGGCTGTTCCGCGTGGCCGGCAAAGGGATGCCGAAGCTGCGCCAGGCCGACAAATACGGCGACCTGTACGCCCGCACGCTCATCAAGATTCCCACCAACCTCACCGAGGCGCAGCGCCGGCTGGTCGAGCAGCTCCGCGACTCGGTCAAAGCTGGCCGCTGAGCGCCGGCCAGCGGCCAAACGCTCCGCCCCTCGGCGCTTACGCTCCCAAGACAACACAGATCAAGCCGCGGTGTGCGGCGTGCCGGCATGAAATCTTGGGCGCGCCGGTGACCGCGCGCACCCCTGCAGCCGGATCAGCGCAGGTGCGCCAGCAGGGCGGCGTGCGTCTGCTCAACCATGGTGTCGAAGGCGAAGCGCGTCATGCCGCGGCCCGCGTTGGCGGCCAGCGCGGCGCGCACGCCAGGCCGGAAGGCCTCGACCAGCGCCGCCGTCAGCGCGTCTACATCCACATAGGGGACCAGCAGCCCGTTAACGCCGTGC
>DAOTWC010000053.1:0-4295 GCA_034435995.1 Anaerolineae bacterium | reverse complement strand
GGCCGCCGCCCCGCATGGTATACTCTGAACCACATCGTTCGTGCAAACTGCAGCAGTATCAAGAAAGCCAACAACACTATGGACTTTACACTGACCGAAGAACACGTTCAGGCACAGAAGATGGTGCGGGACTTCGTCCACAAAGAGGTGATGCCCACCATCGGCGAATGGGATCGCAAACAGGAGATGAACCCGGCCATCCTGCCGCGCATGGCTGAGCTGGGCATCTTGGGCATTAACATCCCGGTGCGCTACGGCGGCCAAGGTTTCGACTACATCACGCTGGGCCTGGTGTGCGAGGAGCTGGAGCGCGCCGACACAACGCTGCGCGTCGTTATGTCGGTGCACATGGGCCTCAACAGCATGGCGCTGCTCCAGTGGGGCACTGAGGAGCAGAAGCAGCGCTTTCTTGTGCCGCAGGCGCGCGGCGAGAAATACGCCGGCTTCGGCCTGACCGAGCCAGGCGCAGGCAGCGACGTGGCCGCCATGACCGCCACGGCTCGCCGCGTGGGCGACCGCTACATCCTCAACGGCGAGAAGATGTGGATCAGCTTAGCGACCAAGGCGCATCACTTCCTGGTGGTGGCCAAAACAGACCCGGACGCCGGCCACCGGGGCATGACCGCTTTCATCGTCACAAGCGACATGCCCGGCTTCAGCGCTGGCGACATTCACGGCAAGCTGGGCGTGCGCGCCGGTTCTACTGGCTGGTTCGCCATGCAGGACGTTGAAGTGCCGGTCGAAAACCGGCTGGGCGAGGAGGGCGAGGGTTTCAAGATCGCCATGTCGTGCCTCGACAACGGCCGCTACACGGTTGCTGCCGGCGCTACCGGCCTCATCCGCGCCTGCCTGGAGGACAGCTTGAAATACGCTCGCGAGCGCCGCACCTTCGGCGTGCCGATTGGCCAGCACCAGCTTATCAAACAGAAGATCGCTTACATGCAGCAGTGGTATGACACCGCGTCGCTGCTGTGCCTGAAGGTGGGCTGGATGAAGAACATGGGCCTGCGCAACACGCGCGAGACCAGCATGGCCAAGTGGTACGCCACCGAGCACAGCGTTAAGGCCGCGTTGGAGGCCGTGCAGATTCACGGCGCGTACGGTTTCAGCGACGAATACCCCGTGGAGCGCTACCTGCGCAACAGCAAGGGCGCGGTGATCTACGAGGGAACCAGCGAGATTCACCAGCTCATGCAGGCCGATTACGCGCTGGGCTTCCGCGAGGATCGCCCGCTGCGCTGCGAGCTGCCGGCCTACGACGCCGAGTTCTGGCAGGCAGAGCCGCAGCCGGCGTAGCGCCAGCGCCGCAGTTACCGTTACAATCAAGGGGGAATGGCAGGCCGCCGCTCCCCCTTTTCGTTGGGTAGTCGCGTGATGAGGTACAGCGATGGTCGCGGAAACCCCAAACAGCGCCCCCACTCGCGCCGCTGGCACTGTAATTGCTTCTGGCGTCAGCCACGACAATTTCCTGGTTGGCTTTGAAGGCGTGCGCGCCGAATGGGTCAAGGGAGATGTGATCGAGATGGTGGGCGTTGACGAAAAGCACGATGCATTAAGTGGATTCCTGCGCATCTTGTTCTCTGCCTATCTTGAGGCTGCAGGCGGCGGGCGTGTCGTGCAGGAACCCGTTCTCATGCGCATTCTGCCCGATGTCACGCGGATGCCGGACATTCAAGTTCTGCTGCCCGCTAGCGTCGAGCGGCTGCGCGGCAAGGCCGTTGACGGCCCGGCTGATCTGGTGGTGGAGATCGTCTCACCGGGCAGCCAGCGGATTGACCGCGTCGAGAAGTACGACGAGTACGAGCGCGGCGGCGTGGGCGAATACTGGATCATTGATCCGGCATTTCAAGAGGCGCTGTTTTACCAGCGCAGCGCAGACGCTCTGTTTGAGCGCATTGCCCCCGACGCGCAGGGGGTATACGCCTGCAATATTCTGCCCAGGCTGCGCCTGCCGGTCGCGCTGCTGTGGCAGGACACCCTGCCCGGCGTGCGCGAGGTCGTTCAGATGGTGGACAGCATGCTGAGCGCCGGCGCATGAAGCTTGTGTTCCTGGGCGACAGCCTGACGTGGGGCGGCTACGGCGGCGATTTCGTTGGGGAAGCGGCCCGCCGCCTGCCGCAGCACACGGTTGTCAACGCTGGTGTGGGGGGCAATACCGTGCTCAACCTGCTGCGCCGCCTCGACGACGTGCTGGCGCAGCGGCCCGACGGGGTGTTTGTGATGGTCGGCGGGAACGACGCTATCTCATACAGCCAGCCGGCAACCCGCCGGTATTACGAGACCGCGCAGGGAATTCCAGGTGGAGTAGTTACGCCTGATCAGTTCGCCGCTGGCTATCGCGATCTGCTAACTCGGCTGCAGCTGGCTCGTGTGCTGGCGTGGGTGGGGCTGCCGCCGGTGGAGTACAGCGTGCCGGTGGTGGCTGCGGTACAGCAGTACAATGACCTGGCGCGCGCTGCTGCCCAGTCGCTCAACATCCCGGTGCTCGACCTGGCGGCGGCGTTTGGCTGCGGCCTGCTGGTGGATCGTCCAGAGCTGGATCAGGACGCGATCAACTTGATCGGTAAGCGGGTGCGCGCTGGCTGGGACGATTATGCGCGCGAACAGAAAGCGGGCGGTTTTGCGTATACGTTCGATGGGCTGCATTTTACGCCAGAAGCAGCGGCGCGCTGCGGCGCGCTGGTGGCGTCATTTGTGCAGGCCGGCTGACTGAGGAGGGCATTGCAAGGGTGATTCAAGGACTGCGCAACCGCCTGCCGCGCGCTAAACAAGCGCTGATCCGCCAGGCGCAGACAGCCGACAACCGCGCGGCCCTGGAGGCGCTCGATCAACTGCGCGCGCGCGGCTGGACACAAGACGGCTCGCTGCGGGCAGCAAATTTCACGCGCGCTAACCTGGCCGGCGCTCGCCTTGCGCGCGCCAACTTAGAGGGCATCGTGCTGCGCGAGGCCGACCTAACCGGCGCGTATTTTGGCGCGGCGCTCCTTCACGCCGCTGATTTCACGTATGCCAATCTGGCAAACGCCAACCTGTGCGACGCGCACCTGCAAGCGGCCTGTTTTGCTGGGGCCGATCTGCAGCGGGCACACCTGGCCGCCGCTGACCTGCGCGGGGCTGATCTGCGCGGGGCCAATCTGGCGAACGCCAACTTGTGGCATGCCCGCCTGGAGGGCGCCGATCTCAGCGGGGCGGCGCTGGCCGGCGCTAACCTGGACGGCGTGCGCTGCGACGCGCTCACTACGCTGCCCGACGGCACGCCCTGGTCACCAGCCGCCGACCTGCGCCGCTTCTGCGTTAGCAGCCCACAGTCCGTTCAACCTGACAGGGAGTGGCCATGATCCTCATCCGCCTGATTCTCGCATTCGTGTTTCCGCCGCTGGCCGTGCTTGACAAAGGCTGCGGCACTTTGCTGCTCGTCTTTGCGCTGACGCTGGCCGGGTGGTTCCCTGGTGTGCTGGCTGCGGCTCTCGTTGTGTTAATGGATGCCGTCCGTCAGGAGCCGCCCCCCGCGCGCGTGGTTGTCGTGCCAGCGCGCGCCACCCGCAGCGTGGTTATCCCAAATGCCGACGCCGAACCGGTCAAGCGCGGGCCGCGCTACCTGGAGGCGCCAGATGGCAGCACTCTGCAAATTGTGGACGACCCCGACAGCGTGGATGATGACCTGCCCGCGCGCCGCCGACGTCTGGACGACGACGGTCGCTGATGGAAAATTGAGCAGCGAGGGAGCACTAGGGCTTGTCAGAGTCGAAACAGGTGACGCTGCCGCCACCTGTTCGAGTGAAGTTCTAGGTTGTGGGCAATATAGGACACGACTCGAACCCCTCAGTTCCTCTGAGAACACCCTCGAATTCACATTCACCGGTAGCACCCCGCAATAACGTGGATGTGGACAAGGGCGGGGGTTCCTTGCAGACTGGATTTACGAAGATCTGGTCAGCGCAAGTGAGAACCATGAACCCCCAACAGCAATTTTGCCCAAACATGACCTGCCCCGATAGGGGTAAATCGGGAAACGGCAATATCGTGAGCCATTCGCGCAAAGAGCGGCGCTACAAGTGCAAGACCTGCGGCAAGACGTTTAGTGAGACGAAGGGCACAGCGTTGTATGGCATAAAGCAAGACAGCGACTTGTTCGTGTGGGTCGTGACGCTGCTGGCATTTGGTTGCCCGACGCAGGCCATCGTTCATGCCTTTGGGTTGGATGAACGCACGGTGCAGAGTTGGCAGCGCAAGGCGGGAGGGCAGTGTCAGCAGGTGCATGAGCAGGTCATCGGCCAGGCGCAGTTGGATTTGCA
>DAOTWC010000052.1:0-57906 GCA_034435995.1 Anaerolineae bacterium | reverse complement strand
TAGGCGCAGCAGAAGCTGGTGAACCTGTATTGCCATGTCCCGATTTGACAGCACGATGCCGAGTTTATTATCCGAGATATAGCCGCCAGCGCTGAACAAACCGTGCAGCAGTGCCAGCGTGAGGTCTTTGGGCAGGTGCATGAGCGCATCGGGTATGCGCTTGCCATAGCTGTAGGCCCCCAGAAAGCCCTTGAAGAACTCGCCCAGCGGCATCGAGTTGACCCACAAATCATACCAGCGCTCCGTGCTGCTCAGTTTGAGAGATGGCTCTAGGCCAAATTTCCTAGCAATGATCTGCGCAACGCGCTCAGCCTCGTCTTTCTCATCGAGGCCGAACACGATCTTGATGCCAGACGGAATATCCGTGCCAGTGCGATGTGTGACACACCCATCGCCCAGCCAGCGCCCGAACAGGTAACACAGATCGCTGTCCAGTTCCAGGACTTCATTCAAAGAATAGTGTGTGCCCCACGACTTTACCTGCCCGCCAGCGCCGCGTGCTGTCGTCTTGAACAGTTTGCCATCAGCGGTTTCGTAGTGGGGCAGGTAATCGCCGAGATAAATCGGATCTGGCGGGCATTCCTCATTGTTGTAGGCCACAACTACAAAATCGCCTACCCGCAGGTCTTTGGCCGGAATCCAGTCTGGTTGTTGAGCCAACCGCAGACCATCACGTGATCTGTGCTTGTTAACCCAGCTAGCGCGAATAGCATAGACTTTGTGGTCACCCGTCAGCCGCAGGTCGTCATAGCCGATCTTCTTGAACCGAATAGTGTATAACGGCTCATTGGCTTCACGTTCAAATCTGTGCAGCACCGGACGCAGGCGGTTGTGATGTGTCACAACTAACTCACCAACCCTGACCTCGCCCAGCGGTTTATACCCTTCGGCTGTCAGGATTTCCTGTTCCGGCGGCATGCAGTTGTAATACGTCAGCAGCTGATCTGTTCCCGCCGCCGTCAGAATGCGCCCGGCAGGGACGAACTTCCAATCGTCCAGCAGCCAGCGGAAGCGCTCGGTCCACTGCTGGCGCAGTTCGGGCGTGGCTTCCGCTGCCGCCACGCCAGCCGCCACCCGATCCATCATCTGGCTGGGATCGGTCTCAATCGGCTTGTCCACGTGTTCCACGTCGCGCGTGACGACCGTGCCATCCAACAGCTCAACTGTCACGGTCGGCAGGTTGAGCGCGGTGACTCGCCCGATCTCGCGCTGGCCGGTTTTCGAGTCCACAACCACGATCACCAGGTCGCCTACGGCCAGCGTGGCGCGCGTCATATCTTTCTGGGCGTAACGATCCAGGAAAATCTTGTAGCCTAACTCGTGCAGGGCGTTCTTCTTGGGCGTTTCAGCCTTCGATTGAACCATCTGTCCTCGTTCCTCCGTGGTGTAGTACGGTGTTCTTCAACAGCACGCTGGCCGTTCAAGGTTCGAGCGCCAGCATACGGTCAATCTCACTGCGCACGCTCTCTAGGTTGTCCAGCCCCAGATAGATCAGCGCGTAGCGAATATAGGCGATCTCGTCCAGGTCGCGCAGACGCCGCACGACCATGTCGCCCACAGTCCGGCTGGGCACTTCGTCTGACCCAACCTGGCGCAGCGCCGCCTCGATGTCATCGGCCACGCGGTTGATTGCGGCAGCCGGAACCGGCCGCTTAGCGCAGGCCATGCGGATGCCCGTGATGAGTTTCTGCCGGTCAAACTGCTCGCGGTTGCCGTTCTGCTTGATCAGCAGCGGCGTCGCTGTCTCGATGCGCTCGATGGTGGAAAAGCGCGCGCCGCAGCATTTGCACTCGCGGCGGCGGCGCACCCCGCCGCTGGCGTCCTTCACAGTCGCGATTACCCTTGAATCCGGGCTGGAACAGGCTGGGCAGTGCATAAGGCGATGAAACAAACGTTCTTCCAGAGCCAGTAGACGGATAATGAACCCCCATCATCGAGCATGGGGGCAGACCCAATGTCATGCGCTTAAAGAAAGGCGGCGGCGAGAATATGTGTTCTTTGCTGCGTGTACTGTAGCATGGCCCGCTGGCTTTGTCTACGAGATGACGGATACAACTTGGTTAGAAAACAGTTTTTCGCTATAACATTTTTCCCACATAAACCACAGCATCCCACATGCTTGTGAAGCGCGTTGCACAAGCGTTTGTTTACTTTTGCGGCCGGACTTCATACGATAGATGAGGACAACGCATGCTCACGGAAACGCCATGAGTCACCCTCCTTCATTCCATCGCCGCCGCTGGGTGACAGCGGCTGAACTGGCCGCTATCGCCGTGATCGGCCTGCTGTACGTTGCGTTTATTTTTTCGTCCTCTGCCAGCGACACCGCCCTCAATCTGGACAATCTGGACTCCACCCAGCGCATGATCTCTTTGGAGCACGAGCGCCTGGCCGGGACGATTCTGCCCGTCGAGATCGGTCTGAAGCGCTACGGCCAGGTCCCGGCGTGGAATCCGTACCTGGCAGGCGGCACGCCGCTCATCAACAACGCCTTCAACTACTTCTTCAACCCGTTTCAAAGCGCGCCCGTGCTGCTGCTGGGCGGCGTGCAGGGCAGCAAGGTGAGCGTGATCGTCACGCTGCTCATCGCCGGTTACAGCGCCTGGGCGCTGGCGAAGGCACTTGGCCTGGGCGCGGTCGCCCGCGTGACCATCGGCGCGCTTTACATGCTCAGCGGCGGGCTGGTGGGCAAATTCGCCGGCGGCCATTTTCAGCTCGGCCTCAGCCTGGCGTGGCCGCCGCTGGTGCTGGCCGGCCTTTACTGGACGCTCAAGACGAACGACCGCCGCGCCCCCGTGCTGATGGCCGCCGCCTTCGCCCTGCTCTTCTTCGCCGGCAACATCTACTACACGCTGCACACGCTCGTAAGCTGCACCGTCATCGCCGCGCCGTTTCTGGTTGGGCGCGCTGATGGGCGCTGGCGGCTGCGCGGTGACCGGCTGCGCCGGCTGGCAGCCGGCGGCGGGCTGGCGCTGGGCCTGTCGGCGGTGCAGTTCCTGCCGGTGTGGATTACGCGCGACTACGTGATTCACCAGGCCGATCCGCTGCTGGACGCGCGCTACGAGATGCCGCAGGCGCTGGTGAACTTCATTTACCCGTGGGAACAGTGGAGCGTCTTCCGGCTGTACATGGTGGTGGACTACGCCTACATCGGCCCCACTGTATTCCTCTTTATCGCCGGCCTGGCGGTGACGTTGTTCACGTCGCTGGCGCCGGCCCGCCATCACCGCCGCACCGCCTGGACTGCCTTCGGGCTGGCGCTCTTGTTCACTATCTGGGGCGCGGGCCAGACGCCTTTTCTTGAGTACCTCTACCGCAGCGTGCCGCTGCTGGCGGAGTTCCGCTTCACGGGCCGCGCCCACGCCATCGCCGCGCTGTGGTGGATCGTGTTGGGCGGCGTGGCGCTGGACGTGCTGTGGCACGGCGTGCGCGGCTGGCTGCGGGTTGATGCCGCCTTCAACGCGCTCGACCGGCGGCGCACGCTGCGCGCCCTGCTGCTGGGCGCCGTCCCCTGGGCGCTGCTTTTGCTCTACAGCCTGGCCGACACCGCTGGCCGCCGGGCGCTGACGCTCTACAACAACAGCCTTTTCTGGCTGCTAGAGGGCCTGCGCTACCGCGCGTTTCAGGATGCCGCGCTGGGCCTGTGGCTGATTCTGACCGCTGCCGTGGCACTGGACACCCTGCTGCTCGTGCCGGCGCTGGCCCTGCGCTGGCGTAACCTGGCGCTGCCCTCTGCCGCCCTGCGCGCGGCCGGCGTCCGCCTCTTGCGTCTGCTGCTGCTGGTGCTGGCGCTGACCGCCATCGGCGACGCCATGCGCGTCAACAGCCGCCTGTTCCACTTCGATCTACCGGCCGGCAGCTTTGCCCGTCTCTACCCGTTTATCCGCGGCCTGGACACCGACACACCAATCCCAGCCGTGATGGAGCCGTTCTCGCCTTCGGCTTTCGACACGTATTACAACGAACTGCGCAACTGGGGCCTGAACGAGGGCTGGGTGCCCAACACGCTGCCGGATGCTACCGCTGAGGGCCGCCCACCGTTCAACCCGCCGCCTGGCTGGGCCATTGTGTCCAACGAGTACGGCGGGGCGTCCTATCAGCTCTCGCGCGCCTTCGTCGAGGACCGGCCCAGCGTGGTGCACCAGTGCATCATCCTCTACCCGGTCGAACGGCTGATGACAGACGGCTGCGACTTAGAACGCCAGCCTGGGCTGATGCTTTACGAGCTGACCGACTCGCCGCCCTACGCCTTCATCGTTGAACGGGAAGTCCTGCTGGCAGAGTCCGACTCGCTGCTGCGGGCCAATGTGTACCCGGTTGCCGCTGTCGCTCACGGGCAGGACGTTATCCGGCTGCGGGCCGAGCCGCCGGGCAGCGGGGACTACGTGCTGGTGGTGGCAGAGGCCAACTACCCCGGCTGGCAGGCGTTTGTGGACGGCGCGCCAACCGGGCACTTCAGCGCCGGCCGTGCCATCGCCATCCCCCTGCGGGAAGGCCCACACACCTACACGCTGCGTTTCCAGCCGCCGGGCCTGGCCACCGGTCTGCTGGTCTCGCTGGCAAGCGTGGTCGCCGCTGGCTTCTACCTGTGGGATGGGCGCACAAATCGGCGCGCGGCGGCGGCAAACAGCGAAGCAGGGGGCTGAAAAAGCATCAGACCCCTGCAATACACGCGGTGTGATTCTGGACTACAGCAGCGAGGCGAGAGGCTGAACCGCGCTAACGGCGTTTGCGCAGGAAGGTCGGTATCTCGATGTCGTCCTCGTCGTACACCCGCGCCGAGTAGTCGGGCTGCTGCGGCCGCTGCGGCGGCTGCACCTGCGGAGCTGGCGGCTGCTGGTGTTGAACAGGCTGGGGGGCCGGCGCTGGCGCTGCCGTCTGGTGCTGGACCGGCGGCTGGGGCTGCTGTACCTGTGGGCGCGCTGGCTGCATCTGTGGGCGCATTGTGGCCTGCTGGTCAATGCGCCGCGCCACACGGCTCTGCTCGAAACCGGTGGCGATCACCGTGATGCGCACCTCGTCGCCCATGCTTTCGTCCACCTGCGCGCCGAAGATCAAGTTCACCTCGGGGTGAGCGCTCTCTTTGATGATGGCTGCCGCTTCGTTGATCTCGAACAGCGTCATATCGCTGCCGCCGGTGATGTTGAACAGAATGCCGCGCGCGCCGTCAATGGTGACATCCAACAGGCTGCTGCTGATGGCCGCCTCGGCCGCTTTGCGAGCGCGGTCGTCGCCGGTGGCGCGGCCCACTGCCATCAGCGCCGCGCCGCCCTCGGACATGATCGTGCGCACGTCGGCGAAGTCCAGGTTGATCAGCGCGGGCACCGTAATCAGCTCGGAAATGCCCTGGATGCCCTGGCGCAGCACATCGTCTGCCAGCGAGAAAGCCTGCTGCAGGGTGGCGCGCTTGTCGGCAATCTGCGCCAGCCGGTCGTTGGGAATGACGATCAGGGTGTCTACCTGGCTCTTGAGCGCCTCGATGCCGGCCTCAGCGGTCTGCTGGCGGCGCGATCCCTCAAACGTGAACGGGCGCGTCACCACGCCGATCGTCAGCGCGCCCAGCTCCTTGGCGATCTGCGCGATGACCGGCGACGCGCCAGTGCCAGTGCCGCCGCCCATGCCGCAGGCGATGAACACCATGTCGGCCCCGCGCAGCACCTCATACAGCTCGTCGGCGCTCTCCTCGGCAGCCTTGCGCCCAATCTCCGGGTTGCCGCCGGCTCCCAGCCCGCGCGTGAGCTTGTCGCCGATGCGCACGCGCGTCTTGGCACGGGACATCATCAGCGCCTGGTTGTCGGTGTTCACTGAGATAAACTCAACGCCGCCCAGCCCCTCGTTAATCATGCGGTTGACGGCGTTGCCACCGCCGCCGCCCACGCCCACCACCTTGATCTGGGCGAAGTTCTCGCCCGGCCTCAGTTCGGTCATGTCCATATCCATCAGCCAGCCTCCTTCAATAAACCCACCCGCTCACCTCTCGCCAGAATGAGCAAATGATTAGCTCCAATTGTACGCAGATCGCTTTTTCAGGCAACTTAACTCAACCGCTGTTGTCCGGAAGCAGCCGTTTAAAGAACCCCCCCAGCAGGCTGCCGATGCGCGCGCCGCCGGCCGGTTGGCCGCGGTAACCGCCGCCGTTGGCTCCTTCCATCTCCAAACCCAGCCGCAGCAGGCCTACGCTGGTGCTGTAGGCCGGGCTGCGCAGCGCATCCGCCATGCCGGTCAGGCGCTCTGGCCGGGCAATGCGCACCGGGAAGCCGAACACCTGCTCGGCCACTTCGCGTATGCCAGGAAGCTGCGCGCTCCCCCCTGTGATGACCGCCCCGGCCCGCAGCAGGCCGTCGTAACCGGAGCGCTTGATCTCCCTCTGCACGAACTCGAACACCTCAGTCACGCGCAGCTCGATGATCTCGGCCAGCGCGCTGCGCTGCACTTCAGTGGGCAGCCCCTCGCCGAACGGCTGCACCAGGAACGTCTCCAGCATGTTGACGGCGCGGCGCTGCGCGTGGCCATACTGGATTTTCACCGCCTCGGCCTGCTCGAAGGGCACATGCATCCAGTGCGTGATGTCGTTGGTGATCAGGTCGCCGCCGATCTCGATCACAGCCGCGTGCCACACCGTCCCCTCGATAAAGATCGCCAGGTCGGTAGTCCCGCCGCCGATGTCAATCACCACCACCCCCATCTCACGCTCCTGCGGCGTGAGCACGGCGTCGCCGGAGGCCAGCGGGTTGAGGATAAAACGGTCTACGTAAACGCCGGCCGCCTGCACCGCCTGTTCCAGGTTGGCCATGCAGGTGGAGGACGCCGTGATGATATGGGCCTCCATCTCCAGGCGAAAGCCGTGCATCCCGATCGGGCTGCGCACGCGCTCCTGCCCATCCAGCGAGTAGCTGCGCGGCACGACATGCAGCACCTCGCGGTTGTGCGGAATGGCGATGGCCCGCGCCGCCTCCATTGCCCGCGCCAAGTCGTCGCGGCTGACGCCCCGCTGGCCGGTGATTCCCACCATCCCCCGGCTGCTGATGGAGGCAATGTGGTTGCCGGCCACGCTGACAAACGCCCGGCTGATGTCGTAACCGCTGCTTTTCTCCGCCTTGTGGATGGAAGCCGAGATCGCCGCCGTAAGCTGGGCGATGTCGTTGACGATCCCTTTCTTCATGCCGCGGCTCGGCTCGATGCCAGTGCCCACCACGAAGATGTCGTCTTTGCGCACCTCGCCCACAATCGTGCAAATCTTGTTTGTGCCTACGTCCAATCCAACAACCAGGTCGTTCAATTCAACGCCCCCTCACCTCTGAGTAGTACGGCGCGTCGGGATTGGCGACGTTCAGCAGGGCCGGCTGTTTGCCGCGCGCCAGCAGGTTGCCTACGATAGCGTTGTAGACCAGGATTTTCTCTGGCATATCTGTACCGGTTCCAAACCACACCTCCCAGCCGCGCCCGTCTTGGTAGCCCAGGCCGCGATCCGGGTGATACATCATGCGCTCGATGTTCGGGTACATGCTCTTGAGCTGCAGCGCGCCCGCCACCGCGGCCGCGTCCACGCGCACATCTGGCCCCAGCGGCCCCTCGGTGACGATGTCCACGATGCGCATCAGATCGGGGCGATCCTCGCGCATGAGCATCACCCGGCCCTGCACATCCACCCAGGTGGCCACGCCGGCCTGTTCCCACACCAGTGCCGGCTGCCGTTCCTGGATGGCGATGCGCACCATCAGCGGCGGCCAGCCAACCTGTACATCGGCTTCGGCCACAGTGGGCGAGCGCAGGATGCCGGCGCGCACCCGGGCTGGATCCACCCAGAAGATGTGCATGTTGGCGATGTCCGTCAGCGCAAACACCTCTTCCTTGGTCAGATACTGCAGGCCGCTCACGGCGATGCTGTGCACGTAAAAGGCGTCGCTGCCTATAAACATCGCCAGCAGCGCCAGCGAACATATCACAATCAGGCCGCTCACCAACCGCGTCCCCGCCAGCTGGCTGCCCCGCGCGCCGTGCTGCACCGGCGCGCGGCTGGCCGCCGCCGGCAGCGCGCTGCCATGCCACACCCCAGGAATACGGTCAGTTCGCCGCCGCCGCTCTCGTGACCGCGCTGCCATTAAGCCTCGGTTCTTGCTTTCGCCGCTAACGAAGGAATCCAGCACTTACCCACAAACCAACTATATGTCAAACGGCGCGGCCTGTCCACAACCTAAAACCACTCTCCAACCAGTTCGATCTCTATTTCCAGAAACACGCCAGTTCTGCTGGCCACAACGTCGCGCACGTGCTGCACCAGCGCGTAGTAATCCGACGCGGTGGCCGCGCCGGTGTTGATGAAAAAGTTGGCGTGCAGCGCTGAGACCTGCGCCCCGCCGATCTGAAAACCTTTCAGGCCGGCTGCTTCAATCAGGCGGCCTGCGTAGTCGCCGGGCGGGTTCTTGAAGATGCTGCCCAGGCTGGCCCCCGGCGGCTGCGTCTGCTTGCGCCGGGCGGTGAAATCGTCCATGCGCGCCTGGATCGCCGCCGGGTCATCCGGCGTCAGCGCGAGCTGGGCCAGCAGCACCACAAAGCCCCGGTCGGCGCGGGCTTTGAGGCTGGAATGGCGATAAGCGTAATCCAAATCGGCCAGGCTGAGCAGGCGCGGCCCGTTCGGCTCCAGAATGACAACCTCGCGCAGGATGGCGGCCATGTCGCTGCCGTGCGCCCCGGCGTTGTTGACCACCGCCCCGCCCACCGTGCCCGGCACGTTCACGGCCCACTCCAGACCGGCGAGGCCGCGCCGCTGGCAGCGTTTGGCCAGCGCCGCCAGCCCCACGCCGCTGGCGGCCGCAGCCTGGCGGCCGCCGTGCCACTCGCCGAACTCGACCGAGTCAGTGTGGTTGATGACAACCAGCCCGCGCACGCCGCGCTCTGCCACCAGCACGTTAGAGCCGCCGCCCAGCACGCGCACCGGCAGACCAGCATCCCAGGCCGCTGTCACCACCTGCGCCAGCTCCTCCAGTGGGCCGCGCGCCACATACAACCACTCCGCCGGCCCCCCCAGGCGGGCGGCGGTGTAGCGCGCCAGCGGCTCCTCGCGGAGCAGACGGCCGCCCAGCAGCGCGAACAAGTCGGCCATCGGGTTATCGTGACTGCGCGCGCCGCAGCCGTAGCAGCGCCGCGCCGATCTCTGGCGCGTCGCCCGCGCTCATGATCACGACCACCGCCGGCGGGCGCGCTGCCGTGTCTAGCAGGCGGGCCGCGTCTGCTAGGCCGGGCGCATAGTGCACGTTGGGGTGAGCAATGGCCGCCGCGGCTGCCGCGCCTGTCACGCCAGGAATGGGCTGTTCGCGCGCGGCGTAGATGTCCGTCACCACCACGTGATCCGCCGCCCCGAAAGCCGCCGCGTAGCCATCGAGCAGCGCCTGCGTGCGGCTGTAGGTGTGCGGCTGCCACACGGCCCACAGCGTCCGTCCAGGGTAGCGCTGGCGCGCCGCCTCCAGCGTCATGCGGATGGCTGTTGGGTGGTGGGCGTAATCGTCAATTACGGCCACGCCGCCCACGTCGCCGCGCAGTTCGAAACGCCGCTCAGTTCCCTCAAAAGCGGCCAGCGCCGCAGCAGCGCTCGCAAACGGCACGCCCTGCTTCTCGGCCACAGCCAGCGCCGCCAGCGCGTTGCGGGCGTTGTGCGCGCCGGGCACGCGCAGCCGCACCGCGCCGCGCGGGCGGCCGTCGTGCCCCGCATCGAACACTGTCGCGTCGGCTTCGAGGCGCAGATTAAGGCCGCGCCACGCTGCCAGCCCGCTGTCCAAGCCGTAAGTCGTTACAGGCAGCCCCTGTACCAGCCGGTTCTGCGCCAGCACCAGAGCGGCTGGGTCGTCGGCGCAGGCCACCAGCAGGCCGTCTGGCGGCAGCAGGCTCACAAAATGCGCGAACGCCTGCACCATGTCGTTGGGCGTGGCAAAGAAATCCGGGTGATCGAACTCGACGCTGGTCACGACTGCTGTGTGCGGGCGCAGGCCGTGAAACATGTTGTCGTATTCGTCGGCCTCAATCACGAACGCCGGCCCGCGCCCTACGCCGGCGTTTGTGCCGGTGGCGCGCAGCACCCCGCCAACAATGTAGCTGGGATCGTGGCCGGCCGCGCGCAGCACGTGGACAATCATAGCGCTGGTCGTGGTCTTGCCGTGTGTCCCAGCCACCGCGATCACCTGCTGCCCGCTGGTCACTGCGCCGATAATGTCCCGGCGCCGGTAGACCGGTATATCCAAGGCGCGCGCCATGGCCACTTCGACGTGGTCATCGGCCACTGCCGACGACGCCACTACCAGCTCTGCGCCCAGCACATGCTGCGCGTCATGGCCGATGTACACCGTCACGCCCTCGCGGGCCAGCGCGTCGGTCAGCGCGCTGGCGCTGCGGTCGCTGCCAGACACGTGATAACCCTGCTGCAGCAGCACCCGCGCAATGGCGGACAGGCCCGCGCCGCCAATGCCCACCAAGTGGATATGCTGGCCTGGAGTCAAGCGCACCGCGGTCACGGTCAGCCGCCGTTCAGATTACGATCAGCACGATCAGGAACAAGACGATCACGGCGATGGCGAGCAGGTCGCCGCTGCCGTTCACGCCGCCACCCAGCACCACCAGCGGCAGCAGGTTGCGCGCTTGGTCGCTGGGCGAGCCGGGCGCAGGCGCAATCACTGCGGGAGCCAGCGGGTAGCCGTTGATGTCCATGAAGTACCACAGCGACCCCCAGATGAGGTAGCCGTTGAAGAAGCCAACGATGCCGCCCAGGATGCTCGACTGGAGCCGGTCGCGCCCGTCTGGCCCGCGGCCGCTGCTGCCCAGGGCGCGCGTCTGGTAGGCGAAGAACACCACGATCAGGAAGATCGTCGCCTGGACGAGGAACACCTGATCGCGCGAGACGCCGGCCAGCAGCACGCCGCGCAGCAGGCTGTCGAACTGGAACAGCGCGAACAGGCCCAGGATGATGCCTGCCATCGAAATCAGCTCTTTGTTCCACCCGCGCAGGTAGCCAATGATGGCGAAAAAGATTGACATCGTCACCAGCACTGCCGAAAGCTGGATCATCGCGTCTCCCCCGCCAGATGCACCAACTCCAAAGCCAGCCGCGCCGCGCCGTCCAGCCGCGCCAGCGCCGCCGCCCGCTGCCGCATGTGCGCCAGCCGGTCTGGCGCAGCCAGCAAACCGCGCACCGTCGGCAGCAGTTGGTCGCCCAGGCGCTCGTCGTCCAGCACCAGCGCTGCGCCGCGCGATGCCAGGTAGTCCGCGTTTACCCGCTGGTAGCGCCAGGCGTGCGGATACGGAACCAGCACCGAAGGCAGCCCGAACAGCGGGAACTCGCCCAACACGCTGGCCCCTGCCCGGCTTACCGCTAGGTCCGCTGCTGCCAGCGCCAGCCCCATCTCACAGTGCAGATAGGGGTAGGCGCGATAGCGCGTTACATCCACCCCCTGCGCCGCCAGCGCCGCGCGCGCGGCTTCCACTTCCGTCCAGTCCAGGCTGCCGGTGATGTGCACTATCTGCACGCCGTCGGCCAGCAGGTCCGGCGCGGCAGCCAGCAGCGCCCGGTTAAGGCTGCGCGCGCCGCGGCTGCCGCCGAACACCAGCAGCGTAGGCCGGCCCGCGTCGAGCGCAAAGTGCGCCAGGCCAGCCTCGCGTGTGGCCTTGGTCACGGCGCAGCGCAGCGGGTAGCCGGTGACCACCGTCTGGCCCTCGTGGAAAAATGCCGCCGACTCCGGCACAGTGAGCGCCACGCGCCGGGCGAAACGCCGCAGCAGGCGGATGCTGGCGCCCGGTTCGACATCCGGCAGGTAGATCAGCACCGGCACGCGCCGCGCCCAGGCAGCCAGCGCCACCGGCAGGCTGCTCCAGCCGCCGGTGAGCAGCACCGCTCGCGGCCGGCGGCGGCCCAACAGCCCCCAGGCCTGGGCCGTCCCCGCCGCTAACTGGACAGCGCTCGCCGCCCGCCGCATCGCGCTCACGCCGGCCACTGGACCGCCGCGCACATCATCGTACGTCGCAAAGGCCACGCCCGACTCGCGCACGATCTCGCGTTCCAACCCGCCGCTGCCCACGAAATGCAGGCTAACCCCCGGATGCGTTCGGGCGAGCGCTTCGGCTGCGGCCAGCGCGGGATACACGTGGCCCCCTGTTCCGCCCGCTGCGATCATAAGGCGCAAAAACGTTTCTCCGTTCTGGCACGCTCATCAGGCGCGCCCGCACGCGGCCTACACTCAGCAGCAGGCCCGCGCCCGCCATGAGCACCACCAGCGACGAGCCGCCGAAGCTGATAAAGGGCAGCACAGCCCCTGTGGGCGGGACCAAGGCGGTCATCACGGCGATATTCAGCAGCGCTTTCGAGACAATCCACACGGTGATGCCAGCCGCCAGCAGCGCCCCGAACGTATCCGGCGCGCGCCGCGATGTCTGGAAGCCGCGCACAGCGAGCGCCACGTATAATAGCACGACGAATCCCGCGCCGATAATGCCCAGCTCCTCGCCGATCACAGCGAAGATGCTGTCGGTGTGCGGCGCGGGCAGAAAACCGAACTTCTGCCGCCCCTCGCCCAGCCCAACGCCCGTCCAACCGCCGTTGAGAAAGGCGATCACCGCCTGCTGTACCTGATAGTGCGCCTGCGTCAGGTCGCTCAAGCTGTCCACAAACGACGTCAAGCGGCCCTGCGCGTAGCTGATCCGCTGCGACAGCACCCAGCCGATGCCAGCAGCAGCGCCGCCCGCCACCCCAAGCTGCAGCAGGTCAGCGCCGGCCAGGAAGAACATAACACCGCAGGCGGCGAAGATCATGGCTGCCGAACTCAGGTCTGGCTGAAGCATCACCAGGCTGCCCACGATGCCCACTAGCACCGCGAACGGGATCAACCCGTAAAGAAAGCTGCGCACGCGCGTGCGCCGCGAGCTGAGCCACGCCGCCATGTAGATGATCATAACCAGCTCTGCTGCCTCGCCCGGCTGAAGCGAGCCGCGAATCAGCGAGCGGCGCGCGCCGAAGGCGTCGTCGCCGAACAGGAGCACGGCGATCAGCAGCGCAATAACCCCCAACAGCAGCCACACGGCGAACCGCTTCCACACGCGGTAGTCAATGAACGCCAGCAGCGCCAGCACGACCGCGCCAATGGCCAGGTTGCGCAGATGCTGCAGCAGAATGTAGGACTCGCTGCCGAAGCTCTGGTAGCTCCAGTCGAAGGTGGTGCTGTAGACCATCATCACGCCGATTGCCAGCAGCCCGCCCACCACGATCAGCAGGTACGGGTCCAGCGCCAGTCCAATTCTCTGGCGGCGCTCTGCCGGAACAGCAGCTGCCCGCGTTATGAGGTCATCGCCTTCAATGAACACCGGCTGATCAGCCATATACACTCCCCAGCGCCGCTCACAAGCGCCGCATACCGCCATTTCAGGCAGTGGGCGCGCGTTCTGTTACGATTATAGTCCGTTAACGAGCTGGCGAAAGTGGACGCCGCGCTCGGCGAAATCGCGGTAGGCGTCGTAGCTCGTGCCGCCAGGCGAGAGCAGCACCACGTCGCCGGGCTGCGCCAGCTCGCGCGCCAGCGCCACCGCCTGCGCCAGCGTCTCGACCTGCGTCACAGCGCGCGTATCGCCAGCTACCTGGCGCACGGTGTCCACCACCAGCGCGCCGGCGTGACCAAAGGCGACGATGTGGCGCGCTTTGGTCAGCGCCAGCTCGATCATCTCAGCCCAGGGCAGCTTCTTGTCTTTGCCGCCAGCCAGCAGCACCAGCGGCTCGTCAAAGCTGCGCAGCGCCGCCATCACCCGTTCCGGCGCGGTAGCGATGCTGTCGTTGACCCACGTTACGCCGTCCAGCGTGCGCACCACCTCCAGCCGGTGCGCCACCCCCTCGAAGGCGCGGATCGCCTCGGCCATGGCCGCTGGCGGCGCGCCGCCAGCGCCGGCAGCGGCGCACGCCGCCAGCGCGTTCAGGAGATTGTGATCGCCGCGCAGCCGGATATCGCCGCGTTCACACACCACGCGCGGCGCGCCGTCGGCGCTCGACAAGCCGGCCACCAGCAGGCGCTGACCGGCCATAAAAGCCCCGTCTGCCACCATCTCATACCGGCTGAACCACGCCAGCCCGCCCACGACAGCGTCAGCCAGCGCGCGGCTGCCGGGGTCGTCGCGGCCCAGCACCGCCACACTGTCTGCCGCCTGATGGGCGATGATCTGCGCCTTGGCGCGGGTGTAGGCCTCCATCGTGCCGTGCCGGTCCAGGTGGTTGGGCGTGATGTTGAGCACAGCCGCCACCTGCGGGCTGGCCGTCATGATCTCCAGTTGGAAGCTGGACAGCTCCATCACCACGCGGTCGTCCGGCTGGATGTCGGCCAGCACATCCAGCAGTACATCGCCGATGTTGCCGCCCACCCACGTCCTATAGCCTGCCTGGCGCAGCATATCGCCGGCCAGGGTGGTCGTCGTCGTTTTGCCGGCGCTGCCAGTGATGCCGATCACCGGCGCAGGGCAGCGCTCTAGGAACAACTGCGCATCGTTGGTGAGGGGGATGCCGCGCCGCAGCGCTGCCTGCACGACTTCCAGTTCCAGCGGCACGCCGCCGGAAATGCACAGCAGATCAGCGCCGTCCAGCAGGCTTGCCGGGTGCTGGCCCAGCACGAACTCAACATCGGGGTAAACGCTCAAGTCGCCCAGGGCTTCGGCGCTGTTCAGGTCGCTGACAACAACTGATGCGCCCTGAGCCGGCAGCCAGCGCGCCAGCGCCCGCCCCTGGCGGGCAAAGCCCAGCACGACAGCGCGCTTGCCGCGCAGCGGAGTGGTCATCGGCTCACACCAGGGCCAGCGCCACGCCGATCATGGCGCTCAGCAGACCCACCAGCCAGAAGCGCTGGACGATCTGCGTCTCGCTCCAACCGCCCAGCTCAAAGTGCCCATGCAGCGGCGCTTGGCGGAAGATGCGCCGGTCAACGCCCCAATAGCGCCGCGTGTACTTGGCCGACGCCACCTGCAAAATCACTGAGAGCGTTTCGGCCACTGGCACAATGGCAATGATGGGCAGCAGCAGCCACTGGCCGGTCATCACCGCCACCGTGCCCAGCGCCGCACCCAGCGCCAGAGAGCCGGTGTCGCCCATGAACAACTGCGCCGGGTGGGCGTTGTACCACAGGAAGGCGAAGCACGCGCCCACCAGGATGAAACAGAACTGCGTCAAGAAGATCTGCTCCTGCAGATACGCGATCACACCGTAGGCGGCGAACGCGCTGGCCGTGATGATACCGGCCAGCCCGTCCAGGCCATCGGTCAAGTTGACAGCGTTGGACATGCCCACGATGATGAAGATCGTGATTGGAATGAACAGCGCCGGGCTGATGGGGATCACAATCGGCAGCAGCGGCAAGCGCACCTCGTTGGCGAACGAGAAGCCGCCATCGTAGAGCGAGATGATCACCGCCGCGATGCCGGCCAGCACGACCTGCGCCAGGAACTTGGCCCGCGCCGACAGCCCTTCGCCGCGCCGCCCGCGCGAGGTCTGAATTCCCTGCCAATCGTCAACCGCCCCCAGCAGCGCAAAGCCCACCAACACGAAAAGCGGCAGCAGTATGCTCGGCCCGGTAACCGTGCGGATCACACTGACGATGTTCAGGCCCAGCGCTACCAACAGCACCGGCAGCACGATCATGATGCCGCCCATCGTCGGCGTGCCCACCTTTTTCTGATGATGCTCGCTCAGCTCAGCGCGAATCTGCTTGCCGATCCGCAGGCGGCGCAGCACCTCGATAAACGGCCCGCCCCAGATCACGCCCAGCAGGAAGGCAATCGCCCCGACGGTCAGCGCAAACGGTAAGCCCATCACTGCTCTCCGTGCCTTACACCGGCGAATTCTGTCTCATGAAAAATCTCACTGCGCCGCCTGCGCCTGCTGGGCCTGCGCCAGCGCCCGGCGGATATCGTCCGGCGGGATGTTGAGCAGGATCACCAGCCGCTCAGCCAGGCGCGCAAACACCGGCGCGGCTGTCACACTGCCCCAGTAATCGCTGGGTCGGTCCAGCTTGACCAGCACGCTCACCTGCGGGTTATCGGCTGGCAGAAACCCGACAAACGTCACGATCGAGCTGCGCGGGTCATAGCCCAGGCCCGGCACAGGAATCTGCGCCGTGCCCGTCTTCCCAGCGATCGTGTAGCCTGACACCGAGGCCCGCCCGTCCAGGCCGTCGCGCACCACCGCCACCATCATCTCGGTGACGACGCGCGCGGTTTCCTCCGAGATGGGCCGGCCCAGCGTGGACGGCTCAGACGTGTAAACCTGGTCGCCGTCGCGCACCTGATACACCACGTGAGGCTGCATCATCAGGCCGCCGTTAGCGATAGCCGAGATCGCCGTTAGAAGCTGCAGCGGCGTCACCGCGATCCCCTGGCCATAGCTGTTGGTCAGCAGATTGCTCTCGCTCCAGTCCGGATCGCCAGGGACCAGCATCGTGCCGCGCGCCTCGCCCTGCAGGTCAATGCCGGTAGTCTGGCCCAGGCCGAAGGCGCGCATCCGGCGGTAGAAATCGTTCGGCCCCATCTGCAGGCTGACGGTGGCCGCGCCCACGTTGAGCGACTGCACCAGAATCTGCGTCATATCGGTGATGCCGTGCGCCTGCCGATCCCAGTTCTCCACGACGATGCCAGCCTGCTGCAGCCGGCCCTGGTCAATGTAGGTGCTCTGTGGCGCGATCGTGCCGTTGTCCAGCGCCGCGGCAATCGTCAGCACTTTCAGCACTGACCCTGGCTCGTACTGTTCGCCGATAGCAGGGTTGCGCTGCAGGTTGGGGTCGTCTACGTTGAAGTAGGCGTTAGGGTCAAACGAGGGGTAGTTGGCCATGGCCAGGATGTCGCCGTTGCGCGGGTTCATGATGATGATCGTGCCCCGCAGCGCCCCGGTCTGGGTGATGGCGCGCTGCAGCTCGCTCTCAGCCAGAAACTGAATATCGCGGTCTACAGTGAGGATGATGTCGGCGCCGCGGTCGGCCTGCGGCATCTGCGGCACGTCAAACGGGATGGTGCTCACAAGCTGGTCGCGCTCGCGGCCCACAAGCTGATCTTGATAGTACCCCTCAACGCCGTAATAGCCTTTGAGATCGCCGCCGACGAAGCCGATAAGCTGGGCGGCCAGCGTGCCCTGCGGGTAGCTGCGGCGCGCCACCGGCTCGATCGTTACGCCGGGTATTTTGGCCTCGGTCACCTGCTGGCCCACCTCGGCACTGACGCGCGGCGCCAGCAGCACCCACGGCCGCCGGCTGGACACCAGCTCGAACGTCTCCAGCTCGTTCAGGCCCAGCATGGCGGCAAGCTGAGTAGCCGTACCGCGCCGGTCAGAAACCAGGTTGGGGCTGATGCCGATCTTGTACTCCAGCGTGTTGACCGCCAGCGGCTGCCCGCCCCGGTCGTAAATCAGGCCGCGCGCGGCGGCCAGCCGCAGCGTCCGGTTGTAGCTGGAGTTGGCCAGGCTTTCCAGGTAATTGCGCACTTCCGGCGCGAGTTGATACTGGAACGAAATCAAGCGGCCCAGCAGCAGCAGGCTGACGATCACCAGTACGGCAATCACCAGCGGCAGCCGCCGCCGCACCATCTCGTCCTGGATATACGGCTGCGTCTGCGCGCTCATGACGCCTCCTCAGGGTTAACCGGCGCGGCCTGCTGCCGCGTGAACACGTCCCACTGCTGCTGCAGCCAGCCCAGGAACGACTCGTCGTAGACTGGCACTGGTGTCGGCGCTGCCGGCAGCGGCACGTTCGCGGCGCGCGCAGCCGGATCGTAGCCGGGAATCACCAGATATTCGATGTCATCGCGCTCCGCCAGCACAAAACCCAGCTCGCGTGCGCGCTCAAACAGGCGCGCCATGCTCTGCAGCCGGGCAATCTCCATGCGGAGCTGCTCGTTGGTCTGCTCCAGGCGGTTGCGCACCACGATCCGTTCCTCAAGCTGGCGGCCCAGCGTGGCCACCGCAGCCGCCTGCGCCAGGTAAAGCGCCCCGATGATAATGGCCACGGAAAAGGCCAGCGCGGCCAGCGCCAGCGCCTGGCGCTGGGTGCGCCACGGCGTGCGGCGCAGTGCGTGCTGCAGCCAGTTCGACGATGTGTTCATGCCCCCAACCTTTCAACGGCGCGCAGTTTGGCGCTGCGGCTGCGCGGGTTGCGCGCGGCTTCTTCGGCGTCCGCCGTGATCGGTTTGCGCGTCAGCAGGCGCACGCTGGCCCGGTGGCCGCATACGCAGACTGGCACCTGCGGCGGGCAGAGGCAGTCCGCGCTGGCCTCTTTGAAGAACTGCTTCACGATGCGATCTTCCAGGCTGTGAAAGCTGATCACAGCCAGCCGCCCGCCCGGCCGCAGCAGATTCACCGCCGCCGGCAGCGCCTGCCGCACTGTCGCTAACTCATCGTTAACAGCGATCCGCAGCGCCTGGAACACCAGCGTGGCCGGGTGCAGGCGGTCGCCTGGCCGGCGGGGAACGGCGCGCGCGATGACTTCCGCGAGCTGGCCGGTCGTCTCCAGCGGACGCGCCTGCACCACTGCCCGCGCCAGCCGGCGGCTGTGCGGCTCCTCGCCGTAGTCGCGGAACAGCGCCGCCAGCTCGCTTTCGTCCAGGTGGTTGACCAGCTCAGCGGCCGTGGGACGGTCGCTGTGAGGGTCGAAGCGCATGTCCAGCGGGCCGTCAGCGCTGAAGGCGAAGCCGCGCGCTGGTGTGTCGAGCTGCATCGAGGACACGCCCAGGTCCAGCAGCACAGCGTCCACGCTGTCCCAGCCCAGGCGGGCCGCCTCGGCAGCCATGCTGGCGTAGCTGGCCCGCGCCAGCCGCGCGCGGCCCTGGTAGGGGGCCAGCGTCTCGCGCGCCAGCGCCAGCGCGCTGCTGTCCACATCGAGGCCCAGCACGGCCCCCGCCCCCGCCTCCAGCAGCGCCCGCGCGTGACCGCCCGCGCCCACCGTGCCGTCAATGACGCGGTCGGCCGGCAGCAGCAGCGCAGCAACCTGTTCAACCAGAACCGGAACGTGACTCACTGCCAACGTAACAGCATCCTGACCCTGTCTGAGCGCGATTATAGCACAGTATCCCACACCAGCAGGTTAAGCCGGGTGCGCGGTTTGTGGTAATCCGCTCGGTCTCCCTGCTACAATAGAACGTATATTTCGGCAGCCGCCAGCCGCTGACTGACGCTGAAGGCTGTGCGCAGCGACAACCGACCGGAAGCCAGAGACTGACGACCACAGACTGTCAGCTAATAACACCCCATGACTTTCACACCGTCCGAACACATCCAGACCATCCTGAAAAACCTGCCGCAGAAACCCGGCGTCTACCTGATGAAAGACGCCGGCGGCGCAGTGATCTACGTCGGCAAGGCCAAACGCCTGCGCAGCCGCGTGCGCAGCTACTTCAACGCCAGCGCCGAGAGCAGCGAGAAAACGCTGCGCCTGCGCCAGCACATCGCCGACATTGAGTACATCGTCGAACAGAACGAGGTCAAGGCGCTGATTCTCGAAGAGACGCTCATCAAACGCTACAAGCCGCAGTTCAACATCAGCCTCAAGGACGACAAGCGCTACCCCTACATTAAGATCAACGTGCAAGAGCCGTTTCCCAAAGTCGAGACGACGCGCCGGGTTGTGCGCGACGGCAGCCGTTACTTCGGCCCATACGTGGCCATGTGGGCGGTGCAGGACACGCTCCAGACGCTGCGCAAGGCCTTCCCCTATCTCACCTGCGACCGCGAAATCACCGGCCGCGACGCGCGCGCCTGCCTGTTCTACGATATCAAGCTGTGCGGCGGGCCGTGCATCGGGGCGGTGAACCAGGAGCAGTACCGCGCCATGATCGAGGAGTTGATGGCCGTCCTCAGCGGGCGCGCCGAGCGGGTCGTGGAGCGCCTCACGGCTGAGATGCTGGCTGCCTCCGAAAACCTGGATTTCGAGCGCGCCGCCGCGCTGCGCGACCAGCTCAAAGCCATCGAATTCATCACGCAGCGCCACAAAGCCGTCGGCAGCAGCCTCACCGATCACGACGTGATCGCGCTGGCCCGCGACAAGGACGAGGCTGTGGTGCAAATCCTCTTCGTGCGCAACGGCAAGCTGATCGGCAGCGACGCCCATGCGCTGAGCGGCGCGGCAGACGAGAGCGACGAAACTGTGCTGCAAACGTTCATCAAGCGCTTCTACGACGACGCGCCTGAAATCCCGCGCGACCTGATCCTGCCGCAGGAGGTGGAAGAGGCGCGCATCATCGAGCAGTGGCTGAAGGACAAGCGCAGCGGCAGCCGCGTGACCATCTCCGTGCCGCAGCGCGGCAGCAAGCGCGACTTGGTAAAGATGGCGCAGGAGAACGCGGCCGAGGCGCTGCGCATGATGCGCGCCCAGTGGGAGGCCGACACCACCCGCCACGAAGAAGCGCTGGCCGAGCTGCGCGAGGCGCTGGCCCTGCCCGGCATCCCCAACCGCATCGAGTGCTACGACATCAGCACGACGCAGGGCACAGCCATCGTCGCCAGCCGGGTCGTGTTCGTGCAGGGCGCGCCGCGCAAAGCCGAGTACCGCCGCTTCAACATCCGCACCGTCAGCCACGCCGGCTCTGACGACTACCAGTCCATGCGCGAGGCGCTCACGCGCCGCTTCCAGCGCTACCGGCAGGCGCAGGAGAACCCGGCGCTGGTCGCGCCTGGCAGCGCCGACCCAGACGAGACCTGGCGCCTGCTGCCCGACCTGCTAATTGTGGACGGCGGCAAGGGCCAGCTTGGCGTAGCTGTTGAGGTGCTGCGCGAATTCGCGCTGTTCGATCAGGTCCCTGTTGTCGGGCTGGCCAAGCAGTTTGAGGAGCTGTACCTGCCCGGCCGGCCAGAAGCGCTGGCCCTGCCGCGCCGCAGCCAGGCGCTCTACCTGGTGCAGCGCATACGCGACGAAGCCCACCGCTTCGCCATCACCAGCCACCGCCGCCAGCGCCAGAAACAGGGTATGGCCAGCCGCCTGGAAACCGCGCCCGGCATTGGCCCGGCCAAGCGCAAGGCGCTGCTCAAACACTTCGGCAACTCGCTGGAGGCTATCCGCAAAGCGTCCATTGAGGAGCTGTGCGCCGTGCCCGGCATCAACCAGCGGCTGGCGGAGGCAGTCAAAGCCGCGCTTGATTGACCCCTGACGCTTACTTGTGGTTATAGTTAATCAGGTAACAGCAGCGGCACCTGGAAGGGGCGCATCATGCGCGAAGCGATTTCTACTCTAATAAGCAGCATCCTAGCCGGCTTACAGGCCGACAACGCCGAGGAAACCAAGAACAATATCGAGGACCTGCTCCAGTCGGTCGCGGCGGTGCTGGGCCAGTTCACTGTGGAAACATACCCTCCTGGCATAACGCTGTGCACTGAAGGCCGCATGGAGGATCGCTTCTACGTGATTGCCCAGGGCGAAGTGGCCATTTACAAGCAGATCGGCCAGCGCAGCGAGAAAGAGCTGCTGGCTACCAAAGGCCCCGGCGAGTTCTTTGGCGAGATGGCGCTGGTGCTCAACGCCCCGCGCAGCGCCGACGTTATCACCACCGCCAACAGCATAGTGCTGGAGCTGGATCGCCGCGCCTTCAAGAAAGCCACCCGCATCAGCCCACACCTGGCCGGCCTGATGTCGCAGCGCACCATCGAGCATTTGGACACCAATTGGCACAAAGAGCACGACCGCCGGGGCGCCGCGCCGCCACGCCGGTTTAGCTTGTTCACCAGCTACTCCAGCAGTGACCGTGAGTTCGCCAGCCGCCTGGTGGAACACCTGCAGTCGCGCCTCGATGACAACAACGTGACTGTCTGGATAGACAAGGCCAGCATTCGCGGCGGCGACAAATACGACCGCGTAATCGAAGAGGCCCTCATCAAGTGCGATGCCATGCTGCTGCTGCTCTCGGAGCGCTCCGTCGCCTCGGAAAATGTGCGCGACGAATACACCTACTATAAAGAGGAAAACAAACCGATCATCCCCATCCTGGTCGAGAAATGCACGCGCCCGCCGCTGCTGCGCCGCTATCAATACATTGACTTCACCAAGGAGCTGTACGCCGACGCGCTGGCTCAGCTCCACGCCCGTATCCTAGAGCTGGCCGACGAAGGCTGAGCGCACTGTCAGCCATAGGGCGCGGCGCTCACCGGCTCATACCTGCAGCAGATACCCTAGGCGCAGCGCCGCGCGCTCCAGCAGCGCTGCGGCGTCGTCCAGCGCGCGCTCCAGCGGCATCGGCCCGGTGACAATGGGCAGCGCCGCCTGCACACCCGCGCGGTGCAATGCCGCGTCGTCAATATCGAGACCGCCCACCAGCGCTACAGTGGGCACGCCGCGCTGGCGCGCCATCTGCGCCACACCAATCGGCCCCTTCCCGTGGATCGTCTGCCCATCCATGCGGCCCTCGCCTGTTACTACCAGGTCAGCCTGGTCAAGCAGGCTGGCGAAGCCGCTGTGCTTGAGGATCACATCCACGCCGGATTCAATGCGCCCGCCCAGAAAGGCCACCAGCCCGGCGCTGAGCGCGCCCGCCGCGCCGCCGCCCGGCGTGTCGCGCACGTCTACGCCTAACTGGTCGCGCACCACGCGGAAGAAGTGACTCAGGTTGCGCTCCAGCAGCGCGACCTGCTCCGGCGTCGCGCCCTTTTGCGGGCCAAAGACCGCCGCCGCGCCCTGCGGCCCCAGCGTCGGGTTGCTAACGTCCGACGCAATCAGCACCTCAACATCGCGCCAGCGCGGGTCAAGCTTGTGTGTGTCAATGACGAACACACGGTCCAGGCTGCCGCCGCCGCGCGGGACCTCCACGCCGTATGCGTCGAGCAGGCTCACGCCGAGCGCCTGCAGGCAGCCCGCCCCGCCGTCCACTGTGGCGCTGCCGCCCATGCCCACGATCACCCGCTCCACGCCGCGCGCCAGCGCCGCCTGCATAAGCTGGCCCGTGCCGTAGGTGCTGGCCCGCAAGGGGTTGAGCTGCCAGGTATCCATCAGCTCCAGGCCGGAGGCCAGCGCCATCTCGATCACAGCCGTCTTGCCATCCGGCAGCAGGCCAAACGCCGCCTGCACTGGCCGCCCCGCCGGGTCTTCGACAGTCACCGCTATGCGCTGGCCGCCCGCCGCCAGAAAGGCGTCGAGCGTGCCGTTGCCGCCGTCGGCGATCGGCAGCAGATGCAGCTCAGCTTCCAGACCAGACCGGCGCAGCCCGGCCGCAATCGCCTGCGCAGCGGCGCTGGCCGTCAGGCTGTGCTTGAACGCCCCCGGCGCGATGACGATCTTCTTCATGCTGGCCCTCCCTCTCCCGACACCAACCGGCCGGACTGTACATTGACGCATAGGCCGACTCATGCTACGTTTGGCCTCACCTTGGCGGTTGCCAGCGGGGCAGCAGCAGAAGTCAATGGTCCTCATCACCCATGCTTTTGGCCCGTCGGCGCTGCGCGACGGCGCTTCTATTCTACAGGCTGCCGAATCCCTCATCCAGCAGCAGGCCGGCAGTCAGGTTATTGTCGTAACCGGCGCGCCCGCGGAAGCGACCGCTATGCTGGAGGACAGCATCCGCCTGGGCAGCTATCCCCGCGTGTACAACCGGCTGCTCTCGCTGTACCAGAGCCTGGCGCGCACGCTCATCCGCGAGGAGCGCGACCGCCGTCTTCTGATCCAGGACATCACCGACATGCTGGATTCGTATCGCTGGCTGGGCCGCTCGCTGGCCACCCGCGAACCGACGCCGGCGGAGGCGGCCGGCATCGCCGCGCTGGGCGAACGCCTGACAGCGCGCCTGCTCACCAGCCACCTGCAGCACCGCGGCGTGCAGGCTTCGGCCGTGCGCGCCAGCGAGTTGATCGTCACCGACGACAGCTTTTTGGCGGCCAGCGCCGATCTGTCTGCCACGCGCGTCCGCGTGAACGCGCGCCTGCTGGCCCGCCTGGCCGACGGCTACCTGCCGGTGGTGGACGGCGGCAGCGGCGGCACGCCGGACGGCAGGCTGACGCGGCTGGCACTGGGCGGAACGGCGCACAGCGGCGCGCTGCTGGCCGCAGCAGCCGACGCCGACGCGCTCTGGCTGTGGTCTGGCGGCCCTGGCCTGATGACCGCCAATCCGGATCTGCTGCCCGAGGCGCGGCCAGTAGCGGCGCTCACGCCGGCCGAACTGGACATTCTGGCCTGGTTCGACGCAGCCGTGCCGCCGGCCGCGGCGCTGCGCCCGGCGCTGGAGCGGTCAATCCCGGTGCGTTTGCGCGGCCTGGCGCAGTCTGACCTGCCTGGCACAGATGTGCGGCCCACGCCTGACCTGCCGCCTGGCGCGCTGCGCTGCGTCGCGGCCAGCGACCGCGTGCGGCTCATCGCAGTAAACGGCCCTGGCGCGGCCGCCGAGCGCGGCTTTTCCGTGCTGGCGCAGCAGGGTTTCCGGGCGCTGGCCCTTACCGAAGGCCTGCAGACGACGTTCGTGGTGGGCAGCCGCGATGTCAACCTGGCCCGGCTGGCCCTGGGTGACGCCTTCGGCCCCAACGTGTCTTGTGTCACACAGGACGACACCGGCGCAGCCGCGGTGCTGGCCCTGGGGCCGGATATCTGCCAGCAGCCAGCCGCCGCCGAGCAGATTCGCCTCATGCTCAGCGCCGCCGGCGTGCGCGCCGAGCGCCTGGCCCCCGTTCAGGTGGGCAGCAGGGCTGCCTGCGGCCTGCTGGCGCTTGTCCCGGCCGACGCGCGCGCCGCCGCCCTGGCGGCGCTGCACCCGCTGTGCGCGCCGCCTCGCTAGCGCTCGATTGTGAAAACCCCCTGAAAACTGATCACAGCCGGTAGACAGGCACGGCAAAACAGGTTATAGAAAGAATGTAATACAGCGTAACCTTATTTGCCCGAACGCATAACAGGAACAGCCGTGCCCACCAAGCCGACCGTCTTTCTGGTGGAAGACGACGCGCGCAGCCTGCGCGCGCTCTCTGCCCTGCTCGACAGCATGGGCATTCGCTACTTGCGCAACACCAGCGGCGCGCTGGTCGTCGAGCAGATCCGCGCCGCCCGGCCGCGCCCAGACTTCATCCTGCTCGACGTGGACCTGCCAGACGGCGACGCCTTCGCCATTTATCAAGAGCTGCTGGCCGATCCGATCCTAGGCCAGATTCCGGTGATCGCCCTGGCCGACATACAGCTTCTGCCGGAAGTTCTTGCGCAGATCGAGCGCCACCGCTTCGCCGGCACGCTGCACAAGCCGGTGTCACGGCCCGCGCTGCAGCGGCTGCTGGACACTGTCTCCGGCAAGCGGCACTGACGTTTTCAACCCTCTGCCCACACCAGGTCTGATACTGTGCCGTAGGTGTGGCTGGTGATCTGGCGCGGCGCGCCGCCCAGCCGCTCCACCACGAACACCTGCGGCACGCCGGCGGCGTCCAAGTCAATGTACGCTACCTGCTGGCCGTCCGGGCTGAGCGCCGGCTGCGGCGGCCGGCGCGTCCCGCTGACCGCCTGCACGGACGTGTTAAACGCCAGCTCGCGCACCCACACATCGGTCTGGCTGGCCAGCGCCAGAAAGGCGCCGCTGCGGCTGAACACCAGCCGCTCTATGAAGCCGTCTCCGGCGCGCTGTTCGACCGGCGCGGCGCCCAAATCCTGCGTGCTGATGCGGTGCGGCCGCCCGCCGAACTCGCCAGTTTGGATGTCGCGGAACGGCTTGAGGTAGTACAGCACCGGCTCAACCGGGCTGTGGGCCAATCCGTAATCCGGGCCAAAGCCGCCTGAAGCGGTCAGCGGCGGCGAGAGCGCGCCGTCCGCCAGGTTCAGCGCGTAGATTTCCCCGACGCTGAAAAACAGCGCCGAGCCGTCAGCGTTCCACGCCAGCGCGCGCACGACACCGCTGCCTTCAGCCGACCACAGCAGCCGCTGCCCCTGCGCGTCAAGGGGCGAGGCGTAGATGTTGTGCGGCACGTCGGGCGTCTGCGCGGCCGCGAACGCGATCTCGCTGCCGCCCGGCTGCCAAGCGGGGTAGCGCAGGCTCGCATAGCCCAGCGCCGAGAGCTGCCGGTAGGCCAGCGTGCGCCGGTCTAGGACGTAAAGCTCGCGGGCGCTGCCAGACCCCGGCGCGACGAACGACAGCGCTGCGCCGTCCGGCGACAGCCCGAGATCAGAGACGCTGTCCCAGGCCTGCGGCAGCGGCAGCAGGTCAGAGAACGCACCGTCTGGCGTCAGCTCGATCACCGAGCGCCCTTCGAAGATGTAGTAGATCGTTCCCTGGGGGCGGAAGCCCTCTGGCGTGGGCGTGGGCGGCGTGGCGGTTGCGGTGTCTGTTGGCCCCGGCGATGCTGTCCAGGTGGGCGGAAGCGGTGTGCGCGTGGGCGATGCCAGCGCGGCGGCGGTCGCAGCGCTCTCTGTGGCGATGGCGTTCAGGTCTACCAGCGTGGGCGGCGGCGCTGGCGCTGTGTCCTGTGGCTGGCAGCCGACCAGCGCCAAGAGCGCCAGCAGCGTCAAGGTGCGGATAAGCATAGTGCGCGTCCCTTTCGTGCAGCACACGACGGTTACCTGTTGTATTATATGTCCGCGCACACGACGTCGCATGTCAGGCGGCCCCGCCAGGCGGCGGCGCAGATCAGCAGTGCGCTGCTGTCAGCTCACGACTGCGATCATAGACGACAGGCTCAGGCCGGAGGCAAGCTATGGATACCAGCACTGCCCTTGCTCGAATCGAAAGGTGCGGCATCGTTGTCGTGCTGCGCGGGCGTTTTCCCCCTAACACTGCGCTGCCCGTCGTTGAGACTCTGCTCCAGGCCGGCCTGGACGCCATCGAGTTCACCACCAACTCAGCCCAGGCCCTGGAGGCGCTCCAAGCCGTGCGCGCCGCCTTCGGCGCGGATGTGTGCGCCGGCATGGGCACAGTGCTGGAGGCTGACGCAGCTCAGCGCGCGCTCAACGCGGGGGCGGATTTTCTCGTTGCGCCGTCGTTCAGCCCGGCGGTGGTGGCGGCGGCGCAGGCGGCCGACCGGCTGATCGCCCCCGGCGTCATCACGCCGACGGAGTGCGTGGACGCCTGGGCGCTGGGCGTGCGCCTGCTCAAGCTGTTCCCGATCGGCCCGCTGGGGCTGGATTACTTCAGAACGCTGCGCGGCCCGCTGGATCAAATGGCGTTCATGTGCAACGGCGGCATTGACGACGCCAACGCCGGCGAGTTTATCCGGGCGGGCGCGCTGGCCTGCGGCACAGGCTGGCCAGTGGGCGACGGCTCCGGTCCGCTGGAATGGGTGCGCGACCGCGCCCACCGCCTGCGCCGCGTCGTGGACGCCGCCCGCGGCGTGCCCGGCAGTCTGATGGTGTAAAGCCTGCTGTGCTGCTCATCATATCCGACAATTAGCTGCTGCGAGGCTGACCGCTGCCCTATGAACACGCTCCGCATCGTCGTCAAAGTCGGGACCAGCACGCTCACCGGCGGCACAGCTGCACTCAACCGCCAGCGCATGCTGGAGCTGGTGCGCCAAATGGCGCGCCTGCACCAGCAGGGCCACGAGCTGGTGCTGGTGTCGTCCGGAGCGCAGGCCGCCGGGCGCGAACGCCTCGGCTTCCCTAACTTGGATCGCTCCGTGCCGGCCAAGCAGATGCTGTGCGCTGTCGGCCAGGGCCGCCTGATCCAGCACTACAACGATCTGTTCGACATCTTCGGCATCGTGATCGGCCAGGTGCTGCTCACGCGCAGCGACCTCGACCATCGCACGCGCTATCTCAACGCGCGCGACACGCTGCTGGCGCTCATCGAGCGGCGCATCGTGCCGGTCGTGAACGAGAACGACACCACCGCCACCGACGAAATCCGCGTGGGCGACAACGACAACCTGTCGGCGCTGGTGGCTAACCTGCTGGAGGCCGATCTGCTGGCGCTGCTGACCGACCAGCCAGGCCTGTTCACGGCTGACCCGCGCCGCAGCCCCGACGCCAGCCTGATCGCCCAGGTGAACCGCGTGGACCAAGACACCTTGGCGCTGGCCGGCGGCGCTGGCTCAGGCGTGGGCACGGGCGGGATGCGCACTAAAATCCAGGCGGCGCAGCTCGCCAGCCGCAGCGGCGTGACGACCGTCATCGCCGCCGGCAGCGAGCCGGACGTGCTGCTGCGGCTGGTGGCAGGCGAGCCGTTGGGCACGCGCTTCGCGCCAGTAGTTTCGCACTTGGAGAGCCGCAAGCGCTGGCTGCTGGCCGAACAGCCGCGCGGCGCGGTGGTGGTGGACGCCGGCGCGGCTGAACGGCTGCGCACGCGCGGCGCCAGCCTGCTGCCCGTGGGCGTGACTGCAGTCGAGGGCGAGTTCGAGCGGGGCGAGCCGCTGGCGGTGCGCGGCCCCGACGGTGCGCCGCTGGCGCACGGGCTGACCAACTACAGCAGTGACGACCTGCGCCGCGTGCGCGGGGTTAAATCGCACCAGATCATCGAGATTCTAGGATATAGTTATGGTGACGCCGTCATCCACCGGAACAACTTGGTGCTGCTGGCCTGAGTGAGCTGCCAGGCGCAGCGGTACGACGGCTTGGTCCAGACGACACGCTCGACAGCGGTGGCGGCGACGTGCTGCCTGGCTTCGCCGTTCCCGTGCGCGAGCTGTTTCCGCAGGCATACAAGGACGATACACATGATTGATCTGCATGACATGGGCCGGCGTGCGCAGGCCGCTGCTGTCGCCCTGGCCCGCCTCAGCACAGAGCAGAAGAACGCCGCCCTGCTGGCTATCGCCGATGCGCTGGCGGCGCAGACCCCCGCCATCCTCGAAGCAAACCGCCAGGACATCGCCGACGCCCGCGCCGCCGGCACGGACGAGCTGTGGATCAAAGACCGCATGGACCTAGAAAAACGCATGCCCGGCATCCTGGCCGACGTGCGCACGGTCGCCGCTCTGCCTGACCCAGTGGGCAAGGTCTACGACGCGCGCACGCTCGACAACGGTCTGCGCGTCAGTAAGCGGCGCGTGCCGCTGGGCGTGCTGGGGGTGATCTATGAAGCGCGGCCCCAGGTCACTGTGGACGTGACCACGCTGGCGCTGAAATCCGGCAACGCCGTGATCCTGCGCGGCGGCAAAGAAGTGCTGCGCAGCAACCTGGCGCTGGTTAACACGCTGCGCAGCGCGCTGGCCGCCGCCGGCATCCCTGGCGACGCCGTTCAAGTGATTGACAGCGCAGACCGGCGCTACGTGGGCGAGCTGCTTCGGCTGCACCAGCACGTTGATCTGATCATCCCGCGCGGCGGCAGCGACCTGCACACCTTCTGCCGCGAGAACAGCACCATTCCAGTTATCACCGGCGGCATCGGCATCTGCCACCTCTACGTAGACGCCAGCGCCGACCTAGAGAGCGCCCTGGCCGTCATCCACAACGCCAAAACACAGCGGCCGGCGGTGTGCAACGCGCTCGACACGCTGCTGGTCAACCAGCAGGTGGCAGCCGACTTCCTGCCGCGCGTTGTCGCGCACCTCGGCAAGGACGGCGTCACGTTCCGGGCGGAGCCGCGCGCCCTGGCGCTGGTCAGCGGTGCGGGCGTGCAGGCAGCCGGCCCAGACGACTTCGACACCGAATGGTACGCGCTCATCCTGGGCCTCAAGGTGGTGGACAGCTTGGACGAAGCCATCGAACACATTCGCCAGCACAGCACCCGCCACTCCGATGGCATTCTCACGCAGACGCCAGCCCACGCCGACCGCTTCGTGGCCGAAGTGGACTCAGCCGTGGTTTACGTCAACGCCAGCACGCGCTTTACCGACGGCAGCGCGCTCGGCTTGGGGGCGGAGATCGCCGTGAGCACGCAGAAGCTGCACGCGCGCGGCCCGATGGCGCTGGAAGAGCTGACGACCTACAAGTGGGTGGTCATTGGCGAGGGGCACGTCCGGCCCTGATACAAGCAGCGGACCGTTTGCGCCTGTTACAATTGGCACATACAATTGAGCATCATACCGCAAGTTGTGCGGCCGCAACGGCCGGCGCGCAGGCAGACTCGATTATGACAACGATTCTTTTGCTGGAAGACAACGCCGATATGCTGGCGATGCTGTCTCAGGTGCTCGAGTGGGGCGGCTACTCGGTGATCGGCGGCCGCAGCGGCCACGAAGGCATCGCGCGGCTGACAGAAGCCCACCGCCTTCCCGATATCATCATCAGCGATCTGCTGATGCCGGGGATGGACGGCATCGCCTTTCTGCGCCAGGTGCGGGAGAACCCAGACTGGGCCGACATCCCCTTTGTGATGATGAGCGCCTACTCGTCCAGCGCCGAACGCCAGAACGCTATCCAGCACGGCGCCAACGACTTCCTGGTCAAGCCGTTCAACCTCGAAGATTTCCAGGCTGTTCTCAACCGCTGGCAGCGCTGACCATGTCCCCTACGCTGGTGATCCTCAACCCGCACGCCGGCAGCGGGCGCGCCAGCCGCTTGTGGGCGGCCGTGGAGCCGTCCCTGCGCGCCGGCCTGGGAGACCTGGAGTTGGTTGTCACGCAGGGCCAGCAGGATGTTGACAGCGCCGTGGAGCGCGCCCTGGCCGGCGGCCTAGAGCGTGTCATCTCGATTGGCGGCGATGGCACCAACAACTCGCTCGTGAACGCTCTGGCCGCTTACTATGATCGCAATCCGGGCACTGCGCTGCCGGTCTTTGGCACGCTGCCGGTGGGCACTGGCCGCGATTGGGCGCGCAGCGCCGGCATCCCGTTCGACCTGCAGACAGCGGCCCGCTGGTTGGCCACTGCCCAGCCGCGCCCCACTGACGTTGGCCTGCTGCTGTGCGACGGCCAGCCGCGTCACTTTCTCAACATCGCCAGCGCCGGTCTCAGCGGCGAGGTGGACCGGCGGGTGAACCTGGTGCGCTCGCGCCGTCCGTGGACATTTCTGGTGGCCACCGTCGCCACCATCATCGCCTACCAGCCGGTGCACATGCGCGTGCTGGCCGACGGCGAGCTGTGGCACGACGGCAGCGCTTACACGGCCGTGGTCGCCAACGGCACGACTTTCGGCCATGGCATGGCGATCGCGCCGAACGCCGACATGGCCGACGGCCTGTTCGACCTGGTGCTGGTAGAGGCGATGCCGCGGGTCAAGGCGCTGGCCGCCTTGCGCAAGGTGTACGACGGCAGCCACCTGAGCGTCAGCGGGGTGCGCCACCGGCGGGCCGCCACAGTCGAGATCGTCAGCGCTGGCCCGCCGCTTGATCTAGACCTGGACGGCGAGCACGCCGTGGGCAGCCACCTGGTTTTCAACGTCCGCCCCGGCTTTCTGCGCGTGCTGCTGCCCCCCGGCCCACCCAAGCGCTAGCGAGCGCTTTGGCGCCGCAGCAGGGCAAAGGCGATGTCGCGCCCGGTCTTGGCGCGCGCCAGGTAAACCCACAGCCACGCCATCGCCTCCAGCATCATCGCGTTTGACAGCGGGCCGCAGTCAACGGGGTCGAAACCCAGTTCGGCGGCCAGCCCGGCCACCGCGCTGAGTGCAGCCGGGTCGTCGCCGCAGATGAACATGCTGGCGGCCACCGGGCCGAACTGCGGCGCGGCGAAGTGCTCTGCGCCGATCGTGTTGAACGCTTTAACAACGCGCGCGCCAGCGGCCAGCACCGCCACGTCCTCCGCTGCGCTGCGCTGCGCCTGCTCAAAGCGGTTGGTCGCGTCAATCAGCACTTTGCCATCCCAGCTGCTGACGGACATCAGCACATCCTCAACCACCCCCCAACCTACCGCCAGGACGATAACCTCGCCAAACGCAACCGCATCCGCTACGCTGCCGGCGGCGGCGTTCGGGCCAGCCTCCGCCAACAGCGCAAGTACGCTGTCCTTGTGCGGGTCGCGCACGCCGAACAGCACGCGGTGGCCGCGAGCGGCCCAGGCCTTGCCCAATCCACCGCCCACGCTGCCCGCACCGATTATCCCAATGTTCATAAAGCCTCCTTTTTTCCATAATCGCTGGCCTGTTTTCCGTGGTCTCCAGCTTGCGCCGGGCCTACGGGCTGTCGTCTTCCTGAAGCAAAGCGGCCAAGCGTTCTTTGAGAGCTGCCCGCTGCTTGCGGTAGGCGCTGCGGGTGATCTCGCCAGCTTCGTGCGCGTCGTCCAGCTCAGCAATCTGCTGCACCAGCGCGTCAATCTGTCCCTGTCGGTCGCTGGTAGGCGCGGCGGCCTGAGCTGCTGGCGCGTTCGCCGTGCGCCCGCGCCAGTACAGCAGCGCGGCGGCCAGCAGCGCGCCCGCCCCAGCCGCGAACAGCGCTGCTGCCAGCACAATGTTGCTGCCGCCGGCTGCAGCGGTGGCTGCGCCGGGGGCGGCAGCCGCGCCGCTGACGGTGTAACGCAGCGCATCCCCAGCAGCCAGCGCCAGGTCTCCGCCGTAAGTCAGGTAGGTAGCGCCGCCCATCGCCTGCGCGCCGCGCGGCGGGAGCTGGCTGCTGGTGAGCGTCAGAGCGTTATCGAGCAGCAGCTGCACACGGCCCGCCAGCGGGTAATCAAGCGGCTGAGCGATCTCGGCGCGGCCGCTGTACGGCACGGTGTACATCACATGCACGATGTGATCCTCACCGGGGAAAACAGGGCGCGTGTCAATCACCGCCGTGCCGTCGGCGGCCACGGTGTAGCGCTCGCTGTCACCGGCGAACTCGCGCACCACCGCGCCGGGCGGCAGCGACAGCCGAACCGACGCCTGCCGGAACTCGCCCATCGTGTCGTCTGAGAGGAAGATGCGATCCGAGTCGTTGCGATAGGTCACGATCTGGATCACCTGCAGGCCCTCGGCAGACGGCACGACCTGCGCCAGCATCGAAGCGATGCGAATCACCGAAGGGTCAGCCGTCACGCTGTACACGGTGATCGGCAGGTCGAGGGACGGCTCCGCCGGGTTGCCGGGCAGCAGGTCGCTGACGAAGAAGCCCTCGGCGAACCGCACCGTCGTGAAGTAGCGGCGGTCGGCGCGGATCGGCACGTCGTCAAAGACGAACCGACCGTTGGCGTCAAGCTCTGCTTCGCGCGTCTCTTCGTTAAAGGCGGCGTCTACAATGTGCAGCGTTACGCTCAGCCCTTCGGGCAGCTCTGCCCCGGCCGTCCCGCTGGTGATCGCCCCGCTCACGACGCCGCGCGCCTCGGCGGCGGCTGCCACCTGCGTTGGCGCAGCGGCAGCCGCTGGCTCCTCAGTAGCAGCCGGCGGCGGGACCTGCGCCACCTCAGCCGGCCGCGGCTCCTGGTCAATCACGTCGCGGCTGGCCAGCGCCAGCGCGCGCACGTAGACAACAGCGTCCTGGCGCTGGGCTTCGCTCAGCTCGTCGGCGAAGGCGGGCATGGCCTGGCCCACTCCTTGGGTGATGGCGGTGTAGATGGCGCGGTCGCTCAGGACAGCCATGCGGCTCAGGTCTGTCAGATCAGGAACTGGGCCTTCGGCCTGCGGGCCGTCGCCGCGCCCGGCCGGGCCGTGGCACGAAGCGCACGCCTGTTCATAGACCGCCTGCCCGCGCGCCGCCTGGCCCGGTTGATAGGCCAGCGTGTAAGCGTACAACGCCACGTCCCAGCGCTGCTGCTCGGTCAGCGTGTCACGCCAGGGGGGCATGAGCTTTTCGAGGTTGCCGTTGGTGACGGCCCAGAACCAGTCCTGCGGCGTCTTGCCGCGGGTGGCCTCCAGGTCGTTGAAACTCATCACCGGGCCGGGAAGCTGGCCGGTCAGCACCAGCTCGCCCAGGCCGCCGCCGTCGTAGCCGTGGCAGCGGCTGCAGCGCGCCGCGTAGATTTCCGCGCCGACAGCCAGGTTGGGCGGCTGTTGAGGGAAGGCGGCGGCTTCGGTGGGGATGACGGGCGGCGGTGGGGGCAGCGTGGCGACGATGGCTGGCTCGCCGCCCAGGCCGCTGCACGAAGCCGCCGGCAGCGCCAGCGCCAGCAGCAGGAAGATGCGCGCAGGAAGGTGTTGTATCTGCTGTTTCACGTGCGTGTTTTCCGTATCTCGTTGTCAGCCACCAGGACAAAAAGGCCGCGCCGGGCGCGGCATTACAAAGGGCTATTGTACCGCGTGCCGGCTTAATGCGCCGCGCCTATCGCGCTGTACAGGCGCCCCTTTTGCAAAAAGCCCCCTGATCTTGAACAGCCAGGGGAATTGTGCCACTAAAAAGCGCAGGCCTCAGTCACCGGCTGCTGGCGTCGGCGCCCGTTGGACAGTGGCCCGGCGCGGTTCGTGTTCTAGCTCCACTTCCGGCTCGCCGGGGTTGCGCGCGTAGGGATACAGTTTAAGGAAGCGCGCGGCCAGGCTCCAGGCCAGCCACCAGTAACCGATGATACCCACGGTCACGCCCCACTCCACCAGCGCCGGGGTGTACTCCACCACCGGCATCACTTGCATCACGCCGGGCGACCAGTCCAGCGGGACGACCAAACCGGAGAGCGTGGTGTTCCAGCGGTACGTAATCAGGCCCAGCACCGAGAGCGCGCCGGCGGTGATCAGCGCCAGCCGGTTGCCGCGCGTGCGCGGCCACAAGAAGATGATGGCCGGTATCAGCGTGCCCAACAGGATTTCAAACCACCAGAAGGTGAAGCCGTAGGGCGTGTTCTCCGCTAGCAGCTCGATATCGCGGGCGATGGCCGGCGAGTGGCTGTAGTACTGGGTGGCCGCCCAGCTCCACACCTTGAGGTACAGATACGCCAGCGCCATAATGCCGGCGAAACGGGTGAGGCCGCGCAGCACATCGCTGGGCAGCAGAAATTTATTCATGAAGCTGCCGGTGATGGCCGTCAGCGCGATGGTGGCGGCCAGCCCGCTGGCGACAGCCGACAGGATGAACAGCACCGGCGCGCTGGGCGAGTACCACACCGGCCGCGCCATCAACACGCCGTAGGTGGCCCCCAGCGACGACTGGTGCAGCAGCGACAGCCCCATGCCCAGCAGCGCGAACAGCGGCATCGTGCGGTGCAGCACGCGGGCGGTGAGGTGCAGGAAGCGGTTCTGGCGCAGGCGCGTGCTCTCGATGACAATCGCTGACACCTCCATCACCAGCACCAGCGAATACAGCATGATGCACATGGTGACTTCCCACAGCACCGAGTGCAAGTTCCAGTACAGCAGCGGGTGATAGAAGCGGTCTGGCCGGCCGATGTCCACAAACAGCGCGATCATGGCCGAGGTGTAGCCCAGCAGGCCCACCACTACCGCTGCCCGCGCGATCGCTTCGTAGCGCTTCCAGCCGAACACGTACACCGCCGCCGACAGCGTGAACGCGCCCGCGCCCAGCGCGATGGCCGACAGGTCTACGGTGATCCACAAGCCCCAGGGAAGCTGGTCTGACAGGTTGGTAACGCCCAGGCCGTGTATCAGCACATAGGCAATCGACACCATGCCAATGAGCACCAACACCGACAGAAAGGCGATCCAGACGACGTAAGCCGGCGATTGGCGGGCGAAATCTCGGATTGAGGCGATCATAGCGCAAGCCCCTCCGGCGGAATGTAATATACGTTCGGTTCAGTGCCCAGGTCCTCGCGCAGGCGAAACGTCGGCGTGGTGGCAATCACGCGCGACACCGGGCTGTTAGGGTCGTTGAGGTCGCCAAAATAGCGCGCCGTCACCGGGCAGGCGTTGACGCAGGCGGGCGTGACGGCCGCGTCCACGCCGGGCGTCTGACCAGTTTGTTTGGCCAGGTCAATGCGTTGGATGCAGAAGGTGCACTTCTCGATCACGCCGCGCGGACGCCGGGGCACTTCGGGCGTGCCCCACTCTGGCGCGTAGGGGTTCGGGCTGTCGTCGCGCGCAAACCAGTTGAAGCTGCGCGCGCCGTAAGGGCAGGCCGCCTGACAGTAGCGGCAGCCGATGCAGATATCGTAGTCCATCACCACAAGGCCGTCATCGCGGATGTACGTTGCGGTGACCGGGCACACGTTGACACACGGCGCGTTCTGGCAGTGCAGGCAGGGCCGCGTGACGTGGAACGTCTTGCCGGTGGGCGTGCGATCTACCACGTGGATATTCCAGCGCATAGCGTCGGTGACGTCGTTAGTGGCCTGGCAGGCGTAGACGCAGTAATCGCAGCCGATGCATTTGTTAAGGTCAATGACCATGCCCCAGCGCGGCTTGTGTCGGTCGGCCGCGCCGTGCGCCGCCTCGCCCTGCAGCCGCGATGCAATCTGCTCCACAGCCGGGGCCAGCGGCCCGGCCAGCACAGCCGCCACACCAATCGAGATGCCCGCGCCCACCAGTATCTGCACCATCTCGCGGCGGGTCAGCAGCGTGGTGGATTCTTCCGCGCTGGCTGCTGGCGGCGGGGGTTGTTCGGGCTGTATCTGTTTACGCTCTCCTGTGTCCATACCGTTTAATCTAATCCTCGCTGCTCTTGCTGCTGGCGTTGGCGTCAGCGTCGCGGCTGCGCCCGTTGTTGCGCTGGCGCAGCACCAGGAACAGCGTCGCGCCGATGCCCAGGCCGATGATCAAGCCCTGCGTAAGCTGGATGAAATTCGTCCCCGGGGGCGTCTGCACAGCGCGTGCAGCCTCCAGCTCTGCCTCCAGCTCGCGCACTTGGCGCTCCAGGGCGTCGCGCTCCTGTGCCAGCGCCGCGTCAATTGGCACGATAAGCGGCGACGTGCCCATTACCGAGATCGCGTCGTGACACTCGGTGCACGGGACGGTCGTTACATTCATCGTGTGATTGGACAGGTTGTGAATCTCGTCGCTGGGGCTTTTGTGCATGTGGCAGCTCGCACAGGTGACCTCAACGCCCTCGAAATCCACTTCGTTGTGCGTCAGATGGACGTAGGAATAGGCGTACTCGTGCGTGACATCTGGGTTGTTCTTGTGACAATTGAGGCACAGATCGTTGGTGGTTTCGAAGCGGATCTGCTGGCCGTGCGGGTTATGGCACACCGCACAGCCGATCGCGCCCAAGTCGTCGTTGAAGGCGTGCAGACTGCGCCGCCACTCTGCGAACGTGCTCTCGTGGCAGCTGCCGCACATGCTGGCCTCGGTGCGCACCTGAATCCGCGCCGGCGGGTGGTTGTCCGGGTTCAGGCCGTGGCACGCCTCGCAGTGCACGTTCTCACGCAGGAAGCGGCCGGTGGCCGGCTCGAACAGCGTCACGTGGCACTCTAGGCAGTCCGGGTCGTTGCGCGCAGCGGCCCAGTATTCCTGAAACGACGGGCGGTCGAACGCAATTGCGTGCGCGCCAGTGGCCCAGGCCGCCCGAAAGTCGAGGTGGCATTCGCCGCAGTTCCGGCCGAAATGCCCGCCGGTGGCAGCGCCAGCGTCTGGCGGCACAATGCCCGCTTCCTCAGTTGCTTGAGGCGCAGGTATCTCAGCGCCTTCCTGTGCCGCCAGCGGTTCGACGCTGACCACAAACGCGGCAGCGCACAGCAGCAGCGCAGCAGCGACGAGCAAATTGGCTGGAACTCTGAACCGTGTCTGTTGCATGAAAAAACGCCCCTTCAGCTGTGTGTTTATATTATTAGCTGATATTATGCAAAACTGCCGGTGATAAACGTATGTTTGTCGCGTGACAATGCGCACAAAACCCGCGCAGGCCGCAAGCCCTGTTGTCAACAGGCGCGCCGCTGCGGCCAAACACGGCTTACTCGCGTTGGTTGTCGCCGGCCATGCCGTTCAGCAGGTGGCGGTTATCCGGCGCGTACACAAAATCCCAGAAGGCCGTTGCTACCGCTGACATGGTGTGTTCGGCGCGCCGCACCATGTGAAGCTGCTGGGCCATCTGCAGCCCTTCGACCGGCACCTCGACCACATGGCCGTCGGCGATAGCCCGCGCCGCTGCCCGCCGCGACAGAAACGCCACGCCGATTCCCTCCATGACCGCCACCAGAATCGCCTCGGAGTTGCCCAGCGTCATCATCGGCGCTAAGTCGCGTATGTTCATGCCGTGCTCGGCCAGCGCATCGGCCACCGTTTGATACGTGCCCGCCGTCGGCTCGCGCAGGACGAAGCGCCCACCCGGCAGATCGCTTACGTGGATGGCGCTCCGCCGCGCCCACGGATGGCTGGGGTGGACGATCAGCGCGATCGGGTCGAACAGGAAATGGCGGTATTCCAGCTCGCGCGAGATCTCGCGCAAGCTGGTGATGGCGATCTGCGCCTCGCCTCCCAGCAGCACATCAATGGCCTCGCTGCGCCCGCTCACGGTGCACACGACCTGCACCAGCGGGTAGCGATCCACAAAGCCGGCGATCAGGCGCGGCAGCACGTAGCGCCCGGCAGTGGTGCTGCAGGCGATGCGCAGCGTGCCGGTCACCATGCCCTGCAGCGCTGCAATTGTTTCCTGAACCTGAATGGCCTGGTTGACGAGCTGGCGGGCCATTGGCACCAGCGTCTGCCCGGCCTCGGTCAGCCTGATGTGCCGCCCCGCGCGGTGGAACAGCGCTACATCCAGCCGCTTCTCCAGCGAGCGAATCTGCATGCTGACGGCCGGTTGAGAAAGCTGCAGGCGGCGGCCCGCCTCGGAGAAGCTGCCGGTTTCGGCTGCCGCTAGGAATATCTGCATCTCGTGGATGTCCAGCATGGCCACAGCACCCTGTCTACTTGTGAACATTCTAACAAGCTTTAGATCAGCGAATCAACAGGGTGACCGTCGCTGTCTATTCGGTTTGTTTATGCAGTTATATAAGCATGTTATATAAGTAAAACTAATGCGGCTGCTTGGTTGTATAAGAATAAAATGCTATAATTTGTGAAGCATCGCACAACCACGCCCTGGCGGCCCTGAGCCAAAGGAAATGACGTTCATGAAATACCCATCCCGTCTCTTTTCCAGCCTGTGGGCAGCGGCCGGTCTGCTGCTGGTGGGCTGCGCGGCGCAGCAAATCGCGCCGACCGCCGCCGTTGTTTTCGCTCAGCCTACCCCCAGCCCCACGCCCACGCAGGCCCCAGCCGACGACACGCTGCAGCTGGTGGCCCTGCTGCCCACGCCGTTTTTCGAGCCGGACACCGGCTGCCTGGAGTGCCACACCAACGCCGCTCTGCTCCAGAAGCTGGGAGAAGAGGAGGTAGTCGAGAAGATCTCTGAAGGCACTGGTTGAGGGGGTTCTGTGCCTCCGTTGGAGGTATGGGAAAAAGTTCTAATTGACGCAGCCAAATACGCCGGCGACGTGCACAGCTATATCCCGTGCACGACCTGCCACGGTGGGCAGAACATCAGCGGCGACACTATGGAGGCCAAATACGCCGCGCACGAGGGTATGGTTGCGGATCCGACCACGGACCCAGCGGCTTCCGTTTGCGCGGACTGCCACCCGAACATCGCGCCCTACCAACAGTACAGCCTGCACTTTACGCTGGCCGGCTATGACACTGTGCTGCAGGCGCGCAGCGTGCCAGAGAACCACCCCATCATCGAAGAAGGCCAGCAGTATCACTGCAACAGCTGCCACGCCACCTGCGGCCAGTGCCACGTCAGCCAGCCAACCAGCGTTGGCGGCGGCCTGATCAGCGGCCACACATTCAACCGGACGCCCTCGATGAGCCGGCAGTGCACGGCCTGCCACGGCAGCCGCGTCAAGGACGAGTACACCGGCGCGCACGAAGGGCTGGCCGCCGATGTCCACCTGCGCAAGGCGCGCATGGTCTGCACGGACTGCCACACCGGCAGCGAAATGCACGGCACTGACTACGTCACCGCCGATGGCCCGACGCGCGCCCACCGCTACGACGGCCCGCAGACGCCCGCCTGCCTGGACTGCCACGCTGAGGTCACTGGGATCGGCAGCGGCAACGAGTATCACGAGGCGCACGGCACAGAAGTGCTGTCGTGCCAGGTGTGCCACTCGATTGCCTACATCAACTGCTACGACTGCCACCTGCAGCAGACTGATGAGGGCAAGCCCTACTATCGGCTGGCCCACGAGGACATCCGTCTGCTGATCGGGCGCAACCCGCGCCGCGACAACTATCGGCCCTACCGTTACGTCCCAGTGCGCCACTCGCCTACTTTCCGCGATTTGCTCGTCTTTTACGGCGAGGATGTGCTGCCCAATTTCGACGCGCTCCCCACGTGGGGCTACGCCACACCGCACAACATTCAGCTGCGCACGCCGCAGACCGAAAGCTGCGAGAGCTGCCACGAGAACGACGCCGTGTTCCTCACGCCGGACAAGGTTCCGGAGGAACTGCGGCTGGCCAACGCCCCTGTGATCGTGCCGTTCGCGCCGCCCATACCGGAGCTGTACCGCCCATACGTGCCGGGGCAGGAGGTCGCGCCGCCCCCTGCCGTTGTTGACCCGATGGACGCGCCGCCGCCACCGCCCACTGCTGACCCGATGGACGCGCCCCCGCCGCTGCCAACCGCTGACCCGATGGACGCGCCCCCGCCGCCACCGCCCACTGTTGACCCAATGGACGCGCCGCCGGGCTAAACAGAGATGTTTCGGGCCAGGGATGCCTGACTGCGCATCCCTGGCCTCCTGCTCACTGCCAGCGTTATTTGGTGACATGTTTCCAGGAGAGATTGTGACGCCCATCACAATATTCGTGCAGCCGCATATGTTAATGTATAAGTGAGCAATGCCGTCTGTGGCGGGATACAACGGGCGCTGCTGCCCGCCGAAGCGCTAATGCCTTTTGTTTGTATTCTGAGGAGAGCACAACCGTGAACCTGAGAAAATTAGTGATTCTGCTGGGCGTTCTCAGCCTTCTGCTGGGCGGTGTGATGCTGCCAGCGCTGGCCCAGGTCGACTCTGCGCGCGTCAGCGACGTGGTAGCCAACCTGCCGCAGGGCTGGGGGTTCATCAGCGTGGGCGACGCCGCCGTTGCGCTGCTGGAGGACCCGCCTTTCCTGCTTGACGTGCGCGAGCCGGCTGAAGTAGCTGAAACCGGCATCATCGAGGGCGCTGTCCACATCCCGCTGCGGGCGCTGGCGCAGAATCTTGACCTGCTGCCCGCCGACCTCGACGCGCCGATTATCGTGTACTGCAAGAGCGGCCATCGCGGCTCAATCGCCATGACCACGCTCAAGGTGCTGGGCTACACCAACGTGCGCAACATGATCGGCGGCATCGTCGGCTGGGTGGACGCTGGCAATCCGGTGGTCACCGAGCCGGCAGCAGTGGAAGCCGGCCCCGGCCCCGCTGTTGACGCCGAGCTGGTCGCCCAGGTAAACGACTACCTGACCAGCGCCCTGCCGCAGGGCTGGGGACTGGTGCAGGCAGCAGACCTGGCAGCCGAGTTGATCGAGTCGCCGCCTTTCCTGCTGGACGTGCGCGAGCAGGCCGAGTGGGACGAACTGGGCTACATCGAGGGCGCTGTGCACGTCCCGCTGCGTGAAGTGCCAGCCAGCCTGAGCAAGCTCCCCGCCGATAAGAGCGCGCCGATTGTCGTCTACTGCAAGGTAGGCGCGCGCGGCGGCATTGCCATGACTGCGCTGCAAATGCTGGGTTACCAGAACGTGCGCAACCTGGCCGGCGGCATCACCGGCTGGATCGGCGCTGGCTTTGAAGTTGTCGGCGGTGAGGCGGCCGAAGCCGCTGCGCCGGCCGAGTTCGACCTGGTCGCCCACCTGGACGACTATTTAAAAAACGTGCTGCCGGCCAACTACGGCCAGGTCAAACCTGAGGACCTCTCCACTGAACTGCTGGAGAACCCGCCCTTCCTGCTCGACGTGCGCGAACCGGCTGAGTTGGAGACAGACGGCTACATCGCCGGAGCGGTACACATCCCCATGCGCGAGCTGGCCGCCAACCTTGACCTGCTGCCCGGCTTGGACGCGCCCATCGTCATCTACTGCAAAAGCGGCCACCGCGGCACAGTTGGCATGGTGGCGCTGCAGGTGCTGGGCTACACCAACGTGCGCAACCTGGCCGGCGGCATCAACGCTTGGAAGGGCGCGCAGTTTGAGGTTGTAACCGATCCGCTGGCAGAGCCAGCCCGCGGCGCAGCGCCCGCCATTGACCCCGTGCTGGTCGAGACCGTTGACAACTACCTGCGCAACGTCCTGCCCCAGGGCTGGGGCCTGGTGCAGCCGGCTGACCTCTCAACCGAGCTGCTGGAGAACCCGCCCTTCCTGGTGGATGTGCGCGAACAGGCTGAGTGGGACGAAGTGGGTTACATTGAGGGTGCGGTGCTCGTGCCGCTGCGCACCCTGGCCGTCAGCCTCGACAAGCTGCCTGCCGACAAGGCCACGCCGATCGTCATCTACTGCAAGGCGGGCGCGCGCGGCAGCATCGGCATGGCAGTCGTGCAAATGCTGGGCTACACCAACGTGCGCAACCTCGCCGGCGGCATCATGAGCTGGATCAACGCGGGCTTCCCGGTGGTCGGCGCGGCGGCGGTTGAGGAAGCCGCTCCGCCTGAGGTGGCGCTCCCCACCGGCACTGCGCTCCCGCCGGCGGCGCTGGAGCCGATTGTGGCCGAAGCGCTGGCTGCCATCCCACAGGGCTTCTCCAGCATCCCAGTGGACACGCTCAAGCAGCAGCTCGGCAGCGTCTTCGTGCTCGACGTGCGCGAACTGGATGAGTACGAAGCCGGCCACATCGCGGGCGCAGTCAACATCCCGCTGCGCACGCTGGCGCAGAACCTGCACCTGCTGCCCCCACAGGACACGCCCATGGTCGTCTACTGCGCCATTGGTCACCGCGGCGGCGTCGCCACGCTGGCGCTTAACCTGCTGGGTTACGAGAACGCTGTCAGCCTGCGCGGCGGCATCAACGCTTGGAAGGCGGCTGATGGCCCGGTCGTGCTGGAGTCCACGCCGGCCGTCGCTGCCGGGCCGTTCCCTGACGTAGACGCTGATCTGTGGGCCACTGTTGACGCTTACCTGTCTAACCTGCCCCAGGGCTTCGGCCTCATCAGCGCCGAGGACCTCAACTTAGCGCTGGCCGAGGACACCCCGCCGTTCATCCTGGACGTGCGCGAGGCAGGCGAATTCGCGCAGGGCCGCATTGAGGGCGCGGTCAACATCCCGCTGCGCGCACTGGGCGCCAGCTTGGATCAGCTTCCGGCGCGCGACGCGGCCATCGTCGTCTACGACCACATCGGCCACCGCGGCGCGTTCGCCATGACGGCGCTGCAGATGCTGGGCTACGAGAACGTCCGCAGCCTGAAGGGCGGCTCGAACGCCTGGACAGCCGCCGGCCTGCCGCTCGTCACCGAGTAGCAGCAGCGGCCCGCTCTGAAACAAAAGTCAACCCCCACGCGGCGTTCGCGTGGGGGTTTTCATTTCACATCTGCTCGTCGTGTTCGGCGGCTGGGCTTACTGATACTGCTGTGGGTCAAGCGCGTCGCGCAGGCCGTCGCCAATGAAGTTGAAGCCCAACACCGTCAGCATGATCGCCAGGCCGGGGAAAATAGCATACCACCAGGCCGACGTGAAGTAGTTGCGGCCGATGTCAATCATTGTGCCCCAGCTGGGGTTGGGTATCTGAACGCCCAGCCCCAGGAAGCTCAGCGTAGACTCAACCAGAATGGCGCCGGCAATGCCGAGCGACGCCAGCACAATCGAGGGCGCAACGGCGTTGGGCAGCAGGTGCCGCAGCATGATGCGCGCCGTGCCCGCCCCCAGCGCCTGCGCTGCCACCACGTACTCCAGCTCCTTGACCGCCAGCACCTGGCTGCGCATCATGCGCGCGTCGCTGGGCCAGCCGATCAGGCCTAGGCCGACGAAAATCGTCACTGGGCTGGGGTTGAGGATAGCTACCCACACGATCAGGAACATCAGGCCGGGGATGGCGAAGAAGGCGTCGGTGAAGCGCATAATCGCGTCATCCACCCAGCCGCCAAACCAGCCGGACACCAGCCCCAAGGTGACGCCAATCGTGATAGCGACTGACTGCGCGATGAACGCGATCACCAGCGAGATGCGCGCGCCGTAGACCAGCCGGCTGAAGATACAGCGCCCCAGCTCGTCGGTGCCCAGCGGGAAGCGCGCGCTGGGCGGCTGCAGGCGCTCGGTGTAGTGCGGCTCGATCGGGTTGTGCGGCGCTACCACGTCGGCAAACAGCGCCAGCCCGATCATTAGGCTGACAATCACCAGCCCCAGCAGGGCAATGCGGTTGCGGCGGAAGGCGCGCCAGAAGCGGCTGCGGTTCGACAGCGACTTAACGTCCTCAGACAGCCGGGCGACGCCGGGCGGGGTGTGCTGCGCGGAAGAAGCGGTCACGACAGCCCTCCCCTAGTTCGTGCCGTAGCGGATGCGCGGGTTCACCAGCGCGTAGATCAGGTCGGTAATCAGGTTGATGAGGATGAACATCAGCGCGCCAAACGTCAGGATGCCCATGATGACCGGCGTGTCGCGGCTCTGAATGGCGGGCACGATCGCCCGGCCCATCCCTGGCCAGTTGAAGATCGTCTCGGTCACCAGCGAACCGGTCAGCAGCGCGGCTACCTGCAAGCCGACGACGGTGATCACCGGGATGAGCGCGTTGCGCAGGTGGTGTGTGAGCAGCACACGGCGCTCGCGCAGGCCCTTGGCGCGGGCCGTCTTGAGGTAATCCTGGCCGCGCACCTCCAGCATAGACGACCGCGTGACGCGCGCCAGCACCGCCGACAAGTTCGTGCCCAGCACCAGCGACGGCAGCACCATGTATATCGGGTTGCCGTCGCCGTAGCCGGCCACTGGGAACAGCGCAATGCCGTATTTATCCTGCGTAAGGAACAACTGGAACAGCAGCCCCTGCCAAAACACCGGCATAGACAGGCCGATGAGCGCGACCAGCATCAGGGTGTGGTCAATCCAGGTGTACTGTTTCAGCGCCGAGATAATCCCCGCCGGAACGCCGATCAGCAGCGCCACGAACATGCCGCCTGCCATCAACTGGAGCGTGTGCGGCAGCCGGTAGCCGATGATGTCCACCACGCGCTCCTTCTGCACGTATGACTTGCCCAGGTCCAGCCGCAGCATCCGCCCCAGAAAGTCGAGGTACTGCTCGATGAACGTGCGGTTGAGGCCCAGCTCCTCTTTCATGCGCGCCAGCGTCTCTTCGTCCACCCGGTTGTATTCCTCGCCCAGCACCGTGCGCAGCGGGTCGCCGGGCATGAGGTACGACAGCACAAACAGGATGGTGAAGATGGCCAGCAGCGTGGGGATCACCTGCGCCAGGCGGCGGGCAATGTACTTGGTCATGAGGTCTCCCTACAGGGCTGTCTGCGCGCCGGGCGGCGCCGCCGGCTCAGCCGGGAAAGGCGGCCTGGGGGACGGCCGGACGGACCGCCCCCACAGGACATGACGCGCGCTGCGGCGCTGCGCGCTGGGCCTCAGCGCACGACGGACACCAGCCACAGCGGCGCGGTGTATGTGCCGCCGCCGCCGGGGTTGAAGTCTCTGATCCACGGCTTCTGCAGCCAGATTACCTTGCTGTAGGCTGAAGGTATCACCGGCGCGTCGGCCATGATCAGGTCGTGCGCCTGCTGGTACAGGGCGGTGCGCGCCTCTTCGTCGTACTCGACGCGGGCCGCGTCCAGCAGTGCGTTCACTTCAGGGTTGCTGTACTCGGTCGAATCGCGCCCCTCGTAGAACAGGTAGTCGAGCGTGTCGGACGGGTCAACCAGGCCAGCGGCCCAGCCGCTGATGAAGAAGATCACATCGTCCTCTTCCAGGTGACTCCAGTAGGTCGCGCCCTCCTCCACCTCAATCGTGAGCGTGATGCCCAGCTTGCGCAGGTCCTCCTGCAGCACCGGGATGGACAGCTCGCTCTGCAGCGCAGCCAGCACCTGCATCTTGATCTCCGGGAAGCCGACACGGCCCTTGGTCCAGTCGTTCTCGTCCACTGGCGGGAAACCGGCCTCGGTCAGCAGCTCGTTGGCCCGCTCCAGATCGTAGGGGTAGGTGATCGAAGGCGTCGAAGCGGGCATGGCCGGCGGCAGCACGCCCAGATTTGCCGGGAAGCGCGCGCCCTCCTCCAGCTCGTTCCAGATCAGGTCGCGGTTGAGGGCATGGTTGAACGCCTGGCGCACCAGCGGGTTCTCAAAGAAGAAGCCCTGGCTCATGTCAAAACCGAAGTAGCGCAGGTGGAGGCCAGGCTTCTCGTTGTATTCGGCGGCGAACTCCTCGCGGATGGCGGCGCGCTGGCCGGTGGGGAAGGCGAACAGGAAGTCCAGCTCGCCGGCGCGGTAGTCCAGCAGCGCGGTGTTGGCGTCGCCGTAGTTAATGAAACGAACGCCGTCCACTTTCGGGTAGCCTTCGCGCCAGTAGTCGGGGTTGGCTTCCAGCACAATGCGGTCATTGCGCCGCCACTCGACAAACTGGAACGGCCCGGTGCCGACAGGCGTGTTGTTGAACGCCTCGCCAAGCTGCTCGTAAGCGACTGGCGACGTGATGCTGATGTTGCCCCAGCCGTAGAGGAACAAGCGGTCAGGCACGCTCAGCGTGATTTGCAGCGTGTAAGGGTCAATAACTTTGATGCCCTCGACCTCATCAGCTTCGCCCTTGGTGAAAGCCTCCGCGCCTACAATCGCTTTGAGAGTTTCCGCTTGGCCAGAGATGTTCGTGTCGGCGTTGAGCGCGGTCTTGTAGTTCCACAGAACGACGTCGGCGGTCACTTCGCGCTCACCTTCGCCGTACTCCACGCCCGCAATCTGGTGAAACAGCACGCCCCGGCGCAGGTTAAACGTGTACGTCAGCTTGTCGTCAGAGATCGTCCAGCTCTCGGCCAGCGCCGGCTCCAGGTCGCCGGTTTCCGGGTTGTACCAGGTCAGCCCTTCGTGAATGTTGCGCAGCACGGTGCCAATCGCGATTGTGTTAGCGGTGAAGGGATTCAGGTGTTCTGGCTCAACGGTGATGGGATAGCGCAGGAACACCTTATCCTGCGCCCCAGCCGCCGCTGGGGCCAGCAGCGCAACCAACAGCAGCGCCAATACGAGACTTAGAACTTTCTTTTGCATTTCCGCAGCTCTCCTTGAAAACATAAACTATTGCATCCGCGCAGGGGGGCGCGGGCGGGTTTGATTATAGAGTTTAAAGCCGCGTTGGACAAAAAATTGTCCGCTTTTGCGGACAAGCGCGCACGCCAGGCAGCGCAGCGCCTCAGCCCTTGACTGCGCCCTCGGTAAACGTGCGCAGGATGCCTTTGCGCATGAACAAGTAGATGACGATGGTAGGCAGGCTGGTCAGCACCGAGGCAGCCATCAGCGACCCCCAGCGGTTGCCGCCCTCGGGGTTGGTGAAGTACATCTGCACGCCCACCGTCAGCGTGTAGGCTTCGGGGCGCCCGCCGCCGATCAACAGCGGCCAGATGAACTGGTTCCAGGTGTTGATGAGGATGTACACCGCCAGCGCTGAGATAGCCGAGACGTTGGCCGGGGCCACCACCCGCGTCAGAATCTGCCACGACGACGCGCCGTCAATCATGGCCGCCTCCATCACCTCGCGCTGGAAGCTCATGAAGTGCTGCCGCAGCAGGAACACGCCAAAGCCCAACGACACGCCCAGCATGGGCAGGATCAGCCCCGGCAGCGTGTTGATAAGCCTGAACTGGGCCAGCAGCAGGTAGTTGGGGACGTATGTCACCACAAACGGCACCATCAGGCTGATGAGCACCAGCGCCAGCAGCAGGTTCTTGAAGCGAAAATCGAAGAAGCTGAAGGCGTAGGCCGCCGGCACAGCCAGCAGCAGCTGGCCCACTGTTACCCCCAGCGAGAAGGCCGCGCTGTTGCGCAGGTACGTCAAGATCGGCACAGTCTGGATCACGACCGCGTAGTTGTTCAGTGTGGGGTTGAGCGTCACGGGCGACAGCACGTTGACGAAGATTTCGCCCGGCTGCTTGAAGCTCATGCCAAGCTGATAAATCAGCGGAACAGCCACCAGCAGCGTGGCGAACAGCAGAACCAAGCGCGAGGTCCAGGCAGCGCGCGCGTCTCTAACGGTCATAGTTCACCCGGCGGTCAAGCAGACGGTACTGCCAGTAAATCAGCCCGCCAAACAGGCCGATCAAGATCATAGAAATGGCTGCGGCGTGGCCAACGCGGAAGAAGCGGAATCCCTCGGAGTACACAGCGTACATGATGTTGTTGGTGGCGTTGTTAGGGCCGCCCTCGGTGAGCACGCGAATGGGCGTGAACACCGCATCGAGCGACGTGATCAGCGTGATGATAACCAGGAACAGGCCGGTGGGCGCGAACAGCGGCAGCACAATGTGGCGCAGCAGCGACCAGCCGTGTGCGCCGTCCACATAAGCCGCTTCCAGATACTCTTTCGGGATCGCTTTCAGGCCAGCTACCGCTAACAGAAAGTGAAAGCCCATCAGCTTCCAGTTGGCGATCAGGGCGATCGAGGGCAGCGCCCACAGCGGGTCTTTCAACCAAGCGTTGGGCGGCTGGCCGAACAGCCCCAGCAGGCTGTTGAACAAGCCCCCACCGGTGGGCAGGAAGAAGAAGGCCCAGATGAGCACGACAACGTTGAAGGCTACCACCGTCGGCACAAACAGCACCGACTGGTAGAAATCCACCTCACGGTCGGTGAGCTGCAGTGTGAGGAAGGCCAGCGACACCGGCACCAACACCGAGCCAACCAGCGAGAAGGCAAGGTAAATCACGCTGTTGAGCAGCGTGTTGTGGAAGATGGGGCTGGCCAGCACTTCCTGATAGTTGCCCAGCCCAACGTACAGGCGCATCGGGTTAAGCAGATTGCCCTGGTAGAAGCTGAGCTGCACCGTGCGCACCAGCGGCAAATAGACAAACACACCGATGGCGATCAGCGCCGGGGCCAGGTACAGGTACGGCGTCAGGCGGCGCAGTCTGCCGCGTCCGGCAGCGTGCGTCTCCGCCCGAAGAGAAACCGGCGCGGCTGCAATCTGAATCTCGTGCTGTGCTTCCATCCGGCTGCGGCCTCGCATCAACTCAACAAGCAGAGCGTGTTCCTCGGCGGCGACCACGCCGTTCTATCGTATCATACGCGGTACGGCCTGCTCAACGTGTTCTGCTTCCCCCGCCTCAGGCCGAAGCGGGGGAAGCAGACTGCTCATCCGAACTATCGTGACCCGGGCGCTCTACTGCTCGCAGGTCTGGCCGGCCAGCAGCGTGTTGATTTCCTCAGCGGCCTGCGCCAGCGCCTCAGCGGCCGTCAGCTCGCCGCCCAGCGCCGCCTGCGTCGCGCGGAACAGCGCCTCGCCCGCCGCCAGGCCGTTGGGGCCGGGGAACGACGTCCAGCGCACCATGCGCTCAAGCTGGCTGTTGCCCACCTGCTGGATCGGGTTCTCGGCGATGAAGGCGGCGTAAGCCGGCTCCTCCAGCACCGCCTCGTACAGCGGCACGTAGCCCAGGCCGCGCGTCCACTCGGACAAACCCTCAACTGACGTCAGGTACTTCACCCACTCCCAGGCTGCCTGCTGGCGCGCTGGATCGGTGGCGAACACAACCAGCAGGTTGCCGCCGCCGGGGATGCGCACCGGGTTGTCGCCGAACTGCGGGAAGGTGGTGGCGCGCAGGTCGAAAGTCGCTTGGCGCTGGAGGTTGCCGCGCCCAGCAATTGTGTAAACGTAGGTCACTGTCTCGCCAGCGATGAAGGCCGGTGTGGCGTCGTTGTAGCCGGCGTTGAGCGACTGCTTGGCCAGCACCACGTCGGCCCAGGCCTGCAGGCCAGCTGCCGCCTCCGGCGTGTCGACGCCGGTGCGCCACTCGCCGTTCTCGCACACCAGCATGCGCCCGCCGTTGCTCTCGATGAACGCCTGCAGGATCCAGTTGTCTGCGCCGTAGCCGAAGTTGAACACCGGGATGCCGCCGTTGGCCTCGCTCAGTGTTGGCGCGATCTCCAGCCAGCCCTCCCAGGTAGTGGGCGGGTTGTCGGGGTCCAGGCCCGCCTTCACGAACATGTCGGCGTTGTAGTACATCACCGGATTGGACAGCGAGTAGGCCATGCCCACGAGCTGGTCGCCGAACCGCGTCAGGTCAAGAACCGACTGCGGGAACTGGGCCAGGTAGGCCTCGTCGCCCCAGCGTTCCACCAGCTCAGCCACCGGGATGAAAGGCAGGTTGTTGGCCACATAGTCGAAGTACGGCCAGCCGATCTGCACCACATCCGGCGGGTTGCCAGCCGCGAGCTGCGTCTCCAGGTTCTGCACCAGCGACGGGTAGCTCTCCTGCACGCGCGGCTCCACCGTAACGCCGGTCGCTTCACGGAAGCGCTGCGCCAGCAGGTCAACGGTCGGACCGCCAAAACCCTGATTGTTGATGTTCCAATACTCAATCGTGACCGGTTCCTGGGCCTGGATCGCGCCAATGCTCAGCGCGCCCAGCGCCAACAGCAAGACTAACAGAAGCAGTTTTGCACGCATCTCCCTACTCCTCCAATAGAGCACACACAGCGATGACTCAGGTGCAAAGGTTTCGACAAAAGCCGTTATAGCACCGGCAGCTAAAGACTCTGTTAAGCGAATCGCGTCCTTATGCGCATTTATGTTAAGAATCAGGCGAAGAACAAAGCGGTGCGCGCCGCCGCTTGAATCAAACGGACGGCCCGCAGGCCGCCCGCTGATTTCTGCTTGCAGGCGCGCTTAATTGGCGCTTTCGAACAGGCCCGCTGCGCCCATGCCGCCGCCGATGCACATCGTCACCATGCCGTATCTGCTGCCACGCCGCTGCATCTCGTTGATGAGCTGTACCGTCAGCTTGGCCCCCGTGCAGCCCAGCGGATGCCCCAGCGCGATCGCGCCGCCGTTCACGTTGACCTTGGCCGGGTCCAGCTCCAGCTCGCGGATGACAGCCAGCGACTGGGCGGCAAACGCCTCGTTCAGCTCGATCAGGTCTATGTCGTCCTGTTTGACGCCGGTGCGCTTCAACAGGCGCGGGATGGCCGCAATCGGCCCCACGCCCATCACCTCTGGGCGCACGCCAGCCACGTTGAAGCCGACAAAGCGCGCCAGCGGCTTTAAGCCCAGCTGCGCCGCTTTGCCCGCCTCCATCACAATCACCGCTGCCGCGCCGTCGCTCAGCGGGCTGGAGTTGCCCGCCGTCACACGCCCGCCCTCGCGAAACACTGGCTTGAGCTTCGCCAGCCCTTCCAGCGTGGTGTCGCGGCGCAGGTGTTCGTCGGCGTCAAAGACAACTGTTTCCGTCACCAGTTTGCCGTCCGGCCCAACGTACTTCTCCTCGAACGTGAACGGCACAATCTCCTGCTTGAACAGCCCAGCGTCGGTCGCCCGCGCGGCCTTCATGTGGCTCTCGTAGGCGAACTGATCCATGTCCTCGCGGCTGATACCCCACTCGTCGGCCACGCGCTCGGCGGTGTGGCCCATGCTCATGTACACCTGCCAGTCGCTGGCGGCCATTGTCGGGTTCGGGCTGATGCGAAAACCGGTCATCGGCACCTGCGACATCGACTCCGCGCCGCCGGCGATGATCACGTCCGCGCCGTTGGCGATGATGCGCTCGGCGGCCATGGCGATCGTTTGCAGGCCGCTGGAGCAGAAGCGGTTGACCGTCTGCGCCGGAACCTCCACCGGCAGGCCGGCGCGCAGGCTGATGGCGCGGGCGAAGTTGAGACCCTGACCGCCCTCTGGCATAGCGCAGCCGATAATCACGTCGTCAATCTCCAGCGGATCGAGCTTGCCCGCCGTCTCGTCCAGCAAGCGCTGAATCACCGCCGCCGCCATATCGTCGGATCGCGCGCTGCGCGTCGTCCCGCGTTTGCTCTTGCCCACCGCCGTCCGCGCTCCGGCCACAATCACTGCTTCACGCATACCAGAATCCTCTCACAAAATATCTGTTGTTCATGTTGAAGTCGTCAGCTGTCAGTCATCAGCCAGAGCATATGCTGCTGTTGACTGATGAGTGACGACTGTAAGCTAATTCCGCAGCGGCTTATTCGTCTGCAGCATGTGCGTGATGCGCTCCATCGTCTTGGGTTCGGTAACCAAGCTCATGAACGCCTCGCGCTCCAGGTCGAAGATAAGCTCCGGCTGCACCCAGGCCGGCTCGCTGATCGCGCCGCCGGTGAGCACGTACGCCAGCTTGCGCGCGATGTGCGCGTCGTAGTCGGTAGCGATGCCCTGCTCGCGGAAGCCTTCAACCGCCACCAGCAGCGCCGCGTAAGCGTCGCGCCCAGCGGCGTAGACCAGCTCGCGCTGCGGCGGGGTGTAGCTCTCCGCCAAATAGAGCGCGGTGCGCTTGGCCTCGCCCAGCAGGTGCGCGCGGTTCATGACGATGCGATCGCACGGCCCTAAGAAGCCCATGTCGCGGGCTGCCTTTGCGCCCTGTTCGCTCACCTGCGCGGTGGCGATCTGCTGGAAAGCCTTCTGCAAGTGCGGCAGAGGATCAGCGTTGGGGTGCGAGCGCATTACTGGGTTGACAATGCGCCGCAGCAGCTCTTTACAGCCGCCGCCTGCCGGGATGAGGCCCACGCCGAACTCAACCAGTCCGGCGTAGTACTCAATGTGCGCCACCTGCGCCGTTCCGGCCATCGCCATTTCCAGCCCCCCGCCCAGCGCCATCTGGAACGGCGCGGTCACGACCGGGCGCGAGGCAAAGCGCATCGCCTCCGCCAGATGCTGCAAACGCTGGATGCCGCGCTCAAGCTGCGCCAGCTCGCCGCCCTGCACCGCCATCACTGCGATAAACACGTTGAAACCGATGCTGAAGCGCTCGCCGTCGTTACCCACTACCAGCGCCGCGAAATCGCCGCGCTCCAGCATCTCAACAGCTTTCCAGCCCATCTCGATCACGTCGTTGTCCAGCGAATTCTGCTTGCTGTGGAATTCGAGCAGGGCCACGCCGTCGCCCATGTCGAGGATGCTCGCCCCATCGTTGCGCGCGATCTCCTTGCCGGCAGCGCGCAGCGCCGCGACAGTGATAGCGCGCGGATCGCCTGCCAGCGGCTGGTACGCGCCGTCCTGCGGGCTGTAGTAGCCGGTCTTCTGGCCTTTCTCGTCGTAGCTGTAGAAGGTGGGGTGGCCGCTGGCGACCATGTCCTTCACCCACTGCGCCACCGGATAGCCAGCCGCCTCGAACGCCGGGATTGTCTCGGCCACGCCGATCGCGTCCCAGATTTCGAACGGGCCAAGCTCGTGGCCGAAGCCCCACTTCTGCGCGTTATCAATGTTCACGATTGTGTCGGTGATCTCCGGCACGCGGTTGGAGGCGTAGGCCAGGTAGAAGGCGTGCAGATGCCACAGGAAGCGCCCGGCCCGGTCGTTCTCGCTGATCAGCAGGCGGATGCGCTCGCCGGTGTTCTCTACCTTGCGATGCGCGCTCACGCTGTCGAAACGCGGTTTGGTGGGCGGCTCGTACTCCAGCGTCTTGAGGTTGAGCGCCCACAGCTCCTTCTCGCCGCTCTCGCCCCGGCGCATGTGATAGAAACCCTGCCCCGTCTTGCGTCCCAGCCAGTTGTTCTCCAGCATCTTCTGGCTCAGGGCCGCCGCCGCTGGGTGGTTGAGCACCTCGCGCGCCGGGTCGCCGGGGATGGCGTCGTACAGGTTGCGCGCCACGAACACGGCTACGTCGAAGCCCACCAGATCGTTGAGATTGAACGTCGCCGTCTTGGGCCGCCCGATCAGCGGGCCGGTGAGGGCGTCTACTTCTTCAACGGTGAAGTCGTTGTCCAGCGCGTAGTTCATCACCTGCATGCCAGACATGGACATGAAGCGGTTGCCGATGAAATTAGGCGTGTCCTTGCACAGCACCACGCCCTTGCCCAGGCGCTCGGTGGCGAACTGGGTCATATAGCGCACTACTTCGGGATCGGTGTTGGCGTGCGGGATGACCTCCAGCAGGTACAGATAGCGCGGCGGGTTGAAGAAGTGCGTCCCCAGGAAACGCCGCGTGAAGTCGTCGCCCAGGCCCTCGGCAATCGCCTTGATGGGCAGGCCAGACGTGTTGGTGCTGACGATCGTGTGCGGCCCCACCAGCTTCGCCAGCTTCGCCATCAGGTCTCGCTTCACGTCCAGCTTCTCGACGACCACCTCGATCACCCAGTCCGCGCCGCTCACCTGCTCCAGGTCGTCGTCAACATTGCCGGTGCGGATCAGGCGCAGGTCGTCCGGATGGAACAGTTGGGCCGGCCGCGCCTTTTGCAGGGCGTCCAGCCCTTTGAGGGCCACGGCGTTGCGTTTGGCCGGCGGGTCGCCAGGCTGCGAGCCAGGCGCGGGAATGTCGAGCAGCAGCACCTCGACGCCCACGCCAGCCAGCAGCGCCGCGATCCCGCCGCCCATCGTGCCAGAGCCGATCACAGCTGCCTTGCGGATGTTGTACACCATTAACGCTCTCCTTTTAACAAACAGCGGATTTAAATCTCACCTCGCCCGTTGCCCGCGCTCCGCCCCAACAGAGTGGGGAGCAGGTCTCTCTCCTGCTGGAGAAGGACTTAGGGTGAGGTTACGCCAGCTCGGCACGCCCGTAGTCCAGAATGCGGCGGGCGACAATCAGCGTGTTGATCTGGCTCGTGCCCTCGTAGATGTCGTTGATCTTGCCGTCGCGCATCCACTTCTCGACCAGCCACTCGCGGCTGTAGCCCAGCGGCCCCAGGATTTCGACGGCCATCTGCGTGATCTTCGTCACGGCCTTGCCCGCCTTGACCTTGGCCATTGAGGCCTCCAGCGGGTTGCTGAGCTTCTCGTCCAGCATGGCGATGCTGCGCAGCGTCAGCAGATAAGCGGCGCGGAGCTGCGCCTCCATCTCCAGCACATCGCGCTGGACGGCAGTGAGCTTGTGATAGGGCAGGCCGTAGGGGATTTCGATGCCTTCTTCGGCCAGCTTCTCCTTGACGAACTCGACGGCGGCGCGGCCGATGCCCAGCGCGCTGGCCGCCACCAGCGGGCGGCTGGCGTCGAACGTGGCCATCGCGCCTTTAAAGCCCTCTTTGCCCTCGCCGCGCTGCACTTCCACGCTGCCTAGAATGTTATCGGCGGGGATGCGCGCGTCCTGGAACGAGATCGCCACTGTGTCGCTGGCGCGGATGCCGTGCTTGATCTCCGCTTTGACGACTTTCACGCCTGGCGTGCCGGCCTCGACCACGAACGGTTTCATGCCGGCGCGCCCCGCGGAGCGATCCACCGTAGCCCACACGATCACCAGCCCGTTCGATTCGTTGAGCGCCAGCCCGCCGCTGGTGCAAAAGATTTTCTCGCCATTAAGCACCCACTCGTTGGTATCGGGGTCGAAGCGCGCCGTCGTCTGAATGGCGGACGTGTCTGACCCTGCGCCCGGCTCGGTCATGGCCATTGCGCCCCAGGCCGGTTTGTCGCCCTCGGCGAAGCGCCGCAGCAGGCGCAGCTTCTGTTCCGGCGTGCCCACTGCTTCGATGGCGAAGCCGCCCAGCGCCGCGTCGGGCAAGCACAGGTAGATGCCAGCGTCGCCCCACGACAGCATCTCGACCATGTGCATCATGCTGACGTAATAGCTGGACGGGCGGCTCTTTTCCTTGCCGTTCGTGCCGCCGCCGTTGGCGCTCTGGAGCTGCTTCTCGATTTTATCCAGCATGGCCTTGCGCTGGCTGCTCAGGATCGGCCACATCTGCTCGATGAAAGCCGTCGGGCGCGTGTGCTCGTTCTCGTCCAGCTCGCGCGAGTACGGCCGCATAGTCGTCTGGGCGATAAATTCGGCCATCTGCGCCATTTGCTTCACGTTATCGGGAATTTCAAAGCTGATCGCCATAGAGGTGTGTCCTTACTCTATCCTTACGCTAAAGCATGCTTTCTCCGGCCTAACCCCTGCTATATTAAGGCGAGTCCCATGCTGCGGGCGGGGTGAGGCGCGTTTTGCTGACAGCTAACCGCTGACGACTGCTACACAATTGCCAGTCCGTCGAAGGTGGGGAAACCGCGCCCGTTGCGCAGCCAGCGCTCCGCCGGGTACTCACGGATGAAGCCGTAGCCGCCCAGCGTCTGCACGCCGCTGTCGGTCACGAACAGCACTGCCTTGTCGGCGTACATCTTGGCCAGATACGCCTCGCGGGTGGCGTCCTGCCCCTGGTCGAGCTTCCAGGCCGCTTCCCACGCCATCAAGCGCGCCGCGTCAATCTCAATCGCGCACTCGGCCAGCATGAAGGCGATGGCCTGGTTCTGGGCGATCGGCTTGCCGAACTGAACGCGCTGCTTGGCGTAGTCGCGGGCGTATTCGAACGACGCACGGGCTACGCCCACCGCCAGCGCCGCCAGTGCCACCCGCTGCCGGTTGAGCAGTGCCAGGTAGTCAATGCCCACCGCGCCGCCCAGCCGGCACGCCAGGTCAACCTCGGCGTCCTCGAAGCGGACGCGGTAGGTGGGCAGCGCGCGCACGCCCATCAGCTTCTCGCGCTTCTCGATTCGCACACCCGGCACGCTGCTTTCCACCAGATAGGCCTCGACCGCGCCGGACTCGACATTGCGCGCATAGACCAGCATCCACTGCGACGTCTCGACCTGCGGCACGTAGGCCTTGACGCCGTTGAGCTTGACCTTGCTGCCGTTCACCGCGGCCGTCGTTTTCAAGTCGTGCGGGTCAAAGCTGATGCCTGGCTCCAGCAGGGCCGCCGTGGCCGGGGCGGGCCGCTCCCCCAGGAACATCGGGAGCAGGTTCTCGCGCTGTTCGGCTGTGCCGTAGAGCACCAGCGGGTAGGCCAACAGCGCTGGACTCAGCACTGCCAGCGCCAGCGCCAGGTCGCCGTAGGCCAGCTCTTCGGCGGCCAGCGCGCCGGTGATCGCGCTCAGCGGGTCGCCCAGGCCGCCCAGTTCTTCCGGGATCACCGACGGCACGAGGCCCAACTCCCAGCCTTTCTGCACAACGGCCTGCGGCAGGGCGCTGTCCTCGTCGGCGTCGTGCGCCACAGGGCGCATGTCGTTGAGCGCGTAGCGCCGGATAGTGTCAATGAGCAGTTGTTGTTCGTCGGTGGGGGTAAACGAAATCATCGGTTCTAACAATCCTCGCACATAAACCTGTCAGGAGAGTGAGACGGGTTCGCCCCGCGCTCGCCGCCAGAAATCCCAGGCGAACAGCGGCATACCGGCCAAAAAGAACAGCCCACGCAGCGCGATCAAATCGGGCAGCGCGATGCCGATCACGCCTACCAGCGGGAAGAGCAGCATCAGGCCGGTGATAACACGCTCGATCAGCACCGCGCGCGGGTACACCAGCCCGAAAGCCAGCAGCGCGGCGAAAGCCGCCGCCCATTTGAGCGTAGTCAGCGTGTAGACCAGTGTCAGCGCGGGGTCGCTCACGAGCGCGCCGGCGCGCTCGTGCAGCGCGTAGACGATGAACAGCGCGTTCTCGACGCTGTCGAACAGGGCGGTTAGGACGCCCGCGCCCAGGCCCAGCGCGGCGAAAACCGGCGCGCGCGGCGCGGTTACGGTGTACAGCCCGGCGAACACCAGCGTGTAACCGAGCACGAACGCCGTATCGGCGGCGAAGAAGGCCAGCGTCAAGTCGGTGACGCGGACCGACTGGGCGAAAACGTCGGCCGGAGCAGCATACGGCTGCGGCAGCAAACCCGCCGGAAACGCGAACAGAACAGCGGTCTGAGCCAGCACACCTGCCAGCGCGACCAGCGCCGCCAGCGCGGCGGCCTGCAGCGCGACCCGGCGGCTCATGCGCCCGACCCCTCAGCCAGCAGACCGCGCAGGAACATGTCCGCCATGCGCTCGGCGATCTCTTGGCCGCTCAGCCGCCCGCCGGGGCGATACCACACGCTCACCCAGTTGTGCGCGCCCAGCATCGCTTTGACGAAGATGGGCACGTCTACCGGCCGGAACACGCCCCGCTCGATCCCCTCGCGCACCACCTGTCGGTAGAGGGCCTCAAAGTAATCGCGCCGGGCGAAGAAGCGGTCGCGGCGCTCGCGGTAGCCGTCGAGCTGGGCGGGGCGTTCGCCCAGGAGCGAGCGGATTTCGAACACCATCGCCGCCGCCACCGCCGTGTTCTCGGTCTGGCTGACGATGTGCACCGCGATCATCTCGCGCAGACGCTGGATGCAGGGCATGTCTGCCCGGACAATCGGCTCCAGACGCTCGATCACCAAGTCCAGCCCGGCCTCCAGCACGGCCAGCAGCAGCTCGTCCTTGTTCTTAAAGTGGTGGTACAGGCTGGCGGCTGTCAGGTTGACTTCGGCGGCAATGTCTTTCATCGTCGTCGCCTCGTAGCCCCGGCGCTGGAGCACGTCAGC
>DAOTWC010000051.1:0-27789 GCA_034435995.1 Anaerolineae bacterium | reverse complement strand
TCGACAGCCGGCGGCCCTAGCTCCCCGCGCCGAACACAGCGCCTGCCTAAACAATCCCCAGTTAATGGGGGGCGGCTTCGCTTGACCTGCCAGCGCGGCCGGGACTATGATGAGCAGTTGAAACGCTGTCGTGCGCGGCAGCCGCCGCGCCTACCGCTGACACCACCTGCCCAACCGGGACACCTCAGGCTGTTCAAAGGAACACCATGGCTCTCAACAATCCACCGCAAACGCTCGAGCGCCAGGCTGAGGACAGCTGGCACCTGCTTGACGCTGACACGGCTCTCCACCAGCTCGAAACCAGCGTTGAAACCGGCCTGAGCGACGCCGAGGTGGCGCGCCGGCTCCAGCTTTACGGCCCCAACGAGCTGGTTGCCAAGCCGCTGAAAAGCCCGTTCAAAATCTTCTGGGAGCAGATGACCAGCCCGCTCGTGCTGCTGCTGCTCTTTGCTGCCAGCGTCTCGGCCCTGCTAGGCAAGGTTGACAACGTGATCGCCATCATGGCAATCGTCATCCTCAACGCCGGGCTGGGCGTGTTCCAGGAGTACCGGGCCGAGCGCGCCATGGCGGCGCTCAAAGAGATGGCCGCGCCGCTGGTGCGCGTGCGCCGCGCGGGGCAGATCAGGGACATCAACGCGCACGACCTGGTACCTGGCGACATCGTTCTGCTGGAATCCGGCAGCATCATACCGGCGGACGCGCGCGTGATCGAGGCGGCCAACCTCAGCGTGCAGGAGGCATCGCTCACCGGCGAGTCGCTGCCGGTGCAGAAGACGTCGGCCGCGCTGGCAGCGCGCGATCTGCCGCTGGCGGACCGGCGCAACCTGGTGCACATGGGCACATCGGTCACGTATGGGCGCGGCCTGGTAGCCGTCGTCCGGACGGGGATGCGCACCGAGCTGGGCCGCATCGCCGAGCTGATCCAAAGTGTCGAGGACGAGACCACCCCGCTGCAGCGGCGTATGGCCGAGGTGGGCCGGGTGCTGGTGATCGCGGGGCTGGGCGTGCTGGCGCTGGCCTTCATCATCGGCATGATCGGCGGGCGGACGCTGGACAACGTGCTGCTCAACGCCGTGGCAATTGCCGTCGCCGTTGTGCCAGAGGGCCTGCCCGCCGTCGTCACGATTGCGCTGGCGCTGGGCGCGCAGCGCATGCTGCGCCGCAACGCACTGATCCGGCGGCTGCCCGCTGTCGAGACGCTCGGCTCGGTCACCACCATCTGCTCAGACAAAACCGGCACACTGACACAGAACCGCATGACTGTCAAAGTGGTGGACGTGGCCGGCGAAACCGTTGACCTAGACGAGCTGGTCGGGCGCGGCATGGCCGCGCTCGTCAGTGCCAACGGCCGCGCCCGCGCGCCGCACAAGGCGCAGGCGCTGGTGTTGGCTGGGATGGCGCTGTGCAACGATGTCGTGGTCGAACACGACGCCAACGGCGGCCTGCGCTTGCTAGGCGACCCGACTGAGGGCGCGCTGGTGGCTGCCACCGAGCGCTTCGGCATCGAGCGCGACCACCTCAGCGCGGTGCTGCCGCGTGTGGGCGAAGCGCCCTTCTCGTCCGAGCGCAAGCGCATGTCCACTGTTCACAGCCTGGACCGCGCTGCCCCGGCCGGCCCCAAAGAAAGCTACTTGGCTAAGTGGATGGGGGCAGACCGCTGGCCGTATGTCGTGCTGACCAAAGGCTCGGTGGACGGCCTGCTGGACATCAGCGACGCGTTGTGGGTGGACGGCGACAGCGCCCCGCTGACGCCGGAGCTGCGTGCCCGCATCGAAGCGGCTAACGACCGCCTGGCCGGGGAGGGCCTGCGGGTGCTGGGCCTGGCGCTGCGCCACCTGCCGGAAAGACCGCCGGATTGGACGCCGGAAACGCTGGAGCAGCGCATGACGTTCGTCGGCATGGTCGGCATGATTGACCCGCCGCGCCCGGAGGTGAAAGCCGCCGTCGAGGTGTGCCACACGGCCGGCATCCGCCCAGTGATGATTACCGGCGACCACCCGCTCACGGCCTTCAACATCGCCCGCCAACTGGAGATCGCGCACCCCGGCGACCGCATCCTCACCGGCCAGGACCTGAGCCGCATGTCGCTGGAAGAGCTGGAAGCGGTGGTGGAGAATGTGTCGGTGTATGCGCGTGTCTCGCCCGAACACAAGATGAACATTGTGCAGGCACTGCAGCGGCGCGGCCACATCGTCGCTATGACCGGTGACGGCGTTAACGATGCCCCGGCGCTCAAGCGCAGCGACATCGGCGTGGCGATGGGCATCACCGGCACAGACGTGTCCAAAGAAGCTGCCGAGATGGTGCTGGTGGACGACAACTTCACGACCATCGTCAACGCCGTCGAAGAGGGCCGCACCATCTACGACAACGTGCGCCGCTTTATCAAATACCTGCTGGCCAGCAACACCGGCGAGCTGCTGGTGCTGCTCGTCAGCGACTTGATCGCCGGCATGTCGCTGCCGCTGACAACACTGCAGATTCTGTGGATGAACCTGATTACGGACGGCATCCCGGCCCTAGCGCTGGGCGTGGAACGGTCGGAGCGGGGCAGCATGCAGCGCCCGCCCCACCGGCCCAGTGAGAGCGTGTTCGGGCGCGGCCTGGGGCGTCACGTGCTGCTCATCGGCTCGGTGCTGGGCGTCACTGGCCTGGCGCTCGGTTACTGGGCGTGGTCCAACGGCGTGACCGCCGCCAACGGCGCGCCGGCCTGGAACACCATCGTGTTCATGTTCCTCATGCTGGCGCAGATGGGCCACGCGCTCAGCCTGCGCTCGCACCGCGACTCGTTCTTTTCGCTGCCGTTCTTCGGCAACCGGCTGCTGCTGGGCGCAGTGGCGGGCACGCTCATCCTGCAGTTGATCGCGGTGTACACGCCGTTCTTCAACAACCTGTTCAACACCAACCCGCTCACGCTGGAACAGCTTGCGCTGTGCCTGGCCCTGAGCACGATCGTTTTTTGGACCGCTGAGCTGGAGAAGCTGCTTATCCGGCGCGGTGTGCTGAAATAGCGGCCGTCTCAGCGAACGCTCACGCGGCTCTCACGGCTCGACATAGAGCAGGCCGCGCGCGTCAGGTAAAATTGCGGCTTGTAAACGGCGCGGTTCAAGCCGTGTTTATCCGAACACGCATGTACTTCACCTGAAAGGAGGCAAAGCGCACTCCCCATCCCGTTAAAACAGGGGGTCTCCTGCGCTGATTTCTATGAAACCAGTCACGGTGCTCGCGCTGCTGCTGGCGCTGTTCGGCGGCGCGCTGGCCGCTCAAGACACCAATCTCAACCCAGCCCAGTACCGCCTGGCGCTGGTGGCGTCCGGTTTTGCCCGCCCGCTGTATGTGACCGGCGCCGGTGACGGTTCTGGTCGGCTGTTTGTCGTCGAGCAGGCGGGGCGCGTGTGGATCGTGCGCGACGGCGCGACGCTGCCGGTTCCCTTCCTCGACATCAGCCCGCTGGTTTCCACCAGCGCCAACGAGCGCGGCCTGCTGGGCCTGGCCTTCCACCCGGATTACACCACCACCGGCGTGTTCTACGTGCACTACAGCGCGCGCAGCCCCGACGGCGACACCGTGCTGGCTCGCTACCGCGTCTCGCCCAACAACCCTGACCTGGCCGACCCCGGCAGCGCCGAGGTGATCTTCACGCTGGCGCAGCCCTACGGCAACCACAACGGCGGGCAGATCGCCTTCGGCCCCGACGGCTATCTCTACATGGGCCTGGGCGACGGCGGCTCCGCCGGCGATCCGCTCAACGCCGGCCAGACGCCGGACACGCTGCTGGGCAAGATTCTGCGCCTGGACGTGGACAGCAGCCCCACTTACACCGCCCCGCCAAACAACCCTGCCTTCACCGTGAACCCGGCGCTGGCCCCTGAGGTGTGGGCCTGGGGCCTGCGCAACCCCTGGCGCTTCAGCTTTGACCGCGCAACTGGCGACCTGTACATCGCCGATGTCGGCCAGAACCTGATCGAGGAGATCAACTTCCAGCCGGCCGAAAGCCCTGGCGGCGAAAATTACGGCTGGCGCGTCTTCGAAGGCACGCGCCGCTTCACCAACGAGCGCGAGCCGGCTGGTCACGTGCCGCCGATCTTCGAATACACTCACGCCGAGGGCTGTTCGGTCACCGGCGGCTATGTCTACCGGGGCGCGGCCCTGCCGGAGCTGGACGGCGTCTACTTCTTCGGCGATTACTGCTTCGGGCGCGTGTGGGCCACCCGTCGCAGCCCCGACGGCGCGTTTCAGACGCAGGTGTTCCTGCCCGACACCGACCTGATCATCAGCTCGTTCGGCCAGGACGACGCCGGCGAGCTGTACCTGGTTGATCACGGCCAGGGGCGCGTGTTCCGGCTGGCCCGTCGCTGACGCTTTGCCCAACCGCCGTTAAGACGACAGCAGGCCCGCTGGCAGCAGCGGGCCAGTATTTTTGTGGGCGCGAACGGCGCTCAGGGCAGCCGGTCTACGCAGGCGGTGCGGGAACGGCGGCCGCCCACCAGCGGCGGCGCGTGAGCCACAGGGCGGCCAGCGCCAGCAGCGGCAGCGGCAGGAACAGCGTGGGGTGTTCGAACTTGTCCGCGCCCAGCGTCAGCAGGAAATGCGCCCACGGCAGTGCCACCAGCGCCGCCACCAGCGCGGCGGCGTGCCAGCCGCGGCCCGCCTGCGCCAGGCCGCGCAGGTAGAACACGAGCGGAATCGTCAGGACGACAAAGTGGGGCGTGGCCGTGCGCAGGCCGATCAGGTGGGTCATCGTCAGCGTCATCATGACCGTCCACCAGAAGCGCTCGGCGCGCCCCTGGGCCAGCACAGCGCGCCAGGTCCACAGCAGCAGCGCCAGACCGGCGGCGTTGAGCGCCAGCTCAGCGCCGCGCCCCAGGCCCAGCAGAGACTGAGCAATCACCCAGGCCGGCGTGGACACCTCGATATACGTCGGGTAGAGCGCGAGCTGGTCAGCAAAGCCCGCCACCCAGTCCGGCTGGAGCGCGAACGAGAGCGCGATCAGGGCGGCAAACAGCGCCGAAAAGCTGGCAACGAACGGCCAGCGGCGCGCGCGCAGCCCCCACAGCAGCAGGAACGGGATCAGAAAGACGCCCATCTGCGGCTTGAACGTGGAGGCAGCCAGCGCCAGGCCGGCCAGCCGGTCGCGCCGGCGGGCCAGCGCCCACAGCGCCAGGGCCTGTAGAAAGTAGACCAGGTGGCTCACCTGGCCCAGCAGCAGGCCGCGCGCAGCGGGGTAGGCCAGCAGCGCCGCCAGCAGCAGCCCGGCCAGCGCCAGCGGGCGCGGCCTCCAGCCGTAAAAATCGAGCAGCAGCAGCAGCGCGCCGGCCAGCAGCGCGCCGTTGAGCACCAGCCACACAGCCGTCGCCCAGGCGTAGTCCAGGTGGATCAGCGGCCAAGCGACGAACAGCGCGTAGAACGGGTAGGCGTAGTGGTTGGGCTGCTCGTCGGGCAGGGCGGGCCGCCCGTACAGCCGCTGCTGGATGTTCAGGCTGGTCTGCGCGCTGTACGGGTCAAGTCCGTCGTAGAAGAACGAGCGCGCCGCCTCCCAGGGGGTCATGTAGTCGTTGAAACCGGGAAACGGCCGGGTGAAGGTGGCGTAGACCACTAGGACGGCCGCGCCGAACAGCGCAGCGAGGAGCGCCAGCCCGGCCAGCCGGCGGTGTGATGCGCGCATAGGCGAGTCGTTCCGGGCGTTTTGGCCCCACGCCCCACCGGGTAGGGCGGGGCGTGGGATTCGCGCACAGCTGGCGCAGCGCCCGCTAGTTGGCCGCCGCGCGCTCGAGCGTCAGCGTGACGATCTTGACCGAGTAGCTGTAGTCGTTCAGCTTGACCAGCACAACGCCGTCCTGCGGCACGACCAGCGTCAGCGTCATGGCAGTCAGCGCATCGCTGCTTAAGTAGGCGACCGACGTGCCGCCCTGCGTGATCTCGATGTAGGAGGGCAGCTTCGCGCCGGATTCGAGCGCCACCGTCAGCGTCACGGTCTCGCCAGCGACGCCGTCGAACACCACCTGGCCGGTGCTCTGCTTGTCGCTAATGCGCAGGCGCTGCGGGCCTTCGTCCAGCGACGGCAGCTGCACGGCCGTCAGCGTCACGGTCAGCGGGCCGCTTTCGTCGGGGTAGCGCCCCTGGACCAGCACGGTGTACGTGCCAGTGCTGGACAGGTTGGTGGCCACCAGCGCTGGGTCAATGCCGGTTAAGTCGTCGTTGTAGCCGACCTGGTAGCCTTCTGGCCCGCGCAGCGTCAGGGTGGTGTCAATCGTGTTGCCGCTGTCCACGCGCAGGTCAATCGTCTGGCCGCTGACGCCCTCGAACGTAAAGTACAGCGGCTCTCCGGCCACTAGGTTGACCTGGGCCGGTGTGTCGAACGCCAGCGCAGTGACCTGGGCTTCGTCCAGCGCCAGCGTGAACGGCCCGGTCGAGGTGCGGCCCAGGCTGGTGGCGGTGATGATGTAGGTGCCGCTCTCCGGCAGTTTTAGCGGCCCGATGAGCGCGTTGAGATCGCCGGCGCTGTCGTCGTCGGTCCAACTGTAGCTGCCGCTGCCGGAGCGCAGCTCGAGGTAGGCGTCGAACGCGCTGGAGCGCAGCGTGATGGCCACAGCGTCGCCCGCTTCAGCCTCGAAGAAGAACGTTTTGGTCAGCTCGTCTGCGGTCAGCTCGCTTTCCACAACGTCGCCGAGCGCCAGCGTTTGGGCCTGCGGCGTGGCCAGCGTCAGGCTGTAGGCGCCGGTTTCGCTGCCGAACAGGCTGGCGACGACGATGACGAAGCTGCCGTTCGCCGGCAGCGCCAGCGGCCCGATGCGCGCGTTGCGCCCGCCGCCGCTGTCGTCGTCGCTGGCGATGAACATGCCATTGGCGTCTTCCAGGGTCAGGTAGGCGTCGAAGGCGTTCGACACCAGCGTGATCGTGACGAGCTGCCCCGCTTCGCCGGTAAAGGTGTAACGGGCCTGCGGTTGGGCGGCTGTCAGACCGCCTTCTACAGTATCGCCGATGTTAATCGGCGTGGTGGCCTGCGCCAGCGCCGGCAGGGCTGCGCTCAGGGCGGCCAGCGCCAACATCACGACAAAGACCATACGTATGTGACGCATCACCAAGGTCGTCTTCCTTTCGACTGCACGTATACGCCGTTATCAGTGTAATGCTGTCGCTGTTTTAGCGCTATCCCCCAAAATTGCGTCTTGGCGCAGTGGCGCTGCAAGGCAGGCGGTGTTACAGTGTTGATATAGTTCGGCTGAACGACTCGGGAGAGAATGTCATGGACGCGCTGCCATGTCACCGGCTGTTGGTTATGCTGTTCCTCACAGCGCCGCTGCTGGCCTTCGCGCCGCCGCCGCAGCCCTCCCCCCCGGCCAACAACGAGCGCGCCGCCCTGGAGCTGATCGCCCAGGTTAACAACTGGCGGGTGGAGCAGGGCGTGTGGCCGCTGCGCCCCAACCCTACGCTGCAGGCGCTGGCACTGGCCCAGGCGCGCTATCTGCTCTCGCTGAATCCGCTGCCGCGCAGCAGCGAACTGCACATCGGCCCCAACGGCACGTCGCCGCAGGAGCGCGCCGCCGCCGAGCCGTACGGCTGGCCGGCGTACGGGCAGGCTGACCGCGTCGCCATCGGCGAGAACGCCGCCATCGGCAGCTTGCGCACCGTCATCAGCTTCTGGCGCGGCTCAGATATTCACCAGCGGACTGCCCTCAACCCTGGCTACCGCGAGGTGGGCGCGGCAGCGCTGCCGCGCGGCACAGACACGCTGTACATCATTGTGTTCGGCGCGCGCCCCAACGTGCTGCCCGCTTTCTACAGCGCCTTAGAGGGACGCCTATACCTCAGCAGCGAACGCCACCAGTACGCGGCCGGCGGCCCCCGCATCCAGAACGTATCACAGGTGCGCCTGTTTGGCGCGGATGGCCAGCCGCTGACGCCCGACTGGATTCCCTGGCAGGCCGTGATCAACGTGCCGCCCGGCGCGGGCGACACCGTCTACGTGCTCTACAGCGACGGCCAGCGCCTGGCGCTGGCGGAGGCCAACGCCAAGGACGGCAGCCTGATGCTGCCGGCGCTGCTGCCCCCTGCCGCCGTGATCGGCACGGCTACGCCGCTCCCGCTGGCGGCCGGCCCCACCTTTGCGTCGTCTGTCGCGCTGCCCACCGTCACCGCGCCGGCTGCGGCTGTGATAGCCAGCCCTACGCCCCTGCCACCCGTGACGGCCAGCTCCACCTTCACGCCAACCGCCGCGCTGCCCAGCGCCACGCCGCTGCCCACCGCTGACTTGATGCTGCTCTATGACCGCTTCTCACTGACCGTGCTGAACGCCGCCGGCCGGCCGCTTGACCTGAGCACGCTGGCGTTTTCCGGCAGCCAGGCGGGCTTCTCGGCGCGCGGCTGGAGTCAGGTGGCCGAGGTGCCGCTGGCGGCTTTCCCCAGCGGCCACTGCCTCCAGCTTACCCTGGGCGGCAGCGCGCCCGCCACCCCGTCGGACTGCCGCTACGTGCGCAGCCAGGTGCAGGTGGGGGCCGGGCGGGCGTTCTGGACGCTGGGCAATTTCGACGTGCTGTTGGGCGGCGCGGCCATCGCCACCTGTCCGCCGGTCACCGGCAGCAGCGCCCGCTGCGCAGTAGTCACCGCGCAGCGCTAGCCGCGCTCAGGCCAGGCCCGGCTCGTAGGCAGTCAGCGCTGCGCGCCAGGCGTCGGGGATGGGCGCGGACTGGCCGCGCTCGTAGTCGTAAACGACCAGCGTGATCTTGGCCGCGGCCGCCACGCGCGCCTCGCCGTCCAGGTAGCGCACGACCTGCTGCTCGGTATCCAGGCTCTTAGTGCCCAGGCGCGATGTGCGCGTGTACACCACCACCTCGCCGGCCAGCGTCAGCGGGAACTTGTAGTCCAGCTCGACGCGGGCCATGATCATGCCGCGCCGGGTGGCCTGGCCGTCCCACAGGCCCAGCGTGTTGATGTAGTGGATGCGCGCCTGTTCCAGATACGTTAAATATTTGGCGTTGTTCACGTGGCCCATAGCGTCCAAGTCGGCCCAGCGCACCTGGATCGGCACGCCGTGGCGGAAGCCTTCGGGCGGCGGATAGTCGTTCGTCATAGGCGTGTTCACCCCCTCGCTGGCGCTCACCGGCCGGGCGCCAGCTGGCGTGGGTAGCTGGTGAGCACGTCCAGGCCGGTCTCGGTCACCACAACGTCGTCCTCGATGCGCACACCGCCCAGGCCGGGGATGTACACGCCCGGCTCGATGGTGAAGGCCATGCCCGGCTCCAGCAGGTCGGGCACGCCGGCGGCGATCTGCGGGATCGGCTCGTGCGCGTCCAGCCCCAAACCGTGCCCAGTGCGGTGGATGAAGTACGGCCCATAGCCCGCCGCCTCGATCACCGCGCGGGCGGCGCGGTCCACATCGCCCATCGGCACGCCGGGGCCGGCGGCGGCGCGCGCCGCTTCGTTGGCGCGCAGCACGGTGTCGAAGATTGTCTGCATCTCGGCGCTGGGCGCGCCCAGGCAGAATGTGCGCGTGATGTCCGACGGGTAGCCGTCCACCACTGCGCCGAAGTCCACCAAGAAGAACTCGTCGGGCTGCAGCGCGCGCTCGGTGACCGTGCCGTGCGGCAGCGCGCTGTTGGGGCCGGTCTGCACCAGCGGCTCGAACGCCAGCCGGCTGCTGCCCAGCGCCTCCAGCTCGCGCACCAGCTGCGCCGCAATCTGGCGCTCGGTCATGCCCGGCTGCACCCAGGCCAGCAGGCGATCCAGCGCCTGCTCGGCGACAGCGACGGCGCGGCGCATCAGCGCGATCTCATCCGGCTGCTTGCGCGCGCGGATGGCGATCAGCGCCCGCTCCACGGGCCGCAGGGCCAGGCCGGGCGCGGCCTGCTGCAGCGCCAGGCCTTCTGTGACGCGCATGGTCATGCCGTCCACGCCCAGCACAGCCCCCTCGCCCAGGCCCAGCGCCTGCGCCGCCGCGCTGAACGCGCCCTCATAGCCGTCGGTGTCGCTCCAGGGGAAGGCGCGCGCCGCCAGGTCTGGCCGGGCGGCCAGGCGCGGGGCTTCGAGTTCGGGAATAATAACGGACATCTGGCCGTCTGGCGTGAACAGGGCGATGATCGGCCGCTCCGACAGGTGCAGGTCCAAGCCGGTGAAGTACAGCATGTTGGCCCCCGGCACGATGGCGACCGCGTCCACCTCTGGGATGGCCGCTAGCTGCGCCCGGCGCGCGCTGTAATCTGCTGTCATACTGAGAAAGCCCCCTCCGCTGCTGCCAACCGCGCCGGAATTGTACTGCACGGCCTGCGGCTGGCGCAACGCGCTACGCGCTCTGAACGGCGTCGGTGGCGGTCGGTGTGGGAGAAGGCGTGGGCGTGGCTGTGGCGGCCGGGTCGGGCGTGTCGGTGGGGTGCGGCGTAGGCGACAGCGTCGGCGTGAGCGTGGGCAGCGGCGTGACCGTCGGCAGCGGCGTGGGCGTGCGCGAGGGCGTAGCCGTGGGGTTGAGCGGCTGGATCACGGTCTCGTGCATGTAAGCCAGCTCTACCCGGCGGGTGCGCGGGTTCTGGTCAATGGCATACCACTCGCTGCTGCCCTCGCGCCCCAGCACGCACACCGTCTGGCCGGCCGACAGCGACGTGACAATCTGGCCGCGGGTGGTAGGCTGGCCGCGCACGATGGCGCTGGGCACGGAAACGACGAAATCCTGGCAGGGAGGAACAGGCGTAAAGGAGGCCACCGGGGTGCGCGTGGGCACGCTGCGCACGCGCGCCGCCGTCGCTGTAACGACCAGCTCGGCCTGCCGCGTCGCCTCCACCACGCCCAAGCCGCCTGTGCGCAGGTAGTTCTGCACGCCCACCCATAGGTAGTACGCGCCGAACACGATGGCGACCGCCACCACGAGCACCAGCCAGGCCGGCGCGCCGCTTGCACTCTTCATGCGCGGGGCACACCTCCCATACCGAACAGTGCGGCTGTTTTTACCAGCATCGAGGGCCGCTGCCAAGCGGCCGCGGCGCGACAGGTGGGCAAACGTCAGGTTAGGCCGGGCCAGTGAGCCGGCACAGCGCCAGCGGCGCGCCGCCGCCCGGCGGGGACTGCGGCGGCAGGCGCAGCGCCGTCACGCGATCAGCCGCCCGCTGGCACAGCGCCTCGCTGGCGATCACCTCGCCGTCGTCTGCCAGCGCCTGCAGCCAGCGGGCCAGCCCGGCGGCGCTGGCTGGCGAGCTGGCGCAGTGCAGCCCGACGCCCAGCGCCAAGCCGCGCGCCGCGCACGCGCGCCGCAGCGCCAGGGCAGCCTCTGCGGCGGCAGCCGGCGCGTCAAACAGGGCCACAAACTCGCCGCCGATGCGCCCGTCCAGCGCGCCGCCCCAGCCAGCCACGGTCTCGGTAACAAGGCTGGTGGCCCGGTCGAGCAGCGCTGGCGTGTCTGGGCGGAGCGCCAAGCCGCGCAGGCCGGCAGCCAGCGCAGCGACCGTGCAGGCTGACTCAGCCAGCGCCTCATGCTCCGGCGGAGCGAGCGGGCCGGGGTCAGCGCCGAGCAGGCGCAGGAGCTGCCGGTCGCGCGCCGCCAGCGCGTCGCGCAGCCGCTTGACGCGCACCAGGCTGCGGGCGCGCAGCAGCAGCGCTGCCGAGTCAAGCGGCTTGGCAAGGACGTCGTCGGCCCCAGCGCTGATCGCCCGCTGTTTGTCGGCCTCGCCCGCCAGCGCTGTCACCAGCACAACGGGCACGGCGGCCGTCGCCGCGCTCGCTTTGAGACGCCGGCACACCTCGTAGCCGTTCAGGTCAGGCAGGCGCACGTCCAGCAGCACCAGGTCTGGCGGGCGCGCCTGCGCCTGCGCCAGCGCCTGCTCGCCGGTGTGCGCCGTTATCACATCCCAGCCAGCGCTGACCAGGTACGCCTCCAGCACCTCGCGGGTCATCCAGTCGTCGTCAGCGACCAGCACAAACGCGGCGGCATTGTGATCAATGTGCTCCACGGTGTTTGTTCCTTGCGCATCGTGCCTCTCTATTCTACCGCCGCCGCCGCTGGGCGGGGCGAAAGAGGTAAATCGCGCGCAGCGGCCGTTATGCGGCTGCAAGGCTGTCAGGGTAGGCTGATGCGCGTGAGAGAACGACGACATGGGCGCGACCGCGCCTTCTGCTGAGAACGCTGGCTGCATTCGGGACTGCTCTATGACGCCTTTTCAACCTTCCCGCCGCGCCTACGCGGCCACCGTGTTCCTGATTCTGCTGGTCTGTTACGGCTACTTCATGCCCCGCTGGGCTGACTGGGGCGCCAACTCGCGCGCCAACTTGGTCTACGCCTTCGGCGACCGGGGCGTGCTCTACATTGACGATTACCACGAGAACACCGGCGACAAGGCCTGTTTCCCCGGCCCGTACGACCTGGAGACGGACACGTGCAGCGGCCATTACTACACCGACAAATCGCTGGGGCCGTCGCTGGTGGCGCTGCCGTTCTACTTGGCCTTCAAAGGCGTGGCGGCGCTGCCGCCGGTGGCGCGCTTCATCGAGAGCGGCCAAGGCTTGGGCAACTTTGCCGACACGCTCAACCCGCAGGGCGCTGGCATCCGGCCAGAGGCAGTCTACCAGGGGATGGCGCTCACGTTCATCACTTTCTTCGCCATGTCTGTGCCGTCAGCGCTGCTGGGCACAACGGTGTTCCTCTTCGCCGCGCGCTTCGCCCGCCGCGACCTGTACGCCGCCGTCTTGGCGCTGGCCTACGGCCTGGGCACGATCGCCTTCCCGTACAGCGCCGCCCTCTACCAGCACCAGCTGGCGGCCTTCGGCGCGTTCGTCGGCTTCTTCCTGCTGTGGCGCGTCATCTACGAGGACGCCAGCCGCCGCTGGTTGTGGCTGGTGGGGGCGTTGTTCGGCCTCACCGCGATCACCGAATACCCGGCGGTCATCATGCTGGGCGTGATCTTCCTGTGGGCGCTGTGGCAGATGCCGGATCGCGCCGCGCTCTACCGCGTGGCGCTGGGCGCGCTCCCGCTGGGGCTGATCTTCGCCGGCTACAACTACGCCGCCTTCGGCACACCGCTGCCGGTGGGTTACACCTACTCAACGCTGTGGCAGAACGAACACCAAACCGGCTTCCTCAGCCTGACGTTCCCCACGCTGGAACGGCTCTACGGGCTGACGTTCAGCCCCGTGCGCGGGATTTTCCTGCTGTCGCCGTTCCTGCTGCTGGCCCTGCCCGGCTTCGTCGCCATGTGGCGCCAGCGCCGCGACCAGCGCGCCACAGCGCTGGCGCTGGCCTTGGTGGCGGCCGGCTTCCTGGCCTACAACGCCGCCAGTGTCATGTGGTGGGGCGGCTTCACCGTGGGGCCGCGCTACCTCGTGCCGATGCTGCCCTTTCTGGCCCTGCCGGCCATCTTCGCCTTCAACTGGCTGCTCGCGCGCGCTTGGGGCGCGCTGCTGACAGCCGCGCTGATCGGCTTTTCCGTGTTCCACGTGTGGGCGCTCACCATCGCCGGGCAGGCTTGGCCGCCGGTGGACGTGGCCCCGCTGACAGTGGCGCAGATGAACGCCAGCTTCCCGCTGGCCGATCACGCGCTGCCGCTGCTGCAGGCCGGCGACGTGGCGCGCAACTACGGCGGCGTCGTGCTGGGGCTGGACGGCCTGCTGGGCCTGCTGCCGCTGCTGCTGGCTGTGGCGCTGATCGCGCTGGTTGTGCCGCGCCTGCTCATGCCGCGCCCGGCGCGCGCCGCCCCATTGGCAGACGAGCCAGCTCCCGTGCGCGCCGCCCCGCCCCGCCAGCCCTGACCCGCGCCCTCGCTGCCAGCCGTCCTAGACTGCCCCGGCGGTTGACCGCGCCCAGCCATCCGATATAATCCCTGTGGAACCTGTGGGACGAGACCAGAAGAACCGGCATGAGCAGACGACCTTCGGTGTACCCCTTTACCGCCATTGTGGGCCAGGAGCGCATGAAGCGCGCCCTGATCCTGACAGCCATTGATATGCGCATCGGCGGCGTGCTGATCCGCGGCGAGCGCGGCACGGGCAAGTCCACTGCCGCCCGCGCCCTGGCGGCGCTGCTGCCAGAAATTGAAGTCATTGCCGATTCACCCTTCAGCGACGACCCGCACGAGCCGTCCACCTGGTCCGACGCCGTGCGCGAACGGGCCGAACGCGGCGAGGAACTGCCTATCGCCCGCCGCAAGACCCGCTTTGTGGACCTGCCCGTGAGCGCCACCGAGGACCGCGTGGTGGGCACGCTCGACATCGAAAAAGCCATCCAAAAGGGCGAACGCCACTTCGACCCCGGCGTGCTGGCCATGGCCAACCGCGGCATCCTCTACGTGGACGAGGTCAACCTGCTGGACGACCACGTGGTAGACCTGCTGCTCGACAGCGCCGCTATGGGCGTCAACGTCGTCGAGCGCGAGGGCATCAGCTTCTCCCATCCGGCCCGCTTCATCCTGGTGGGCACGATGAACCCGGAAGAAGGCGACCTGCGCCCCCAGCTTCTCGACCGCTTTGCCCTGTCTGTCGAAGTGCACGGCATCCAAGATGCGCACGAGCGCATGGAGATTCTGGAACGCCACATCGCCTACGAGGCCGATCCCGACGCCTTCCGCCGCCTCTGGCAGCCGGAGGAGGAGCGCTTATCGGCGCGCATCGCCGCCGCCCGCGCCCTGGTGGACAGCGTCACCTACACCCGCCGCGACCTGCACGCCATCGCCACGCTCACCAGCAGCCTGCACATTGACGGCCACCGCGCCGACCTGGTGATCCTCAAGGCAGCCCGCGCCCACGCCGCCTTCGCCGGCCGCAACAGCATCACCCAAGGCGACATCCTGCTGGCCGCCGAGCTGGCCCTGCCGCACCGCCTCAAGCGCGGCCCCTTCGCCGACGCGCAGCTCAGCGTGGCCGCGCTCGAAGACCAGCTTGAGCAGGTGATGTCGGAGTGGGGCGAGGGCGACGAAGCCGCCGAGGCCAGCGACTCCGCTGACCAGAACGCTGTCAAAAAAAAAGTCAGCCGCTGACCGGGCCGGCCAGCGAGGAGCTGCCGGACTACGGCCAAACTGACCCCAGCCCGCAGAACATCTTTGACAACCACGACGCCCACTGGTGGGAGGGCGGCAAACAGGTCAAAAGCGGCGAGGAGTTCAACCCGCGCCGCCTGCAAACCCCGCTCGACCGCCTGACGCGCCACGCTGCCGGCCGGCGCTCGCGCACGCGCACCGACCGCAAGCGCGGGCGCTACATCCAGGCGCGGCCCGCCAACGGCAGCCGCACCGACATCGCCTTCGACGCCACGCTGCGCGCTGCCGCTCCCTACCAGCGGCGCCGCCAGCAGCAGCTTGACGAATCCGGCATGGCTTATGCGATCCAGCCAGCAGACTTGCAGCGCAAGGTTCGCGTGCGCCGCGCCGCCAATCTGGTGCTGTTCGTGGTGGACGCCTCGTGGAGCATGGCGGTGTCGGAGCGCATGACGGCCACCAAAGGCGCGATCATGTCGCTGCTCACTGACGCCTACCAGCGCCGCGACCGTGTGGGGCTGGTGGTGTTCCAGAAAGACCGGGCGCTGCTGGTGCTGCCGCCCACCAACTCGGTGGACCTGGCTAAAAAAGCGCTGGCCAACATCCCAGTGGGCGGCAAAACGCCGCTGTCTGCCGGCCTGCTGCTGGCCTATGAGACGATCAGGCGCGAGAAAACGCTGCACCCGGATGTCGAGTCGCTGCTGGTGCTGCTCACGGATGGCGCGGGCAACGTCTCAATGGGCGACCGCCCGCCGCAGGAAGAAGCGCACCGCATCGCTCGCATGATCAAGGACGAGGGCATCAAGACCGTGACCATCAACATGGAACACGTCGCCTTCGACCGCGGCCTGGCCGCCCAGCTCGCGGAGCAGTTAGGTGGGCCGTGCTACACGCTGAGCCAGCTGCGCGCCGACGCGCTCTACCAAACAGTGCGGCGCGAGATAGACGGCGCTGGCTGAACGCGAGCGGCTACAGCCGCACCGACTCGATATACACGGCCATGACGCCGCTGGCGCTGATGTCGCACAGCACGCGGATGATGCGGAAATCGGAGCCAGTGCACTCCTGGCCGATGTAGGCGCTGGCCGCGGCTGGCCGCCACCAGGCGTTGAGGACGAGCTGCTGCTCGGCAGTGAGCAGCCGCGGGTGCTGGAAATTGGGGCGGAAGTTGTCGCGCATCAACAGCGGGCAGGTGATGAACGGCGAGCCAGCCAGGAACGGGCCGAAATCTCTGGTGGCGATGGTGAAGCCGATCCACACCGCCTGGTCGTTCAGGTTAACGTAGTTGAAGCCGCCCGCGCTGGCCGGAAACGACCGGCCCAGCACCTGTTCCAGCGGGCCGCGCGCGTTGTCGCCGGTGTAGGCGCGGAACGACGAGAACAAGCGGCCGTCCAGGTAGCCGGAAACCGGCACATAGGCGAAGAAGCCGCAGCCGAACGCCAGCAGCGCAATGATGACCAACCGCACAAACCCGACTCGCACGCTGCACCCCCGTGACAACCGTCGTGCCCGCCTGCGGGCGGGCCTTCCTGTGCTGTTCCTATGACCGTAGTATACGCCAGTTGTGCGCCAGCGACGAATAGGCGCTGCCAGCGCTTACGGGCCGGACAGCGTGACCGTCGGGGCAGAAGTGCCGCTGGCGGACGGCCGGGGCGCAGCGCTCAGCGCCAGCGCGGCCAGCAGCCCGACCACCAGCAAGCCGATCACCAGCGCGATCGCCAGCCGCTGCCGCTGGCCGGGCGCGCTGGCGGAGGCCGCCGCGCCGCCCCGGTCGAGGCGGGCGTTATCCAGCAGCCACGCCTGCAGCAGACCAGCGCGCAGTGTCAGCCCTGGCACGGCCGCCACCACTTCGCGGTACTCCAGGGCGCGCAGCGCCGCGTGAATGGCGGTGGTGTCCAGCGGGTAATCCGTTTCGACCAACCAGGATTCAACAGCCGCCGCGTCCAGCGGGCGCAGTGGGTCGTCGTAGATCAGCCCGCTGAGCGCAGTGAGCACCAGCTTTTCGTTGTAAGAAGCGGCGCGCCACTGCTCACGAAAGAACGCGTCCGCGCCCGCCACCAGCGTCGGCAGCAGCGCCCGCACGTCCTCCGGCGTGAGCGCCGTGCGGTCTGGCTGGGTGTGCCAGCGCTCAAACAGATGCAGGCCAGCGAGCTGCACCAGGTCCGGCTGGCCGCCGGTCTCGCGGTAGACGGCGGCAGCCGCGTCGTCGGTCACCGTGTACAGCCCTTCGACCGGCGCGCGCAGCAGATCGCGCACAGCGTCAGCGTCCAGGTTGGCCAGGCGCACGGCCCCTTCGCGCTGCGCCAGCGGCGCTAGGTGGGGCAGCGCAGGCTCGGCGGAGTCGTCCACGGCCAGCGCGAGGCGCGCCTGCGGGAAGCGCCGCAGCAGGTCGAACAGGTAGGCTGGCAGGCCGGGGGCCAGCTCGCTGCTGGCGGCGGCGGCCAGGTGGTGGGCGTCGTCTACCAGCCACAGCAGGCGGCGGTGCGGGCGGACAGCCAGGCAGGCCTCCGGCAGCCACTCGCTGGCGAACCACTCGCGCAGCAGCGGCGAGGTCTCTGGCGGCAGCGGCGGCAGGTGGCGCAGCGTGAAGTCGCGGCGGGCCAGCACAGCGGCGGCTGCCTGGGCCAGCGCTGCCAGAAAGGCCGCCTCGGCCGGCGGCGCGGCCAGCGGCGTGTACACAGCCACCAGGCTGTCGTCATCGGCGGCGGCGCAGCGCAGCAGCAGGGCCGTTTTGCCTGTGCGCGCCCGCCCCAGGATGACCAGCGCGCCGCCGCTGGCGGACTCGCGCGCGTGCTGGCGCAGGCGCAGCAGCGCGTCGGCGCGGCCGGCGAAGGGCGCGTCGGCGCTAGGCGCGGCAAACGGGCGATAAGGGTTGACCTCAGATACCTGCATCGCGCATGACCTCTGGCGGCAAGTGTAGACAATCTGTGCGGGCTGGGCAAGCCTGCTATATAATCCAGCTGCTTTGCCAACTGACGAACAGCAGCACAGAGGTTTCATGCGCCAACCGAATCAAGCGCCGCGCGCCCTGGCCCTGGTGGGCATGCCGGGCGCCGGCAAGACACTGTGCGCCCAGCACCTGCAGGGGCGCGGCTTTGCCCAGTTTCGCTTCGGCAGCATCGTTGTGGACGAGGTGGTGCGGCGCGGCTGGCCGGTCACGCCGGAAAACGAGCGGCTCGTGCGCGAGGAGTTCCGCTCCAGCGAGGGGATGGACGCCATCGCCCGGCGCGCGCTGCCGCACCTGCGCGCCGCGCTGGCCCAGCAGCGCAGCTTAGTGATTGACGGCCTGTACGGCTTCAGCGAGTACAAGACGCTGCGCGCCGAGCTGGACGCGGCTATGGTGGTGGTGGCCGTCGTCAGCCAGCGCCGCCTGCGCTATGCCCGCCTAGCTGCCCGTCCGGAGCGCCCGCTTACGCCAGAAGAGGCGCAGCGGCGCGACTACCAGGAGATCGAGACGCTGGAAAAGGGCGGGCCGATCGCCATCGCCGACTACACGCTGCTCAACGACACCACGCCGGCGGACCTGCTGGCCGCCCTGGACGCGCTGACGGCCGCGCTCGGCTTCTACCCGTAAGAGCGGCTGTGTCTGTTAGATTTATTGCGGCTTTTGTTTCGACGCAGCCGCTTGGTGCTATAATAAAACCTGACCGTCAGCACAAGTCTTTTAGGACGCGATGGTAAACGCACGCAACTGGTGGATGTACCTTGGCCTCGCCGGATTCCTCGGCTATGTGCCGGGCTTTCCCGGCGAGCTGCGCCTGCTGAACCTGTTTTTCCTCACGCCGCTGCTGCGGGCCGCCATCAGCAGCGCTGCGGGCCGCCGCCAGCCGCCGGCTGAGCGCGCGCCGGCCCTGCCGCTGCCCCCGTCTGCCGGCGGCGCGGCCCTTTTCCTGGCGCGCGCGCTGGCCGCGCAGGCGCTGATGCTGGTTGTGCCGTCCATGCTGCGCCAGATCGTGCGGCAGTATCTGGGCCAGACTGCCGCCCGCCGCCGCGCCATCCCCGACGCAGCCGCCTACCAGCAGCGGGCGCGCTACCGTTTGCCGTTCAACGGCCAGTGGTATGTCTACAACGGCGGGGTAACGCAGGCCACCTCGCACTCCTGGGATGTGATCGGCCAGCGCTACGCCTACGACTTCGTTATGGTGGACGACCAGCGCCGGCGCTGGCGCACTGACGGCCGCGCGCCAGCCGACTACCTGTGCTACGACCAGCCGATTCTGGCCCCGGCGGACGGCGAAGTCGTGGCGGTGGTGGACGGCGTGCGCGACGCCCCCGGCGTGGGCACCGGCTGGATTGACGTGTTCACGCCGCACTTTCCGGGCAACGCTGTAACGATCAGGCACGCCGAGGGCGAGTACAGCTTCCTGGCGCACCTGAAACCCGGCAGCATCTGCGTCCGCCCTGGCGAGCGGGTGAGGCGCGGTCAGGAGATCGGGCGCTGCGGCAGTTCCGGCCACTCGACCGAGCCGCACCTGCACTTCCACGTGCAGGATTGCGCCGATTTCTTTGCAGCCGCCAGCCTGCCGGTCGCCTTTGATGGAGTCGCAGTGGGCGGCGCGCCGGCGCAGGACGGCGTTTATGTGGTGCGCCACACGCTGGTACAGCACAGCCAACACAGTGAGGGAAGCGCGTGAAGCTGACACCGGAAGAAGTGCGAGCAATTGCCGAGCTGGCCCGGCTGGAACTGACCGAGGAAGAGGTGGCGCTGTACGCCGGCCAGCTCTCGGAAATTCTGGGCTACTTCCAGCGCCTGCAGGAGCTGGACACAGCCCACATTCCGCCCACCGCGTCAGTGCTGCCGCTGACGAACGTCACGCGGCCCGACGTCGCCGCCGCGCCGCTGACGCCCGCCGAGGTGATCGCTAACGCGCCCGACGCTGAGGACAACCAGTTTCGCGTGAGCGCGGTGCTGGACGAGGGGTGACGCTGTGGCAGTGCGTATTCTAGTCGTTGAGGACGATTACGATATTGCTGAAATGCTGATAGGGTACTTCAGCCGCCAGCGTTACGACATCCTCCACGCTGAAGACGGCCTGCGCGGCATCGAGATGGCGCGCCTGCACTTCCCCAACCTCATCCTGCTGGACGTGATGCTGCCCCAGATGGACGGCTATGAGGTGTGCCGCCGGCTGCGCCAAGTGTCGTCCACCCGCTACATCCCTATCATCTTCCTGACACAGCGCGACGAGCGCGCCGCCAAGATACGCGGCCTGGAGCTGGGGGCCGACGATTACATCACCAAACCGTTCGACCTGGACGAGCTGCGCCTGCGCGTCACCGCCAGCCTGCGCCGCGCCGCGCGCGCCAGCCTGCACGAGGCGCGCACCGGCCTGCCCACCGGCCCGCTGGTGGCCGAAGAGATCGCGCGCCGCGCCGACACCGATCACACGGCCCTGCGCCTGACCATCACCGGCTTCGACGCCTACAGCGACGTTTACGGCTTCATCGCCGCCGACGAAGCTTTCGGCTTTGCCGCCCACTGCATTCAGAGCGTCGTGCGCAGCGAGGGCACGCCTGACGATTTTGTCGGCGTGGACGGGAACACCTTCATCGTGCTCACACACGCGCCGGACCCGGCAGAATTGGAGGCGCACATCAAAGCGCATTTCGACCTGGGCGTTAAGGCGTTTTACACGTTCGCGGATGTGGACCGGCGCGGGCTGGTGGTGCGCAGCAGCCCGGCAGGCGAGACGCTGGCCCCGCTGATGCGCCTCAGCTCGCAGCAGCAGAGGGCAGACTGATGGGCAGCGCGCGCCCGCTGCAGAAACCGCGCCTGGTGTTTCGCGCGCAGATCGAACGCCGCGCCTACTGGCGGCGCGCCCGCTTCGCCCTGCTGGCGCTGGCTGCGGTGGCGCTGGGCATGCTGGCGCTGCGCCTGGCGCGCGACGCCGCCGCTGCCGACCTCGCCCTGCTCGACCTGGGCTTCCTGGCGGCGGTGATCGCGGCCGGCCTGCTGGCCGTGCGCGCCGGGGTCAACCTGCTGCGCTGGCTCCGCCGCCGCGACGAAACGCTGGCCTTCTACGACCAGGGCTTCCTGTGGAAGCGCGACGGCAGGCAGCACAAGTACACCTGGAGCAAGCTGGCCGTGCTGCGCGAAGGCGCGGGTGGCCTCTACCTGCGCAGCCGCCCGCTGCTGCAGTGGGGCGCGCACACCCTCACCATGACCGACGGCGAGGTGTTCCGCGTTACGCCGGCTCACGGCAGCGTGCGCGCTTTCGCCCACGCCATCCGCCCCTTCGCCGCCGAGGTCACTGGCACGCGCATGGGGCGCATCCTGCGGCGCGAGCGCCCGGTGCGCCTGCACCCGAAGCTGGTCGTGTGGCCAGGCGGCGTCGCTGCTGGCCGGCGCGAAATCCCCTGGTCAGACCTGGACGTAGGCGTGCGGCGCGGCCGGCTGATCATCCGCGCGCGCAGCGCCCGCGGGCGCTTCGTCACCGTGATGCGCTATCGCATCAGCCGCGTGGACAACGTGGGCGGCTTCCTCGATCTGGCGCGCGCAACCATCCGCAATCACCGCCCGCAGCAGCCGCCCGCCAGCGCGCTGGCCCACGCCAGTTGAGGCCGCCTAGCGCCCGCGCGGGCACGGGTGCTTGAAACAGGCGGCCGTGTGGTCGTTGACCAGGCCGCAGGCCTGCATCAGCGCATAGCAGATGGTGGGGCCGACAAAGCCAAAGCCGCGCTGCCGCAGGTCCTTGCTCAGCGCCCGCGACTCCGGCGTTTCGGCGGGGACATCGGCCAGCGTGCGGAAGCAGTTGATCTTTGGCTGGCCGTCCACAAACCGCCAGATATAAGCGTCAAAACTGCCGAACTCCGCCTGTACGGCCAGGAACGCCCGCGCGTTGGCGATGGCGCTGCGCACTTTGGCCCGATTGCGGATGATGCGCGCATCGGCCAGCAGCTCCGCCACCTTGGCGTCGTTGTAGCGCGCCACGATCTGCGGGTTGAAGCCGTCGAACGCGGCGCGGTAGTCTAAGCGGCGGCGCAGCACTGTAATCCAGCTCAGGCCGGCCTGCGCCCCCTCCAGCGTGAGCATCTCGAACCAGCGCCGGTCGTCGTGCACTGGCACGCCCCATTCCTCATCGTGGTAGGCCACGTACAGCGGGTCGCTGCCGGCCCACTCGCAGCGGGCGATGGTCATAGCGCGTCTCCTTGTGGAGTCAGGCTGCTGCGCCATTCTACTACATGTTCACGCGCGGCGGGCGCGAAGCAGTCACCGCTGATCCGCCGCGATGACGCGCTAGCGCCCCACCCAATCGCGCAGGTAGAGGAAGTCGTGGCCGATAGTGCGCCTGCTCACCTTGGCGATGTTGGGCATGGTGCGCTTGTAGTGGTTGGCCTTCACACGCCGCCACACGTCCGCCACAAAAGCCGCGTCGAAACCTTCAGCGGCCACTTCGTCCACCGTGTAGCGCTCGTCCACCAGCAGGTAGAGCACCTGATCCACGTCGTCGTAGGTGAAGCCCAGCTCGCCCTCGTCGGTCTGGCCTTCCCACAGGTCGGCTGACGGCGGCTTGGCGATGATGGCCGGCGGCACGCCCACCGCCGCCGCCAGCTGGCGCACCTGCGCCTTGTACAGGTCGGCCAGCGGCTGCAGCGCCACGCCGCTGTCGCCGTAGATCGTGGAGTAGCCCAGCAGGAACTCGGTCTTGTTGCTCGTCCCCATCACCAGCCCGCCCCAGGCCGCTGATTGGTCGTAGAGCACGATCATGCGCTGGCGCGCCATCACGTTGCCCTTGCGCACGTTGTTCATGTCGGGAAAGCGGGCAAACAGCGGCTCGACCATCGGCGTGATGTCCACCGTGTCGGCGCGCAGCCCCAGCGCCTCGATCACGGCGTCGGCGTCTGTCAGGCTGGAGGCGGCCGAGGCGCGGTACGGCATGCGCAGCGCCAGCACGTTCTCTGGCCCCAGCGCCTCGGCAGAGAGATAAGCCGACAGCGCCGAGTCAATGCCGCCGGATAGGCCGATGACGGCGCGCCTCATGCCGACCTTGTGAATCTGGTCGCGGATAAAGCCGACGAGGATGCGCTGCGTCAGCGTCGTGTCAATCTCTAGGCGGTGCAGCAGGTTGGGCTTGGTGGGGGCAGTCATTGGCATTTCACTCCGGCGCGGCCAGCGGCCTATGCACATAATCGGTGATGCGGTGGGGGTAGTCTTCCTCAACGGCCAGCTCGGTGTAGAACAGCGCGCCGCTGCGCCGCGCCTGGGTGAGGGCGATCACGCGGTGCTTGTCGGCGGCGATCACCTGGCAGACGCGCAGCGGGCCGCCGCTGGCGAACTGCCCGCGCAGTGCAGCCAGCCGGGCAGGGAGTATCTCCGCCTGCAGCGCGGCGGGCGCGTAGCTCTCGGCGATGAACGCCCGCAGCCGTTTGAAATCGCCCCGGTTGAACAGCGTGAGCTGCGCGATCAGGCGCATGCCGGCGCTGCTGCGGGTGAGCGCGGCCTGGTCGCTGTTCATGCGTCCTGCCCGTTGAGGATGCGCGCCAGCTCGCGCTGAACCAAGTGCGGGCGCTCGTCGCGCAGCAGCGGAAGCTGGCTGCGCGTGCGGTGAATCTGGTTCAAATCAATCTCCTGCACGATCAGCGCCTCGTCGAAGTACAGGCCGCGCGTGAGGAACTCGCCGTCTGGATCGGTGATGGACGAACCGCCCCAGTAGTTCCGGCCGTCCTCGTAGCCCACGCGGTTGACGTGCACCACGTAGGCGGTGAAGGCGCTGGCGTAGGCCTGGGTCATCAGCTCCACCCAGCGCGACACCGTCAGCCGCCCGCCCTCGCTGGCGCTCACGCCGCGGCTGGGGCTGCAGCTGGTGAAGATGAGCAGGTCCGCCCCATCCTGCCACAGCACATACGGCGCGGACATGTGCCAGAAGTCCTCGCAGATGAGCATCCCCATGCGCCCGAAGCGCGTGTCGAACGCGCGGATGGCGCTGCCCTGGTCGAAGTAGCGCCCGTCGTCGAACATGCCGTAGGTGGGCAGGTAGACCTTGTGGTGGATGTGCAGGCACTGGCCGCGGGACAGATAGGCGCTGGCGATGTAGAAGCGCTGGCGCGTGTCGGCGTGGACGAATCCGACCACCAGGTCTGGCCCGCTGGCGCTGGCGTCGAGCAGGGCGCGGAACGCCTCGTCGTCGCGCGTGGCACGGATGGCCACCTCTGGAACCATGTCCTGCACGTAATAGCCGGTCAGCGACAGCTCTGGGAACACAACCAGGTCAGCGCCCTGTGCGCCGGCCTGCGCGATCCATTCCAGATGGCGGGCGAGGTTGGCCTGCACATCGCCCAGCTTGGGGTATATCTGCGCCAGCCCAACGATCAGCCGCATAGTACAGACCTGTCTCCTTGAGAAAACTGTTTTTCCCGCGCATCGGCGCTGCGCGCTGCCCCGCTTCCGCTCGACGGGCTGAGAGAGCCGGAGGATAAGGGCTACTTCCTGCGCCGCTGTGCCTTGCGCTGCTGTTTAGCCTGCTTGCGCTTGGCTTTCTTCTTCGCGTCAGCGCGGCGCCGCGCCGCCCGCAGATGTTCGATCTCTGTGTCCGTGTCGTCCTCGTCGTCGCGGCCGAGCAGCGCCCGCAGTTCATCGGACATCACCACGCCCATAGCGACCAGGTTGTCCTTGAGCGTGCCGGCGACATTCTCCCAGATTTCACACTCGTCGTAGGCCCTGATGATAGACGTCACGGCGCTTTCCGCCTGCAGGTTCGCCAGAGTGCGCACCAGAAAGCTGTTGAGCCAAGGGCCGTTGGACTGTCCCTGTTCGAGCTGGGCCGTTACGATGCCCACGCACAGATCGTATACCTCTGGGTATTCCTCAGCTATGTTGCGCAGGCAGGCCAGCGCGGTGGTGCGCGCAATCGGCGTGTCGCGGTCGTCGCTCAGCACAGCGGCCAACGTCCCGATTGTTTCCGGGCCGAGCATGGCGTAAACCGTCGGCATCTCCTGCACGATCAGCGGATCTATAAAGTTAAACAGCTTCGTCAGCGGTTCAGCAGCCTCTTTCGCGCCCAACTGGCCCAGCCGCCGCCAGGCGTGCATAGGCGCCCAGTGGTAAGCCAGAGCGCGCTCCGGGTCGTACAGCCGCCGGTCGGTCGCCATGCGGATCAGGTCGGGGATGTGGGCGCGGCCTATCTCGAACTCAGCGTAATTGCCAGTGTAGCCGCCGCCCAGCGTGAGGAAGGGGTGCAGCGCCTGCGGGTAATCGAACCCATAGGGGACGGTCTGCCCCCAGCCAGGGCCGCGCACCACCCGGCCCGGCGTCGCGCCGGTGTGCTCGCCGTCTTTGAGCACCGGCACGCCGTTGACCAGGACGTGCATCACGCCGGTGGCGTACTGGTGCGGGTTCTCCGGCGTGGCGTGATCCTGGATCGCTGCGGGGTCGAACACCACAACATCGGCGTAATAGCCGTCTTTGAGCAGGCCGCGCCGCTCCAGGCGCAGGTTCTGGGCGGGCAGCGCTGTCAGGCGGCGCACCGCCTCCTGCAGCGTGATCAGGCCCTCGTCGCGCACGTACTTGGCCAGCAGGCGGGCGAAGGCGCCATAGGCGCGCGGGTGCGGGTTCTTGTTAAGAAAGACGCCTTCGGGGGCCATCGAGGCGGCGTCCGAGCAGAAGCTGACCCAGGGCAGCGTCACCTGGCGGCGCAGATTGTCCTCGGACATGCTGAAGTACATGGCGAACACGCGGCTCTCGTCCTCGGCGATCAGGTCGAGCAGCGTGTCCTTGGGCGACGTGCCGCGCTCGCGGGCTACGTCGGCCAGCGTGCGGCCCTGCAGCGGGCGCAGGTGTTCCTTGCGGAAGCCGGCCAGCACGATGCTCTCCGGCGAGTTGTCGGCGTACATGTTCTCCCAGAGATCGTCAGGGTGCTCCGTGTCGGTAGGGCGCTCCATGTCCGCCTTGATGCGCTCGCGCGTCTCTGGGTCGGCGATGCGCTCCAGCAGCTTCTTAAAGCCCCCTTCGTGCGCCCAGGGCGGGATGCAGGCATCCAGCCCAGTGCCCGAATACGGGTAGGTGTACATGTCGGCGGTGATGTGCAGGCCGTCGCTGCGCGCGTTCTCGATTATCTCGATCACGCTGTCCAGCTTGTGCCAGTTGGACTGGCCCGCCACTTTCAGGTGGTAGATTTCAGCGCGGATGTCAGCCCAATCGGCCAAGTCAATAAAATCGCTCACCGCGTTTTCGATGTCCGCCCCCTCGCTGGCGATGTGCGAGATGTACAGGCCGCCGTACTCGCCGGCGGCGCGAACCAGCGCCTCCAGTTCGTCAGGGCGGTGGTAGGTGGCGGGCGGGTAAATCAGCGCCGACGACAAGCCCACCGCGCCCTCGCGCATGGCCTGCCGCACCAGTTCGACCATGCGTTCAAGCTCTTCGGGTGTGGCCTCGCGGTCGTCGTAGCCGATCTCGTGAATGCGCACGGTGGCGCTGCCCACAAACGACGCGATGTTGGGCGACACGCCGCGGGCGGCCAGCCAGTCCAGGTACTCGCCCAGCGTCGTCCACTCAATCGGGTAAGTGATGTCGTCCTGCTCCAGGTACGCGCCGAGTTCGGTGCTTTTCATGGCCTCGTTGAGCGGCCCCATCGAGACGCCCTCGCCCAGCACCTCCAGCGTCACGCCCTGGCGGATCTCGCTCTGCGAGCGCCCGTCGTAGATCAGCGACTCGTTGGACCAGCTCAGCATGTTGATGAAGCCGGGCGCGACAGCCAGCCCGCTGGCGTCCACCTCAACGGCGGCGGTCGCGCCGGATAGATCGCCGATGGCGGCAATGGTGTCGCCGCGAATGCCCACATCAGCGGTGAACGGGTCAGCGCCGCTGCCGTCGTAAACTGTGCCGCCGCGCACAATCAGATCGTAATCGGTCATGGTCAGCCTCTTGCGGGTGTAGACAGCGAACGCGCCAGCCGCCAGGCGGCCAGCGCCGCGAATGCCAAATCCAGCCACTGGTCAGCGCGCAGGCCGGCGGCAGCCGGCGTGTGATCGGCGCGCACAAAGCCGATGGCGAACATGCCGGCGCTGAACAGGAGCAGCAGCAGCCAGAAGCGCCGCCCGCGCAGCCAGCCGCGGCCGGCCAGCAGCAGCGCCAGCGCCAGCAGCGCCGCGCTCAGCGCCATGCCGAAGGCCTGCGTCCGGTAGCGCGGCGCGGGCAGGCCGTAGACATCGGGCAGCTCGGCCACCATCCAGGCGGGATAACGCGCCAGCGTGTCCACCTCGACGCCGTAGCCGCAGGCCGCGCCCAAGCAGCCCCACCACACCGCGAACGCCGCCAGCGGCAGCGCCAGCGCCAGCCGGTCGAACAGCGCTGCGGCGTCCACGCCGCGCCAGCGCGCCCCCAGCCCCAGCCCGGCCAAGCCGCCGGCGACCGCCCCGTGCCAGCTCAGGCCGCCGGCGCTGAGGCGCAGCGCCTCAGCCGGCGCGCCAGCGAAGTAATCGAGATTGAGCAGCACATGCGCCGCCCGCGCCCCGACAGCGGCCCCAACCAGCGCCGCCAGGCCGCAGTCCGCGGCAGCGGCGGGGCGCATCGGCGCGCGGTACAGCAGCAGGCCAGCGGCGGCAGCCACCGCCAGCGCCAGCAGCAGCGTAAAGGTGGGCAGCGTGATGGGGCCGAGTGTCGTATAGGGCATAGGGTCATCCGTCGCGGAGAATTGTAGACGTGAAGGCAGCGGGCGTCAAAAATACGCCGAATATATGGGGATTTCATTTAATATTCATGTACGGCGTGCTATAATCCTGTTGTCTCAAATTACGTCACGCGACAATATGCCGGCGCGATCGCCGGTGTAAACACGCACAAAGGAGTTGCACATGGGTGGTATCAGCGCTTTGTTGGGCACACTTGCCCTTCTCGGTTTCCTCGCCT
>DAOTWC010000050.1:0-13057 GCA_034435995.1 Anaerolineae bacterium | reverse complement strand
GGCTGGTTCACAGGCGGAAAAACCACAAAAGGCGCAGGATTAGTAGCAATCACGCTTGTGGGCACCAGCAGACTCACGGTCGGAATCAACAGCGGGTAGAAGGCAGGTGTGCTGGTCGGCGTGCGCGAATGCGTTGGCGTGCTGGTCGGTGTTTTGCTGGGTGGCGGCGTTGGCGTTACGAGCACAAAACCGGAGTCGATTGTCACGACCTGGATCGGCGTGCTCGCCTCAGTAGGTTGGCTAATGGCAATCAGAGGAATTGCTGTGGCGGGCACGACCGGCGTGCTGATCTGCCAGGGTGTCGTTGGCGGCGGTAGAGTCACGTCTTGCACGAGGCGGGGGCCGGTATCGCGCATAGGACTCGCTGCGCTGGCGCAGGCTGAGGCCGCCACAGCAACCAATACCATCACATATGCCGGAAACCGCCTGCTCCACATCTGCTGCCGCTTACCCTCGCATTTCTGCCAGTGTGCCGGTAGTGTGTCGGTCATTATAGCTGAGGGTGTCGGTTGTGCAATTGGCCTGAACGACCTATGATTTAAGATGATTTAAAATAACAGCGCCGTGTCTAGAGCGTGACTGTGACATGTTCGACCGAAGAGGTGCGAAAAGACCCAGAGAGGCGCGTGTCGAACGACTGACTTGGGGTTTGCTTGTTCTCATCTTTGCCATGGTCTATCTGGCGTCAGATACCGCTATCGAAAGCCTGCCCAATTGGCTGATACCAGCCGCCTGCGCGCTGGTACTGCTTGGCTCAGGCCTGTTTCAAACGGTCAGGGGCTGGGGCGTCAGCCCTGTGACCTGGATCGGCGGCATTCTGATGCTGGTGTTGGCCATTCTAGCGTTCTACGTTTTGCCTCAGAACAACTTCCTGCTCGAGACCCTGCTCGTAACGGTGGCTGTTATCGCCTACGGCACGTTTGTCGGCGAAACGTAAACACCGCGCGCCCGGTCGCATTTGACAGTGGGGCCGAAATGTGCTATTCCATAACGGCTGAGTTTGTGCACATTGAACGATAACGACCATGAGCGAACTGCCAGAACGCGTCACAGTTGAAGATGTTCGCAAGCTCGCCCTTCCGCTTGGCACGCGCGTAGTGGCCGGTGATGGCATGCTCAACCAGCCAGTCACCTGGACTACTGTTATTTACCCTGAAGACAGCACCAGCGTCAAAACCATTCAGCGGGGTGAAATGATCCTGGTCGCCGCGCCCAGCAACAAACAGGCGCGCGTCACCAGCGATCTCGACGTCGTGCGTTGGGCTTCCGAAATGCACGCTGCAGCCGTCGTGCTGTGCGAGGCGGCTTCGCCTGCTGCTCTGGCTGAGGCAAATGCTTATGGAATACCTGTCCTGCTGCTGCCGGTCGGCAGCCGGATTCGCCTGGTCGAAAAGGCTGTAGTCAGCCTACTGGTAGATCGCAAGGGGCAAATCGAACGCCGCGGCACCCAAATCTACCGTCAGCTCACACAAATTTCCTCACGCAACGAAGGGATGGCCGAGATAGTCAACGCGATGGCGCGTCTGACCAACAAATCGATCGCTGTGCAGGATAAACGCCTGCGCATTCTCAACAATTCAGTGCAGCCGCAGTTCGCGGCCCTGTGGGACGACATCGAACAGTTTCTCCGCAAACTCGACAACCTGCCAATCGAGCTGCAGGACCGCCACCGTGTCGTTGAGATTGACAACCCGGTGCTGATGCAGTCGCTGCCAACGCCGGGCATCGCGCGTCTGGTTGCCCCCATCGTCACTAAAGACATCGGCCGCGGCTACCTGTCCATTATCGGCTGGGACAACGAGCTGGACGACGTAGATACGCTGGTTGCTGAACACGGCGCAGCCGCCTGCGCGCTGGAGATGGCCAAGGCCAAGGCCGTCAGCGACACCGAAAAACGGCTGCGCGGCACTTTCCTAGACCGCCTGCTCATCGGGGACGTCAGCCAGCAGGAGGCCATCCGGCAGGGCGAACGATTTGAGCACGACATGTCACAGGTGCACATCGCCATCGTTATGGCCTGGCAGGGTGACACTGCTTTTTCAACGCGCCGTTTGGAAACGCTGGTGAACTCCGTAGTCAGCAGCCAGCGGGCTGATGCGCTCGTGTGGCAGCGCGAACGTGAGGAAGAGGTGCTCATCTTCCATGCTACCAACGCAAAGGCGCCCATTGACACCAGCCTCAAACTGGCGCGTGCCATCAGCGCTGAGATTCAACGCCAGTACCCATCGGCCCATGTTGCCATCGGCTTGGGTCAGCCGGCGCGTGACATCGCCGGCTGGCGCGCCAGCTACCGTGACGCTGTTCAAGCTCTCGACCTGGCGCGCCGGCTGCAAACCGACCAGCCGCTTTACATCGGCGACCTCGGCGTGTATCAGCTGATCCTCAGCTTGTCAGATCGCGAAAAACTGCTGGCGTTCTGCGACAAGACTTTGGGCGCACTTCTGGAGTATGACCTGCGCCAGCATGCCGATCTGGTCAAGACACTGGAAGCGTTCTTTGCCTGCCACGGCAACCTGAGCCAGACAGCAGAGATGCTCATCGTGCATCGCAATACACTGCTGTACCGCATGAATCGCATTAACGAGATCGCTGAGATCGATCTCAACCGGCCCGAAACACGGCTGGCGCTTCATCTCGCGCTCACAATTCGCCGGCTGTTAACCCTCAATTGACTCAATAACAGCGTCATTACAAAAGCAAAGCGATTTGAATTGTACATTTTGCCCATGTCCGTATCAGCTCATGGGCGTTTTTGGGCTTCTTTGTCGCACCTGAACTACAAATTGGTTATGCAGCTTGCATCATAACAGGCGAACAAATCTCTTGCAGATTGTTGCGAACGAGCATGAGATACTTGCTCCTCGCAAGATATCGTCCGCGTGAGCATCGGGAGGAACGCCATGTTAGACTTCCAGCAGCCGTACACCGACGACGTTCCCCAGCCTGATCTGCATTGGATTGACACCAACGAGCGGGATGCCTGCGCGCTGATTTGCGCCGTGCGCAAAGGCGGCGAAGCAACTCACGGCAACGTCAAACGCACCATCGAGGCTCTGGCGCGCATGGGCCATCGCACCGGTTACATAGATGGTGAAGGCGACGGCGTCGGCATCCTCACCGACATCCCGCGCCAGCTCTGGATGAAAAAGTTGGCTGCTGCCGGGCTGCGCTCGTCACTGGCGGCCAGCCGCAGCTTCTGGGTAGCGCATCTCATGATCCCGGTGCATGCGCGCAACCGCGCCAGCCATCTCGTGGATTACATCTATCGGCAAATCTCCGAGGCAGGCCTGGAAGTCCTGCTGGAGCAGGCCGGCAGCGTTGACTCACACATGCTGGGACGCAGCGCAGAAAAAAACGAGCCAGTGTTCTGGCAAATTGCTGGTATGAGCGGCCAGGTAGCTCCCAGCGCGCTTGACCGCACGCTCTTTGAGCTGCGCGTTCGCTTGGAGCGCGAGCTTGGCGTTCATTTCCCGTCGTTCTCGGCGCACAGCGTTGTCTACAAGGTTCAGGGCACTGTCGAAATACTGCGGCGCTACTATCCCGAACTGCGCGATCCCGAGTACGCATCAACAGTGACGCTGGGCCACGCCCGCTACAGCACCAACACCAATCCGATTTTCGAGCGCGTTCAGCCCTTCAACGTCATTGGCCACAACGGCGAGTTCAACACGATCTCGCGCTTCCGCCTCGAAGCTGCCATGCTCGGCATAAACCTTGATCCGGCTAACTCGGACTCGCAGGATGTGGATCGGGTTGTCGAGGCCCTGTGCCGCCGTTTCGATCTTGACCTGATCGAGGCCATGGAGCTTGTTTTCCCGCCCTACCGGCACGACTTAGTCGAGAACGCGCCGGAGATTCACCGCATGTACGAGCACCTGCGGCGGACGTTCGGCCCCTTTGCTCAGGGGCCGGCAGCAGTTGTCGCCCGCTTGGGCGATCTCTGTGTGTTCAGCGTAGACGCGCTGGGGCTTCGTCCGCTGTGGTTTGGCGACACCGAGAAAGAGTACTTCGTCAGCTCAGAGCGCGGCGTGTACCCGCTGGATACAATGTCGTCCGACCCTAAACCGCTGGCGCCTGGTGAGAAAATCGCGCTGATTATCGAGCCAGGCCGGGCAATCCGCGTGCTGGATTACCCAGCTATTCAGCGCCATGTGCTCAACCGCTACCGTGAGCGCGGCATCCATTTCGCCGACGACATCACCGGTGGAATCCTCTCGCTGAATGCGCCTCCCCCTGCTCCCGCCAGCAGCGGTCGTCTGCAGCCCTTCCCTGTGGACTTCACCAGCCGCGCCGACTTAGAAATGGCCCGCGAAACCCTGCCAGTGGCGCTGGCCGAAGCTGAGCCACGGCCGCGCCATTCCACGACAGCGCCCGCAGCGCCGCACCCGGCCCCCTGGCAGGTGCAGCCGCCCGTCGTCAACACCACCACAATGGGCGCGCTGGGCTGGGAACGCTATCACGTCAGCCTGGTAGAGAGCATGATTGACGAGAAAAAGGAGCAGATCGGCTCGCTGGGTTGGGATGGGCCGCTGGCTGCCATAAGCCTGACGCGCGTCAACATCGCCGATTACTTCAAAGAAACAGTTGCTGTGGTAACCAACCCTTCGATTGATCGCGAGCGTGAGCGCGCCCAGTTTTCTACACAGGTGCTGGTGGGCGCTAGGCCTGCCATTGGCGCAGCAGCAGATCCCAACCGCATCCTCGTTCAACTGGAGACACCGCTCCTGCTTGGCGGTCATCCCGACCTGGGCACGGTCGAAGACATGCAGGTGGTTGCCGGCCAGCACGGCACGCTCACCCTGGAAGAACTTGTTGAGACGTTTGGCGACCGCCTGGCGATCTTCCAGATGTGTGCAGAGCCAGATGAGTCGTTTGAGGACGCTGTCAATCGCATCCAGGCTGCCGCCCTGTCCGCAGTGCGCGATGGCGCTGAATGCATCATTCTGGACGACACTGATGTCTATGATGGCCGCCGCCTGTGGCTGGATCCGCTGCTGGTGACTTCTGCTGTGGATCGCGCCCTTCGGTTGGCGGAACACACGCCCAACCTGCGGCGGCAGACCGGTATCGTGGTGCGTTCCGGCGCGCTCCGCAATCTGCACGACTTGGCGTTGTGCATCAGCCTTGGGGCAAACGCGGTTGTGCCTTATGCCATTTACGCTGTCGCCGTCAAAGCCGCGCCGCGGGCAGCTAAGGAACCGCTGTCGAATACTGAAATCGTCGAGAACCTGAGCCGAACAGTGCGCATTCTCACTGCCGGCCTGCAGAAAGTGACTTCGACAATCGGCTGTCACGAACTGCGCGGCTATGGGCACTCGTTCAGCTCCGTCGGCCTGGCATCCGGCGTGGCATCTTATTTCGAAACGCCCAACTACTTTGGCTCGGAAGCGCGCGGCCTGACGTGGGGGGCGCTCAAGAAGGACGCCGAGGAGCGCGCTGCGGAGTTTCGCGGTGAACAGGCTGGAAAGCTGGCAAACCCCGACCGTTTTTACCCCAAGATGTGGAAGAAAGTGGAGGCCGTAGCTCACGGTGAACTGACGCTTGAGGAATATACCGAGACCCTGCTGAACCTGGAAGACACCATACCTATAGCCCTGCGCCATCTGCTGCGGCTGAAAACCGAAGGCGTTGATGAGATAGACCCGGCACAGGTGGACACATCCTACAAAGGGCATGCCATGCCCGTATTGATTGGCGCGATGTCCTTTGGCTCACAGGGCGAGCTGGCCTATCGCGCCTACGCTGAAGCTGCCTATCGTCTCAATATCCTTTGTGTAAACGGCGAAGGCGGTGAGCTGCCAGAAATGCTGGGCAAGTACCCACATCACCGCGGTCAGCAGGTGGCGTCGGCGCGCTTTGGCGTCAACATCGGGTTCCTCAACTCGTGCAATCTGATTGAGATCAAGATCGGACAGGGCGCCAAGCCCGGCGAAGGCGGCCACCTACCCGGCTACAAAGTCTCGGAGCAGGTCGCAGCAGCCCGCAACACCACACCCGGCGTAGACTTGATCTCGCCGAGCAACAACCACGACCTCTACTCAATCGAAGACCTAGCGCAGCTCATTGAAGAGCTTAAGACCGCCAACCCCAACGCCCGCGTCTCTGTGAAAATCCCGGTCGTTCCCGGCGTGGGCATCATCGCCGTTGGAGTAGCCAAAGCCGGCGCCGACATCATTAACCTGACCGGCTACGAAGGTGGAACGGGCGCGGCACGGGCGCATGCTCTGCGCTATGTTGGCCTTCCGGCGGAGATTGGTTTGTGGTTGTCGCACCGCCAGCTCATTGAAAGCGGCCTCCGTGAAAAAGTCGAGTTGTGGTGCGATGGAGGCATGAAAAGCGGGCGCGACGTCGTCAAGATGCTGTGTCTAGGCGCGAATCGCGTGGGCTTCGGCACAATGGCTATGGTCGCTGTCGGCTGCACGATCTGCCGCAAGTGCCACGAGGGAACCTGTCACGTTGGCATTACCACGCATATCAAGACCCGTGAAGAAGCGGCGCTAAAGGGCCTCAAATCGTTCGAACCGCGCGACTATGACGCCTCAGTGGAGGGCATCTGCAAAGTCTTCACCATGCTGCAGGAGGACATCCGCAAGTGGACCGCTAAGCTGGGGTTCGCGCGCACGCAAGACTTGGTCGGGCGCGCGGACCTGCTGGAACAGTATGCTATGCACGACCGGGTGGATTTAGATCCGCTGACCCGCCGCGTGCCACCGCTGCAGAAAAGCAAGCTTCAGCCTGGTGTCGGCCGCTATCTGACGCGCCCGCGCAACACCCTCAGCAAGCAGATTACAGCCGCAATCGCCGACGCAGCCCGCGATGGGGATACCGAGATGACCTACGACGACGAGCGTGTAATGGCGACTGACCGGGCGCTGGGCACCCACCTATGCGGCGCGCTTAAACGGCACGATTTCCCCAACTGCGACAACATTGAGGCTGTTCATCTCACATTTAGCAACTCTGCCATTCCGGGTAATGGTCTGGGAGCATTTCTGGACGATCCAGTCCACATTGTCGTCGAAGGCGGCGCGCAGGACGGTGTCGCGAAGTGCGCGCGCGGCGGCACGGTGAGCATCCTCAAAGGCCTTAATCACGATGGCAAGCGCTTGGACGGTTCGGTAGGCAAGAGTTTTGCCTATGGCGCTCAGGGCGGCTTGTTCATTGTCCAGGGCAACGCAGACACCCGCGCCTGTATTCGGCTCAGCGGTGCCGACGTTATCTTCGGCGGCGAGGTCACCGAGCCAATCCAGGACAATCTCGGCGGTATCGGCGCGCGCGCCAACCTCAAAGGCTACGCTTTCGAATACATGACGGCGGGCCGCGCGCTCGTCCTAGGCGACCCCGGCCCATGGATCTGCGCTGGCATGACTGGCGGTGTGATCTACCAGCGCATCCAGCCAGAAATGAACCTGACTGTCGAAGCCATCCGCCGGCGTATCGCCAGCGGCTCGATCGTCGAGCTGTTCTCGCTAAACGAAAACGACGTTGAGAACGTGCGCGAACTGCTCAGCATCTACATCACTACGCTTGAGAATAACAACCAACCGGAGGCAGTTCAGCACCTGTACAACCTGCTTCACCGCCCGCAGGATCACTTTATCAAACTGTCGTCGCCGCGCCATTAAAGCGCACGCCCGCGTTTCCAACAAACCGCCAGAGGCGTAATGCGTAACCTCTGGCGGTTTGTCTGCGTATATGCATTACAGGGATTTTGAAACCACTGCACTGAAGGGAAACCAGAATGTCTGGGTCTGAGACCAAACGCCTATACCGCTCACGCACTGATCGCCAGCTTACGGGTGTCTGTGGCGGGCTGGGGGCCTATCTGGGTATCGACTCTACGCTGATTCGCATCGCGTTCATCGCCTCGCTGTTCGGCGGCCCAGGAGTGCTGCTTTACCTTATCCTGGCGCTGGTTGTTCCAGATGAGCCAACTATCGCCTAAGGGACTACATCGTCTGTTTCAGCAGCATCCTGGAGCGGTCACTGATCGCTCCAGGAAGTTCACGAAGCGCGCCCCGCGCTCTTGCCAGAGAGTGTTGCTAGTACACGCTGCACTTTCAGCGCCAGATGCAGGATAAGCCTGTTGTCCGGGTCATCCAGGTCCAGCTCGGTCAGCTCATTGATGCGCTCCAGACGGTACACAAGCGTGTTGCGGTGTACGTCAAGGTCCTGTGCGGCTTTGGCCAGGTTGCCATTCGCCTGAAAGAAACCGTTCAACGTGCGGATCAGATCAGCCTGCTTGCGCTCGTCGTATTCCACCAGCGGGCCGAGCGTCGTCATGTAGAACCGGCGCAGATGATCAAGATTGCGTTCCTTCAGCGCCAGCAGCAGTTGGTACAGCTTGAGGTCCCCGTAGAACGTTGCCTGTTCGAGGTCGCCCAGTTCATTGGCGATGCTCATCGCATCCTTCGCCTCGCGATAAGCCTCGCGCAGGGCCGCCAGGCCGGACGCAGGCCGGCTGATTCCCGCTGCCACCAGCCCGCTGGGCGAACGGCTCGAAAGCTGCGCGCGCACCTCTTCGATAATGCGCCGCACTCTGCCAAGCTGCCCCGCGCTCTCCAGCGGGTAAAGCGCCACGATCACGTCTACGTACTGCCCCACTGCGCCGTTCAAATGCCGGCGCGCCAGGTCATCGCGTACCAGCGGCACCAGTGACTCCAGGGGCAAACTAGTCCCCATAGCCGTCACTGCGCGAAAAACTGCAACCACACACAGCGCATCAACGTTGAAGCCAGCCTGCTGGGCGCGCGCCGACATCAGATCATCGTCTGCAGGCGTGCTGCTCAGCCACATCTGCACCCAGTCGCCGCGCGTTTGTTCAACCGCGAAGGCAATCGCGCGGCTCTTGGCCATTTCAATCGCGCAAACATCCGCGCCATACGTCAGCACCAGACGGTCAAAATCCTCAAGCGGCCCATCGTTGGCGTCAGCTACCAATGACAGGTAACCTGCCACCCGTTTCTCAACCTTGAGCACGGTCGTGTAGCCCAGAGGGCTGGCGACGATCATTCCTTCGGTAGTTGGCGGATCGTGGCTCAGCCAGTTCTGAAAAGCGGCGTAGGGCATCCCCTGTACCAGCGCGCGGCTCCCTGATCCGCGCCGGCTGACGCCGGCGTGAACCTGCGCGATCAACACACCAGTGTCATCGTGAACAACAATGGGTCTGGCAGTTGCCCGCGCCATCAACTGAAGCAGGCTGTTTAGATCGCGGTTCTCCGCTGCCAGACGCGTGAGCTGGCGCTGAATCTCTATGGCGCGCTGGGTGAGCTGCGCCGCCTGGTTCACGATGAGCGTGTTTACAGCCCGCTCGACGCTCGTCAGATTGCTCTGCTCCGGCAGCATCAGCAGGCTCAGACCGCGCTCAGCCGCAGCGCCGATTACGTCCTCTGAAACCTCACCGCGCACTGCAACCGCCTGCACGCCAACGTCAGCCAGGCTGTTGACAACCTCTTCCAGCGTCAGCCGGGTGTTGTAAGCGCGCAGTAAATCCATTGATAGCAAGACCAGCTCTCCGCCATATATTTCCGGGAAAGCCGGCGGCTGTGCGCGCACTGTCACTGCCCAGTTGATTGTTGTGTCAGCAGGCCCTGCCAGCAGCGCTGTTCCAAGCGGCAGCGCGAACTGCAGCAGCGCCTGAATCGTGACTGTGTTCTTATCGGCCATTGGCAGCATCCCACAACACCTCTTGAGTGTAGGCAGGCCAATTTGGCAACACTATAGCGCTTTACCACAACAGCTGCCCGTTTATTTAGTGATTTCTCACCAAAAGCGATCAGAAGCCTGTGACAAGAAAAGAGGCAGGCTGTCTGCGCAACGCCTGCCTCAAATGCGAATTTGTCGAATTTAACCAGTTAACGCCCAGTCCGCTTGATGCCCAGCGCCAGCTTCTCACCGTCAATGTCGAATTCCTCGGTGTAGAAACCATCGCCTGGCGCATTCCGGACCAGCGCCTCACTGAGCGTCTCGGCACAGATATAATCAGCATACTGCTCGACAGCCGCAGCCAGACGCTCACTCGCCACGTAATTAATGGCAATGGTGTCATTGATGTTGAAGTCGGCGTCACGGCGCATCGTCTGCACCCGGCGGACGACCTCGCGGGCCAGACCCTCGTTGATGAGGTCGGGCGTCAGCCGTGTGTCCAGCACGGCCACATATCCTGCCTCCTCAGCCACCGCGTAGCCTTCGGTCACTTCGCGCAGCGTCTTGACCTCAACCTCAGTGGGTGTCACTTCAAAAGTGTCACCGTCCAGCGTCACCACTGCGTTTTCACCGCGCAGCAGCGCCTCTGCTATGGGCTTGATAGAGGCTTGGTCGCCGTCGCGCAGCGCGCTCTGCAGCCGCCGGAAGTCCTTGCCATACTTCTTCCCAAGGAGCTGCGGTAGTGGATTAAGGCTGTACACAACTTTCACCAGGCTGCGCGCGTCGTCGGCGCGTATCACACCCACTGATTTGACGTTCAGTTCGCTCTGGATGAGTTCCGCGAGACGTTCCACAACCGCCGTTTCAGCAGCGTCCCGCGTGGCAAATTCTGCCCGCGGCAGCGGCTGGCGCACGCGCTGTTTGACGGTCATACGAGCCGCCAGCCCCAGGCTGACCAACCGCTGCACCAAAGCCATCTCGGCGAGCGTTTTCTCATCAATTAGTTCAGGGTTGTGCGCGGGCCAGCGGGCCAGGTGCACACTGATCGGCGCGTCTCGGTCAACTTCGGACACCAGATTGCGATACAGCGCCTCGCTCAAGAACGGCATCGCAGGCGCAATCAGCTTCGACACTGTAACCAGACACTCATAGAGCGTGGCATAGGCAGCCAGTTTGTCAGCGTCATTTTCGCTCTTCCAGAAACGGCGGCGGCTGAGGCGCACATACCAGTTGCTCAAGGCTTCAACAAACACCTGCACTGGGCGCGTGGCGTTTGGCACATCGTAATGCTCGTATGCCTCGGTGACGTCGCGCACCAGCCGGTGCAGCTCAGCCAGCACCCAGCGGTCGAGCGGGTCGCGCTCAGCGACAGGCGGCTGCGGGCTGGCCGGCGTCCAGTTGTCCAGGTTGGCGTAGGTGACGAAAAAGCTGTAGGTGTTCCACAGCGTGGACCAGAACTTCTTGACCACCTCGCCAACCAGATCAGCGGAAAAACGGCGCGGCTCGCCTGGCGGGCCAGAAGTGTAAAGATACCAGCGAAAGGCATCGGCGCCGTGTGTGTCGAGCACAGACCACGGGTCCACGATGTTGCCCTTGCTCTTGGACATCTTCTGCCCATCGGCGTCAAGTATGTGCCCCAAGCAGATCACATTCTTGAAGCACACCTGCTCGAACAACAACGTGCTGATGGCGTGCAGGCTGTAGAACCAGCCGCGGGTTTGATCCACCGCTTCGCAGATGTAATCTGCTGGGAACTGCTCCTCGAACAGCGCCTGGTTGGCGTAAGGATAGCCCCACTGCGCCACCGGCATCGCGCCGCTGTCGAACCACACGTCAATCAATTCCGGCACGCGGCGCATGATGCCGCCCCTGCCGCTCGGGTTAGGAAACGTGATTTCGTCCACAAACGGCCGGTGCAGGTCCAGGCCTGTCAGGTCACGTCCGGCAAGCTGGCTCAGCTCATCAACGCCGCCTACGCACAACATGTCGCCTGTCTGGTCATCTACCCACACCGGCAGCGGCGTGCCCCAGAAACGCTCGCGCCCCAGCGACCAGTCCTTCACATCCTCCAACCAGTTGCCGAAACGCCCGTCGCGGATGTGCTCCGGCACCCAGTTAATCGTCTTGTTCAGCGCCACCAGCTTGTCGCGGTACTGCGTCGTGCGGATGAACCAGCTGTCGCGCGCATAATACAGAAGCGGCGTGCCGCAGCGCCAGCAGAATGGATAGTTGTGCTCGTACAGCTCGGCCTTATATAGCAGGCCGCGCTGCTGCAGGTCGCGCCGGATTTCAGCATCCGCGTCTTTCACCCACATACCGCGGAATTCGGTCACAGCCTCAACAAACGTGCCATCCGGCGCGACTGTCTGCAGCACCGGCAGATCGTGCGCTTTGCCCACCTCCATATCTTCGGCGCCGTACGCCGGCGCGATATGGACAATGCCTGTGCCATCCTCCGTGCTGACAAAGCTGGCCGAAACCACGTAGGCGTAATCGCGATCCACTGGCAAGAAAGTGTAGAGCGGGCGGTAGTGTTCCCCAACCAACTCTTTGCCCTTGAAGCGTTTGACCACGCGGTACTGGTCAGCGTTGATCAGGACCCGCCCGACCAGCTCCTCAGCCAGAATCAAGTTCTCCACGCCTTCCCCGTGGAACACAGGGCCTTCGACCTGGACATAGTCGAGGTTCTCGGCAACGGCCAGCGCTGCGTTCCCTGGCAGCGTCCAGGGCGTGGTTGTCCAGGCGAGAAAATATACGCCCGGTCGGTCGCGTAGTGGGAAGCGCACGTACACGCTGGGGTCCTTGACCATCTCGTAGCCCAGCGAAACCTCGTGCGTGCTCAAAGGCGTGCCGCAGCGCGCGCAGTACGGCACGACCTTCAGCCCTTTGTAGATCAGCCCTTTGTTCCAGAGCTGCTTGAGAATCCACCACACACTCTGGATATAGTCGTTGGTAAACGTGACATAGGCGTTGTCTAGGTCCGCCCAGTAAGCCATGCGCTCGGTGAGCTTCTCCCAGTCAGCGATGTAGCGCAGCACGCTGGCCTTGCATTTCTCGTTGAAGGCAGCAATGCCGTAGGATTCGATCTCATGCTTGTGGGTGATGCCAAGTTCTTTCTCGACCTCAATCTCCACTGGCAGGCCATGGGTGTCCCACCCGCTGCGGCGCAGGGAGTAAAAGCCCTGCATAGTCTTGTAGCGTGGGAACATATCCTTGAACGACCGGGCCAACACGTGATGGCTGCCAGGGCGCCCGTTGGCCGTGGGCGGCCCTTCGTAGAACACATACCTCGGCCCGCCTTTGCGCTCTTCCATCGTGCGTTCAAAGATGCGGTTCAAGCGCCAGAAACTGAGCTGATCGCGCTCCAGCTTCTGGATATCAACTTTCGGGTTCACTGCCTTGAACATACTCC